>CAYXBP010000046.1:0-1743 GCA_964463355.1 uncultured Ruminococcus sp. | reverse complement strand
GCTTGCCAAATTTAAGTATCGGCAGCTCCATCACTGCAGTGAAGTTCCCTTTGGGTTGATCGACTTCTTTTAACTCCCTGATTGTCCACTCCCCAAATTACGCAAACCATTGACAAACACAGCACAATGCGTTATAATAGAGATGTACCTTATCTAGAGCAACGGAGGAACGGGTCCTATGAAGTTGCGGCAACCCCTCGGCACGATGCACCATTTGTATCATGCCTTGTATGGTGCCAATTCCCGCGGAGTGAGAGCAGATAGCGCTCATCCGAAAGATGAGGGGCGTATGCAGTCTGTAAAGCTACGGCATTCGTTCCTATGTGAATGAATGTCGTTTTTATCTGATCTACAAGGAGGATGTTTGAACATGAAAAGGTTTTTTACCTCGGAATCCGTAACGGAAGGCCACCCCGATAAAATCTGCGACCAAATCTCAGATGCCGTACTGGATGCCATTCTTGAGCAAGACCCCTACGGCAGAGTCGCCTGTGAGACATGCTGCACCACTGGTATGGTGCTGTGCATGGGTGAAATTACCACCACTGCTACCATTGATATTCCCCGCATTGCTCGTGAAGTCATTGTGGATATCGGCTACGACCGCGCAAAATATGGCTTTGATGGTCATACCTGCGCCGTTCTGACCACCATCGACCAGCAATCTGGTGATATTGCCATGGGCGTGGATGATGCAACCGATGGCAACAGCGATGATGCCTACGATAAAATTGGTGCAGGCGATCAGGGCATGATGTTTGGTTATGCCTGCGATGAAACCCCAGAAAAAATGCCGATGCCTATCGCACTTGCCCATAAGCTGGCTTTGAAGCTGACTGCTTTGCGCAAGGATGGCACACTTTCTTACCTGCGCCCCGATGGCAAAACACAGGTCACCGTGGAGTATGATGATGACCGTCCCGTGCGCGTGGATACCATCGTCATCTCAACCCAGCACGCTGCATCAGTGGAGTTGGAGCAAATTCGTACCGATCTGATTGAGTTGGTGGTAGAGCCTACCATTCCTACAGAATGGATGGACGAGAACACCAAAATCTTTGTCAATCCTACTGGAAGATTCGTCATTGGCGGCCCTCAGGGTGACAGCGGCCTTACTGGCAGAAAAATCATTGTAGATACCTACGGCGGCTATGCCTGCCACGGTGGTGGCGCGTTCTCTGGCAAAGATCCAACCAAAGTCGATCGTTCCGCAGCATATATGGCACGTTATATCGCAAAAAATTTGGTAGCCGCAGGGCTGGCAAAACGTTGCGAGGTGCAGCTTGCCTATGCCATTGGAGTGGCAAAGCCTGTTTCTGTGTTTGTGAATACTTCTGGCACGGGCGTTGTTAGCGATGAGATGCTTGCTAATGTCGTGCAGCAGTGCTTTGATCTGCGTCCTGCCGCTATCATAGACGCGCTGGAACTGCGCAAACCCCAGTATCGCAAGCTGGCGGCTTATGGGCATATGGGCAGAGAAGATCTGATGCCCGCGTGGGAACGCACAGACCGCATTGATGTGCTGCGTGCAGCAATGAACGCTTAAACCCCAGTTTCTTTCATCGGTCGGGTTGTTCGTAATCCGACCGATTTTTATACGGTGCTGTGTCCCACAAAAGCTCTGCCTAAAGTAAAACGTTTTCTGCCGCTTTGGATGATTGTGTGGAAAATTTATGAAAATCTTGCTGTGTAAGTTTGTCAATCATTTTGGACAGTGAGCACGGAAGAATTCGATAGGCGAAA
>CAYXBP010000045.1:0-2262 GCA_964463355.1 uncultured Ruminococcus sp. | reverse complement strand
TGTGCATAACTGCTTTACAATGATGAAAGGGCGATGCTTTGTGCGTCGCCCTTTTGTTATACCCTTGTAGTCCCTTGACATTGCATGGGAATCGTGGTATACTTATAAAAGAATGCACGCATTCTTGCGTGCTTTTGTGTCTATTCAAAAAGGAGTGTTTGGAATGAGCGAATGTAATCATGATTGTTCCAGCTGTGGTGCAGATTGTGGCAGCCGACAGATGGAAAATCTGCATGAGAAGCCCCATCCCCTCAGCCGAATCGGCAAAGTGATTGGCGTTGTGAGCGGCAAGGGCGGCGTTGGAAAATCACTTGTGACAGCATTAACCGCAGTATCCATCAAGCGTACAGGGCATACCGTCGGTATAATGGATGCGGATATCACTGGCCCTTCGATTCCCAAAATGTTCGGCGTTACCGCTTCGGCACAGGGCGATGATCAGGGGCTGTATCCCGTGCAGTCCAAATTGGGAACCGACCTGATGAGCGTGAATTTGCTGCTGGAGAATCCAGCTGACCCCGTGATTTGGAGAGGTCCAGTGATTGCAGGCGCAGTCAAGCAATTCTGGACGGATGTGATCTGGGGCGATGACGATTTTCTGTTTGTCGATATGCCCCCTGGGACAGGCGATGTGCCGCTGACTGTGTTCCAGAGCTTGCCTGTTGACGGTATCTTGGTGGTTACAACGCCGCAGGAATTGGTTTCCATGATCGTGGAAAAGGCAGTTAAAATGGCTAAATTGATGAATATTCCGATTCTTGGCATCGTGGAAAATATGAGTTACGCGGAGTGCCCCGATTGTGGCAAGAAGATTCATATTTTTGGCGAAAGTAAGCTGGACGAGGTTGCGGCGCAGTTCGAGTTGCCGGTCTTGGGCAGAATTCCGATGAACCCCAAATTGGCGGGTGCTTGTGACAAAGGCATGGTTGAATTGTTTGAGGGCAATTGGTTGGATGCCGCAGTTGAGGCGGTTCTTGCGTTGGGCGAGGAGGAAAAGAAGTGAACTGGACGGAAGTCACCATCGAAACACGCTCCGATGGCGTAGAGATGCTCTGCGCTGTCCTGACGGATCTTGGCTTTAAGGGCTTTGCTATTCATGATCCCGCCGATGTTGAGGATCTGATGGCAGGCAGAGTCGGGCACTGGGATTATCTTGAGGAGGGTTTGGCAGATGCGCTGACTTCCGGTACGCCGTCCATCACGGTGTATATCCCAGAAAACGCACAGGGCGCGGAGCAAATGATTGCTCTACGTAATGAGCTGCAGCATCTACGCGAGGAAAATGCGGGGCTGTACGGTACGCTTGCGATGACCAGCAAGGGGGTTCGCGAGGAGGACTGGGCAAATAATTGGAAGCAGTATTTTCTGCCACTTTGCGTGGGCAACCGCCTTTGGGTTACGCCTACATGGGTGGATGCTGAAGTTCCGCAGGGGCGCGTGGCACTGCATATCGACCCTGGTTCCAGCTTTGGCACGGGGCAGCATGATACGACGCAACTTTGCCTTGCAATGCTGGAAGGCTGCGTGACTGATGGCTGTCAGGTTTTGGATATCGGATGTGGCAGTGGAATTTTGTCGATTGGTGCCATGCTGCTTGGCGCAGGAGTGGCACGCGCTGTCGATATTGAACAACATGCAGCAGAATCTGCCACCGAAAACGCGACCCGAAATGGCATCCCTGTGGAGCGTTATCGCACATATTGTGGTAATATTCTGGAGGATGCTGCACTGGTGGATAGACTAGGTGGTTCTTACGATGTGGTGTGCGCCAATATTGTTTCCGATATTCTCATCGCGATGCGTGAGTTGTTTGTTCATTTTATGAAAGATGGAGCGACAATTCTGCTTTCGGGAATTATCGATGAACGCTTGGATGAGGTTGTTTCCGCAATGCAAGAGGTTGGGCTGATCGTTTGTCAGATCAAGCAAAGTGCAGGCTGGGCTGCTGTGCAATTGAAAAAGTGTTGTGCTGGGTGATTGGCATTGACACTCTTTGTTGATTTTTGACAGAAACTGCGCCGTTTTTTTTGCAAACTTTGAGTTGACAAATGCGTTTCAAAGTGATATAATAATAAAGCTGTCTGAGATGAACGGGCACGGATAAAGAATCACAACTTTGGGAAAAGTTCCGCTGATTTTCAAAAAAAGTGCTTGACAAATCATTGAAAAGATGGTATAATACGAAAGTTGCTTCTAATGAGGCGACAACATCACACGGAAGCGGTTGAGGAAAAAAAGATTTGGGAAAATCGAAAAAAGTAC
>CAYXBP010000044.1:0-2864 GCA_964463355.1 uncultured Ruminococcus sp. | reverse complement strand
ATGCGCCAACCCACATTCTTTTCCCTTGCTCTGCCCATATACGACCACCATGTATAGGCATCGGTTCGGTCGGGGTAAAGGGTACGAAAAGCATCGGCGAAGCCTGCCTGCAACAGCGCGGTAAATTTCCCGCGTTCCTCTGCTGTATAGCCTGCATTGCCTTCATTGGACTTGGCATTTTTCAAATCAATTGGCTGGTGAGCAACATTCAGATCACCGCAATATAAAACCGGTTTTTTCGCATCCAATGCGATTAAATGGTCACGCAAAGCATCCTCCCACTCCATACGCAGGGCAAGGCGTGCAAGATCCCGACGCACATTGGGTACATAGGCGTTGACCAGATAAAAACCATCATATTCCAGCGTCAGCACTCTTCCCTCATTGGAAACACCACCAGTTTGCATTTCCATTGTAACACCAATAGGCTGATGTTTTGTGAAGATTGCCGTACCTGAATATCCTTTTTTCTCAGCACTATTCCAAAAGGCGTGATACCCTTCTGCCTCTGCTCGGAATTGCAACTGTGTCAACTGATCGATTTGCATTTTGGTTTCCTGAATGCAGAAAAAATCAGCGTGAATGCTACGAAAGAAATCAGCAAACCCTTTTTTCTCGCAGGCTCTTAATCCGTTAACATTCCATGTGACAGCTTTCATGATACTTCCTCCGTTTTCGTCAATCAAAACATTTTGCCTGTGAAAAATACAGAACTCCTGCAAAGGCATCCATTTGCACATCAGCGATATTCTCGCGGCAAATTAGATAACGCTGCCCATAAAACAGTGGCAGAAACAGACCATCTGCCAAGATCTGCTGTTCGATATCGGCATATTGCTGTGCCGCAGCTGCGGCTTGCACTGCTTTTGATAGTGCCGTGTAATGAGGTGAATCCTGCGAAAAACCGAAGGCGGGGTGCGTTAGATAGCTTGCAAACAAAGCATTCGGTGTATTACGTTCTCCTTCCAGTGCGGCAATTGCGAGGGTATAATCCCCTTTTTGGATCCGTTTGGTGTAATCCTCCACTGAAACCTCCTCAAGCGAGAGATACAGCCCCAAGGTTTCTTTCCACTGGCTGATCAATTCCAACATCACTGTATCATCCACCCAACCAGCAGGGACGATAATGCGACCCTCAGGCAATTCTTCTATGCCAAGTTCCGCCAGTGCCGCAGAAAGATCCGCTTTTGCCTGCGTACGATTTGCAGTGAACATGGTCTTTTCAGACATCTGTTCGCGGCAAGGCTTCGCATCAATCAGTACATCGGGGGGAAGAATCCCATTCGCAAGCTGTAATCCATCTGGCAGGGCACTTAACGCGGAAACATCTACCGTATTAACAAATGCCTGCCGGATAAGCGCATTGGCATATGGCGATGCAGGATTTGCCACCAAGCCCAGTGTACGACAATTGCTGCCTGTAACTGTACCCTTTCCACTAGTAACCAGTTCGGTGTTGCAGCTCATAATGCAATCAATTTTTCCAGCGGCATAAAGCTGTTCGGTGGCTGAAACACTGTTTTCGATATATATAGTCAGGTCAATGGGATAGACTTTCCTGGTTTCATGATTTTTCAGATTGCGGGTCAGTTGAACCACATTATGCTTCCCATACGGATCATACAACCAGCGCACCATAGCAAAGCTACCATTGCCACATATCGATGCTTCATCCAGACCGTAACGGCCTTTGCAGGCAGAAAAATAACTTTCGCGGCAGGGCATAGCAGGAGGCTGCGCCAGCAAATACAGAAGATCTGGATTTGGGGTATCTAACCGAATTTCCAGTTCATAGGTTTTTTTTGCATATACACCAATATTAGAGGCATCCTGTGTGCCGTCAATAATCGCATCTGCACCAGCGATACAACGATACTGCTCCCGATGTGGAGAGGCATATAACGGATCAAACAAGCGTTCAAAAGCAAAGACAAAATCCATTGCGTTAACAGGCTCTGCAAGCAAATCGGCTGTTTCATCCTTTCGGAATGCATCATACCAGTAGCAATCCTCGCGCAAGAGAAACGTATAGGTCAGCCCATCATCGGATACGGTATATTCTTTTGCAACACCATTTTGCACGGTGCCGTCACTGCCCATTACAAACAATCCCTCAAAGAGATTATGCAGCACTTGCTTTGCCGATGCATTCTGCGCAAGCTGTGGGTCAAGGGTATCGGGATTGCCTGCAATCGCATAGGCAAAGGAATGCCCCGAACCACTGACGCTTTGCTCGTTACGCTCACAGCTGCAACAACATAGCATAAGCGTGGCTGCAAAAAGCAAACAAATCAGTCGCTTCATCAAATGATTTCCTTTCGTTCTACGGTGTCCTTTGTTCTGTTTCCTGTATCTTTCGTTGCAAGAAAAGTCGGGATTTAGAAAATAATCCCGACTTTTTCGTCATTCGTAAAAAACACTTGCACATATCCATCATAGTGTGCTATAATAGATATGTAACGCTCCTGTCACTTAGAGATCAGTGCCAGTGTATCACGGGCGATGAGCAATTCTTCGTTGGTGGGAACAATCCACACCTCGACCTTTGAATCCGCGGTAGACAGCTTCATCAGCTTGCCGCGGGTACTGCGGTTCAGTTCCTCATCGATGCAGATGCCAAAGTAACTCATGTTTCTGCACACAGCCTCGCGAACTTCCCAGGAGTTTTCACCGATACCGCCTGTGAACAGAACCGCATCCAAACCATTCATGGCAGCGGTATAAGAGCCGATGTACTTTTGAATCTGATATGCAAGCATATCCCCTGCCAGCTTTGCGCGAACATTGCCCTCAGCAGCGGCAGCCGTCAGATCACGGTTATCGGAGGACACGCCAGAAACACCAAGGAAGCCAGATTTCTTATT
>CAYXBP010000043.1:0-3452 GCA_964463355.1 uncultured Ruminococcus sp. | reverse complement strand
TGAAGTTCCCTTTGGGCTGATCGACTTCTTTTAACTCCCTGATTGTCCACTCCCCCTGCGGTAAAATAAGCATTGACAAACGTCGCTTGCTGTGTTATAATGATAGTTGCTTTTTGAGACCCTGGCGAAATCAAGGCGGCAAATGGTGAAAATGTCGTATTACAGGCATTTTTGCGTGTTTCTTCGGTGAGAAGATACCCTGTCGGCGCACAATCCTTGATGGCTTCAGGGGCTTTCGTCTTTTCAGGCTGATGAAAAACAGAGGAGGTGTTCCGATGAAGATTCAGTTTTTACCCGCTGTGCGCGTGGATTTTCACAGCAAGGGCGGCAAACAGCCCGATGTAACAGTGTATCGTCCCTACAGCGTGCTGCCCATACATGAACTGGAAGAACACGCTGCACAGGATGAGATCGGCGCGTTGTTGGAGCTGGGGGAGCGTTATTATTTCGGGCTTGGTGTGGAAAAGGATCCCATTGTAGCGTATCCGTATCTGGTAAAGGCTGCCGATGGCGGCGCACAGGATGCAAAGTATCTGTTGGCAGAATGCTATCGTACCGGTACTGCCGTGGAGCAGGATCAGGAAAAGTATCTGCTTTGGCTTTCAGACGCGGCAATGGGCGGCAGCTGGATGGCAATGATCAATTTGGCTGCGGCATATCATAACGGCGATGGCATTGTGCCCGATGAGGTACAGGCGTTTCGCTGGACGATTCAAGCGGAAAAAGCCATTCGTGCATACTGGGATTGGTATGAACGCCCCGATTTTCTGGATTTTGGCGAGGTGAAGCAGCGTCTGCTGCAAGCGTATTTGCAAACGACAATGCAGATTTCCGAGCATTACGCACAGGGCATGGGCGTTGAGCGCGATTTGAAGCGCGGCGTTTACTGGTTGGAACGCGGAAAGCGTTTTGCGACGCAAGCAACAAAACAACAAAGTGTGCCTGTGATGGATGAAGCCATCTGTGCATTGCGCAAGCGTATGCAGATTGAGAAAAACGATCAGTGAATAAGGCAGCGTGGCACTGAATGATGATGTAGATGTGCTGTAAAGTCCTCATGCAGGGATTGGCGCGTTGTTTCCTTTCCCCCGCAGCGATTGCTGCAAGAATAGAAAGAAGGAATTATTTTGGTACGAGAAAATTTGCGCAATATTGCCATAATTGCCCATGTTGACCACGGCAAGACCACTTTGGTGGATGAAATGCTCAAGCAGAGCGGCGCATTCCGCGAGAATCAGTCAGTTGCGGTGCGCGTGATGGATTCCAACGATTTGGAGCGCGAGCGCGGTATCACGATTTTGGCAAAAAACACCTCTGTGATGTACAATGGCACCAAAATCAACATTATTGATACCCCAGGCCACGCCGATTTCGGCGGCGAGGTGGAGCGCGTGCTGAATATGGTCGATGGCGTTTTGCTGCTGGTGGATGCTGCCGAAGGCCCTATGCCGCAAACTCGCTTCGTGCTTTCTAAGGCATTGGAGATGAAGCAGAAGATCATCGTGGTTGTGAATAAGATTGATCGCCCCGATGCGCGTCTTGACCAGATCGGCGATGAGGTGCTGGAACTGCTGCTGGATTTGGATGCAAGCGATGAGCAGCTGGAAAGTCCGATCCTGTTCTGCTCGGGCAGAGCGGGTACTGCATCGCTGAGTCAGTATGAGGCAGGAACAGATCTAAAACCGCTGTTCGATGCCATCATTAGTTATATCGAGCCTCCAAAGGGCGATGAAACACAACCGCTGCAAATGCTGATCTCTTCAATTGATTACAATGAATATGTCGGGCGTATTGGCATTGGCAGAATCGTGCGCGGACGCGCAAAGGTTGGTATGCAGGTGCAGGTGGGCAACTATCACAGCGATGCGAAGCCCGTGAATGCGAAACTTGTTACCCTGTTGCAGATCGAGCAGTTGAAGCGCGTGCCCACCCAAGAGGCAGAGGTAGGCGATATTGTGTGGGTAAGCGGTATTGAAGGCATTAATATCGGAGATACCATTTGCGAAGCGGGCAGCTTTGAACCGCTGCATTTTACAAAAATCAGCGAACCTACCGTGGAAATGACCTTTTCTGTTAACGACAGCCCCTTGGCTGGACAAGAGGGCAAATTTGTCACCTCCCGACAGCTGCGTGACCGTCTGTTCCATGAGCTGTTGCGCGATGTTTCGCTGCGTGTGACCGAAACTGACAGCACCGATTCGTTCCTAGTGGCAGGCCGCGGAGAAATGCATCTTTCCGTGCTGATCGAAACGATGCGCCGCGAGGGGTATGAGCTGTCAGTGTCGCCGCCCCGTGTGTTGTATCGTGAAATCAACGGGAAACGGCATGAGCCAATTGAACGGTTGGTGATTGATGTGCCCGAAGGTTGCGTTGGCGCAGTGATGGAAAAGTTGGGCAGCAGAAAGGCGGAATTGCAGCAGATGCATCCGCAGGGCAGCAGAATGCGGATGGAGTTCTTGATTCCTTCCCGCGGAATGTTTGGCTATAAGAGCGAGTTCTTAACCGATACCAAGGGCGAGGGCATTATGTCCTCTGTGTTTGAGTGCTATGCACCGTTCAAGGGCGAGATTCCACGCCGTGCCGTTGGATCTCTCATTTCCTACGAAACGGGCGAAGCCGTCACCTATGGTCTATATAACGCGCAGGAGCGCGGTGCGCTGTTTATTACGCCTGGCACTGCCGTCTATGAGGGCATGGTCATCGGCAGTTCGCCCAAGCCAGAGGATATCGTGGTGAATGTGTGCAAAAAAAAGCATCTGACAAATACGCGCGCCAGCGGCAGTGATGATGCTCTGCGTCTGATCCCGCCCAGAGTGCTGAGCCTTGAGGATTGCCTTGAATTTCTGGGCGATGATGAGCTGCTGGAGGTCACCCCTGAGCATCTCCGTATCCGCAAGCAGATTCTGGATAATAGTCAACGCATGAAAATGCGGTTCAAAAAATAAGTATCTGGACAGGGAATCCGCGCATATACTCTGGCTGGGAGCGTGATGCAATGAACAGGATACCCCCAAAAGGCTACCAAAAAGCAGGGCAGAGTCAGGTCGGCAAGCGTACAGTGATCTTGTATCGGTCGGCAGAACCATCGAAATGGCAAAAACATCGTATTTGCGTTGATCTTTTGCAATCCATTGCGCAAGATGCTTCACCGCGTGCCCCATCTTGAACAGTATACCTTTAGTAAAGATGCACAAATATCGCGGCTCATTTTTAGCATGAATTGTGCTGGAAAATCTGTGAATGGGCTTGACTTATTCTGCGATTTATGGTAAAATACCCTTATGAAAATACCACTGTGGCTGCAACAGCAGTTTGCCATTGGTATTGAAACACGGTACCAACGCCTCTTCGGGTGTTGATATACGCAAAACAGAAAGGATTTGAATTCTATGAACACTTTCAAGAAGATGGCTGCAATTCTTTGCAGCGCAACCACCCTGTTGGCAGTAGGA
>CAYXBP010000042.1:0-4507 GCA_964463355.1 uncultured Ruminococcus sp. | reverse complement strand
CACGACTATCTTCTTAAAGTCTTTGCTGCTCCTGTTTCGTAAGCGATTACCGTGGCACAACAGCAAATAGCACTTGCAATTCCAGGAAAGATATGCTATAATGAAACGTAGTTTTCGTTGATGCCTGAAAGGAGGTAGCCATGGTGCAGCAGAACGCAGCATTTGGGTTCGCTAATACGCTTGCGCACGAGCTTTTCACCCGTTGCCTGCTCGATAACGGCGAGGGATTCACCCTTCATCGAACGCTTGGCATCTACCGTCAGCATTTTATCCGTGCGGAAAATGGATGGCTGTGTGACCGTAGCCCTGATGCCGCATCCATCATGCAGATGACGGCTCAGGTACGTCAGCTTGTAGAGCAGTTCCCCCCCCTGCGCGCGACATATCCCCACACTGTGACACAGGATGACCGCGACAGTACCACACAATCTGCTACATGGGTGACCTCCATGGCAGAAACTTGTATTACCGTGCCAGCTGATTTTGTGCGTGCCCATAACGGCAGTGCGTATCTGGAACAACTGACGCGGGAACAATCCTCTGCAATTACGGCACTTGCAGAGGATATCAGGCAGCGGCTAATGCGGTATGAAATTCGTACCGCACAGATGTTTTCAAAAGATGATACCTGCTACCCTATCCACTTTGCCGTGCAGCAGGATGCTATCGTTACTGAAATCTGGTATCTTCCATTGAAAAAGCACAGCATTGCACCGCTGTTTACCGAAAACGCACAGTGCGCAATGGCACGAGCCATGGCATCTGCACTGGCAGAATCGCTGCATTGTGAAACAACCGTCCGCTGTATGATAACGCAGGGCTTTCATTGCGCATACACCGTGCAGCTTACCATAAAGGATACACTGGCATGACAATACTGACATACTCTCCTGCCGAAACACAGACCTTCGCGGAGAACCTCGGCAGACAACTGAAAAAAGGTACCTGCATCGCTTTTGCAGGCGGTATGGGCGTTGGCAAAACCACCTTTACCCGTGGGCTAGCCAAAGGAATGGGACTTCCTGATGCGGTTAGTTCACCCACCTTTGCACTTGTGAATGAATACCACGGCGAGGGTGTTATCCCCATGTACCATTTTGATATGTACCGCGTCACTTCTCCCGAAGCACTGGAAACCACAGGTTTTCATGACTACCCTCTGGAGGATGCCGTATTCGTGATTGAATGGGCTGAAAACATTGCCGATGCACTGCCTGCCGATGCTATACGCATCACCCTTACACGCATTGATGACAACACCCGAAGCATCACCGTAGAAGGAGGCAATTTTTCATGCTAACGCTGGCTGTGGATACTTCTGGTAAAACGGCATCCGTTGCCCTTGCTGAGGACAGTACCCTGCTGGGGCTGCGCATGGTGTATACCGCCCGCGCGCACTCGCAGATTTTGCTGCCGATGGTGAAATCGCTGCTTGCCGATACCAGCCGTAATGTCGCAGATATTGATGTGTTCGCCGCTGCCAATGGTCCAGGATCCTATACTGGGCTGCGCATCGGCGTTGCTGCTGTGCAAGCAATGGCATTTGCACAGAATAAACAATGCGCAGGCATCAGCACGCTGGAAGGGCTTGCGTGGAATCTCTGCGGTACTCGCGGAATTCTTTGCGCAGCAATGGCTGCAAGGCAAAATCTACTGTATGCTGCCTTTTTTGAAAGCAACGGCAGATTTGTCCATCGCCTGACCGATGACGCGATTCTTACCGATGCAGATTGTGCCGCGCAAATCAATGCATATTCCACACCCGTCACGATTGTTGGTGACGGTATTGCACTGTTGGGAAAACTGACACCCAACATCATTCCTACCCCGATGCATCTTGCATTGCAATCGGCAGCAGGTATCTGTATGGCTTCCATGCAGCACGTGCCCGTTTCGCCTGCCAAGCTGATGGTACGTTATCTGCAAGAAGTAAAAATCGGCTAAGCCGAAAATGAAAGGATGTTTTTTTATGGCAAAATTTCGTGTTCTGGGCGCAATTGCGCTTGTAGCGGTCATCATGGGCGTTGTACTGCTCACTGGTATACCCAACTACATCAAGTATCTTAAGGGCGATATCGTTGACTACAACACCGTCGCCGCACACACGCTCAAGGATGGCGACCTTGTCGAGGGCATGGTGGATGGCGCGCTGGGCTGCTGCGCGGAGGAGTATGAAACCAATTTCGGTATCCGTACATCTCCCGATAGTTCGAAGCTGTACTATGTGCTGTGGATGGATAACAGCCAGTTCATCGTGTACGAAACCGCAAACGAGGATCAGTACAACCAGCTGGATGCCATTACCGACAATACCGAAAAGTATCTGGATGCGCTGGAGGCAGGCGACCAGAATGCTTCGCTGGACGTGACCATGCAGATTCAGGGCGTGGTGAAAGACTTGCCCAGCGATATTGAAGGCTACTTCCATGAGTGGTACGGCACGGATGATCCCGACTACGCCACCCAGTGCGAAGGCGTGATGATCACTAATACCAAATTTGACAGACTTGGTACCTCCGTGTTCATCGGCGCAGGCTGCGTACTGGTGGCAATCATTGTGGGTGTAGTGCTGCTAGTTCTTTGGCGTAAGGAGAAGAACTCCAGCAACGCGTATTGATCCGATATGCACGAAAAAGAGGGGGGAATCTCAGTGAAAGGGCGCAATTCTTTGACGGCAGCGGCAACCGCCGTAACCTTGCTGCTTTGCAGCACATCAGCGACAATGCCCGCAGCAGCGGATACCTACACCGATCCAGATACGGGTATTACCTACAATACGCAGGACGACTGGCTGCACGTGGAAGGCAACCAAATTGTGGATTCGGCAGGCAATCCCGTTTGGCTGACTGGATGTAACTGGTTCGGCTATAATGTGGGCAGCCAGGTCTTTGATGGCGTGTGGTCGCAAAATATGCACGCAATGCTCACGCAAATCGCCGACCACGGCTTCAATGTGCTGCGTGTGCCCATGTCCACACAGATCTTGCTAGGGTGGAAGAACAATGAGCCGGATGCACTGGTCAAGGTGAACACCTACTCCAATCCCGAGTTGACCCTTGAGGGCGTTGAGGGCGGTACCTGTATGTATAGCTTTGATATCTGGAACTACGCCGTGAAGTGGTGCCGTGAACTGGGACTGAAAATCTTTATTGATATTCACAGCGCGGAAACCGCATCTGCCGGGCATCAGGTCAGCCTGTGGTACACCGACCAGTATACAACTGCCGACTGGATTGAGGCGTTGGAGTGGTTCACCGACTACTACAAGAATGACGATACCATTATCGCCATTGACTTGAAAAACGAGCCGCACGGCACTGCCGATACCCCAGACCTGATGGCAAAGTGGGACGCTTCCACCGATGCCAACAACTGGAAATATGCCGCAGAACAAGCGGCAGCCGCTGTGCTGAACATCAACCCCAACTTGCTGATTCTGGTAGAGGGCGTTGAGGTTTACCCCAAGTTCGAAGACGGTGCTGACTGGACTTCTCAGAACATTGATTACTCCCGTTATCCCTACAGCTACTACCATCATACATGGTGGGGTGGCAACTTCCGCGGCGTGGCTGATTTGCCAATTGATCTGGGTGAACATCAGTCGCAGCTCGTGTACTCACCCCACGATTACGGCCCGCTGGTGTACGATCAAACATGGTTCTATGAGGGCTTTACGCAGGAAACGCTGATGAAGGACTGCTGGTATGATAACTGGTTCTTTATCCATGACCAGAATATCGCACCGCTGCTCATGGGAGAATGGGGTGGATTCCTTGATGCGGAACACGATACCGATGGCAGAAATCGCGCATGGATGACTGCGTTGCGCGACCTCATGATCGAGAACAGGATTCACCACACTTTCTGGTGCTTCAACGAAAACTCTGGTGATACGGGTGGTCTGGTGTACGATAACTTCGGCAAATGGGATGAGGAAAAATATGCGTTTGTTGAGCCTGCCCTTTGGCAGGATGAAAACGGCGTGTATATCAGCCTTGACCACGAGGTTGCGCTGGGCGCAAATGGGCAATCGCTTGGGGATTATTACGGCGGTAGCAGTAGTACAACGCCTGCAAGCACAACCTCCACCACCAATGCGTCTGACAAGCTGGCCGGCGATGTGAATTGTGACGGCAATGTTAAGATCGACGACGTGATCCTGCTCAATCGCTATGTCGCAGAGGATCTCGCTGTGGCGATTACAGCGGCAGGTTCGCACAATGGAGATGTCAACGGAGATAATACCCTGAACGCTGCGGATGCTATCTTGATTCTAAAAATGATCGCAGGGTTGCCTATCTAAATACAATTATGAAAGATGCCAAAAGCCATGTTCCATTCAAACACAGGAACATGGCTTTTTTTCAAAAAACATAACAGAATACTCTCTGTGCCGTTTTATTCCATGGTTTCTTAACAGGAAGATCGGATTCATTTGCCAAGATTGGCAACGGGAGTGGACAAACCAGGGATTTTGTGGTATAATATAGAAAAAGCCTAAAGGAGC
>CAYXBP010000041.1:0-8101 GCA_964463355.1 uncultured Ruminococcus sp. | reverse complement strand
ATGCGCCAACCCACATTCTTTTCCCTTGCTCTGCCCATATACGACCACCATGTATGTGCAGAGCTACACGGGGATTTCGGAATACACTGATAATGTAAACAATATCAGTAATTCGAAGCAGCTTGTGAATACCTATATGGAAGTGCTGAAGGATGATGCTGTGATGAACGCAGTTGCAGAGCAGCTATCTAAGCAGTTCGATGAGAATACGTTGTCTCAGATATTTGCGTTTTCCAATACTGGAGCGATCACCCCTTCCTCTATCCGTGACTGTCTTGAAATTTCCTCTGTGACCGATACTTCGGCTGTTAAGGTAACGGCTACTACGAAGAATCCTGAGGTTGCAGCGGCAATCTGCAATGATTTGACAAAGGTTGCTCCGCAGTATGTGGAGGATGCAGTCGGTGTTGGTTCAATTAATACCATAGATACTGCGAAAGTGTACTATACGCCTGTTGCGCCGAGTACTTCCAGAAACACAATAATCGGCGGTGTTGCAGGTTTCATGCTGATCGTACTCATTGTTTTCCTCATGGACTTTTTCGACAATACGATCAAGGATTCCGATGCTTCGGCAAATACATACAAAAAAGCGATTATTGGTGAAATTCAGCAGTTCGGTGAAAATAAAAAGAAAAAGACTTCTGATGAAGATGAGCATGCCAAGCTGACAGACAAGGATATTCCATTCTTCATCGTTGAAAGCTATAAATCCATCCGAACCAATGTGACATTCTCCTTGTCAACATTTGAAAAGAAAATCTTTGCGATATCGTCTGCAAATCCTGGCGAGGGTAAATCCACCGCATCTGCCAATATCGCCATTGCGATGGCACAAAGTGGCTGTAAGGTACTCCTTATTGATGCAGATATGCGAAGGTCTGTGCAGCATAAAATATTTGGGCTGAAAAACAAGAAAGGGCTGTCTTCTGCAGTTAGTAAGATGAAGTGCCTTGATGATTGTGTTCAGAAAGATGTTATGGAGAATCTGGATATCCTGACAGCTGGCCCGATTCCACCGAACCCATCAGAATTGTTGGGCTCTGAGCAGATGACCACTATCTTGCATGAACTGAGCGAAAAATATGCGGTTATTATCATTGATACTCCACCCGTCAATGTTGTAACAGACGTGATGGAACTTACCAAGAATATTTCTGGCATCATTATGGTTGTGCGTTATGCTTCTACCACAGATGAGGATCTGATGGCTGCAAATAAGAAAATTGAATTTGCACAGATGAATCTGCTCGGTTTCATTCTGAATGGCGTAAAGGTCAAAAAGGGCAGCGGTTATTATAGAAAGCATAAATACGGCGGCAAATACTACTATAAGAAAGGCCATGGATATGGCTACTATGGAAATAAGCCTGAGCGCGTTGATTCCGCTGAGATCCAGAGCTGAAGGGATGATTGGTGGGATGCTGTAAACTGTGAAGAGAGTAACACGCCAAGCACCTCTACAGGTGCGTTAAGCACAGACGATTGCTACTGCTGTGAAGACAAACTGTAAGGAGTGATGTGAACTATGTTAACAGAATACCATTGCCATATACTCCCTGGAATGGACGATGGATCGGATAGTGTGGATACCTCGCTAAAAATGGTGGAGATGTTGAAGACACAGGGTGTGCGCAGGCTTATAGCAACACCGCATTTCTATGCGCATCGTGAAAAATCTGTTGAAGACTATTTGCAAAAACGGGAGAAGGCTTTTGCATCCATTAAGGATAGTGTGATGATACAAGATGTTCATCTTGGTGCAGAAGTTGCCATTGAACATGGTATTTCTGAGCTGCCTGGAATTGAGAAGCTCGCTATTACTGGCACACGTATCATTTTGCTGGAGTTGCCCTACAGACCCTACGAAAAATGGATGTCTGAGGAGATCTATAACATATCGGCAGAGTATCAGTTGAAAGTCATGCTTGCACATGTACACCGCTGCCTGCCGTATTACAACAAGGAAGAAATAGATGCGATACTTATGAGTAAATCAATTTTGCAGATTAATAACGAAGCTTTGGTAAGCTGGAAAGAAAAAAAACTGGTGAAGAAAATTATGTCAGAGCATACACATTTTGCGTTTGGCTCTGATGCACACAATTTGAGTGACCGAAAGCCAAACTGGGATCTTTTGCAGAAGAAGGGAAAGGCGGCAGATATAGAAGTTTCTGATTCTATGTTTGAACGATATCGCCTTTGATTGCTTTTATCTGCGAGAAACGAATATGGCTGGATGTATGATGGAAATCATTGGTACTATTTTAACCCTGTCGAAACCTTGTTGGCAGAACCTTAGAGGTAAAATGATGGCACGGAGAAAAAAGGCGGACACCGAAAAAAGGGCGTCCGCTTTTATTTTTATTCTGTTGATATTCAAATGCAGCACGATTGTACAGGTACAATGCCTTCATCAGATTGATCAGGGCTTGACCACTGGAACCGCCATTCGGTACAGCATACGCGTAACGCATTGCGCGGGAAGAGAAGGTATAGTCGCGAATTGTTGTGGTTTGCGCTGTACCAGGATGATTCGTGGCGATCTTTCCGAACAGATAAACCTTTTTCAGTGGTGTATTATATGCGTTTGGTGGAAGTTGTTTTTTGAGGCGACTGAGTCGATCCCAATAGTTTCTGCTTCATAATGCAAAGATCAGACACATCCAGCCTATCATTCTCACAGAGATCAGCAGCCTTCCAGTTTGCAAGATATGCATCTGGCACGGCAAGCAGCCACTTCTGGAGCGCCACCATATCAGCAACAGTCAATTTTCCGTCTGCATTCACATCGCCTTGAACAGTTTTATTTTCGCTTGCAGGCACAATCCAGCCGCCGTCATCCACAATCAGGCAAAGCATGGTGATCGTATCTCCATAGTACACATTTTCGCCATAGTTTACGCACATTTCTCTGACTGCATCATGCCATTCTAAATTGTCACCACATGCTGCTGCAATCATATACGGTGCATTGAAGCAAAGATCGTTCCAATCTGAAACAGCAGTACCATTTGGAGTATACCCCGCCATGATTTTCCAAGGATCACCAGCCGTTTCTCGGATAATAAATCTCGTGAGTGTATCTGCAAATTTCTTTGCATTCTCGTTTCCTCCCACCAGATAATCCATGCTGATGCGCCATGGTGTACGACAAGCATTGTAATAGTAATTGCCATCATTTTCACTTTCAAGGAAGTGTGCTGATGCAGGAATAAATTTTCCTGTTGTGCTATCCTTTACAATAAAATCGGGCAAGATTCCCGTGCCGTAAGTATCAACAATTCCGTTGATGATGCGGTAGGTGCTTTCGTAAAGATGCATCCAACGGTCATCTCCAGTTATCTTCGCAAAAACAGGCATATACTGCACCATAAAATCTGAAGAACGTGTAGCAGTATAGTACTCGTCTTCACTACTCGACCAGTAGACCCAGTCACCAAGCTGCAATATCCAATCGGTTTGATTCACCTCGTAGGTCATAATGTCATTGATTATATTTACAGCTGCTTGCTTATAATTGATCTCCCCACTGCTACCCCATATACTGTCTGCCATCAAAAGGGCATAGGCAATGTCCATATCGCCGTCTGTTGCAGAATCCGCACCAGAGGAATTGACAATTGCTGAACCGTTATCGATCTGCTGCCATGCCATCAAATTCGGACCAATGCTGCTGAGATGCGCCCTGTAATACCAGTACATACCATCGAAAATGTCCTTTGCCTCATTATCGTACTCTGCCATAGACACCGCAATGAGCATACCATAACCATGTGCCTCTGATACCGTAACTGCAACTGCATCGTCAGCCTCTGCATAAGTCTGCTCTCCATAAAAAACATAATACTGCATCTCATCCTGAACATAGGTATCCTGTGCAAGATACTTTTCTTTCCAGTAGTTGTAAAACCGTATGGTTTCATCAGAAAGTGCATTGGTCGTCATATTATGTACCTCTTGTGTGGCAGCTGATGATGCAGTGCAGCTTATCATGTTTCCTGTGGCAATTGCAACAGCAATTATTTTGTAAATGATATGTTTCATGTTTATCCTCCATAAAATTATTTTCAACGATTCTTTATTTTGGTGTATTCCGATAGTCGTCCACCGCTATTATATCACAGTTGCCTCGATTTGGCAAGTGGGAAACATTCATTCTTACTTTTTTAACAGGCAAATATAACAGGCAAAAGGACACTACATGATGCAGTGTCCTTTTGCTGTATCATGGCAGGTTTTATGCTTTGCGCGATGCTTTTTTCATGCATTCCGTATCATACGAAGGATTAAAGGCATAGGGATTATTAGGATACGGCGAGAATTTCGCTAGCTGATCCTGTAACAAACGCATTCCCTCGCCGAATCGCTGATAATGCACAATTTCTCGTTCACGCAGAAAACGAATCACATCGCGTACATCGGGGTCATCCGCAAGTCGCAAAATGTTATCGTAGGTCTTGCGCGCCTTCTGCTCTGCACCCATATCTTCGTGCAAATCGGCAATGGTATCGCCTGTACACTGGAACGTTGCTGCGGAAAACGGTACGCCCGTTGCCGCCACAGGGTAAATTCCCGTGGTATGATCCACAAAATACGGTGCAAACCCCTGTGCTTCCAACTGTTCGGGTGTTAGTCCTTTCGTGAGCTGGTATACTAACGCAGATATAATTTCGAGATGTGAGAGTTCTTCCGTCCCAATATCCGTTAACAGCCCGGCAAGCTGGGGTAGCGGCATGGTATATCGCTGGTTGAGATATCGCATGGATGCGCCCAATTCTCCATCCGGGCCCCCAAGCTGTGTGATCACCATCTTGGCGAGCCGCGCATTGGGCTGCTTAATCTTCACGGGATATTGCAATGTTTTTTGATATTGCCACATTCAGTTATCCTCCTTTTCCCAAGGCCATGGCGCAGAAGTCCATGCGTGCCAGTCGGTATGCTCGCAAAGCTGCTCCTGAAACTGCAAGCCGAAGCGATCATGATACACTGCAAGTGCTTCTTTCCACTTGCCAAGTGTGTTAAGATACGTTCGATGGGCGTTAGGATCATCGGGGTGTGTATCTAAAAAAAGTGCGATATCGCGCATAGTGAATTGCAATTGGCGCATCCATTGTGTCAATTCATTGCGGCTCATGGATTCTGGACGGCGTTGCGAAGCATTTTTCATCACCATAGCGGATCTCCTTTCTCCTGTTCAAGCTGCGCCGCAGCGCAACCGTTGCAGCCATAGCTCATCATAAAGGGCATGACAAGGGAGGGGAAAACCGTGCCGCTTTCTAGTGCCGTGCTATAATCCAGTGGTTCTTCCCACGCTTGAAAAGGCATATAGGAGGATGCCAGCAAGATCAGTGCTGGAAACACAGACATATCATCGGCATGAGTGTCTGCATTAATCATTTGCATCATGTAATGCACCGTTCCTTTCACGTTGATTCGCACCCTTTCGGATGCGTAGTATAGTGTATGCATTGCAGGCGAATTTCGACACAGTTTGCTTTTATGCGATTCTACCCATACTATTGCAGATGCGGAAACCATACTTTCTCACACAAAAAAGCACCTGTGCCGCCACATAAATGGCAATCGCACAGATGCTTTTTCGCATATTATATCGCTATATACATGATGCAATACCGGAATACTTCAGAAAACTGCTTTGCCCCACGTATTCCTCACTGCAAGGGCAGAGAATCTACCAAACCAGCAAGCAGCTGCAAAATTGCAATGGCATCATCACCCGCAATGCCTTCTATTGCGCCGCAGCGAGCATTTGCATTGCCTTGTGCAGAGAGGGAAACCGTCTCGTCCTCTGCGATAAAACGGTTCAGCAGAATGACATCATCCACCTTTACAAGGCCGTCGCAGTTCACATCGCCGTACTTTGTGGCATTCACAACAGGCTGAGTGGTCGTCCCAGTGGCAGGGGGAACGGTCGCAGCGGGATCTGGTGTTGTGCCGTCAGGCTCAATGCCCCAAATCATCACGCCAGAGTCGTACATACAAATATAGGGTGTAATGGCGGTATTGTTGTTGCCTGCCTGCAATCCTTGGAATGACCAGTCATTGGTGGAATCCCACACCTTGTTATTATCGGGAACAGCAAGGCGGAACTGCAACTCTGCCTGATGCTCGGACTGACCCGAAGGACGGATCACAGAACTATCCGTATAGGTAAACTCCACATAGTAGATATTATCCTTGTAGTGGATCGGCTCCGAAGCCACGGTATTCCCGCTGAATTCATCGTAACCGATGCGTACGGTTACATCATCAATGGTCAGACCGTTTTCCAGCAGTTCAGAGATATCGAAGAAATAGCGGTAGGAAAGGCTGCTTGCCACACGCGCAGGAAACGCGGAGTGATTCGTTGCCTGTGCCTTGATCTCAATGTAGGAATCGGAGGACTGGTTGATGGCAGCCTCCATGTAAAACTCCTTATGCGTAGGCTCTTTCTGATCCTCTGCGAATTCCTCTGCCAGATACTTTGCGGGGAAGTCTGGGTCAGTTTTTCCGCCGTATGTTTCGATCATTTTGCCCAACAGCGCGGTATAGCCAGCGTTATAGTCGATGGCAACCTCGGAGAATTGATATTGGCCAACCGAATCGGTATAGGAACCATCTTGCGCAGGGCCACCGATGAGCGCACCATAGAGGGTGTGACGGTGGAATTTTTCCTCGCCAAGCTGTGTCCACTGATCATCCCACACGCCAGAAGAAGTACGGTGATGCCATGCCTGCGGATAGGTATCGCCCATACCCAAGATATAGCTCATGCCCAACGCGTTATCGCCCAGGGCATAATTCATCTGGGATTCGTAAAAATCGGTATACTTCTGCGTTTTTGCTGCATCGTCGGCGTAAAGCTCCTCCACAGCAACAGCCGCCAGAAATGCAGTGGTTGTCGCGTGGCGCAGAGAACCCCAATTGAACAGCCATGCCAGACCATCCGGAGTGTAGCTGATCTGCTTGCCGCCATAGCCTGTTGTCCAGTATTCCAGATGCTTTGTAAACTGGTCGATCCATTGCTGCTTGCCGGTATTGATGGCATAGAGCAACGTGCCGCCCTGCTGGGTATCGTCCCAGCACATACCCCAAGTATACTTCATCTCAGTGGATTGATCTTCTTTGCCGAGGTTGGGGATAAAATCGCTTTCGCACAGGTCAAGATATGTCTGATCACCAGTTGCCATATACAGCCAGTTGGCAGACCAGAACAATTCATCGTAAAAGTGCGAAGACTTGTACATCGAATCTGATGCAGGTGTATTGCCGTGATCTCTTGTGGTATTTGCAATATCGAAGCAGTTTTTGGCATGGGCGAGATAGTTCGCAGCGCGGGCAGCATCTGCATCTTTAAACACAAGGTATCCTGCTGCCAGAGCCGCCGCCATATGACCTGTCACATTAGAATCCGCAGTGAGATAGTAGGGGCGTTGCGCTTCTCCTTCCATCTGTTCACGCTTATAGTTGTAGATTTCCGCGGAGCCCCACCATTTGTGATCAAAGCCCTCTTCGCCGATCTGGTAAACCACTTCATCACCAAGATCACAAGCCGCGATGTAATCCAGCGCATAAGCAAGGCTGTTACGGTAGGTATCAATCAGACCTGCTTGCTTGATGCCATCACCAAACTGCAACATACCCCATGCCAGCATTGAAGCAGAATAGGAATTGGTCAGGGTAAATTTGATGTGGTCACCGGCATCGAACCAGCCACCCAGAACATAGTCGCTCATCATGCTGTCGGCGCGCCAAGTCACCTGATTGCCCTCGGAAAGTGGGCCAGACTCCTGCACCTGATAGAAAAACATGGCTTTTTGCAGCGCTTCGGCGTAGTTATAACCCTCTGCCGCATCGGCGGTCATGGTCACATTGTTGCAAAGCGGCAATGCAGCCACGCCCATAACAGCAGCGGTCGCCAGCGCAGCGATTTTGGTACGCTTCATAAGAAAAATCCTCCTCTCATTGATCAAGCAACGATATACAGTTGCTTATCTATATCATACCACGCTACAAGGGGGTTTGTCAATGCTTATTTTACCGCAGGGAGTGGACAATCAGGGAGTTAAAAGAAGTCGATCAGCCCAAAGGGAACTTC
>CAYXBP010000040.1:0-8714 GCA_964463355.1 uncultured Ruminococcus sp. | reverse complement strand
GAACCAGCTTGCGGTACTGCCAATTTCATCACCAGAATGCCGCACAGCATCGGCAACGGTGGTGTAGTGGGCGTAGAATTGGATACGGTTACCGCTAAAATAGCGCAGCACCTCACATCTTCGCGAAGTGATGTAACGATCATGAATTGTGGATCCAGAAGGTGCTGGGTAAAACATTCCAAGAGGCTGTCTGTGCGCTTTGCCACGATACGCCGCATATCACACCGGAGGTTGCACCTTCCTATTCAGATTACAGCACTGACAAGCAGCTGCAGATGCCGGATCCCACGGACGGCAAATACAGCAGAGCCTTTGCATATCTGACCCAGACCAGAGGCATTGATCCAGATATCGTTTCTGCTATGATGAGGGAAAAGAAGATGTATCAGGATGGCAGGGGCAATGTGGTGTTTGTTGGCAAGGATGAAAAGGATCAGCCAAAGTACGCAGCGTTCCGCAGTACGGTGCAAGGTAAGCAGTATCGAGGGGAATGCAGCGGCAGCGACAAGCGGTTTGGCTTCCGCATGGATGGCAGCTGTGCCGAAAAGGTCTATGTGTTTGAAGCTCCCATTGATGCCATGAGCCATTCGTAGACAACCATTATTTTATTGTTCGGCGCGAGCATGGCAATAATTTTGCCATATGTGGCGCAACTTTCGGAAGAAAATGCTTGACATCTCGTTCGAAACCGTGTATAATACAAATAATAGATGTTGGATTGCTCATCTTCTCGTAGGTGCTTCGCAGCCTGTAAAATGCGAGATTTGTGATCGTAGGTGCTTCGCAGCCTGTAAAATGCGAGATTTGTGATCGTAGGTGCTTCGCAGCCTGTAAAATGCGAGAGAAAAGCAATCACAAGGGGGCAGGCATTTGTCTGTTCCCTTATGTTTTTAGGAGAAGATTAGTATGAAAGTCGATTTTTACAATGTTGATCTTGAATACATTGCATTTTTGAAAGCATTTGAACAAGCAGCGCGAGGATTTACACGTGTTCCGAATGTTAGATATCAAAGTGGGAACAACAAGTTCTTTTATGGAGCTGTGTTATCTGTCAATGGCTTCTCATATTTTGTGCCGATTTCGCACCATATCCACAACAAACAAGATGACCTGCTAATTATCGTAAAAGATAAGCGAAAGCCAATTGTAGGTACACTTCGTTTTGCGTATATGCTTCCGATGCCAAAAGAGGTACTTTCCATACTGGTGAGAGATGAAATCCCGAATATTGACCGCCGTGAAAAAGTTAGAAAAGAACTTGCTTTCTGCCGGAGAAACAAGGACAAAATTCAAAAAATGGCACACGCTGCCTATACAAGAATCACTGCACACGCCAGTGCCGATTTGATGCATAACAGCTGCGACTTCAAATTGCTTGAACAGGCTTGTCATGCATATTGCCAACAGCATGGGTACGAAATACCAAGCCAGGCGCAAGCGACAGAAAGAAAATACTTCTATTTTGAATTGACCCAAAGACAGTTGGATACCCTCAAAAAAGAAGGGATTCCTTGTGAATACACACAAAAAGAAACACGGCTGATTGTACGAGTGCCGAAGGAATTTGAAGAACAGGCAAGAATGGTCATATCTGGGATTGCTGCTGGATTGAAATGATGCGATTGTGCCACATATGGCACAAATTGCCAGAACAAAAGGGTTGACATTTTCCGAACAATGTGTTACAATATTGGTGGAGAGATTCTCTCCCGAGTATGGGAATCCTTGATTCCTGTAAAAAGCGGTGAGTCCTACCGAAAGTGGAAACTTTTAAAAGAAAAGCTACGGTTCGTCCGTAGCTTTTTGTCTTTACAAGGGGTTTTTATGGAACAAAAAAGACTATCATTGTATAGCATTTGTGCATCCCGACAAATTTTGAGAAAGTTCCAAACAACTCTTTACAAGAAAACAAAAAAGTGCTACAACAATGGTATCAAAAAAGCACCCCCACGGAACACATTAGGACTGAACCCCCCAATGTGCCCCATCAGCCAGATGACGACAACATCTGATTGACTTTGTGAGAATGCTTGTTTTGTGGTGCTTTTATTGTACCACTTTACATAGATTTTGTCAAGTCTTTCAGAGTGTTTTCGAGGCATCATCTGAAGGGCTTGATTATTTGTGCGCCATTGCAATTAGCACCTTGACAATTGAATAGGCTCGGCATTACCGATCCTCTGTTCATGGTGTTCGATGAACGCCAAGCACTTCCGAGCATCCGCCAAGACAGCCTGTTCAGGTAAGACTGAATCAACCATCCTTTTTCTTTTCAGAAAAGCGATTAAGGTATCGAGCGATACGATGTGACGGAACGGCGGTAACGTGAAAACTGCCTCGCCATGACAATGAAGTAGGAGATGTGGCTGCTGGTGATGAAATGATACACAGCCATCTGTTTCACAAACGCACTGACAATCAAAACACAATAGTATGCAATTATGCGTGAGGTGGTTGCTGTGCAGCCGCCTTACGCCTGTATATACTATTTTGCGCAGAACAGCAGCTTACTGTTCTGCGCAAAGTAACATTGAGTTGGGGTGGAAGGATTTGAACCCTCGAAATAACGGAGTCAGAGTCCGCTGCCTTACCGCTTGGCGACACCCCAGTATTCTGTCGAATAGAGGTTTTCCCTAACGACTTGTTTATTATACCACATCGCGTTTGATTTGTAAAGGGCTTTTTTGAAATTTCCAAAAATTTTTATTTTTTAACTGAAAAAAGCTTGCATTTCTCGTTGAAATTTGGTATAATGCTAGGTGAGGTGCAGTGTTCCGCTGCTCCGAAATAGGAAGCACTCCTGTTAGGTTGGTTTTCCATATTTCAAAAGGTGAAAACGATGAAAAAACTCTATTTTATCTGCAATTTGCTTTCTGGCAAGACGATCATGCGCAATAAGCTTGCCAACGTGGTCGATATCTTTACCAAGGCAGGCTATGAAGTTACCATTCGCCCCACTCAAGCCCGTATGGACGCTTGCGCTGCGGCGGAGTATGCCTGCTTAGATGGTGGATACGACCTACTTGTCTGCTCAGGTGGTGACGGCACACTCAATGAAGTGGTACAGGGACTGATGTACAGTGAGAAGCCGTTGCCTGTGGGATACATCCCCTGTGGCTCAACCAATGATTTTGCAAAGGGATTGCGCATTCCCATGGACATTGAAGCAGCTGCGGAATGGCTGATGTGTGGACATTTGTATCATTGCGATATCGGGGCTTTTAATCAACGGTATTTCCTCTATATTGCTGCGTTTGGCGCATTTACGGCAACGGCCATCGATACGCCCCAGAACATCAAAAATGCACTTGGGCATATCGCATATCTGCTGAATGCCGTAACGCAGGTTAGCAATATTCGCCCGTTCCACCTCAGGGTGGAATATGATGGCGAGATGCTGGAGGATGATTATCTTTTTGGAATGGTCACCAACACCGCCTCAGTGGGCGGTGTGCTGAAGCTAAGAGGTTTTATGTTGGATGATGGCACCTTTGAAGTCATGTTGATTCGCAATCCCGCGCGTACCATTGATCTGCATCGTACGCTGCGTGCATTGCTGAACATTGACAAGGATATGGATTGGACCTATGTGCAGTTTTTCCGTGCATCGCATCTGCGGTTTATCTCCGATAAAGAAATCTTTTGGACACTCGATGGCGAGTATGGCGAAAGAACAAGTTATGCGGAGATCTTTAACCACCACCGTGCTTTGCCGCTGTGTATCGGTGACGACTCCATCCGCAATAATGAGCCTGTGGATATGCTGCAACAGGAGGACGCATCCGAATAAGAAAGGAATGCAAAGAGAATGCGTCTGTTTTTGATTGATTACGAGAATGTCAATTCTGCTGGATTGCAAGGCATCGGGCAGCTTGACCCCCAAGACCGTATCATTCTGTTTTACAGTCAGGCGGCAAATACCTTGTCCTTTGAGATTATGGATGAAATGCTTGCCGCCAATATCATGCCGGAACGTGTATGCATTGCGCAATCTGGCAAAAATGCGCTGGATTTCCAGCTGGTGACTTTTTTAGGCTATCTCATCGCAAAAAACAAGGCGGATGCCTACTATATCATCAGCAAGGATAGTGGCTATTCTGCTTCTGTTGCCTTTGCGCGCAATTATCTGAATACCAAAGTGACCATCAAGCCTTCCATTCAGGCTGTGCTGCACAGTACAAATTATGTGGCAACGCCTACGGTTGAGCCGAAAAAAGATAAGAAAAAAGCACCCATCAGCCTGCGGAAAAAGGCAACTGTGGTGCAGGTGCAGCCTGTTTTTAATATGGCAGATGCTGCCACCGCAATGACAGCATCAACAGTTACGGTAGATCTGGTACGTGATTTGCTGCCAGATACTGCGACAGACGAAATGGCACAGCAGGTTTTTCGCTGCCTGATTGACAGCCATAGCAAAACAGAATTTCATAACGCATTGCAGCAGAGCTTTAGCAATGAGGATTCCAAGCTGTATTATCATTGCCTGAAACCAAGCTTTGCAACAGCGTTTACAGAGTAACACGGTATCCATCCGAATGATTTCGCATGATGTATGGCAGTCCCCGTACGTCATGCGTTTTTTTGTGAGTTTGCAGATTGCCACATGATGCTGAGTAGTGCCGTATCACAATGAAAAGGGGAGGCGTTTACCGCAACTTTGTTTGATTCACGGCAACTATCCCTTTACAAGCTGAAAAAAATATGCTACAATAATAACACTATAACAAGGAGTGGTTCTCATGCTGAAATTTACCGAATTCACTGCTGCCGCAGCGGCTGCGCTTTTTCCACAGCCAGAGCATATCGCGCTGCATCATTTTGCTGATGCACAACCTGTGATTACCGTTCAGGATGGTGACACACCCATAGGGTACGCTTTGCTGCAATCAGATGCTGACCGTGCGTGGCTGTGCCATATCTTTATTGCAGAGCCGTATCGCAGACAGTATCTCGGCAAAACCCTGATGAGCGTTGTGGCTTCCAAGGCGGTGCAGTGGCAGCAATGGCAATTGTTTGCACATACCCCAGCCGATGCAGTTGCTCTTGCGTTTTGTCAGGCGATCGGGTTTGTGCCTCTTGCGTCTGATGCCACTGTGCTTGCATTGGATCTGACCGACCCCACTGGTATGCGCCATGGCAAATAGGCAGCAATCTCTGCCCAGGCGATGCCGCGCCGTTTTGCGCAGCGTTCTGCTGTTTGGTCTGCCGTTGCTGTGCGGCGTGGCAGCACTGGCAAATGATGCTGCCAAAGGCGATACTGCCAAAGCGGTGCCGTACAGTGCGCAGCTTGCTGAATTTTGCAATAGTCTGCGTTTACGTGCAGGGTATGATAGAATCGGCTCGGTATATGTTACAAACGACCGTATGCTGCGCTATCACGCGGCTTATGATGGCGAACGTGCATTGCAGCTTATCACGCAGGTTAATGATTTTGCCGCAACGCAAAGCGCGCCCGTCTACTGGATCGGTGTACCCACTGCTGCCGGCATCTATGCTGAAACGCTGCCACAGAATGCGCCACAAGCCAATGAGCAAGCCTTGCTTTCTACTGCGTCTGACGCGTTGGATGATCGTATCACTAACATTGAAATATACAGCTGGTTGTACGCCATGCGCAACGAACCCATCTATTACCGTACTGATACCCATTGGACGAGTTACGGTGCATATTCTGCATATCGCACCGCTGTTCGCAAGCTGGGATTTTCGGCACTTGGGTACGACCGCTTCCGTATTACTCATCTCACAGCATCTTATCAGGGCGATCTTGCGGCTGAAACAGGCTATTATCGTATGACATCTGATGTGGTTGATCTCTATGAATGCGAAAATGGCGCGAGCTGCACAAATATTACGTTGTTTGCCGCCAATGGTACACAGGCACAGGTGGATTCTTTGTATGATACACAGCTTTGCGATGATCCCCAGCGGCTTGCCTATGAGGCGTACAAGGTGTTTCCTGCGACGGATGCCCCTATGCTGCAAATCGAGACGAACCTGAAAAACAGTCGGCATCTGCTGCTGCTCACTGATGATTTCGGCGCGGCAATGCTTCCTTTTCTGACACAGCATTATGCCAAGATCACCGCGATCAACACACAGCTTGCAGACAGTACCCTTGTGGACGAATTGGAACAGGACATTACGCAAATCGTTATTATATGCAGTGCCGATACCATTGCGAAGGGACAGTGGTTTACGCATCCTGCAACTTGAGTCATTGAAAGGAACAAGCGCATATGGCGAAGAAAAAAAACAACGGGCGGAAAAAAGCTTCTGTACAGAATCGCAAAATGCAGGAACGCAAAGTTGAAAAGCGCGCCGCAGTCATAGCAGAACGCAAATTGCAACGGCGAAAAAGAATCCAGCGTATTACTGCCATTTCGGCAGCAGGCGTGGCGGTAGTGGCGATCGTTACCATGGGCGTTGTGTACTTCGTCAGGCACAGTGGCATGATGCTGCGCACACAGACAGCGGTATCCAGCAAGCATTATTCCCTGAGCAATGCCGAGTATTGCTATTTTTACGATCAGTGCTACAACAACTATCTCGATTATTTTGAATCCAGTGGCAGAGAACCTGCGTTTGACCCCGACAAAAAGTTGAGCCATCAGCAGACCTCTGACGGCACAACATGGCATGATTACTTTTTGCAGAGTACCAATTCGGTGGTGCAGAACCTGTTGCAGCGTTGCGAAATGGCTTACGATGCGGACTATCACCTGACGGATGAACAGCTTGCTGCCTGTGCGGACAATGCCGCCGCACTGGATATGACATCTATGCCAAGAGGTGTCCGCCGCGAGGATATCCAAACAGCTATGGAACTGGAGATGTTGGGCAACAGCTACTACGAACAATTGGTTAATTGCATCGAAATTACCGAAGAAGAAATTCAGCAGGGCTATGAGAAAAATAAGGCGACCTATCAATCCTGGGATATGCTTTGCTATGCGATTGCGTGGACGGATGATGCCGATGCAGCGGAAACCTCCTTGCAGCAGGAGGAGGCAAGACGATATGCCGAGGAACTGGCAGCCTGCCGAACACCCGAAGCCTTTGAGAACTATGTCATGGATTTTCTGGTGAATGTGAAGCAGAAAACCACTGATGAAGCCCAAAAACTCGTGAATGCTATGAAGCTTTCCACCAATGGTGCAAGTTATAGTTTCGAAATCAGACAATGGGCAATGGAGAAATCTCATGCCCTGTACGATACATATATCTATAACGAGGATGGGCAGAAAAACTATCAGGTGTATATGCTTACAACCCTGCCTACACGCAATGAATCCGATGCAGTAGATTTCCGCGTGATTGTGCTGCCCTACGCATCACATACCGATGCCGATGGCGCACGAAAAAAGGCAGATGCCATTATGGAACAGTGGCAGCAAAACGGCGGCGATGAATCCGCATTTTCTGACCTTGCCACCATGTATACCTCGGACAGCAGTACCTACCAAAACGGAGGATTGGTTTCGGCGTACTCTGCCGACCATAACACCTACGGCAAAGATGTTTTGGATTGGCTGTACGCTGATGAGCGTAAAAAAGGTGATACCACAATCATCTCCGCTGATGATGCAGGTAACGGTTCGGTGCTGGTGGTTTACTTCCTTGAAGACAGCCCATTGACGGTCTGGGAAAATCAGGTCAAAAATGACTTATACGAAGCCAGATTGCAAACCATTACTGATCAGCAGAAGCTTGTGCTGGTATCTATTCATCAGGAGGCACAACAAAAACTGGACTTCTGATGTATGCATACAATTATATATACGAAAAGCGATAAAACGGTACTCTCTCATTGCGAGAAAGTACCGTTTGCGCATAAACGCTTGAACTTTCTGCAATGATATGTTATAATTGCAAGTGGCGATGCGTCCTTCCAAGGAAGGACAAAAGCAAAAAAGTGAGCCACAGGCATTCTGGGGGCTGCCCCTGCGCGATGTGTATCATGTGGCGCATCGAGAACAGTAACGTGCGGTGCAATATCGCATTGGGAGGGAATATGATGCGTGAAAAAGAGATTGAAAAGAGTGTGCTGCGCATCGGGAAAATGGAAAACCTTTTTCATCTTTTGACGGAAATACTGCGCAACAGACCCGATGCTTTGCAGTTGGCTTCTACTCAAAGAGCCATACAGGTACTGTCTGATTATTATGAGAATGGTGACTGGCTGCATGATTACGAATTAGACGAACAACAATTGTTACCATCTACGCTCAAGCGAGGCGTGCTATCACAAGATGGACTGTATAATTTTTTGTGCGAAATACAAAAAAACACGATTGAATCATAAAGTAACTTTGTCGGCGACCGCACTGGATGCTGTCATTGCTATAGAAATCAGCAGAGTGCGAGCATTGTTCCGAGCTGTTGCACGCCGCTACCGTTTCGTGCAGACTGCGGCACTACATTGTCGTGAGAAAAAACGAAAAAAACTCTTGACTTTTCAACCGAAGTATGATACAATGATACAGGTGTCTTGGATAGGTACCTTCTCCGCCCTTTGTGTGGGAGGTTGATACCCGTTCTCGCCTTCTTTTGATTCTTGCCACAGGTGATATGTGGCTTTTACCATCGAGGTGTAGCGCAATTGGTAGCGCGCCTGGTTTGGGACCAGGATGCTGCAGGTTCGAGTCCTGTCACTTCGACCATAACTGGACACCAGTTTTGATACAATGCGTATCGAAGCGGGTGTCCAGTTT
>CAYXBP010000039.1:0-9403 GCA_964463355.1 uncultured Ruminococcus sp. | reverse complement strand
TGGAATGGCTATATATCGGCGATTTTCCGTGTCGGTATATTGGTGTAGTCGGCACGCCAATCTCCAATTCGATTACCGAAATGCACACTATGATGCGCTATCTGGCTCACGATCTGCTGGAGCAGTGCGGCACTGCAGCGTTCGATTCGTGGATCTCTACCTTCGGTGCACCGAAAACCGATTGGGAGCTTTCTACTACCGGCACAAAATGGCGACAGAAAACAAGGATGGCTGGATTCGATAATCTGCCTGAATTGCTATCGCAATTCCGTTGCTTTGCCGATGTGCAGACAGCAGAAATGCTGAAATTGCCTGTACCAGAATGCAAAATGCACATTGTAGAGGCTGAGCCGACAGAATTGCAGCAGGAAATGGTGCAGGAATTGTCTGACCGCGCGGATGAAGTACAAGCAGGCAATGTGAATAGCCATGACGATAATCTGTTAAAGATTACAGGCGATGGGCGTAAGGTTATCGGCGTGTCTAACGATCAGCAAGCGCTGGAGTAAAAGAAACAGGCAGGAGAAGATCCTGCCTGTTTCTGTTTAGACGATTTCTATCTCAGCATACACAATGTCTACAACAGTCGTTAATAAGTCTCTGGGCAACTGTTCAACAACCTGATGCGGTCGAGCATTCAAATCCAGAGCTTTGATCTGTTCACACATGACGACACCAGCTGTTTGTGTACGATGATCCAACGGTACATGAAGCGGAAAGTGACTTGCAGTACTCGTGATCGGACAAACTAGGGTCAACGAAGATTTCTGATTGAATATATCGTTGCTGATCACCACAGCAGGACGATAACCGGCTTGCTCGTGTCCAGTCTGCGGATTGAAATTCACTTTGATAATGTCACCTTGCTTCACCATACTTCGTTTCCTTTCGGCTCACCCCAATCCATTTCCTGTGGTGTATAGTTTCCGTCGTAATCTGCAAACAATGCACGAATGTCTCGGCGGGAAGGGGCAGCTTTTGCCAGTACCAGCTTATCCTTTTCTACCGAAATTTCAATTGCTTCGTCGCCATCCCAGTGTACAGCATCCAGAATGAACTTCGGAATACGAATTCCTTGACTGTTCCCCCATTTTTGAATGTTCGTTGTCATAGAAAACACCTCCATCAAATGTATATACATAGTATAACCTGAAATTCAGGAAAAGTCAAGAGCCTATTGACCCAATTGCAAAAATCCGCTATAATAGAATGTAGAATAGGGTATACTCTATTTTTACAACGAAAACCCGATGAATCTTGTTCATTTAGGATTGGTTTTTGCATTTTTTGAGCAGTCGTTGAGCCAAGTCAGACCCTACTTGAACAACAGCAAGGAGTTTCAAGTGAATATTGCCTATGTGCGTGTATCCACCGATGCGCAGAATGAAGATCGCCAGATGATTGCAATGCAGCGTTATAAAATTGACAAGTGGTTTGTGGAGAAGGTCAGTGCCAGTACGCTGGAACGTCCACGACTGCAAGCCATGATCGAGTTCGCCCGATCGGGCGATACCGTTCTGGTTACGGATTTTTCTCGACTTGCCAGGAACACAGCTGATCTGCTGCAGCTGATCAATACGCTGCGTGAAAAAGACGTTCATGTAATCAGTATCTCCGAGAATTTCGATACCACTACTGCCACAGGACGGCTCATGTTGACTATGTTGGCTGCGATCCACGAGTTTGAGCGCAACATCCTGCTGGAGCGGCAGCGAGAAGGGATCGAGGCTGCAAAGGAGAAAGGCGTTTATCAGGGGCGGAAGAAGATCCTGCCGCCTGATGACTTTGAAACCTTTTTGCAGACAATCCGTGACGGCAGCCGCAGCAAAACCGAAGTAGCTGCGCAGCTCGGCGTATCCCGCAATACGCTCAATCGTTTCATCAGGGAGTATGAAGAAACGGCAGAGTACCCTGAAGGCTTCCTAGATCTGTTTACAAAGTATTTGGAAGGTGAGATCAATTTGCCGAAATTTGCAAGAGAAATGGGTATTTCTCGCCGTGAGATTGGAATACTGATCCAGCGACGGCAAGCGGAAATGAAGCGGGAAAAACTTTCCTGTGAAAATCCGAAATAGGTATTGACAAATCAGCTGAAATCGGATACAATAATGATAGAAACAGAGTGATCTGTTACGCAGTCCACAGGAGTGGGCGATCAGGAACGACGAAACTTCATAGTCGTGGCGTTCTTGTGAAGTGATGAAGTTGGATGTCGTGCCAAGAAGCGATGTCTGACAGAGCTTTCTGAAGGGTTTGCACAGTGCACCCCAACTTGGCTAGGCTTCAATAAGCTGAAAGAAAAATGTGATACTAAGCCCTTGCTTCGGTAAGGGCTTAAATTTTTATAGGAGAAAATAATGGGAGTAACAAAAGCGGCACAGAGCTTTCTACACACAGAAAAGGAGAGTGACTTGTATGTACTATTTGATGAATAAGGAGACTATCGTAGCAACCTTCGACAAAAAACCTGAATCAGAGTTTAGTGCAGGCGTGTCCTTCAAGATGACCGAAGTATACGGTAAGCTCCCCTACGGCTTTGAAAACATCAATACATGGCTTGACGGCAGGAAGTCATCGAAGCATAACAAGCACCTTGAAAAAGTGATGATACAGATGGGATGCTACGATAACGAAGGCTTCATCCGAGTGACCCATGCTGCGACTATCAATGATACATTCTGGGTAAAGTTGGACACGGAACATCTCTCCTGGGGTCAAATCTCGTTGTATCGCAACCAATTTACCGAAACCATTTCCCGATTGGCGTTTGAAGGTGTGGGTTTGTATGATGCTGTGTTTTCATCTACATCGCCGGAGCTTGCCTGCGAAGGCTCTTTCAGAAAATGCTTCCGCAAAGAACCGGATACGGGAGAGTGGGGAAGCGACATCTTCATTTACAAAAGGGGCAGCGAAGGAGCATCAAACTCCGGGCTTGAGCCGTACTGCGAAGTGATGGCTTCGGAGATTGCACGGATGATTTGCCCGAATGCTGTGTCATACCAGTTGACCTATCTCCATGATAAACTTGCATCACGCTGCAACCTGTTTACCAATGAGAGGCAGGGCTATGTACCGTTTGCAAAGCTCGCTGATGTAAAAAAGCTGGACTTTGAAGAAATATTCCGATTTTTCGCAGAGCGTGGTGCAGAACAGGCTTTCCGTGAGATGATTGTTCTCGATGCTTTGTGCTTTAATGAGGACAGACACGCTGGCAACTTCGGTATGATGTTTGACAATGATACGATGGAACTGCTCGGAATGTCCCCTATCTTTGACCTTAACATCTCTTTGCTTGCTCATGTTCGTGACGATGAACTGGCAAATATCGGAGATGCGCTGTACGTCCGTAAGCCTGTGTTTGGTGATGATTTTACCAGAATCGGGCAGGTAGGCTGCAACGGTGTATTGAGAGACAGAGTCAAGGATATGAGAGACTTCTCGTTCACTTTCAGAGGGGATGACACTTTCTCTCCTGAAAGAGTGCGTATTCTTGAAGGTATCGTGAGACAGCAAGCAGAGGCCATTCTCTCGCCCGATAAGATTTTTACGAAAGATGTGTTCTTTTCCCAGAAAGCAGCTGAATCCATGTTCCTAAAAATGGAATCTGCGGAAGCGATTCTCCTTGTGAATGAATTTGAAGCAAGGATAAGAGATACCCTTGCACAACGAGACTACTTCACCAGCGTTTGCGAAGAAATCGGCAATGTCCAGTGCATGATAGAGGACATGGACGGCTCGTTTGAGTTGGCAATAGACTTCTTGGCAGGGACGGCATCAATCAAAATTAATGGTAATCCCATAACGCTGCAAGACTTGTCTGCTGTGCATCGTGATGTCTATGAGGATGTAATGCAAAATCTGAAAGCATTCATGCACGAAAAACAAGATGACAGATTCCAAAATTTTTTCTGGTTCAATGAATCAGGAAAAAGCACATTTACCGGTATGATAGATCCGAAATATGGCATCGGCGGAGATACACTGGAATAAGGGTTGACAAACCCGTATCGAAAGACACCTTTACGAATTGACGAATTCGCGAAGGTGTCTTTTTGTAAATATTGTACGGTGGAGATTGTTCATTAATGCATCGGCAACTATCTTCTGCAAAAAAGGATTTTCTTGCCTGACAGTGTACTATAGCCATTTCGATGCGTGGCGTAATGGCTGACAATTCCGTCGCCGGTTTTGGCTGTCGCCAATTTTGATATCACATCAGTTGAATTTGGAAATGAAAAGTCATGTGCGAAGCGCTCAGCAGAAGACTGATCCATACGAAAGGCAAATACATACTGAGTATTCTCTATCATGCGACGCATTTCATACTTCTGTGGATATTCACGAAATATACTTGTTACATTTGTCCCGCTTGTCCTTGCCAGTTGATGAATCTTATTGTATTTATCCAATTGTATGCAAGTAAAATACAAATCATCTTCAAAGTATATCCACAAGAAACCATTTCCGCCATTCTTGCGTCGATGAGACATTCTTTCCAAGATCATCTCCAAAATATAGGTAACATGGAAGTTATCTTCTACGTTGGATCTTAGTAGATTGCTGTTTACAGTAATCCATTGGGAGACACCGGCACAACAGAATACTGTTAGCGGTTTGGTTAATTGTTCACACCCCATGATGACATCACCTGACATCAACTTACCACCGAATCTTTCAATCAACGGCATATACTCATTTGCCTTCTTTTGGGTTCCAACAACAATCACAACTTGATCACCAGGGTTCTGAAGAACAGAAAATACCTCTTGTTTCACCAGAAATGTTTTCCCCGATTCAGGGGAGCCGATGATAATGGCGTTGTTATTCTGTGTCAGATCTGCTGTCCGGTCAATGAGCATAAAATTCTCCGTCTCAATAAAACTATGCCTTTCCATTTTTTCATTCATCCTCGTTTCCACTCAAACCCATTTCCCGCACCATCTTGATATAACGCCTTACCCAACGGCATCTGTAATAACGCAATACCGTCAATCCATATATGCTCGCTGTAACGTACCACGCAACCAACATCAGCACATCCTGACTGGTTGTCCAACCATTACCGTATTTCGATTCCACCGCTGTCAGAGCGCCAAGCACTACCATTGTGCCTATCATTGTAAATGCCGAATGGATCCAATGGTCTGGAACAGCTGCTGCAAGCCCTTAATCGGCAGATACTTTGTCTCAACGGGAATCAGAACACTGTCAGCGGCAGCCAGGGCATTGATCGTTACCAAACCCAGAGAAGGCATACAATCGATCAGAATGCAATCATATTGGTCACGGATCTGAGTAATGCACTCCGAAAGAATGTACTCACGGCTCATAGCACCCACCATTTTCACATCAACGGATGCCAGGTCCATATTTGCAGGAATGAAGTCAATGCCCTCTGCGTGGGATTGGATCACATCCTGCACACAATAATTCTCCTGATTCAGTGCGTGATTCATGATGGCGGCAATTGTGTCCGACTGTCCGTCTGGATCCGCAATGCCCAGGCTGATAGACAGGCTGCCTTGCGGATCTGCATCAATCAGCAGCACCTTCATGCCTTGCCGAGCAAGTCCAACACCCAGCGTCACGGTAGTAGTGGTCTTTCCCACACCACCTTTTTGATTGCAGACAGCAATGATTCTAGCACTCATGCCTTTGCTCCTTTCTCAGAACGGTACGTCCTGATCGGCACACAGTTCCTCAAACTCAGCCAGATCCACACCGGACAAGGTATGATTCGGTGTATCCTGTGCCATCTCGTCGTTCTTTTTCTGGCCGTTGTAGCCGGTGAAGAAGATCTCCTTGACTACAATCTCGGTCTGGCTCCGAGGCGTTTCCTCACCCTCGACGGTGAACTTGCTGTTCCGCAAGGTGCCGGTCAGCAGCATCTGATCGCCCTTGTCGAAATACTTGCAGACGAACTCTGCCACGCTGCGCCATGCCACAATACGGAAGAAGTCGGTTTCCTTTTCCTTGTCATCACTCTTGCGAAAGGGGCGATCCACTGCAAGGAAGAATGTGCAAACCGGGAACCCATTGCTCCGAGTGAATTTCAGTTCGGGCTTGGCAGTCAGACGGCCCATCATGGTGACTTGATTCATAGCGTTCATAGTTGTGTTCTCCTTTGAATTTGAATTTTCGGATTGAATCCTCTTATAATATACCGCACATAGCACGCTATGTCAAGTATATTTTACAGGAGTTTTGAAAGATTAGTGATTCTGCACATTGATAGTGAATAAAAACAGCGCAGATTTTAGCGGAATATACGATATTGTGAAGTGCCTGCTGTTCCATATTGACATTTGAACGAAACTCATGTATCATAAATACCAGAATAGCAAGCTAAGCACCGTATAAAGGAGAATGCAATGAAGCGTACCGAAAAAGAATTTGTATGCGCTATGTGCAATGAGCATTTTTTGTCAGTTGCACACCATGCACAATACTGCGAAGACTGCCGCAAGATAAGACAAAAACAGCGCATCAAGGAGCATCAGGAGAATGCCCGGAAGGGGGATGCCGTTATGATTGGCAGTACCCGAAACTGTGCCACTTGTGGCAAGCCATTCCGCATTAACAGTGCCGCACAGCTCTATTGCAGCGATGAATGTAAGCCCAGGCGCACATCTTCCTCCGCAGCCGTCTGTGAATCCAGGCGAAAGAACTCGGACACGTTTACATTCTACCTCCCGAAGGGAAGCAGGGTGCATCTGAATGCGGCTGCGAAACAGCTCGGCATGACATTGAGTGATCTGCTCCGCTGCGCTTTGTACAACTATCTTGAGAAAGAATACCCCCAGGCAATTGCAAACATTGAGAATATGAACGCAACTGGGGAACAGGAGTGAGATATAAAAATAACGCTGGAGTGACGATTTGTCATTCCAGCGTTTCTTTCTTTTGTGATCCGGCTCGGCTTGGATCCGCAGCCTGTAAGTACTGCTCAATGGTTTCTTGTGCCTTTTCCAATTCCTGAATCTCACGCTTACAAGATTTGTATTCTTCATTCAGTGCATTGCGCTGCTGAATGAGTGCATCCCGTTTCTGCTGCAAGCGCTCCAACTTTGGCACAACACGATCGGGAAATCGTTTCGACATGGCACTCTCGATCTTGCCGTATTTTTCTAGCTCTTTTCTGTGATCCGCTTCAAACTTCTTGCGGAATGTGGCTGTAAACGATTGCTCATAAATCGGGCGCAGCTTTCGATACTTACGGATCAAGGAAATGCTGTCAGAAACAGCATCAATTTGCTGCTGAACTGCATTCAGATCCGCAACCAGCGTCATACGTCTGCCGAACTCCAACACAGTACGGTTTTCCAGATCCTGCACAGAGGCGAGTCCGTGAGCGGTCAGGAAGTTAATCATCTTCGATGCCTCTTGCATATTGCGCAGCATTGCCCAATGCTGTAAACCTGGTGCTTCGGCATAGCGTCCTGATGTGGTATCTATGAGCTTCGGCTTTGGCGAAAAGTCCAGTTCACCACGAATGAAAGCAGAATAGTTGGCAATTCGCTTTTTGAGCTGTTCTGCCTCATAGTACCAGCCAAGGGTTTGCGCTCTCGTCCATCGTTCCTGTCCTTCATCCGTCAAGCGGAATTTCAGTGATATCTTACGGTGCGGCTGATAAGAATACTCCACATTTCGTTTGCGCAGTTCCTCTAGAAATTCCTCAAAGTTATTGCTCGCCATAACCGCAGAATCGATCCTGTGTTTGAGTTTATTCTTCCACGATTCCCCATCCTGATCCCGCTGCCATTCATACCAGCTTTTACCCTTTTTCAAATCGGGATTCGGAATGATAAACAAATCATGATCTGCGCAGATCTGATCGCTGATTTGCTGCAAATCTTTCCATGTATCCTTACCACGGTTTTCGTTGGTTTCAAACGTGCGATGGTTGTCATAATTTGTGTTATTGAAAATCAGATGGTTATGAATATGACCCTTGTCTACATGAGTAGCCAATACAAATTGATAGTGTCCTCTCAGATACTGTTCCGCAAGTTCCATTCCGATTCCATGTGCTTGCTCCGGTGTTGTTTCTCCGGGCAAAAACGATTGAATCAGATGCTGTGCCAGTACAGAACTTCGGCCTGTACCAAGTTTGCGTATTGCTTCAAAATCCTTTGCTGCTTTTGAAGGATCCTTATCGCAAAGATAACTGGAGACAAATAACTGCTCGTCCGTTTTTTCCGGATCCGTGATATACTCCAACGCTTTTACAAGGGTTGACTTGATAGGATGGATTGAAGTGACTGCCATATCTGTTCCAATTCTCCTTTGGTTTCGGCAATGGTACGAAGATCATCGTCATACCGCTGACCTGTGGCGTTCAGTCGCTTTGCAATTTGATTCAAACTATTCCGAATACCCGAAACATCCACGGACATTTTTTCAATAGTTCTTTGTCCGTTACCTGTATCCGTTTGCTGATCGCAGCATAACGAAGATACGCACTGATGCTTCTTGCACCCATCAGCTTTTGTCTGTATTGCAAGTAATCATACTCATCTTCCGTCAATCGAACCTTGACATTTATGGTTCGGTTTTGCCGTTTCTCCTGCTCCATCGTTCACGCTCCGTTCTCTGGTTTTGGATGATTGATTCTGAGATATCATTCATCAAATTTGCGGCTCTGCCGCAGCTTCTATTTTTGCAATTCTGCAAAAATATTCGATCGGGGGTCTTAGGGGGTATCCCCTTAACAAGCAAGTCCATTTTTTCTAAAAATGGGCACTTTGTCCCACAAAGTGCAGTGCTTGCTACTCTTGTGACCACCCCTTTGGGGCGGTCATCCAAATTTTTTCGCTTTGCGAAAATCACCAACTCAGAATGCGCCGTTTCTTTGTGCCGGCTGTGTCGGCTGAGCGAGAGCATTTTCGCGCTTTTGCATCTTTCAGATTTGGAAAGATGCATCCAATCTGCATTGCTTTCAAGCAATAGCATAATTCCATTTTAAGCTTCGAAGAAGTTAAAGCCATGATGTCACTCTCTACTATACCACATTTTTGAAAAATTGCAAGTGGATTTCAATATTTTCTATTCATTCACAGAAAATTTACAATTAAAAGGGCAGTTTTGAATTTTGCTCTTGACATTTATGGGAAATTGTGGTATTATAGAATAAAATCAGTCAAAATGTTTTCGGGGATGAATATGTCAAAACGAACCGCATTGTACCTGCGGCTGTCTAAGGATGATGAGCAGCAGGGAGAAAGCAACAGTATTGTCAATCAGCGCAAGCTGCTTGAACAATATGCGCAGGAACATTTCTTTGCCAATCTCCACTACTACATCGATGATGGTTATTCCGGCACGACTTTTGATCGTCCGCAGATCCAACAACTCTTTGAAGATATTCAAAATGGTTTGGTGGAGACGGTCATTGTAAAGGATT
>CAYXBP010000038.1:0-10383 GCA_964463355.1 uncultured Ruminococcus sp. | reverse complement strand
AAAAAATCATTGCTTTTTCTCTTTTTTGCCTATTGACATTTCACCGTAGGACTCTATACTACGCTAAAAAATGCACAAACAACACTAAGCAAATGATAGCTACCTTTCCCCTGTTTGTGCAAAACCTTCCGTTTACATAGTGTTGTTTGTGGAAAAGTCAACACTACCCTTCATTTGAAGGTGATAGCTCACCTATCAGCACATATTCATATGAACATTCTAAGGTCAATCCTCGAAAATGTCGCAATTCTGCGTATTTTTCGGCGGTTGACCTTTTATTTGTTTGTATTCAACTGATAGTGAAAGCATCAGCATAAATGCCGCAGAACAGCCATTCGGGATTGCTCTGAATCAGCTCGTTGTAGTAGCTGATCTGTGCGGACAGAGAATGCAGCATAGCATCCTTGCCGCTGGACACTCTTGCGTAGGCAGCACACGCAGTAATCGTGGCTGAATCGGGATTGTTGGTTCAATTTTTTGTATCAATCTTTTCGTAATAACCCCTCCTTCCGATACCATATTAACTCGTCACAGAGGAATTATCAACGAATATACCGGACAAAGATATGCCGTATTTTTCCGCCATTGTTGTATGCATTACCCGATAGTCTTTCTGCGAAATAACGCCGTTTTCCAGCCAGTCTTTCAGAATATCAACCATGATCTGATACATCATTACATTGCGGTACACGAACCCACCTTGCCTTTCCTGCACACTGCTTGGAGCAATAAATCTGACGCTTACTCGGATATGTGATGAATGTCTGCTCGCATATCGGACAGATCTGTGATGCTGTTTTATCCGACTCCTCACGATGTTCACGCCACCAGCTCATACGGCAGCGGTCGGAGCAGAAACGCTTCTTCTTGTTTTTCTGCTGAATGATTTTTCCGCACTGTTCGCAATGCTGTGTTGCATCCTTTCGGGAAAGATAGGACTTGATCGTTCCCAGTGAGATGCTTAAGTTTTCACTGATTGTCTTCAGTGAGCATCCGTCTGCTCTCATTTTCTCGATTTCATGTTTTTGTTTGATTGTCATGGCAACTCCTCCTTCTTCTCCTGTAGTCAAAAGAAAGTGGGGTAAATCGAACCCCTCAAAAGATTTTTTGCTTTCTATTTCCCACTACAGAAAAGGAGAGCGTTTGGACGAGAAAAAGCCCCTCCGAGAGAAAAATTTCTCCCAGAGGGGCATAACACTAAATATCCTTCTTCTCCACCCAACCAGTCACATACTTCCCGATTGGCTTCTTGCAGCAGAATTCAGCCTTCGTAGTAATACGATACCTGCCATTACCCTCCACTCCATCATACAAATAGATTCTTTCTCTCTCAAAGACTTGTTTTTTCCAGTAAGAAATGATATAATGAAAGCATATCATATAAAGAGGAGGTAGTTCCATGAAACTCAAGAAAATTACATCTGCATTGATTGCAGCATCGATGCTCTGCTCGGCTGTTTCTATATTGCCGCAGCAGGAAGCCTATGCGGCGGATCTGTGCACCATTGACACCTCGAAGACTTATCAGACCATTCAGGGCTTCGGCGGTATCAACCATCCGGAATGGATCGGTGACTTGACCGATGCACAAGTACAGAAAGCCTTCGGCAACGGTGAGGATGAGCTGGGATTCACCATCCTGCGTGTGTATGTCAATGATGACAGCAATCAATGGTCGAAGTCCGTCAATGTGGCACTGAAGGCACAGGATCTTGGTGCAACAGTTTTCGCAACGCCGTGGAATCCTCCTGCGAGTATGCGTATTGACGGTGACGGAACGCTCACAGGCGGAAAGTACCAGCTCGACGATTCCAAATATGCCGAATACGCACAGCATCTCAACAGTTATGTGAAGTATATGGAAGGACAGGGTGTTGACCTCTATTCCATCTCTGTACAGAATGAGCCGGACTACGCCGAGGACTGGACCTACTGGAGTACGGACGAGCTGACAAGCTTTGTTGCAGAATATGGTGATGATGTGGTTGCAGATACCAATGCAAAGCTTATGTCGCCGGAGAGCTTCCAGTATAAGAAGGACATTTACAACTCCATCCTGAACAACAGTGCAGCATTCGCTAATATCGATCTGTTCGGCACACATTTTTATGGAACTACTCGTTCGAACATGGATTTTGCGGCCCTGGAATCCTGCGGCAAGTCTATCTGGATGACCGAGGTTTATGTTCCCAACAGCTCATCTGACGCTGATACATGGCCGGAGGCACTTGATGTTGCCGAAAACATCCACAACGGACTTGCAGTTGGCAATATGAGTGCCTACGTCTGGTGGTACATCCGCCGTTCCTACGGTCCGATGAAGGAGGACGGCAATATCTCCAAGCGTGGCTATATGATGGCACAGTATTCCAAGTATGTCCGTCCCGGTGATATGCGTATTGATGCGACCGAGCAGCCGGCGGAGAATGTGTATGTTTCTGCCTACAAGGGCAGCGACAATCAGGTAACGATCGTTGCGATAAACACGGGAACAGAGGGCTATGCACAGCAGTTCTCGGTAAGCAGCGACGCAAATATTATAGACATTGACCGCTACAGAACTACGGGAACAGAGAATCTTGCCGAAACACAGAATCTGGAATTCACGGACAACAGTTTCTGGGCACAGCTTCCTGCAGAGAGTGTTTCCACCTTTGTTGTAACCCTTGAAGCCGAGGCAGATGAAAACGGCTATTTCTTCCATGATACGTTTGAAGGGGACACCTTCAGCTGGGATGGCAAGGGTGCATCTACAGTCACACTCAGCGGCAGAACCGCTTACGAGGGCAGCGAAGCACTGCTGCTTCAGGAGAGAGAAGCCACATGGAACGGCGCATTCAAGAGCCTTGGTACAGCCTTTGCAGCCGGCGGAACCTACAGCTTCAGCGTGAACGCCATGTATTTTGACGGCGAGGATACGGAGGAATTCTTCCTCAAGCTGCAGTACACGGATACGGAGGGAACGGATCGGTACGCGACAATTGCCAGTGCGACTGCAATCAAGGGAGAATGGGTGCAGCTTGCCAATACGAGCTTTACCATTCCGGAGGATGCAAGAAATCTGACACTTCTTGTCGAAACCGCCGATAGCACGGATAATTTCTATATTGATGAAGCAATCGGTGCGGAGGAAGGCACAGTGATTGATGGTGCAGGTGTACCTGTGATTCCGGTAAGAGGGGATGTCAATGCGGACGGAAAACTCACTGTTGCCGATGTGGTGGTACTCCAGAAATGGCTGCTCTGTGTTCCGGATGTAACACTTGCCGACTGGCAGGCAGGCGATCTGTGTGAGGATAACAAGCTTGATGTATTTGATCTTTGCATTATGAAACGTGAATTACTTGCGAAATAAATAAAAGCCGGATGTAACAAATAACGATACATCCGGCTTTTTACTATGCTCATGTTTTATCTGCACTTTCCGCACTGTGAACAGCCATTACAAATCGGCTTGCTGCCGCATATCATACAGCTTTCACAAAAATACGGCTGATAGAGATATTCCTCCGGTATCTCCATTCCGAAATCGTCGGTCAGCAGATATTTCATAGGCTTTCCCTGATAGCTGATGCCTGATTTGTATGCCATCTCTGCCTGTAATCGCTTATCGGGCAGAGTGTAGAGCTTTCTGTCCTTGATGAATTTTGTTCCTGTCTCGATGAATGTAAAGGAAATATTGTACCGTTCACATTCCTGCCGGAGCAGCTTTACCCAGCCATAATTACAGGGTCTTGCACCGTCATAATTTTCACCGCCACAGACCACTTGCTCGATCTGTCCGCTTTGCAGATATTTATCAAGACTGATCCTTCCGATAAACGGTGCACACATCACACCCTTATGCTTAAAGGGCAATTCCAGTAGTATAGGGACACGCTCATCAGCACGCTGCTGATTTTCGGCAGTCACATTGAAAAAGATATTCTCCCAGCCATCGTTCCAATCCTTTGGCAGACATTTCAAAACTCTTTGCGGACGTTTGGTAAGCAGATAGAAAATCACATCACTTCGGATTTTCATAATCTCCCACGCTTCATCACGCCACTGATCTGCCTCTTCAAGAAAGAAATCAGAAGTCATACAAACACGGATCTTCTCACCGCTTTTAACCATATATAGCAATTCATCCCCCACCTCTTAGGTGGGGGACTTCTTGCTATATATGGTTAAAATCGTTGTACGCAAAATCGGTGAATATAGGAGCAGAGGTTTTTTCTTCCGTGACAATCACACCACTTGTCTGTGAACTAGCACCCATTTGTGACGAACCGCTATAGGCAGTCAGCACATAGGTTGCCGTCAACGAAGCCTTAGAAACCATAGCTTTCAGGATCGCCGTTCGTTGCGCAGGAGTCAATGAAATCGTTTTGTTGTTTGTTCCAACACTACCAGTCAGTCCTGCGATTGTTGTTATTACAGTCGAGCCGTTTTTTACATCCAAGGAATGAGTATAGGATTTGTCGCGAACCGTCCAGTTGATCTCGAAAGAGGGCGCGTCGGCATCAATTACTAGCTTTCCCACACGATTCAGCACAGTAGGTGCAACTTTGTTGATCACATCCAAATCGACCGTTGTAGTGGCGGTGATTGTGCCGATGGAAACACCAGAATATGTACCGCCGAATCGCCAGTTCGCTCGCAATTCAACACCAGTTTTTGTGCCGTCTGCGTTATGATATTCCGGCATTCTCTCATATTTTCGGAACAGCTCTGCTGCCTTGACCGTTGTCTGATACAGCGGCATACGAACTCTTGGCGTCAGATGTACTGCCTGATTCTCTACCCAACGCACAGGATCATCTTCGGATTTCTGGGCGGCAATATCCTCAAATTCAGGCATATTCTCCTGCAGAAGAGAACGATACAGGCTCTGTAAATAATAGAAGAGATAATGCTCATACGCATGCTGGAGGAGAACACAGCTCTCTTTGCAGGCGGCGAATTATCACAGGAAGAAAAGGATACCTATTTCAACGCCCTGATGACAGCGTATATTACCTGCCGTGAAACTGCAAAGGAGAAGTACGGCAGAAAGAAATAATCGGAAAGGAATTTCACGGATGCTTTGCAATTCTATAGAGGAAATCAGCCGGAAAGCAAGACGGCTTACAACCATATACGGTCTGAATGATCCTGCAAAGCTTTGTGAAGCAATGGGAATCCAGGTCGTTTATCAGGATATGGGAACAGCGGAGACTTCAATCAAAGCACTGCTTGTGGTGGAACGGCAGATCAAGTGCATTGTGGGAAATGAAAATCTGCCAGATGTGATCCTTCGGTTTATTCTTGCCCATGAGTTGGGACACGCTGTTCTGCATACGAAAAGATGCAGGCAATTTACGGACAATGGGCTGTTTGACAATAGTTCCTGCATGGAAAAGGAAGCAAACATTTTTGCTGCCGAGCTGTTATTCGGTGACAGCGATGAACTGATGGAGCGTATGAAGTATTCTGAACTTTCTATGTTTCAGCTTGCGGCGGAGTATTCTGTTCCTTATGAACTGCTCGCCTACAAGCTGATGGTCATGGAAGAGGAAAGCTATGATGTGCCGGAACTGCCCTACGAGCCGGACAGTCGTTTCCTTTGCGGAATGCTCGGCATGGACGAGCGATATCGCTATCATATGGGGTGAGTGTATGCAGTGTATTTGTATTGACCTGAAATCTTTCTATGCGTCGGTGGAGTGCGTGGAGCGCGGTCTTGATCCGATGAACACCAATCTTGTGGTGGCGGACGAGAGCCGCACCGAAAAGACAATCTGCCTTGCGGTGACGCCTGCTTTGAAAGCGTATGGCATTCCCGGCAGAGCAAGGCTCTTTGAGGTCATTCAGAAAGTAAAGGCTGCCAATGAGCAGCGTCTGAGGAAAGCACCGTATCATGAGTTTACAGACAGCTCCTGTCTTGCATCTGAACTGAACCGAGATCCGTCACTGAAGCTGGATTTTATCATTGCACCGCCGCAGATGGCGCACTATATGGAAATCAGCACGAAGATCTACGAGATCTACCTCCGCTACATTGCACCGGAGGATATTCATGTGTATTCCATTGACGAGGTGTTCATTGATGTGACAGCGTATCTTAACACCTACAAATGTACAGCCCATGAGCTTGCGATCCGCATGATAAGGGATGTACTGCGTGAAACAGGCATCACTGCCACTGCCGGCATCGGTACAAATCTGTATCTTGCGAAAATTGCAATGGACATCGTTGCAAAGAAAATGCCTGCGGATGAGGATGGCGTGCGTATTGCAGAACTGGATGAAATGTCCTATCGCAGACAGCTGTGGTCACATAGACCTATCACTGATTTCTGGCGTGTGGGCGGCGGTATTGCAAAACGGCTGGAAGCAGAGCATATTTATACCATGGGTGATATTGCAAGAGTTTCCGAGTATAACGAGGATAAGCTATACAAGATGTTCGGTGTGAATGCGGAGCTGCTCATTGACCATGCATGGGGATGGGAACCCTGCACCATTGCAGCTATCAAGGCATACAAGCCGGAAAATCACAGCGTCAGTCAAGGGCAGGTGTTGTCCTGTACGTACACAGCGGATAAAGGCAGATTGATCTGCAAGGAGATGACCGATCAGCTTGCACTCGATCTTGTGCGGAAAGGGCTTGTTGCCGACCAGATCGTGCTGACTGTCGGGTATGATCATGAAGGCGTACCGAAAGGCTATGATGGAAAGATGGAAACTGACCGCTACGGAAAGAAAGTCCCGAAATCCGCACACGGATCTATCAATTTAGGAAAGCAGACGGCATCGGCTACGCTGTTTATTCAGGCAGCAATGGAACTTTGGAGCCGTATTGTAAATCCAAAGCTGATGGTGCGCCGGATGTATGTAGTGGCAAACCATGTCATTCCGGAGCGTGATGCAAAGGAAGAAGAACCGGTGCAGTACAGTCTGTTTGATGATGTGGAGGCACTGGAGAAACAGCAGGCGGAGCAGAAAGCGGCTTTGGAACGGGAAAAGCATCTGCAAAAGGCTTTGCTTTCCATCAAGGATAGATTCGGGAAGAATGCCATTCTCAAGGGGATGAACTTTGAGGAGGGGGCTACTGCGAGGGAGAGGAACGGACAGGTTGGAGGTCACAAGGCATGACGATACAGGAAAAACTAATATCCATGCAGGATTTGAAATACAAAGAATTTCAGGCGAAGCTTATTCCGAATATATCAGCGGAATCAGTAATGGGCATAAGAACACCACAGCTGCGAGTTTATGCCAAAGAACTTATGAAAACAGATGCAGCAGTCGAATTTCTTACACAGCTGCCGCATCAGTATTTTGATGAAAATCAGCTCCATGCGTTCATTATTTCGGAGATGAAAGATTATGATGCAATTCTGGCTGCACTGGAGAAATTTCTCCCATATGTGAATAACTGGGCAACCTGCGATCAGCTGCGGCTGAAGGTGTTCAAAAAGCATCCGGATAAGCTGATTACAGCGATCCGAGCATGGATTGCGTCCACTGAAACTTATACCATACGCTTCGGAATTGGAATGCTGATGTGTCATTATCTGGACGAGAATTTCAAGCCGGAGTATCTGGAATGGGCAGCAAATATCCGAAGTGAGGAATACTACATCAACATGATGATCGCATGGTATTTTGCAACAGCACTTGCAAAACAGTATGATACAACGCTCTCTTATATTGAAGATGGCAGACTTAATACATGGGTGCATAACAAGACGATTCAGAAAGCAAGAGAAAGCTACCGCATTACGGATGACCAGAAGGCATATCTGAAATCTCTGAAAAAGTGAGGTTCTGAACATGAGCGATAACGAATACAAGGACATTCTTGATCATCCGCATCATGTATCGTCAAAACGTCCTCGGATGTCGCTGTATAGTCGTGCAGCACAGTTTTCTCCCTTTGCTGCTCTGACGGGGTATGATGAGGAGATCGACGAAACGGCAAGGCTGACAGACCATCGTGCGGAACTGACGGAAGATGAGTTGAATGCACTGAATGATGCGTTTCAGAAGCTGTCTGAACTGGAACTGCCGCTGATCACAGTGACATACTTCATTTCCGATGAAAAGAAATCCGGCGGTGCGTATGTGCAGTATACGGGACATTTTCGGTTTCTGGATATGGGAGAGCATCGGATGAAGTTTGTTGAGGGGATGGCAAGGGACTGGTGCAGCAGATTTATGAGGAGGCACGGATCACGGCAACGGATAAGGAGAAAGAGGCATTTTTCCAGAGATATATCCGGACGCTGAGTCTGAAGTGCAATGCGAACGGATCATTCGAAGTTGTGTTGAGGAAATGAGGTGCAACATGGAACAAAAAATGCTCGATAGAGCTACATACAAGAAAATCAAAGGCATGACTCGTGAGGAGATGCAGAATTTTCTTACAAACTATTACAACAACGTTATGGAAGATACTGAAGCTTCGACACTTGATCTTGGTGAGCTGAGAAAGGAAATCGGCGGTATCAAGGGCGTGGGTGAAAAGCGGTTGGATGAGCTTATGAAAGTAATGGAACTGCATCTTAGTGTATAAAGAAGTCGAAAATCATTTATCTGAACCACAGGGGTCAAAATCTCATCAACTCAGGGGAGATAAACGAGATGTTGTTAAAAAGAGACTTGATAAAAGAGTCCACTAATGATGCTGAATTAAAATCCTTTTGTGAGCAAACATGGGGAGATTATATTCGGAACTTAGATGAATTGATCATAAGCAAGTTGATTTCAATTCAGAGTCATGGAATAAAACGAGGCAACGACTATGATGATGTCCTAATAGACACCTATCAAAGAGAGATTTGTAAATTTCCACCTGTTCCTTTTGACATTATTGTATATCGAGGCGGAGAAATGCGTATTCATGGAAGAACTTATCTGTCAACCTCTTTTTATAAAAGCAAGGCAGAACATTATGCCGATAATAACAAAAGTAAACTTCACACAATCGTCTTACGAAAAGGCTCTTATATAGTACCATCTCTTTATTTATGGTTTCCTAACAGCTTTTCTGAGAAAGAGGTTGTCTTAGATGTGTCATGTTTTCATAGACGAATAGGGTATTATGAGTACTATAAGAAATAAAACGCCATATAGCTTGTAAGCATTGTAAGCAGATCCAATAAGAGTAATAAGTTGCAAAGAGTAGGTCGTAATGAATGATGGGCTGGGGAGAATCCTGAATCTCCACCCATGACACTTGCAATAGCGTAAAATTTATGGTATAATATCAGTAACAGGAAAGGGGCGTGTGCCATATGGGAAAGTATGTAAATCCGGGGAATGGGGCATTTGCAATTGTGGCAAGCGATGAATCCTATGTCGATAAGACCGGCTTGATTGAGTTTACAAATAACAGAATCGGAAGAATGCGTCCACTCATCTGCTTTAGCAGACCTCGCCGTTTCGGAAAGTCCATTGCGGCACATATGCTGACGGCATATTACAGCAAGGGCTGTGATTCAAGAGAAATATTCACTGGGCTGAAAATTGCCGGATTGCCGACATTTGATAATGAGCTGAATCAAAATACGGTCATTTATCTGGATATGCAGGAGTTCCGCAGTATTGCACGGAGTGATCATAACATAGCAGAAGTTGTATCCTATATGCAGATTGAGATCATCAGCGAGCTGCGGGAGGTTTTTCCAGATATTCTGAACGAAAATGAAACTGTACTGCCGAGAGCATTAGGAGAAATATATACACGGACAGGTGAACAGTTCATTGTGATCATAGACGAATGGGACTGCCTGTTCCGTGAAGATAAGGAAAACGAAGCGATTCAGACGGAGTATGTAAATTTCCTTCGCGGAATGTTCAAAGGTGGCTCAGCTGATGCCTTCATCAAACTCGCCTACATCACAGGTATTCTGCCCATCAAGAAATACGGCACACAGTCTGCACTCAATAATTTTGATGAATTTACAATGGTAGAACCGTTTGCACTGGCAGAGTATGTTGGGTTTACCGAAGATGAAGTAAAGACACTGTGTGAACGTTATAAGATGGATTTTGAGGAATGCAAACGTTGGTATGACGGCTATTCCTTTGATGATGTTCATTCAGTTTACAGCCCAAATTCCGTGATCAATGCTGTAACGAAAAGAAAATTCGGCAGCTACTGGACGAAAACCGAAACCTACGAATCACTGCGGTTTTATATCGACACGAATTTTGACGAGGTCAGAACGGCGATTCTCGCAATGCTTTCGGGAGAAATGGTTGAAATTGACCCTGAAACTTTCCAGAATGACATGGTAAATATCCACAACCGTGACGATGTGCTGACATTGCTTGTGCATCTGGGTTATCTTGCTTATAACGGAAACGAAAAATCGGTCTATATCCCGAACGAAGAAGTCCGTGCAGAGTTCA
>CAYXBP010000037.1:0-11335 GCA_964463355.1 uncultured Ruminococcus sp. | reverse complement strand
CTCAGCTTTTTTGCTGGACGGTTTTATTTGTAGGTGGAGATTATGCGGTGGTGCCTTTTCTCTTTCTGTTGAGTTTTGTGTTGCTACTTTATTTTATCAGAGTTCAATCACTTTTTCTGTACCCTCTGATCTCACTTCTATTGTAGCACTACAAGGTTTCCGTGAATAATGTAAATTCTCGATTGACAAATGCAAAGAAATATAGTATAATGAGATCAAATGCTATCGTGATATTGTATATCTGGTGACAAATGTGACTGGTCAATATACACGAGAGGCATACCATAATAAAAAATAAGGAGTAATGATTATGTGTGGAATTGTTGGATTCACTGGAATCCATCAGGCAGCACCGATCCTGTTGGACGGACTGTCCAAGTTGGAATATAGAGGCTATGACTCTGCGGGTATTGCCGTTCGTGACGGCTCTGCGGATGCAGAGATCGTAAAGGCAAAAGGCAAGCTGAAAGTTCTACGGGAGATGACCAACGATGGCAACGCGGTCAAAGGTGTTTGCGGTATTGGTCACACCCGCTGGGCTACCCACGGTGAACCCTCTACGCTGAATTCTCATCCCCATAGCAGCGATGATGGCAATGTGATTGCTGTACACAATGGCATCATCGAGAACTACCAGGAACTGCGCGCCAAGCTGACGAAGAAAGGCTATGTTTTCCATTCACAGACCGATACCGAGGTCGCGGTAAAACTGGTGGATTACTACTACAAAAAATATCTGGGAACCCCTGTGGATGCGCTGAACCACGCACTCGTCAGGATTCGTGGCTCCTACGCGCTGGCAGTCATGTTCAAGGATTACCCCGAAGAAATCTACGCCGCCCGTAAGGATAGCCCCATGATCATCGGCATCAAAGACGGCGAAAGCTATCTGGCTTCTGATGTGCCCGCAATTCTCAAATATACCAGAAATGTCTACTACATCGGCAATATGGAACTGGCACGCCTGACAAAGGGCAGCGTGACATTCTTTAATCTGGACGGCGAAGAGATCCAGAAAGAAATGAAAACCATTGAGTGGGATGCTGAAGCTGCCGAAAAAGGTGGCTACGAACACTTCATGCTCAAGGAGATTCATGAGCAGCCAAAGGTCGTGCAGGATACAATCAATTCCGTGATGAAAAACGGTACCATCACCTTCGAAAGCGTTGGACTGAACGATGAGGATATGCGCAACATCCACCAGATCTACATCGTTGCCTGCGGCTCGGCTTACCATGTAGGAATGGCTGCACAGTATGTGATCGAGGCTCTGAGCAGCGTTAATGTTCGTGTAGAGCTGGCTTCCGAATTCCGTTACAGAAAGATGAAGCTGATCCCCGACAGTCTTATGATCGTGATTAGTCAATCCGGCGAAACCGCTGACACGCTGGCAGCACTGCGTATGGCAAAGGATATGGGCATTAAGACATTGGGCATTGTTAACGTGGTCGGCTCCTCCATCGCAAGAGAAGCTGACAACGTGCTGTATACACTCGCAGGCCCTGAAATCTCTGTGGCAACCACAAAGGCGTATAGCTGTCAGTTGGCGGCAAGCTATCTGCTGGCGTTACAGTTTGCAAAGGCAAGGGGCGAGATCACAGATGCGCGCTTTGACCAGCTGCTTGCTGAGATAAACACCATTCCTGAAAAAATTCAGAAGATCCTCGACGATGACAAAGAGCGCATTCAATGGTATGCCGCAAAGATTGTCAACATCAAAGACGCATTCTTCATCGGTCGTGGCATCGACTACGCCATTGGCATGGAGGGCAGCTTAAAACTCAAGGAGATCAGCTATATCCACTCTGAGGCATATGCCGCAGGCGAACTGAAGCATGGCCCCATTAGCCTGATTGAAGAGAATACCGTGGTATTCAGCATCGCAACACAGCGTGATCTGTATGAAAAGACCATCAGCAATATGGTGGAAGTTAAGAGCCGCGGCGCAAAACTGTTTGGACTGACATCCTATGGCAACTACGCCATGGAGGACACCGCAGATTTCACTGTATATATTCCCAAAATTGATGACCTCTTTGCAGGCAGTCTGTCCGTGATTCCCTTGCAGCTGCTTTCTTACCATGTGTCGGTAGGCAAGGGCTTTGATGTCGATAAACCCAGAAATCTGGCAAAATCTGTTACCGTAGAATAAAAGCACACGCGGAAAGCGAGGATATCCACATGAATACATCACTTGTCATTATGGCGGCAGGCCTGGGTTCAAGGTTTGGTCAGGGAATCAAGCAGCTTACACCCTTAGGGCCAAGTGGAGAAATCATCATTGATTATTCCGTTCATGATGCCATTGAAGCAGGATTCAATAAGATCGTTTTTGTCATTCGCAAAGATCTGGAAGCTGATTTTCGTGAGGTCATCGGCGATCGTCTGGCTGCAAGCTGCGATTGCGAAATCGCTTATGCCTACCAGAATATGGAAGATATCCCGACAGGCTACACGGTACCAGAGGGACGAAAAAAACCATGGGGTACCGGTCAAGCAATTCTCGCCTGCAAAGCACTGATCCACGAGCCATTTGCCATTATCAACGCCGACGATTACTACGGTAAAACGGCATTTGTCAAGTTGCACGAGCATCTCGTTGCCCACGGCAATGCGCCTTACCACTACTGCATGGCGGGTTTTATTCTGGAAAATACTTTGAGCGAAAACGGAACGGTTACCCGTGGCATCTGCACTGTCGATGACCATGCCAATCTGGTTACCTTGCAAGAAACCTCAGGTATTATCCGCGTGGGAAATGGTGTGCAGTCTGAAAACGGCACTGTTGACCCAGGCGCGTATGCTTCCATGAATATGTGGGGCATCACGCCCGAATTCTTTGATATACTGGAATGCGAATTCGCATCGTTTTTTGCGAATCTGACCGATGACAATGCACAAAAGGCAGAATTTTTGCTGCCCATGGTGGTGGATCATCTGGTGCAGCAAAAGCGCGCAACGGTTACCGTGCTGGAAACCACTGAACGCTGGTTCGGCGTAACCTATGCGGAAGATCGCCCTGTGGTGCAGGAGGCGTTTGCCAAATTGGTGGCAGATGGCGTGTATCCATCCCCTTTGAAGTAAAACATACATCCTCATCGAAGCTGCGGTGAGGATGTTTTTTATGCCCAAAATGCAATCCGATAAAGATATAAAGCCGCCGCAAAAAAATCGCGTGCAAATGCAGCCGTAATAGCGTTACATATCCATGCAGAAATGCCCCGCGCTTGTACAAAATGACCGCGACACACTGGGAAATCATGGTGAAAAGCTGTGTAAATCTAACAAAGATGCAAAAAATAGGGAAAATACCCTTGACATTCCTGCGGATTTGGAGTAATATAATATACGGTTAGCGAAAGCTAACCAAAACAAACGAGTACGGTTAGCCTTGTCTAACTTTTGAAAGGAAGTGTATGCATGATGCCACTCACACTGGCAAACACAGGCGAGGAAACCTTGATCCAAAAAGTCGGGGGAAATCCTGACACAAGAAGATTCCTTGAAAATCTGGGCTTTGTAACAGGTGCTGCGGTGACGGTCGTAAGCGAGATTGGCGGAAATGTGATCGTCAGCATCAAGGATTCGAGAATCGCCGTTTCAAAGGAAATGGCACAAAAAATTATGGTATCATAAGGAGTTGGGCGTATGTTTACACTGAAAGATGCAGGGATTGGGCAAAAGGTTACCGTGAAACGGATTTGCGGCGAAGGAGCAGTCAAACGAAGAATCATGAACATGGGTATCACAAAGGGAACCGATATTTTTGTGCGTAAGGTGGCTCCTCTGGGCGACCCAATGGAGATCACTGTGCGCGGATACGAACTTTCTTTGCGAAAAGCCGATGCCGAGATGATAGAAGTCGGCTGATATTTTTGCCCAGAAGTTAGCCATGGCTAACTCAACTGGTACATTCATACGAAAGGAATCATGCTGAAATGGAAATCAAAATTGCGCTTGCGGGCAATCCAAACGCAGGCAAAACCACACTGTTCAATGCGCTGACGGGTTCCAACCAATTTGTCGGCAACTGGCCTGGCGTTACGGTTGAGAAAAAAGAAGGGCAGCTTAAGGGGCACAAGGATGTCACTATCACAGATTTGCCAGGTATTTACTCACTTTCCCCTTACACTCTGGAAGAGGTCATTGCGAGAAACTACCTCATTGGCGAACGCCCTGACGGCATATTGAACATCATCGACGGAACCAATCTAGAGAGAAATCTCTACCTCACCACACAGCTCGTGGAGCTTGGCATTCCCGTTGTTTGCGCAATCAATATGATGGATGTTGTTCGCAAAAACGGTGATCGCATCAATGTTGAACAGCTTTCCGCAGAACTTGGCTGCAAGGTTGTTGAGATCTCTGCACTGAAGGGAACAGGCATCAACGAGGCTTCTGAGGCTGCAATCAAGGCAGCAAGATCAGGCGAAAAACCTGTCCCCAGGCACATATTCTGCGGCTGCGTGGAACAAGCCATTGCACAGATCGAAAACATCGCTCCTCAAGATATCCCGAAGGAACAGCTGCACTGGTATGGCATCAAGCTGTTTGAGCGTGACGAAAAAATTCTTGCGATGCTGAATATCTCTGCCGAAACGCAAGCGCGCATTGAGAAGGAAATTGTCGCCGTTGAAAAGGAAATGGACGATGACAGTGAAAGCATCATCACCAACGAGCGTTACAGTTACATCGAAACGATCATCAAGGGATGTCTGAAGAAGAAAAATCGGGGTGGCATGACACGCTCAGATAAAATTGACAAGATCGTGACCAACCGCATACTTGCACTGCCAATTTTTGCAATCATCATGGTGATTGTGTATTATGTTTCCGTCACATCGGTGGGTACTCTGCTAACAGACTGGATGAATGATGGCGTATTCGGCGATGGCTGGCATCTTTTGGGCATTGGCACATCGGCATATGAAGAAGCACAGGACAACTACGCCGCCGATGCCATTTTTACAGATGATGTGATCACAACTGTTCAGGCTGCCGTTGATGCTGAAGTGATTGGTGCTGCGGATATCATGGGTGCGATTGAGGAAGGTAGCTATGCCGGATTTGACGAAGCGTATGGTTCCTACAGCAGTGAACTCACAGAACGTGGCTTTGATATCTCAGAAGTGGTAGATCCTGCTGCTGAAGCAATGGGCGAAGAGATCGACCCTGCGGATTATGGTGTCTGGATCGCTGGCATTCCCGTAATCATAGAAGCAGGCCTTGAAAAAATAGGCTGTGCAGATTGGCTTTCCAGTCTGATTCTTGACGGCATTGTGGGCGGTGTTGGTGCTGTTTTAGGATTTGTACCGCAAATACTGGTGCTGTTCATATTCCTTGCGATTCTCGAAAGCTGCGGCTATATGGCACGTATCGCCTTTGTAATGGATAGAATTTTCCGCCGTTTTGGGCTTTCGGGTAAGTCATTTATCCCCATGCTGATCGGCACAGGCTGCGGTGTACCAGGCATCATGGCAAGCCGCACCATTGAAAACGAACGCGACAGACGTATGACAATTATGACAACAACATTCATCCCCTGTGGCGCAAAGCTTCCCATTATTGCACTGATTGCAGCAGCTTTGTTTCATGGTGCCTGGTGGGTTGCTCCATCTGCATACTTCCTCGGCATTGCAGCAATCATCGTTTCAGGCATCATGCTGAAAAAAACAAAGAGATTCTCTGGCGACCCTGCACCCTTTGTTATGGAACTGCCTGCCTACCATCTTCCCACATTTGGCAATGTTATGCGTTCGATGTGGGAGCGCGGCTGGTCGTTCATCAAAAAAGCAGGCACAATCATTCTGTTGTCCTCGGTTGTCATCTGGGCTGGAAGCTCCTTTGGCTGGGCAAATGGCACATTCGGTTTCGGCACGGATTTCGAACTGGCAGATACCGTACTGGGTAAGATCGGTGAGGGCATTTGTTGGATATTTGTACCCCTTGGTTTTGGTGAACCGACTGCTGCAGTTGCTACCATCATGGGATTGGTTGCAAAGGAAGAAGTCGTTGGCGTATTCGGTGTACTGGATTTCATCGCCATGACACCACTTGCAGGCTACAGTTTCCTCGCATTCAACCTGCTGTGCGCACCCTGCTTTGCAGCAATGGGCGCAATCAGACGCGAAATGAACAATCCAAAATGGACAGCATTTGCAATTGCATATCAGTGCGGTTTCGCCTATGCAGTATCTTTGATGATCTACCAGTTCGGATTGATTTTCACAGGCAATGTTAATACCATTGGGCTCATCTTTGCTGTTATGGTGCTTGCATGGATTGTTTATATGCTTGCAAGACCGAACAAGGAAGAAAACAAGCATCCTAAAAACACGAAAGTACGTACATAATCAGATCGATGGGACGGGGTGTTGTCCCCCGTCCCGTTACGAGGAGGGACTTTTATGGCAACAATCTTAGTTGGTCTGATCGTTGCGACAATTCTGTTTCTTGCTGCGAGAAAGCTTTACAAAGATCGAAAATCCGGGAAATCCCCCTGTGGTGGAAATTGCGCAGGCTGCCCCCATGCGTGCGCCTGTAACGGGGATGTGCAGCATGAATGAGCTGTCATATGCACAAAAAAAATATCTTTTTGCGATATACAAGCTGTGTCAGAACGGCAGTGCAGCGAAGTCCTCAGAGGTTGCAAAAATCGTTGGCGTAAGCAAGGCAAGCACTGCTGCAATGACCGACAGATTATCCAGCATCGGATACATTGAAAAGGAACATTATGGTCAAATCAGGCTGACGCAGAGCGGAATCAAAATGGCGAGTTCCATTTTCACAAGCTGTGTGATCATTCGAAATTTCCTTGAAAATGCACTCGCGCTTGACGAGAATACTGCGGATAGCGATGCCGTGAAGATCGTTGTACACACCTCGGAAAAAACTTTGAACAGGTTTACGGAGTATCTACTGAAAGGATCAACATGACAACTGCAATTATCATTATTCTGCTTAGCTTGATTTGCGTTTTTTCGATCAAAAGCTACATGAAAAAGCTTGCACACGGCTGCTGTGGCACGGGCACAGACGAAAAACAACAGCCCGATATACCATCATCTTCACCTTCAGAATATACGCATCAATATATCGTGCAAATCGGTGGTATGACTTGCAAGAACTGCGCCATGAGAATTCAAAACGCATTTACGCGAAAGGGACTGCACACTGTGGTTGATCACAAAAGCGGCATTGCAACGATTCACGCGGATGCTGCCGTTTCAGATTTTGCGATTCGTCAGACAATAATCGGGCTTGGATACTCAGTGGAAACAATCAAAAAAAAGGATAGTCATCTGTAATAGATGGCTATCCCCTTTCTGTCGAGAAAACCAAAATCATCACTTTCCCCATAAACGGAAACGGGTGCTGAGAAATCAGCACCCGTTTGCTTTAACTAATTTTGTATCCCAAAGCCGCCTGATGATACAAGTAGAACGCCTTTATAAGATTTTTCAGGCTATTATCCACCGAATCACTGTTCAGGACGGCACGAGCGTAACTCATCGGGCTGTAGGAAATCGTACAGTCATTGATTACAGTACGCACTGCTATGCCCAACTGATCCGCCGCAATGCTTTCGGTTTGAATGTAATAGTAATCGCCTTGCTGAATCATAGAATCTGGAACATCAGTACCATCTGCCACCTTAAAATAGTGTCTGACCGCCGTTTCGGACTCCAAAAGCAATGTTGAGCCGCAATATGTAATGCCATCGGGAAGTGTGCCGCTGATTTCATGTGCATAGCTGTCCAGGTTTTCAGCGGTTACTGCTGCGATTTCGCTTGTTTCAACCAGTTCATCATCGTTGAAATATGCCTTTGCGTAGTTGCCGTAGCTGAGCATAGCACTTACAAGCTTACGCGTTTGCTGGTTGTAGCCGTTGGTTTCATCAAGGATGTAATTTGCATAATCTTCAACCTTGAATGTATACTCTTCGCTGTCAGAGCCATTGGAAAGAACAAGCTTCGCCGTAATGGTTTCGTACATATCCTGCGCGGCTACTTCGCAGGAGAAGATGTAGTATGTTGTTCCGGATTTCAGTGTGATATCTGTTGGTGCGCTGGCGACTTTAACATCCTTTGCAGTGCCATCAGGGAGTGTAAAATGCATATAAGCGTTGGGGTCATCTGTGACACACGATGCAAGCTCCATGTAAAAGTTTACGCCGATATTACCGTTCAGGCTAAGGGTATAGCCTACAGGATGCGCAGTTACGCCATCAATAAAATCGCCACATTTCGAGCATCTGCCATCGTTGCCTTTGGTATGTTTTTCACGGACGGTTACATAATAGATCGTGGTATTTCCCGAAAGATCAGTAGCGACGACTGTTGCTTGATGCTGGCAGAACGGATTGATTGTATATTGCCCATCAACAGCGGTTGCTGTTTCGCCGTTTATGGTAACAGAGGCAACTCCTACGTTATCGCTTACGGTAAATGCAGCAGAGATACAATATTCGCCATTGTTTACAATACCAGAAATTGTTGGTGCTTCTTTATCCTCTTCGCCACATATTTTGCACTTGCCGTTTTCATATGTATGCGATGCGTAAAGCTGAATTGTGCAGGTTGTAGAGTTCCCGTTCGCATCGGTAGCAACAATGGTAACCGCATCGTTCTCGCCAGCAGACAATGAATACACACCGTCACTCGCGGTCAAAGGATCTCCATTTGCGGTAACGGACTGCATTGTGCTTTCATCCGTTACTGTAAATTCTACGTTGCCGCAATACTCTCCGTTATTCACGATACCTGCAATCACGGGTGATGTACTGTCACCTTCCCCACAAACAGTGCATACGCCGCTGGAATTGTAGCTATGCTTTGGATGCACCCACACAGAACAAACCGTGACATTTCCGAAATCATCGGTAACCACTACAGTCTGCTTGATGTTGGCAGAAACGATTGTGTATTTTCCATCAACAGCGGTTGCTGTTTCGCCGTTTATGGTAACAGAGGCAACCCCTACGTTATCGCTTACGGTAAATGCAGCCGAATCACAGTATTCACCGTTGTTTGCAATGCCGGAAATTGTTGGTGCTTCTTTATCCTCTTCGCCACATATTTTGCACTTGCCGTTTTCATAAGTATGTGTTGCGTAAAGTGATATAGTATACGTTACTGCGTTCCCATCCATACCATCCGAAATCGCAATGCTTGCCTGTGTTCCAAACACAGCATTCGCTTTTACAGAATACACGCCATCAACTGGTGTTATTTGACGATTCTGAACCCCAATATGCGCAACAACATACACTTCACTGTCATCAGTAACTGTAAATTCTACACTGCCGCAATACGCTCCACCCTGTTCGAGTCCTGTAACCACAGGCGGTGTTTTATCCGTTTTACCACAATACTCGCAGCAAACAGGTTTTATCACGCGGTTCTTATGCTTTGCATGAACAGTCACTTGACATGTAGTCGTATTACCTGCGGCATCTTTTGCTACAACGCTTTGCTTTGCAGTAGATGCCGTCAGCGTATACACGCCATTTTTATCTGCAAGAGGCGTTCCGTCTACAGTTACAGAAACCGCTCCTTCACTGTCATCAGTAACTGTAAAATCTACAGTGCCGCAATAATCTTTAGCGTTTACGAGTCCTTGAATCACAGGCGGTGTTGTATCCTTTTGCTCACAATACTCACAAACACCGCTGGTGTTATTCTTATGCTTTGGATGCACCCACACAGAATAAACTGTGATATTTCCCGAAAGATCGGTAACGACAATTGTCTGCTTGACGCTGGCAGAATCGATTGTGTACTTTCCATCAACAGCGGTTGCCGTTTCGCCGTTTATGGTAACAGAGGCAACTCCTACGTTATCGCTTACGGTAAATGCAGCCGAATTACAGTAATTACCGTTGTTTGCAATACCGGAAATCGTTGGTGTCTGCGTATCTCTCACTATTGTATCTTCCCAACCTGCAACCAAAGACAAGTTAGAGGTTACATTCGCTTTGGTATCCCACTGTGTTCCGTTCGAATACCAACCTGTAAACGTATAACCTTCTTTTTCTGGGGTGGTTGGCACTGTAATAGGTGCGTTGCAGCGCCATTGCGGGGCAGGATCTGCCGAACCGCCGTTTGTAGAAAACGAAACGAGAAATGCGCCTGACACGGCAGAAAACTCACCACCACCGATGATACCACCGCTGCTATTGTTCACAAGCACGGAATACTTGCCCCCGTTAATCTTTCCACCTTTCTTATTGCTAACAATAGCAAATATGTCTGTAGTTTGCGTTGTTGTGTTTTGTATAGTTCCTTCATTTGTAATTGTGTCGGAGTAATAAGCACCAATTGTACCACCATTGGCATTAAAAACGCCAGTGCTGGTATTATACAACAAAGGGATTGAAAGTTCAAGCCCTAAACTACCGCGGTTTAAATAACTTGATCCATCACTCATAGTAAACGTACCAGAGTTATACACAGTTCCGGCAACGGAAGGAGTACTTTTGGCAGTACAATGATGACGAACGACTTGCGTTGAACTAGCGAACTCAAGCGTTCCGCTGTTGAAAAACGCCACGGGGCTACCCGTTGCGTAGATTATTGTATTCTCTATGGTAACTTTAGCACCGCTATAAATCCACATAACACTTACCATCTGGCTGTAGCTGTTTGTTACGCTGAGAGTGCCGCCGTTTATTGTCAATGTACCGTCTACGTTAAACAACTGTGATGAACCTGTTAGGCTTTTCCCATTCAGATTAATTATGAGTTCCCTGCCAGATGGAACATTAATGCCACTATCAACGGTAATACCATCTGTGAGTGTGAGCTCCAGCCTATCTAGCGTGCCGTCTTCCAAAAGCGCAAGATCTTCAGAAAGCTCAGCAGCTGTACTGACATTGCGTTTTGGGCTCGGAATGGCAAACGGTGCCACTGCATGATCTGCCTTTGCAGTTATGGCACGAAAAACGCTGCTTGGCAAATACACAAGCATAGAAGCAAACATTGCTGCACACAAACCAAGGCTAGCAATGCGCCTGGAAAATCCGACACTTTTCCCCATAAAAATACCTCCTAAAATAAAAAACATAATACGGCGTTGCTTGTTTTATGCTGCCACGCGCATACAATGTGTACAGGGTGGCTTGCACGCTATTTACAAGCTGTTTTATTGTACCACGCACAAGTTTTTAATGTCAATCCTTTTTCACGAACTTTGTATCATTTTACAAATCAGCCGCAGTGCATTTGTGCATGATGTACAAATTTATCACACACTGGCAACGCCCGCGCCCCGCGAATTGCACACGGCAATCGCTTACGAAAAATATAGATATACAAAACGAGAAAAATATGGTATG
>CAYXBP010000036.1:0-13392 GCA_964463355.1 uncultured Ruminococcus sp. | reverse complement strand
TGAAAGTTATGTGAAACTTTCATCTTGCCCCTTGACTTTTATTTGCAGGTCTTAAATCTTTCCTTGGCAGATGTACGAACATCTCCCCCGTACTCTAGTGGCTTCAGCAACTTAACCCATTGGACTCACCTCTCTTCCATATCTCATAAGCATTCCTACCATTTTCATTATATCACCAATGCAAATATTTGTCAATAGAATTTTGCTTTTTTACATGACCATTTTACGCTGCAAAAAGCGGGCTGCAACCTCTTGCATAATGCAGAAAAATGTGGTATACTGAAAGCGTATGGTCAAAAAAAGATATAGGAGTGAACTACCATGGCGCAAATACATATGCAGGATCTTGACCAGTTGTTCATAAAAGGAGAGCTGATCCCCGCCATTTGCTACGATGTGGATACCCACACCGTGCTGATGCTCGCGTACATGAACAGGGAAAGCCTGAAACGTACCCTGGAAACAGGCTACACCTGGTTTTGGAGCCGCTCTCGGCAGGAATACTGGAATAAAGGTGCCACCAGCGGTAATCTGCAAAAAGTGGTTTCCATCTTCGCCGATTGCGATAACGATACCCTGCTTGTCAATGTAAGGCAGAAGGGCGTTGCCTGCCACACAGGTGCATACAGCTGCTTTTTCAAGAATATCTACAACGAAAACGAATAAGGAGTACATATCATGACGGTTTATCAGGAAATCTTTGAAATCATAAAGGCGCGCAAAGCCGATTTTGCCAATGGCTCTGCACAGGATAATTCCTACACCTGCTATCTGTTTGAAAAGGGCGTAGACAAAATCTGCAAAAAGGTTGGCGAAGAAGCCTCGGAAACCATTATCGCAGCCAAAAACGCAGATAACAACGAACTCGCAAACGAGATCAACGACCTGCTCTATCACCTGATGGTGCTTGCTGCAAATCAAGGGCTTGAATGGACAGAGGTGGAACGCATTCTGGCGGAGCGCAATCAGAAAATGGGCAATCTTAAGCAGTTCCATCAGGTAGATAAGAATACCTGAGTACCTTCCCATGCACAAAAACCTCCAGTGGTGAATACATTGTAACAAGGCGAAAGCCCTATTCTGGACAGCACCGTCAAGCCATCGGGCGTGCTTTGCACGGTGTTGCATCATGTACTGGAGGAATTTGTATGAACGACTGCATTCAGAACGATACCGCCGTCGGCACAGGCAGCAGCATCGTGCCCATGAAAGTGGATCGCGTATTCGACAGCTGTAGTGACAAGGACTGCATCACCAACGTGCAGGTACATCTGGAAAATGGCGAGTTGCCTGCAAATGTCTGCATGGTCAAAACGCGCTGTGTTTCTATTACCAATGTATCCATGAGCGTGGAGCCGATTCCATTTAACCGCGGGTATTTTTCGGTGGATATCACCTTTACCTTCGGGGTAGAACTGCTTGCCTACGAACAGGCTTGTGATTGCCCCATGATGCTCCGTGGCTGCGCCACTGCATCTAAAAGTGTGATCCTCTACGGCGGCGAGGCAAGCACCAAGACATTTTTCAGCAATGGGATGCGCATTGGCGAAACAAATAGCTGCTGCGAGGTGGTGAACCTCCCGGTGGCAAGCGTACAAGTGGTGGAACCCATCGCACTGGAAACCAAGATCGCAGGCATTTGCATAAACCATGACGAAGTAGGTCTTTGCCGCAAGCGTGGCGTTGTGATGACGCTGGGCGTGTTCTCCATTGTGGAACTGACCAGGCCCGTCACAATGATGGTTCCTGCATATCCATACAGCGTGCCGGCAAAAACCTGCTCCTGCGAAACGGACTCTCCTTGCGAAATCTTCAGCCGCATCTCGTTTCCCACTGAGGAATTTCTCTCCCAAAATGCTGCGCCTGCACCCTGTCAAGGGGCATGTGGATGCGGCTGCTGCAACAACTGCGACAGCTGCAATTACGGCAATATACCATCGAACGGTAGTACCACAGGCAACAGTATCGCAAACAGCAGCAACGGCAGTCTTCCCACAGAATAATCTGTATGTCCGCAGACCGCGTGGGCGGCAACCACTGCGCACGCGGTTTTGCGCATATCCGCAAACTTTTGCATAAGGAGTGAAACACCCCGATGCCCAATGAAACTCTTCCCGCCGCAAGAATTGATGAGCTGATTGCAAAGCTTGAACTGCTTGCGGATGCTTATTATAATCAGGACAACCCCCTCGCTGATGACTACGAATATGATATGCTCATGCAGGAACTGAAAGCCCTGGAAGCGGAATACCCTGCACTGCTGCGCCCCGATTCTCCCACACAGAGAGTTGGTGGCAAAGCATCGGGCAAGTTTGAAAAAGTCACCCATACTGTGCAGATGGGCAGTCTGCAAGATGTGTTTTCCTATGAGCAGGTACGGCAGTTTCTTGCCCGTGTGCAAGAGATTGTTCCGAACCCCGTATTTACCGTGGAGCCGAAGATTGATGGGCTTTCCGTATCCCTGCTGTATGAAAATGGCGTGCTAACCGTTGGCTCTACTCGTGGGGACGGCTTTGTGGGCGAGAATGTCACGCAGAACTTAAAAACCCTGCGCAGCATCCCACTGAAACTGCAAAATGCGCCCCCCCTGCTGGAGGTGCGCGGCGAAGTGTATATGCCGCGTGAGCAGTTTGCACGAGTGATCGAGCAGCAGGAGGCGAATGGCGAACAGCCCTTTAAGAATCCGCGCAATGCGGCAGCTGGTTCGCTGCGGCAAAAGGATGCTAAAATCACTGCAAGCCGTAAACTGGAAATCTTTGTGTTTAATTTGCAGCAGGCAGAGGGCATCCACTTTGCAGCGCACAGTGACTCTCTGGACAAGCTGCAACAGCTGCGCTTTTCTACCATCCCCTACACCCTTTGTGACGCAGACCCCGAGAAAATGATTGCCGCAATTGAAAAAATCGGCGAGGCACGCGGCACGCTGCCCTATGATATTGACGGCGTTGTGGTAAAGCTCAATGATCTTGCACAGCGTGAACGACTGGGCAGCACAGCAAAATATCCAAGATGGGCAGTGGCGTATAAATTTCCTCCCGAAGAAAAGCAAACCAAACTGACACGTATTGAAATACAGGTAGGGCGCACCGGAGTGCTGACACCTGTGGCGGTGTTTGAGCCAATCTCGCTTGCTGGCACAGCTGTGGCAAGAGCCACTTTGCACAACCGCCAGTTTATTGAAGAAAAAGATATCCGCGTGGGCGATACGATTCTCGTTCGTAAGGCAGGCGATATTATCCCCGAAGTGCTGTCTTCTGTATCTCATGAAAAAAACAGCGAACCATATACCCTGCCCACGCAGTGCCCTGCTTGTCACGCGCCAGTATCGCAGGAAGAGGATGCGGCGGCAGTGCGATGCTGCAATCCCCTTTGCCCTGCGCAGATGTTTCGTTCCATCGTGCATTTTGCATCCAAACCCGCCATGAATATTGACGGCCTTGGGCCTGCCATTGTGCAACTGCTCATGGACGAGGGACTGGTGCAATCTCCTGCGGATTTGTACACCCTGACTGCTGAGCAGCTGCTCCGCTTGGAAGGCTTCCGTGAAAAATCCGTGCAGAATCTTTTGAACGCCATTGCACAGTCCAAAACACAGCCCCTTGACCGTGTCATCGCCGCGCTGGGCATCCCAAATATCGGGCAAAGCACTGCCGTGCTGCTGTGTGAACAGTTCGGCAGCATGGATGCCTTGCGCCATGCCACCGTTGCGGAGATCGCTGCCATTGACGGTATGGGAGGAATTATGGCGCAATCGGTGTGTAATACCTTTGCAGACCCTGATTTTCTTGCACTGATTGACCGCCTGACAAATCTTGGGCTAACGATGCAGTATACCCGAAAGCAAACCAGTGACCGTTTTGCAGGACTGGTATTTGTGCTGACTGGTACATTGCCAACACGAACGCGTGATGAAGCCAAAGCGCTGATCGAAGAGGCAGGCGGAAAAGTCACAGGGTCGGTTTCCAAAAAGACAAGCTTTGTGGTTGCTGGAGAGGATGCAGGCAGCAAGCTGGCAAAGGCAAATGCATTGGGCATCCCTGTTATTGACGAAGCAGAGCTGCTGCGCCGATTGCAGGAATAATGAAAAGAGGGAGTATTGTTATGAAAAATCACAAAATGGGAAAGAAACTAACCGCAGTCGTTGTTGCAATTGCCGCTGTAGTACAGCCGTTTACAGCAGCGGGCAAAACTGCACCAGATATCAGCAGTGTGCAGCATCTGGCAGATGCACTGACTACAGCAAAGCCTCTGACTGCCGCTGACGACTACGATGGTAACGGTGTCATTGATGCGATTGACCTGACGCTGATGAAGCGTGACCTGCTGACGCAAAGCAGTGAAGATCTGTCGGGTGAGATAAAAACACAGAATATCTCCGCAGATGCAGGCAAACGCATCGGCAGAACACTGGACAAAAACGATATCACATGGCTGGTGCAAAGTGGCTCTGCTTTGGAATGTACCATCACCGCCACCGAGGCAAGTGTAACCCTCGCTGGCGATGGCTGTGTGTACTCCGATGAAAAGTATCGTCCACGCTATGGCGTATATGTGGACGGCGAACTGGTAGCCGATGTGGTCATGAGTGAAACTGAACAAACCGTACCGCTGTTTTCAGCTAAGACGCATCGCACAGCAACGGTAAAGGTCATGCATCTTTCCGAAGCGAACAATGGTGCAGTGGGCATCAAGCATTTTACGGTATCTTCCGCAGCTGCAACACCTATCAAGCGCACAGCAAAAAAGGATCTCTCCATCGAGTTTATTGGCGATTCCATCACCTGCGCCTATGGAGTAGAGGCAGACTCCCAGTATGTTTCGTTCTCCACTGGAACAGAAAACTTTTCTAAATCCTACGCATATCTCACCGCCGAACTGCTAAATGCCGATTACAGCGCAGTCAGCTACAGCGGCTATGGTGTCATTTCGGGATATTCCAACGACGGCGCGATCAATACCGATTCTCTGGTACCCGATTGCTACGCGCTGGTGGGCAAACCTGCCGATTACGCTCAACCATGGGATTTTGATGCAGCCCCCAATGATGTGGTGGTCATCAATCTCGGCACCAACGATTCTTCCTACCTCGCCAAAGATTTTGATGCGCGCAAAGACGCTTTCACCGCGGGCTATGTGGATTTTCTTGGTGTAGTGCGTGCAAATAACCCCGATGCATACATCATCTGCACGGTGGGTACCATGGGCTGCGCGGAGGTTTACCCCTTGATTGAGGAAGCCGTCGCAACATTCGGCGATGCAAAAGTCAGCAGCTACCTGTGCGCCACCCACGATTTCCAGAATGACGGCATCGGCGCAGACTGGCATCCTTCCGCTACCACACAGCAAAAAAGTGCTTATGTGCTGGCAGATAAGATCGCGGACGCTATTGGGATGCCCTGGGATGAAATCGGGTTGGATGCCGCCGCAGACCGCACCTACGAGGTGCTTTATGACACCACGCAGGGCGTTTATGTTTCAGACTATGTCAATGATTACGACAACTCTCTGACCGTCAGCATGACCACAGCCGGTGATGCACCAGAAGATGTACAGGCTATCATCGGCAATCTGTCTTTGCGCAGTGGCGTGTATGATCTCAAATTAACCTGCAAAAACAGCGCGGATATGTCCATACCGTACTGTTTGCGCAGTACCGCTGATCCCAGCATCATCTTCATGGAAGGCACTCTGGAAATGACCGCCAATACACCCCTCACCTTTGAAACAGAACTCACCATGACCACCGAAAGCATCTGTGAGCTTCAATTACTGATGGGCGGCACCGCAGGGGCACAGTTTGCAATCACGAGCATGAGTATGTACAAACTTTCCTGAGTAAGGAGCGATACCGTATGAAGCTGATTCTTGCATCCCAGTCCCCACGGCGCAAAGAGCTGCTTTCTCTGCTGCAAACAGATTTTACCATATCTCCTGCGCACTGCGATGAAACCATCCCTGAACAAACCCCTGCAACACAAGCCGCCGAACTGCTTGCTGTTCGCAAGGCGGCTATGGTTGCACAGCAGCATCCCGAGGCAGTGGTCATCGGTGCAGATACCACTGTGATCGTGGAGAATACCATTCTGGGCAAGCCTGCAAACCGCGAAGAATGCCTCGCCATGCTGCGCCTGCTTGCAGGGCGTACCCATACCGTATGCACTGGCGTGGCGATCTTCTGGGCAGGCAAAAGCATCAGCTTTACCGAGCGTACTGCTGTTACATTCTTTTCGCTGACAGATGACGAAATCAACAGCTACGCCGATACCGATGAGCCTTACGACAAAGCAGGTGCTTACGGCATTCAGGGCAGCGGAGGATTGTTTGTGTCAGAAATCCACGGCGATTACAACAATGTGGTGGGTCTGCCCGTGGCAAAACTCAACCGCTATTTGAAAAAATTGGGCATCATCGGTTGACAGACGCACAAAAATCGTGTATGATAGATTAGGATAAACCCACCACGAAAGGATTATATTTATGATATTACTGGACGATATCCGCAATGAACTCGTCAATGCGCGCCCTGAAGTCAAAGAGCTGCATGAGGTGCTGCAAATCAGTCGCGCAGAATCCGAACTGGAAGATCTGCGTATTCAGGTAACCTATGATGGCTTCTGGGACAACCCTGAACAGTCCCAGAAAGTCATGCAGAAGATCCGTACACTAGAAAACAAGGTGGAGCGTTTCAACAAGCTGCAATCGCTGTTGGAGGATACCATCGACATGATCGCGCTTTGCATCGAAGAGGATGACGATTCTTCCAACGAGGAGATCCTTGCGGACGCGGAACGTTTTAAAGAGCAGCTTGCCGCTGAAAAGCTCAAAACCCTACTTACTGGAGAGTATGACAGTTCCAACGCCATTCTGACGCTGCACGCAGGAGCTGGTGGCACAGAAGCACAGGACTGGGCGCAGATGCTCTACCGTATGTACAACAAATACGCTGAAACCCACGGCTTCAAGGTGGATCTGCTCGATTGGCTGGATGGCGACGAGGCAGGCATCAAGTCGGCATCCTTTATGGTGCAGGGCGAAAACGCTTACGGCTTTTTGAAATCTGAAGCTGGCGTACACCGTCTGGTGCGCGTTTCCCCCTTTGATTCCTCTGGCAGACGGCACACCTCTTTCGCTGCATTAGAAGTCATGCCCGAAATCGCTGATGATGTGGAAGTCGACATCCGCCCCGAGGATATCAAAATGGATGTGTTTCGTTCCAGCGGTGCCGGCGGTCAGCACATCAACAAAACCAGCTCCGCCGTACGTTTGACGCATCTTCCTACAGGCATTGTGGTTTCCTGCCAAACACAGCGCAGTCAGTTTCAAAACAAGGACTACTGTATGAAAATGCTCCGTGCAAAGCTCATTGAGATCAAGGAACGCGAACATCTGGATAAGATTTCCGATATCAAGGGCACGCAACTGAAGATTGAGTGGGGCAGTCAGATTCGTTCCTATGTGTTCATGCCCTATACACTTGTGAAAGATCATCGCACTGGCTGCGAAAACGGCAATGTGCAGGCGGTCATGGACGGCGAACTTGATTCGTTCATCAATGCGTACCTTAAGGCACTCAGCCACGGCACGCTACAGGCAAATGGCGCTGGCGATATGCAATAATCACACAAAGCAAAACCTCTGGGTACACAAATGGTGCCCAGAGGTTTTCTGTGATTATGTTTGCCCTTCAAAAGCCATCAATAGTTTTCGGCTCTCAGCTTAAAATATGCTTGGGGGTGTGCGCAAACGGGGCACATCTTCGGGGCCTCCTTGCCAATAACGATATGACCGCAGTTACTGCACTCCCAAATCATATCGCCGTCCTTGGAGAATACCAGACCGCCCTCCACGTTTGCCAACAGCTTGCGGTAACGCTCCTCGTGCGCTTTCTCGATCTTGCCCACAGCCTCAAACAGGAATGCCAAACGGGTAAAGCCCTCTTCGCGCGCAGTCTGCGCAAAGGAAGCATACATATCTGTCCACTCAAAATTCTCACCCTCAGCGGCATCCAGCAGATTCGCAGCAGTGGTGGGTACTTCGCCGTCATGCAGTTCCTTAAACCAGATCTTTGCGTGTTCCTTCTCGTTGTTGGCAGTTTCCTCAAACAGCTCTGCGATTTGCACATAGCCTTCTTTTCTCGCCTTTGAGGCGTAGTAGGTGTACTTGTTGCGTGCCTGTGATTCACCTGCGAATGCCGTCATCAGATTTTGTTCGGTTCTTGAGCCTTTCAGTTCCATCGTAAAAACCTCCATTAATAATGATTCATATATGGTAAACGATCAAAGACCGTTTTTACCCGCTTGATTCTTCCCCCATGCATTCCTCGCAGATTTCGTACAGCAACAGGTCATAACCAATGACCCTGCTGCCCGCCGCTTGGGAAAACACATCGAACGCCGTTTCCAGCTGCACATCACGCACCCTGCCGCAACGCTTGCACACAATGTGGTCGTGAAAGTGCGGGTTGTCATCATATCGGTCAGGGGCACCATTTACAGCAATTCGCATGATAATGCCGTCATCACAAAGCAGATTTAAATTGCGATAAACCGTGCCGATTGCAATATGAGGCTGCTGTTTGCGCACCTCCAAAAACACATCCTGCGCGGTGGGATGCTTTGGCATCATACACAGCACATCGTAGATAAGCTGCCGCTGGCTTTTCATAGCATATCCCCCCCTGCAAGCTCATTAGGATTAGTTCCTAATGATATTATACCACAAAATATCAATTTGTCAAGTGCTTTTTTGCACGATTTTGGAGAGAATCACAAAAATTGCCGCAACGCTTGACAAATCGCAAAAAATGAATAAAATATAGAGTATGAGATTCGCACCTTGTGGAAATCCGAACAGAGAGAATGTGCCAGTCGGCTGCAAGCACATTTGCGGAGAGTAGTGGCTGCGGGAACGCTCTGTCGGCGTAGGATGTTGTTTCTTTGCGCCGAAGCCTTTGGTTTATGCTCCGAGGCGCAACAACTGAATCGAAAGTGAACAGCAGCCGTCGCAAAAAGGCAGATGCTGTTAAGTCGGGTGGCACCGCGGGTTTTGTTTATAAAAAGCTCGTCCCGGAACAAGTTTTTGTTGTTCCGGGGCGTTTATTTTTTTATAATGGAGGTTTTCACTATGTATCGTACTATGCGCTGCAACGCACTGCGACCCGAGCATATCGGGCAGACCGTTTCGCTAGCAGGCTGGGTAGACGCCATTCGTGACCACGGCGGCGTGCTATTCCTCGATCTGCGCGATGAAACTGGTATCACCCAGGTGGTGTTCCATGAAAATCTGGCACTGGAAGGCATCAACCGTGAAGCAGTCATCACCATCACTGGTGAGGTAGTCGCCCGTGATGCAGACACCGTGAACGCAAAACTGGAAACTGGTCTGGTGGAGGTGCGCGTCAGCTCCTATGAGCTGCTTGGGCCCTGCCGTCAGATGCTGCCCTTTACCCCCTCCGATTCCATGGATACTCGCGAAGAGGTGCGTCTGAAGTATCGTTACCTCGATCTGCGTAACCCCGATCTGCATAGCAAGATCATTCTGCGTTCTAAGGTGATCTCCGCCCTCCGCCGCCACATGGAAGAACTGGGCTTTCTCGATATGCAAACTCCTATCCTCACCGCATCTTCTCCCGAAGGTGCCCGTGACTTTCTTGTGCCAAGCCGTAAGCACAAGGGCACATTCTATGCATTGCCCCAAGCACCTCAGCAGTTCAAGCAGCTGCTGATGGTTTCTGGTTTTGACCGCTACTATCAGGTCGCGCCCTGCTTCCGTGATGAAGATGCTCGTCAGGATCGTTCCCCTGGTGAGTTCTATCAGCTGGACTACGAAATGGCATTTGCCACGCAGGAAGATGTGCTTGCAGTGTGTGAGCAGGTCATCTCCAAAACATTTGCGGAGTTTGCCCCCGATAAAATCTCCTCCGCTGCCCCCTTTACGCGTATCACCTATGCCGATGCAATGCTCAGATACGGCTCTGATAAGCCCGATTTGCGCAATCCCCTGCAAATTATTGATCTCACCGATTTCTTTGCACAGGTCGAATTTAAGGCATTTAAAGGTCGCCCAGTGCGCGGTATTGTTGCCGATTGCTCTGCATGCTCCAAAAAATTCTTTGAGGATTCCCTCAAGTTTGCACTTTCCATCGGCATGAAAGGTCTGGGTTACCTCACCTTGAAGGAAGGACAGTTTAAGGGCCCGATTGACAAATTCCTTACCGATGAGCAACGCAGGGAGATTACTGCACTATCTGGCATCAAAGAGGGTGAAACCCTGTTCTTCATCAGCGATGCAAAGCGTGTGGTGGATAGCATGGCAGGGCAGATCCGTACCTGGCTTGGCGAAACGCTGGATATCCTTGAAAAAGACGCATTTCGTTTCTGCTTTGTGGTGGATTTCCCCATGTACGAAATCAATGCCGAAACAGGCAAACTGGATTTCACACACAATCCCTTCTCAATGCCTCAGGGTGGCCTGGATGCACTGATGAACGAGGATCCGCTCAAGATTCTTGCATATCAATACGATCTGGTTTGCAACGGCATTGAGTTGGCATCGGGTGCTGTTCGTAACCACAACCCAGAAATCATGAAAAAGGCATTTGCACTGGCAGGCTACTCCGAAGAGGAGCTTGCAGCACGATTCTCGGCTCTGTACACAGCATTCCAGTATGGCGCACCGCCCCACGCAGGCATGGCACCTGGCATTGACCGCATGGTTATGCTGCTTGCCGAAACGGAAACCATCCGCAATGTCATCGCGTTCCCCCTCAACGGCAACGCACAGGATCTGCTTCTGGGCGCGCCAGCTCCCGTTACCGAATTGCAGCTTCGTGAAGCCAATATTCAGGTACGCGAGGAGTTCTAAAACAAATCAACCCGAAAACGGTGTACTCTCTTTGGAGGATGCCGTTTTCCTACTTTTGAGAGGTAATTATCATAAAAAAGCAATATATCGCACTGACCTTTGACGATGGGCCCAACACTACAACCACCGTTGCTCTGCTGGATCTTCTGCAACAGTTGAGTGTCCCCGCAAGCTTCTTTTTGGTGGGCGATCATATCACCACCCAGACCGTACCCGTGGTGCAACGCGCCTTCCAAATGGGCTGCGAGATTCACAACCATTCATTGCATCATACCGCACTGACGACTTTAACTCCCGAACAAATCCTTGCAGAGGTGCAGCCCGTTACAAAGCGCATTACAGAGATCACTGGCACACCGCCTCGCTTTTTCCGTCCGCCGTATATCGACATAAATCCAACGGTGTTTGCAACCGTTCCATTGCCGATCATCTGCGGTTTTGGGGTGGAGGATTACAACGATGCCGTATCTGCGGAGGAACGCTTTATTCGCCTGAAGGAGGGCGCACAAGATGGCATGATCTTGCTGCTGCACGACAGTGACGGCAACGACAAAACGGTGCAAGCAGTGGCAAGACTGATCCCGGAACTGAAAGAAAAGGGCTACGAATTTGTAACCCTTTCTCAATTGTTTGCAATCAAAGGTGTTAAACCAAAAGCCTGTGATGGGCAAATCTATTCAGTGCTGTAAATATCCGCAAAAGGGAGTATGCATACGCATTGCTCCCTTTTTTCGGCGTATAGATATATCCGCGCATCAGAATCAAGCTTTGGGCAGCGTACTCCGCACAATGAACCCTTCGTAGCCATCTTCTTGCAGCTTTACAAGCATCCCCTCAGCATTCTCACGAACGGCAAACGCGCCCACCTGCACACGGTACAATGCCGCACCAGAGTGCTTTTGCAAACCGTAGTAATCTGCAATCACCGCAGCCTCCTCATTGGCAAGCCGCAGCAAATTCTCATCCCTCATCAGCCATTTTGTCGCCGCCTCGTTGGTATGAAAACTATGCTCCACCAGCAATGCGGTAACGCCTTCTTCAGCTGCGCCGCGTAGCACGCCATAATAATCGCCGTTTTTGCCCTCTCGATGCCCCACTCGTCCGCTTTCTCTGGTGTTCATCACACGAGCAATGCACGCAGTCAAACGTTCTGCAAGCGCATCTCCCACACCAGAAATCTGCCCATAAACAATCGGGTGATCTGGTGCAGCAGACGCATTTTTCGCCACTGCATTGGAATGAAGCGACAGAAGCAAATCACAACCCTTTGCTGCTTTGCCACGATAATACACATTCAGGTCTTTTGATTGCTCCACGCGGGTGGTAGTCACCTCGATGCCGTACTGTTCCAGCGCGGTTTTCAACATCAAATGCAGCTTCCAGCTCATCTCCGATTCGTAGTACCCTTCGACCGCGGGCGAGGGATTGTATTTGGCATAGTGACCTGCGTCAAGACAAATTTTCATCTGAATCCTCCTCCATGTTCATAGCCGCAGCAAGCCCCGCTGCTACCGTAGATACCAAAAAACCGATGACCGCATCTCGTGCAGAAAAATCCAATGCGGAAATGTGAACCACCACATAGCCTGCTGCTGCCTGCAAAAAAGTGCGCAATGCTCGCCGAACTGGTTCGCGGCGTAGCTGACGGCGCAACCACACAAACAGTTTGATTTGCATCTCCCCCTTTCGTAAAAATCAGCCCGTTTCACCCAACACCCACGATGCAACAGGCTCTACCAAAGCACGATGTTGACATAGAACTTGTATGATTTCATACAAATACCCAGAAATTTTTCTTGTAATTCGTCAAAAGTACCAAACGCAGCTGGATTATTACCGCGTTTTTCTACCTCTTCTGCTGTTCAGAAAATGCGGTAATGCGTCATTTTTATCTTGAAAAATGCTGAACTGTGTGCTATAATGATAACATATTAATTTCGAAGGAGGACTCTCTATGAAACACAAACAACCGTTCGCGCTGGTAACAGCATTTGTTATGATGCTAACGATGCTGACGTATCTCCCGGTGGGGATTTTTGACCGCATCGTGCCGAAGGTCAGCGCAGAGGAAACGCAAACTTCACCTGCGATCACGCCAACCCAGCCCAGTCAAGACAGCAATGGCGTATACCAGATTGGTACAGCAGGAGAACTCTACTGGTTTGCAGGGCTTGTCAATGGCACGCTGGATGGCGTAGACCAGAACAATGCTGCAAATGCTGTGTTGACAAAGAATATCACTGTGAACGAGGGCGTTTTGAAATCTGATGGAACACTTGCCGATGATACAAGCAGCTTCACTGCATGGTTCCCAATTGGGTACTATTATGACCTCGATGGGGATGAAACCATAGAGGATGTTTACTACAAAGGCACATTTGATGGACAGGGTCACACCATCAGTGGATTGTATTTCAACAACAGTGCGCAGAGTTGTGTTGGCTTGTTCGGGCAAACGACTGGCGCAACCATCCAAAATGTTGGCGTTATAGATTCCTATTTTCTTGCATACGACTATGTTGGCGGCGT
>CAYXBP010000035.1:0-14129 GCA_964463355.1 uncultured Ruminococcus sp. | reverse complement strand
ACCCCTTGGCTCAAAATGCACACCCCACAGACCTTTCGTTAAATGGTATAGAGGGATAAAACGGAAAAGGCTCCACGGTGACCATTTCAGAATCACCGTAGAGCCTGTTATCGTTAAAAAGTATATGAAAACCCTTGCAAATAGGGACTTTTGCAAAAAGAAACTGGACACCCGCTTCGATACTCATTGTATCAAAACTGGTATCCAGTTATGGTGGAGCATACGGGATTCGAACCCGTGACCCCCACACTGCCAGTGTGGTGCGCTCCCAGCTGCGCTAATGCCCCAAAAAATGGCGGAGATGGTGGGATTCGAACCCACGGAGCGTGTTACCGCTCAAACGATTTCGAGTCGTTCTCGTTATGACCACTTCGATACATCTCCGTAACGAGGGCAGACTGCGACAACTCAGCCGTCGTTCTCCCTGACAACAATAGTATACCATAACTCTCAAAAAAAATCAAGCGTTTTTTGAGAATTTTCTTGCAAAAAAACTGCCACCATACTTGTAATTTTCTGTGAAGTGTGCTATACTAGGAAAGGTGTACTGACAAACACCGATGAAAAAGGAGGGCTTTATGCAAACAAATATCAAGTTCAAAGGGCGTGTCACAGCCCTTTCTCTGGCGGGTATCCTCACACTGAGTGCTATGCCCATGCAGGCATCTGCACTTGTGACCGACCCGGCAGGGGATTACGACAACTTCGCTAAGGCATTGCAGTATTCGTTGCATTTTTATGATGCCAATATGTGTGGGCCGGAAGTAGACGAAAACAGTCGCTTTGCATGGCGTGCCGATTGCCATACATATGATACGGCTGTACCGCTGATTCCTATGGATATGAGCGCGGATATCAAAGCACGCGTGGGTACCAATCTCTCAGCTGATTTCATTGAAAAGTATCATGATATTCTGAATACGGGTACGGAGGATGGTACAGTTGATGTATCCGGCGGCTATCATGATGCAGGTGACCATGTAAAATTTGGTCTGCCTGAAGCATATGCCGGTTCAACCGTTTCGTGGGGATACTATGAGTTCCGGGATGCCTATATCGCCTGTGAACAGCAGGAGCATGTGGAAACGATCATCCGCTATTTCTGTGATTATTTTATGCGCTGTACCTTCCGTGATGAAAATGGTGATGTGGTCGCGTTCTGCTATCAGGTGGGCGATGGCGATCTTGACCACTCCTACTGGAATCTGCCGCAAAACGATACGATGGCACGTACAGCATGGTTTGCAACAGCAGAAAATCCAACGACTTGTAATGTAACCAATACCGCAGCCTGTCTTGCAATCAACTATTTGAACTTTAAAGATACGGATTCTGTCTATGCAGAGAAATGTCTTGATTACGCAAAGGCTTTGTTTGCATTCGCAAATGAAAACGACAAGGCCATCGCGGATATTGAGCAAGGGCCAAAGGCGTACTACGGTTCTTCCAAGTGGGAGGATGACTATTGCTTCGCTGCTTGCTGGCTGTATATGGTAACAGGCGACAAGCAGTATCTCAACGATGCGCTGCCGCTGGTGGATTTTTATGCACCACCCACTTATGTGTATTGCTGGAACGATATGTGGAACGGTGTTATTCTGTTGATGGGTATTATCTCCGAGAGCTATCAGTCTGATAAAACCTATTCCGCCGCTGAAAACCCCAATGGTCTGTGCGATCTTGCAATGGATTACATCACAGCTACCGGCAAAAGTATGTATGAGGATATCGACTTCTGGGCGTGCGCTGCAAAGGCTGTGAATACTTATATGACAGGCGGCGTTGGTACAATCACGCCGCAGGGTTACTTCTGGTTGAATACATGGGGCTCTGCCCGTTACAATACCGCAGCACAGTTCTGTGCGCTTGTGTATGATAAATACAATAACGGCAAGGATAAGTACAATTCTGCCAACGGTGATTACGCACTTTCGGCGTGGGCAAAAGGTCAGATGGAGTATCTGCTTGGTAAGAATGAAACAACCTATCTGGAAGGTGAGGGCGGTTCCGGGCCTCGAAGCTATCTGGTCGGGTTCGATGAAAATTCCGCGCAGTATCCTCATCACAGAGCCGCTTCGGGGTTAACCAAATGTGAAGATACCGATCCGCAGATGTATGTGCTGTTTGGCGCGTTGTGTGGCGGCCCCGATGCAACCGATGCGCATAATGACGTAACCTCCGACTGGATTTACAATGAAGTTACCATTGACTACAATGCAGCTTGTCCTGGCGCGGCAGCAGGTTTGTATCTGCTGTATAAGGACGACTACAAGCAGGCAATCACCCCGGATTTCCCACCTGTAGATGACGGCGGCAGGGGAAGCGGTACTGGCGGAGAAGGTGGCGTGAGCGGCACATGGGTAGAGGCTTGCGGCATCGATGACCTCAATGATGACGGTGCAGGCGTTACAAAAGTTTCGCTGATGGTAAAATCTACTGCCGCAAAAGCACCGGAGAATCTGACCGTGCGTTATTATTTTGATATCTCCGAGCTGACATCGCTCAGCATCGTGGATGCAAAGATTCTTTACGATCAGGTTTCTGCTGAGGCGGAACCGGCAGCTTCCAGTATCACACAGCCTATCGCGTGGGAGCGTGACAGTAAATATGCCTATGTGGAGCTCAGCTGGGGCGATTACAACTTTGCAAATTGCGGCAAAAAAGTGCAGTTCAGCGTTGGGTTCTATTATAGTCCCACGGATAAATGGGATCCCACCAATGACCCCAGCTACCAGGGGCTGACCCTGTTCGAGGATGACGGCGCGTTTTTTGCAGCCGGCAATGAGGTCAGAACTGATAATATCTGCGTGTATGACGACGGTGTGCTGATTGGCGGTATTGAGCCGGATGGTACCACGGTATCCAGCGGTTCGGGTGATACCACTACGGAAGCACCTGTTGTGGAGGATGTAAAGTACGGCGATGTGAACTGCGATGGTGATGTCAAAATCAATGATGTCATTCTCTGCAACCGCTATCTTTCCGAGGATACTACGGTAGTTGTATCGGAGCAGGGCATGATCAATGGTGACTGCGACGGTTCCGGCGATATGGACTCCGCAGACGCTGTATGGATCCTCAGGCTCATCGCAGGCTTGATTTCTGCCGACGAATTGGGCGGTTAATGCCGCCTTGCAGGGGCTGTCTGACTGTACAGGCAGTCCCTTTTGTTGTGAACGAATCAGAAAGAATGATTTGGTGATATCTGCCGATTCAGGACAATGCCCGAAAGGAATCTTACTATGGCGTTAGATGGCGCATTTCTCTCTTGCGTGCGTGCCGAGCTTTCACAGCTTGTTGGCAGCCGCGTTGAAAAAATATACCAACCTACCCGCGATGTGCTTGTGCTGTGCTTTCGCGGAAAAATGGGCGCGGTGAAAGTGCTTTGCTCTGCCGCAGCCGATGCCGCACGCATTCATATCACAACGCAGAATATCGAAAATCCGCCACAGCCGCCCATGTTCTGTATGCTGATGCGCAAGCATCTGAGTGGTGGGAAGCTGGAAGCTGTGCGACAGGATGGCCTTGAGCGAATCCTCATGCTGGATTTTCGTTGCACCAATGAGCTGGGCGATTCTGTTTTGCTGACGCTGGTTTGCGAGCTGATGGGACGTTGCTCCAACCTGATTCTGCTGAACGAAACGGGGCGCATCATTGATAGTATCCACCGCGTGGATGAAGATATCTCTCGTGTGCGATTGGTTTTGCCCGGCATGGAGTACAGTATGCCTCCTCGCGATGCGCGCCTGTGTTTTATGACCGATGACGATACAATCATCCGTGATACACTGCAATCTGCATCGGAGCAGCCCCTTTCTAAGGCACTCATTCGCTGTTTTGAGGGCATTTCGCCCATTATTGCCCGTGAGTGGGAGTACTTTGCAGGGCATGGTATGCCGTTGCAGCCTCCGTTGTGTGAGGATGCAATGGATCGTCTGCTGTTTGTGATCCACCAAAGTCGGGATATGCTGCTTAATATGCAGTGCCGTTTTACCACGGTGCAGACAAAGGATGGTCTGCTGAAGGATTTTGCGTTCCGGCATATCGAGCAATACGGCAGCTTGATGATCACTACGGCGTACCCAACGGCATCCGCTGCACTGGATGCGTTTTTCTCACAGCGCGACCATGCCGCAAGAATGCGACAGCGTGCCAACGATCTTTTTCGCTTTTTGGTGAATGCCACCGAGCGTATCCGTAAGCGTCTTGCGGCACAGCGCGAGGAATTGCTTGCTTGTGATACCATGGAAACGGATCGTCGCCGTGGGGATTTGCTTTCTGCCAACCTCTATCGGTTGCAGCGCGGCGATGCGGTTGCGGTTGTGGAGGATTTCTATGAGGAAGATGCGCCCACGGTGCGTATTCCATTGGATGTGCGAATGACACCTGCACAGAATGCACAGCATTATTACAAAAAGTATCAGAAGGCTTGCACAGCAAAAAAAATGCTCACCGCGCGGATTGCAGCTGGTGAGCAGGAACTTTCCTATATCGATAGCGTGTTTGATGCCCTGACCCGCGCAGATTGCGAATCAGACCTGGCGCAGATTCGTTTGGAACTGGCAGAGCAGGGATATCTGAAAGAAAGCCGCAAGGCTTCAAAACCGCCCAAAGCACTGCCGCCTTTGCGGTTTCTGTCTTCCGATGGCTATGAGATTCTGGTGGGGCGAAACAATTATCAAAACGATCAATTGACATTGCGCATTGCGGAGAAAACGGATTATTGGTTTCATACGCAGAGCGTGCATGGTGCCCATGTGATTGTTCTTGCAAAGGGCGAAACGCCCCCTGACCGCACGCTTGAGGAGGCAGCCATGCTTGCAGCGTATCACAGCAGGGGAAAGGATTCTGCGCAGGTTGCCGTGGATTATTGCCTTGCGAAGTTCGTAAAAAAACCGTCGGGCGGTCGCCCGGGTATGGTGATCTACACGAATTACCAGACTGCGTTTGTCACGCCCGATGCTGTAAGCTGCGAATCTTTACGCAACCAATAAAAAGTATTACGATGTTTTCCATTATGGAAAGGGAGAACGCTTTTGCACAGGCGTTCTCCCTTTGTTTGTCTGTTTATTTATAGGGGTGGTTGATTGCATTTCCACCGTATAAAGCCGTAGCTTTCCAGAATATGGAAAAACTGCGCCAGTCGTTCGTAGGTAGGCTGTGCCTTTTCTCCAAAGTGTTCCTCCATGGGCTTTCCCATATCCATGATTGTGCGTTTGCCATCGATGCTTTGCCACACAAAGCTGCCGATCTCATCCAGATGGATGTAGGAAATCTTTGGCTTTTTGAACAGCTTTTGTGCGATGTGGTTCATTACGCCTTTGTTTGCAATCTCCAAAGTGACAAGTCCCGCATCGTTTTGCGTCCATTGAATGGATTCTTCCCGCAAGGGGCAACGTTCCAGATAGTTTTCTTCCGCTTGCTTGCGTTGTTTGCGCCCCATGATTATTCGCTGCCCTTCTTGTGCTTCTTCCAGAGAGAAAATCTGAGCAGTGAGAGAATGATCAGACCAAATACCACAAGGCTGCCGATATTGACAGCGACCTCCGGCAGATGCAGTTTTGCGGAGAGATCAATGGCATCTGCCACGCCGAATACAGCAAGCAGTGCCAGCAGAATGCCCACCAGACCTTCGCCCGCGATCATGCCCGAGCAGAACAGAATGCCATCGCTGACAATCTCTTTTTTGCGTGTTTCGTCCTTTTTCAGCTTGTCAAATACCAACCGGATGATGCCGCCGATGAGGATACAGGCATTGAGCTGCACCGGCAGATATACGCCAATGGCAAAGGGCAGCACGGGGATACCAATGACCTCGACCAGCACAGCGATGAACGCCCCTACAAATACCAGCCCCCATGGCAGTTCGGCACTCATTACGCCCTCAACGATCATTTTCATCAGCGTTGCTTGCGGTGCGCCCAGTTCCTCAGAGCCGAAGCCCCATGCGTTATCCAGCAGATAGAGCGTGCCGCCGATTGCCAGTGCAGAAGCCACCACACCGATGATTTCGCCGATTTGCTGCTTTTTGGGCGTAGAGCCAAGCAGATAGCCGGTTTTCAGGTCTTGAGAAGTATCACCTGAAATAGCAGCCACAATGCAGATAATTGAACCGATTGCAATTGCGGCAGCCATGCCTTCTGCGCCAGTCATGCCGGTTGCTTTCAAAATCAGCGTGGAGATGAGCAATGTGGCAATCGCCATACCGGAAACAGGGTTATTGCTGCTTCCAACCAGACCCACCATGCGTGATGACACGGTTGCGAAAAAGAATCCGAACACAACAATAATAATTGCGCCGATCAAATTCACGGGAACTGCGGGAATCAGCCAGATGAGCAGTGTGAGGATTGCAATGACGACCAGCACGACTTTCATGCTCAGGTCACGTTCTGTGCGACGCTGCGACTGTGCGCCGCCTTTGCCCATGCCTTTGAGGGCATCTTTGAAGGTACGCACGATGAGGGGCAGCGATTTTATCAGGCTGATGATACCGCCTGCTGCCAGTGCGCCCGCGCCGATGTAGCGGATGTAACTACTCCAGATACCGCTTGCGCCGTCATTTGCAAAAATCTGTGCGACAGAATCCTGCACGCTGGGGTAGATGACTGCATCACCACCGAACATTACGATCAGTGGAATGAGTACCAGCCAGCTCAGCACACCGCCAGCAAACATATACGAGGAGATGCGGAAACCGCAGATATAGCCGACGCTCATCACGGCAGGGTATATCTGTGTGCCGATTTCACCAGCAAAGCCCTTCACGCGCAGTGAGATTTCACCTGGCACAGCCTTCAAGCCATCAATGATGAACTTGAACAGCGCAGCAAATCCCATGCCTGCAAACACGGTAGATGCGCTTGAGCCGCCTTCTTCGCCGGCAAGCAGCACCTCTGCACAGGCAGTGCCCTCTGGATAGGGGAGTACACCGTGTTCGCGCACGATGAGGGCGTTGCGCAGGGGAATCATGAAAAATACGCCGAGCAGACCGCCGATGACGGCAATCAGGGTGATTTCAATGATGCCAGGTTTTTCCATGTTCAAGGAATCGTCGGCAGCCCAGAGAAACAGCGCAGGAATTGTGAAAATCGCACCAGCCGCAACGGATTCACCCGCCGAGCCGATGGTTTGTACAATATTGCTTTCGAGGATCGAGCTTTTCTTCATGATCACCCGAATGACACCCATTGCAATGACCGCCGCCGGAATGGATGCGGATACCGTCATGCCCACGCGCAGCCCCAGATAGGCATTGGCTGCCCCGAACACAATTGCCAGCAGCGCACCCATGATAACAGACGTGACTGTTAATTCCGGTGTGATCTTCGATGCCGGAATATACGGCTTGAATTCTGTTTTTTTGTCCATATTTACCTCCAAATCGTCACAATGTCATTATACCACATTTCGCTGTTGTATACAACCGTTATTTGCAGCGTTTCAGGATCTCCTTGAGATATTCCCATACACGAGCAGCAGATGCCACATCCAGGCGTTCATCGGGGGTGTGGATATCAAGAATGTTCGGGCCAATGGAAATAATATCTGCATCGGCGATTTTTTTCGCCAGCATTCCGCATTCCAGCCCTGCATGAATGGCAGAAACCTGCGGTGCTGTTCCATATTGCTCGGTGTAGACCTGTATCATCAGCTTGCGCAGCGCAGAATCTTCGCGATACTCCCATGCAGGATAACCAGCGTCATGGGTGGCTGTACCGCCAAAGCGGCGGATGTGAGCTTCGATTTCCGTTTGCAGCGTTTCTTTTTCGTCCACAGCATTGCTGCGAATCAGAAACTGTACCGTGAACTTGTCCGCAGCCGATGTGAGTACGCCAAGATTCAGAGAGGTTTGCACCATGCCATCGATGTGGGGGTGCATACGGATCACACCGTTTTTTGCTTCCGTCAGAAAACGCAGGAATGCTTCTGTACTTTGGGCGGTGAATACGGCATCGGGCAGTGCAGCAGGGGATACATGAAAAGTTGCTTGTGCATCGGTTGTGGCATGGAACTGTGAAAACACCGCGGAAAACGCCGCAACAATGGTTTGCAGTTGTGTGCGCATATCCTTCGGGGTGACAATGACAGCCTCTGCCCCTTTGGGAATCACATTGGTTTTACCGCCGCCTTGCGGTGCGGATATGCGGTAATCCACTGTGCTTTTGATGTGTTGGAGCAGCTCACCCAGAATCTGAATACCATTTTGCCTGCCAAGGTGAATATCCGCGCCGGAATGGCCGCCAGTCATGCCGCCAACAGCAACGCGATACGCAAAGCCACTTGCTGCTTCCGTCTGCACGGGGATCTCGCCCTGAACCGTTACGCCTCCTGCACAGCTTACTGTGAGAATGCCCTCTTCCTCGGAGTCAATATTGATGATCTTTTTGCCTGATACCATGGTGCCGTCAAAATCCATTGCACCGAACATACCGGTTTCCTCATCGCGGGTGAGAACGGCTTCGATGGGTGGGTGAGGAATCTCGTCGCTCTCAAGCAAAGCAAAAATATACGCAAGCGCGATTCCGTCATCGCCGCCCAGAGTCGTAGAATCCGCCCACACAAACTTGCCGTCTGTGCAGAGGTCAAGACCCTCCGTGGTCATATCTTTGGTGCAATCGGGTGTTTTTTCGCAGACCATATCCATGTGCCCCTGCAAGATCACAGGCTCGCTGTTTTCGTAGCCCTGTGTACCGTTTGCATAGATGATCACATTGCCTGCATCGTCCAGTACTGCCTTCATGCCATGCTGCTGCGCATATGCCATGCACCATGCCGCGATTTGCGCTGTGTTGCCAGAGCCGTGTGGGATTTTTGCAATTTCTTCAAAATAGTAAAAAACCCTGCTTGGTTCCACCTGTGCTAAAATGCCCATCGTTTCCTCCCATTGTGCAGCGTAGTACCTCTGCTGCGATATTTTCATCTACTATTATACACGGTTTTACAGCGGAATGCAAGTATCGTTTTATGCAGGGTAAAATTGCCGCATGATCTTTCTGCTTTGGATAATGTGTCAGTAAGAAAATATCATCGGTCATTGCAAAATGGCGCAGGAAAAGGTAAAATAGTATCTGGAAACCGATTCACCCACGATTCGTCAGTCGCCGCTTCGGATCCCCACCGTGCAGCGGCTGACGGGTCACACACGAAACAAAACAGAGATTTGCATATCCCAATGCGTTTGCAAGTTACAGGAGGAAATTATGGTAGGATCAACACGTCGCAAGCAGATCAGCCTTTGCACCGCAGCGGCTTTGACGCTGAGCCTGGTGGCAATGACAGCACCTGTTAACCCTCAGGAGATCACTGCTGCATCGGTGGGCACTATTGCAGGTGCGATCATCGGCGCATCGGCGGCACATAACTTTACGGAGCAGGGCTTGGCAAGTGACTATTTTGATATCACAGGCAACCTTTCCACTGGTAAGGGTACTATGACCTATAACGGCATGACCTTGACACAGTGCCTGAAAATGGAGAGCAGTACGCTCGTCAGTTTTACCACAGGCAGTGCCTGTACCATGACCCTTGCGATCAAGGATGGCGACACAATCTATGTAGATGACGAAAAATACAGCATCAATGCAGATGGACAAACTGTAATACAGCTTACGGCAGGTGCGCATACACTGAAAAAAGGCTCTGGCAGTTCCAATCTGTTTTATATTGATATCGGTGGCGGCAGCGGTGTTGTTACAACTGTAACGACAGACAGCGGCACACAGCAAACTACCGCCGTTACTACGGCAACCGCACCTGCGGCTATCACAGGGGACTTGAACGTCAAAAGTGTGGGCGGCTGGAACGAGATGGCATATATGGTCATCGGCGGCGTGAATGACAGCGCGGTCAAAAAGGTTTCTTACAGCGGCGCGACCAGCGGTACACTCAGTGGCGATGATTTCAATTATCTGGTGCGTGATACAGACGATGGCGTGCGTATTGATATTCCTGGTCTTAGCGCGGGCAGCTATTCCATTTCTGTGGAAACAACCGCAGGCAATGTGACCGTAGATGGCATCGTGGTAGGCGCACAGGATCGTTCAGGCTATGCCCACTTTAATTATACCGCAGGCGTTGGCGCATATACCGATGCAGGTACCCTGAAAAGCAATGCGATTGTGTTGTATGTAACGGAAAGCAACAAGGATAGCGTAACTGTGACTTCCAAAGATGGTACCACTGTGAAGGGCATCGGCAATATTCTCAATTCTGCTGGTCAGGATAATGGTTCGGGGCAGACTTCCAAGGGAGGAAAGCCCAATACAAACAGCGATATCATTGAAAAGCTTGCCAAGGATGGCACGCCGCTTGTTGTGCGTATCATCGGCAATGTAACTGCACCTGCGGGTCTGACCGAGTTCGACTCTGTCAATTATGGTGGATCCGTTGGCGATAATGGCTACATGGCAAGAATGCAATCCGGTAAAGATGTGACAATTGAGGGCATCGGCACGGATGCTTGCATCAACGGATGGGGGATTCATTTTATTGCAGAAACTGCCAATCAGGATGCGGGCGAAAGCTTTGAGGTTCGAAATATTGCCTTCCGCAACGTGCCTGAGGATTGCGTTGGTATGGAAGGCGTGCAGGAGGGCTCCAAATTAACAGCTCCCGTGGAGCATTGCTGGATTCACAACTGTGAGTTTTATAAGCCTTCTATCGCGCATCCTGCGGAATCCGACAAGGATGGCGGCGATGGTGCCTGTGACTTCAAACGCGGTATGTATTTTACCAACAGCTACTGCTACTATGAGGGCTACCATAAGACCAATCTGGTGGGTGCTTCCGATTCCAACCTGCAATTCCATATTACCTTCCACCACAACTACTGGAAGAATTGCGAATCTCGCGGCCCGTTGGCGCGGCAGGCAAATATTCATATGTACAACAATGTGTTTGAAAATCAAAGCAGCTATTGTATGAATCCCAGAGCCAATGCGTATATCTTTTCCGAGTACAATGTATTTGAAAGCTGCAAGAATCCCATGCAGGTGAAGCTTGGCGCGGTCAAGTCCTACAAGGATGTGCTGAACAACTGCAAGGGTGATCAGGACGGCACAGTGGTGACCGATAAGAGTATTAAGGTCAATACCGATTGCCGCTACGCAAATTTTGATACCGATGCATCTGTTTCCTATATTCCCAGTGGGAACTATCTGCTCAATACCGATACTGCATCATTGAAATCTGTGTTTGAACAGCTTGGCGGCTGCATGGATGAAAACGCATCCGGCAGCGGTGTGATTGCTGTAACGCCTTCCACTACTACTACTGCTTCCTCAACCACAGCAACTACCACCACTACAACAACTACAACCACGACTTCATCTGGTGGTGAAACTGCGGTATTGCTTGGCGATGTCAATTGCGATGGCAATGTGAAGGTCGATGATGTGATTCTGCTGAACCGTTTTGTTGCGGAAGATATGGCAGTCAGTATCAGCGGTCAGGGTATGGCAAATGCCGATGTGAACGCTTCCGGCACGCCAGACGGTGACGATGCGGTCATTATCCTGAAGCAGCTTGCAGGGCTGAACGGTTGATGCACCGTAGGCAAGCCCCTCTCGTGATGCTTTCTATTCCGAATAGTCGATTCTTCTGACGCTTCGGTTTTCATAGAAAGACCCCCCTTTCTTATTCTCGTAAGGCGGAAAGATGTGCAGATCATCTTTCCGTCGTTTTTTATCAGTTCGTTATATATCTGAAAAATGTTGCAAACCCCTTTACTTTCACAAACTAGTGTGCTAAAATATAATGGATCGTGGAAATCTGCGTATGGATGATTATATGATAAGGTGGTTACTGCTATGAGAACACATCTGGACCCTGCCGGAATCGACGAGTTGTGCGAAGCACTGCTCTCATTGAAAACCAAAGAAGAAATTTCCAGCTTTCTGCGCGACCTTTGCACCATTCAGGAGCTGAAAGCACTCTCGCAGCGATATCAAGTGGCAAAGCTGCTGCATACCAACTGCCGTTATGCCGAGATTGTGGAGAAAACAGGCGCAAGTACCGCAACCATCAGCCGCGTGAACCGTTCGCTTGCTATGGATGGGGCAGGGGGCTACGAAACCGTTTTCAGCCGCCTGGATATCCGCACAGCGGAGCAGGAAAACAATGAATGAATGCTACGGCGTGTTTGCCGATTATTATGACGCACTCACAGAAAACGTCAATTATGCGGCACGTGCGGCGGCGATTCATCAATTGATCAGGGCTTATACGTCTGAGCGTCTGGTTGCCTGCGAAGCAGATCGTGGTCTGCTGCTGGATCTTGCCTGCGGTACCGGTTCGCTTTCTGAAGAAATGGCAAAGCTGGGCTGGGAAGTGATCGGCGTGGATGCTTCAGAGGATATGTTGATGCAGGCGTACGAAAAACGCGCACAATCGCCCCTTGCGGGTGCAGTGCAGTATCTGTGTCAGGATATGCGCAAACTGGACTTGTATGGTACGGTAAGTGCCACCCTTTGTATGCTCGATAGCCTTAACCATCTGTCTGCTCCATCCGATGTGCGGCAGGTCTTTTCGCGCGTGGGGCTTTTTACGAATCCAGGCGGACTGTTTTTGTTCGATGTCAATACTGCGTATAAGCATTGCAAGGTGCTGAAAGATCAGTGCTTTGTGTATGATCTCCCAGATTGCTTTTGCGTCTGGCAGAACCAGTTGGAGGAGCAGGCACCGCACTATCCCGTGCAGATTCGGCTGGATTTCTTTGCGCGGCAGCAAAAGCAGCTGTATCGCCGCATGAGCGAAAGCTTTACTGAACGAATCTATCCACAGACCATGCTGCGGGAGTATCTTGCGGAAAGTGGGTTTTCTCTGCTGAAAGTGCTGGATGGAGACAGCTTTGATGCGCCAACGGAAAACGCACAACGATTGTTGTATATTGCTCGAAAGGATGCTTGAATATGAACGGCGTACTAAAACGATATCTTTCCGATGATGGATCCGTGGTCTGCTCTGTGCTGGAAGGCACGGCAATGATCGCAGAAATGGAGCGCATCCATCAACCTTCTGCTGTAATGACCGCAGCTATGGGCAGACTTGCTATGGCGGCATCGCTGATTGGCTATGGGCTAAAAAGCGAGGATGATAGCGTAACGGTTCGTGTGGATGGCGGCGGCGCGAGCGGAGCTGTGGTGGCGGTTGCGGATTATCACGGAAATGTAAAATGCTGCGCCGATAACTACATCGTGGAGCTGCCTTTGAACGCTGCCGGTAAGCTGGATGTGGCAGGCGCGGTTGGCACGAACGGCACCTTGTATGTCATCAAAGATATGGGTTTGAAGGAACCGTACGTGGGGCAAACTGCTTTGGTCACTGGAGAGATTGCCGAGGATATCACCGAGTATTTTGCTGTCAGTGAGCAAATTCCCACCGCTTGCGGTTTGGGCGTGCTGGTGGATACCGATTTGACGGTAAAGGCGGCAGGGGGCTACCTGATCCAGTTGCTGCCCTTCGCTGAAGAAAAATCCATTGCCCAGCTTGAGCGGAATCTGGAAGGAATCAAAAGTATTACCGCGCTGCTTTCACAGGGGATGCACGCCGAGGAAATCGCGATGCTGTTGATGCAGGGGCTGAATGCGAATCTGCTGGATGAGAGTGCGCCGGCATATCATTGTGATTGCTCGCGCGAGCGTACAGCAAGGATTCTGTCTTGTTTGGATGATACCGCGCTGCGCGAAATGGCAGATGAGATGCCGGAAATCGAGGTGTGCTGCCATTTTTGCAGTAACAAGTATGTGTTTACACCAGAGGAAATTCGGGCAATGTGCAAATCGGAAGCAGGCGTTGATGATTAAAAAATAAAAATTTCAGTTTTCTTGAAAAAAGTGCTTGACAAATCTCTGCAAGTGTAGTATAATATAAAAGCACTCAGCGAGAGTGCCAAAGCGATGGGAGCATAGCTCAGCTGGGAGAGCATCTGCCTTACAAGCAGAGGGTCACAGGTTCGAGCCCTGTTGTTCCCATTACGGCCTGGTAGTTCAGTTGGTTAGAACGCCGCCCTGTCACGGCGGAGGTCGTGGGTTCGAGTCCCATCCAGGTCGCTAATATGAACGATTCGTTCGTTCATATGCGGATTTAGCTCATCTGGTAGAGCGCCACCTTGCCAAGGTGGAGGTAGC
>CAYXBP010000034.1:0-14405 GCA_964463355.1 uncultured Ruminococcus sp. | reverse complement strand
CCCTCGCGGGCGACTCGTTTAGTTTACCACATCTTCCGCGTTTTGTCAAGGGTTTTTTTTCGATTTGGCGGATGTGACAAAATCCGCCGTTACTTTGCAAAATTTGCGGTCATTATGCCTCTCATAAGTGGCAGCTGCCCCTGTTTTGAAAAAAAACTGCGATGTCATCGCAAAAAGACACCGCAGATATCCTATTATTCTTTTGATGCTGGTTGTTCTTGCCCTGGCAAACATCTCGCTTCAATGCGGCTGACCCAATTATCCTCAAATTCCACGGGGGTGTAACAAATGCCCTCATGCTCTACGGAACGCTGCTCTCCAGATGCAGGAATACAGCCCATCAGGTTCACAACAAATGCGCTCATCGTATCGAAATCCTCCGCCAATTCCGGCTTCACGCCCAATATCGGCAAAATATCCTCAGGATGTGCAGCCCCATCAATGGAGAACACGCCCTCCGTCACCTCGGTCAGCTCCGCCTCCTCATCATCGTACTCATCCTGAATACTCCCTACGATTTCCTCCAGCAGATCTTCCATGGTCACCACGCCCGCTGTACCGCCGTACTCGTCTGAGATGATCGCCATCTGGCTCTTCTCACGACGCATCCGTTGAAACACATCTCTGCATTTGGCGGATTCCGGCACAAACGTGACCTCACGCATCACGGGGAGAATTGCACTATCCCCTTTCTCTCCCACATACCGCAGCAGATCTTTGACCAGCACGACGCCCACGATGGTATCCACTGTACCTTCATAGACCGGAATACGAGAGAACCCCTCTTTACAGGCAAGCTTTGCCACATCCAGCGCAGTAGCGTCTTTCGACACAGCACTCATATCTTTGCGGTGCGTCATAACCTCCGAAACGGTCACGTCGTCAAAGGCAAATATATTATTGATCATCTCTCGCTGGCTTTCTTCAATTCCGCCTGTTTCATTTCCCGCATCCACCAGCATACGAATTTCTTCTTCTGTGACAACTTCGGTATTATCTGTTCCAGATATACCAAATACCTTGCACAGCAGCTTCAACACTCCGCTGGTCAGCCAAACAAAGGGCGCAAGGCAGGTGCAAAGTGCCCTGACAGATCCAACAGCAAGGCGTGCAAAGCGATCAGGCTCACGGCGCACAAGGCACTTAGGCAGCATATCGGTAAACACTGTCAGTACGAAAGCCGCAACAAGGGTCAACAAAACGCCTGCAAGCAGCACATCATCTCGAATTGGAAACAGTGAAGACAACGGTTTTCCAAAAATCCCCAATGTCAGGGTGCCAAGCCACAATGCCGACAAGATGCGATGCACTGTAAAGCTAGTCATCAAGCGGCTTGGCTCAAGAATGATCTTTGCAAGCTTTCGCCAAGTTGGGTCATCCTCTGCAAGAGAATGTACTTTCGCGTCATTTACCTCTGTCAAAGCTGCTTCACAGGCAGAAAACCACGCTCGCAGCAAAATACAAACCACAAGCAATGCGATCAACAGCCACAATCGGTCACCATCAATATCCATACAGCAAGAGAAATCCTTTCGTTTTCAGTTTTTGAATCCAGTTTCGTGGCAGCATCACACGGGATTGTAGATGCACATCCGCCTCAAGCGTACCATGGAAGTGTTGCCACTGTATTTATTATACGGTATCCTCGCATGATTGTCAAGCGGTGCTTTGAAAATTCACAAACTTTTGCGGATATTTTCACAGCTTCTCTGCATAGAATGACACATACGCAAAGAAAGGCAGGAAGATTTATGGCACACACAACTATGGTTCAGCAGATTGTCGCTGTACTGTTGGCAATATCGCTGCTGATACCAATCCACGCCGAAGCCGTCACACATCCCCCCGATACCGCAGCGGCTGCACACATCTTAATTGATGCGCAAACAGGGCAAATCATTTGCGGCAAGCATGAAAACCAGAAGCTGCCCATGGCAAGCACCACCAAGATTATGACCACATTGCTCACGTTGGAAAGCGGCAATCTGGATGACCCATTTGTAGTCGATGCCGAAGCAATCCATGTAGAAGGTTCTTCCATGGGGTTACAAGAAGGTGATGTTGTCACAAAGCGCGCATTATGCGTTGGAATGCTTCTACCCTCTGGCAACGATGCAGCAAATGCCGCTGCGGTAGCAGTGGCAGGCAATATCTCAAGTTTTCTGCAACAAATGAATCGCCGCGCCGCAGAAATCGGCATGACGCGCACCAGTTTTGCTTCTCCATCAGGGCTGGATGCAGAAGGGCACGGCGCATCGGCATATGATATGGCACTGCTCGCGCGAGTTGCACTGCAAAATCCAGATTTCGCAGAGATTTGCAATCAGAAAGCGGCAGAAGTATCCTTTGGCAATCCGCCCTATGTACGAACATTATACAATACCAACAAACTGCTTACGATGTCAGCAGATATCATCGGCATCAAAACTGGCTTCACTGATGCCGCAGGGCGTTGTCTGGTCAGTGCCTGCAAGCGTGGCAAAGCCACACTCATCTGCGTCACCCTCAACGATAAAAACGACTGGAACGACCATCTCGCGTTATACGAATACGGTTTTTCCATTGCGGAAAGCTATACCGTCGCTCTCCCTACAGATCTCTCCCTACCCGTAGAAGGCAGCGAAAAGACTGGCGTATTCGTTTACGCCAAAGAACCATTGATATTGACCGCATGGAATGGCAAGCCTGCAACAATCCACTCAGATATTCTGCTGCCGCCGTTTCTCACCGCGCCCATTTGCAAAGACGAACGCGTTGGCACGCTGCGTTATGTTTCAGAAAACGGCATCATCATTGACGAATTACCTCTCTATGCCGCAGACGACAGCCCCATTGCTTCAACCGATCCTTCAAAGCACACATGGTGGCAAAGATTCTTTATATGGTTATATGGCACACCAGCAAAGCCATTGCAATCCGCAGGAAGCCCCCACACAGAGTAGCGAAAACATCAAGGTAAATTCTATACAGCACTTTCCTCAATAAACAAAAGCACCCCTGAACGAATCAGAGGTGCTTTGCTTTGCATTTTGCAAGGTTTTGCGTATATCCGAAAGATTAACCAAGCTCTGCGAAGTACTTAATGGTGCGAACCATCTGGCTGGTGTAGGAGTTCTCGTTATCATACCAAGAAACAACCTGAACCTCGTACAGATCGTCAGCGATCTTTGCAACCATGGTCTGGGTTGCATCAAACAGAGAACCATAGGTCATGCCGATAACATCGGAAGAAACAATCTGATCCTCGTTGTAGCCAAAGGAAGCAGAAGCAGCAGCCTTCATAGCAGCATTGATGCCCTCCTTGGTCACATCAGCACCCTTAACAACAGCGGTCAGGATGGTGGTAGAGCCAGTAGGAACAGGAACGCGCTGTGCAGAGCCGATCAGCTTGCCGTTCAGCTCAGGAATAACCAGACCAATTGCCTTAGCAGCACCAGTGGAGTTGGGAACGATGTTTGCAGCACCTGCACGGGCACGACGGAAGTCACCCTTGCGGTGAGGGCCATCCAGAATCATCTGATCGCCGGTGTAAGCGTGAATGGTACTCATGATACCAGACTGGATGGGAGCATAATCGTTCAGAGCCTTCGCCATGGGAGCGAGGCAGTTGGTGGTGCAGGATGCTGCGGAAATGATGGTATCAGCAGCAGTCAGGGTCTTTTCGTTCACAGAGAACACGATGGTAGGCAGATCATTGCCTGCGGGAGCAGAAATAACAACCTTCTTCGCGCCTGCATCAATGTGAGCCTGAGATTTCTCCTTGGAGCAGTAGAAGCCAGTGCACTCCAGAACAACATCAACACCGATCTTGCCCCAAGGCAGATCCTTTGCATCCTTCTCGGCATAGATCTTCAGGGTCTTGCCGTCTACGGTGATGGTACCAGCCTCATCGTCAGCAACCACAGTGTGCAGATTCTCACCGATTCTGCCGCAGTAGCCGCCCTGTGCGGTATCATACTTCAGCAACTGAGCCAGCATGGAGGGCTTGGTCAGGTCGTTGATCGCCACAACCTCATAGCCCTCTGCGCCGAACATCTGGCGGAATGCGAGACGGCCGATACGGCCAAAGCCATTGATAGCAACTTTAACGGACATTGGAATTACCTCCTGATAACTTTGATGGTTCTATTTTACACCATTTTCTTCAAAAATGCAAGGGATTTGATAAAAAAACAACAGGCAAGAGTAAAAAAGCGACAATTTGTGCATCTTGTAGCAGAATGAAAGCCATTTTTTGTGGATTATCACAAATCGAAAAAAGTATGTGGAAAGTCCTCGCAAAACGCGAAAAAATCATGTATAATGGTAGTGGCAGTATCTTGTTTCTGTAACACCATATCATTCTGCGGTCTGTGCGAATAGCCGCAAGAAAAGGAGGGCATCATGCGTTTTTCCAAACAGCACACAGATGCGCTAGATTTCCTGTATGGAAAGAATTCGTCGGCAATGTGTGCCGTCACAAACACACTGCGGCTGCTGTGGAGCAACCGCTCCTTCGAACAACGCTTTTTGCTGTTGGTACAAGCCGCAATCACCGTGCCTGGTCACGCTCCGCTCTGGGAATGCACGGATATCCCGCTGTTTGACGGCACCGAATACATTTGCTGCACCGTGGAAAAAATGTTTCTGCTGCCTTCAGACGCTCAATCGGCAGCCGTATCCACCGCATCAACCAGCCCCGCCACTTCAGACTCCTGTTATTATCTATTGCGCTTTTGTACCGATCCCATGCGTTCCCTGACGCGCAACATGGACACAGAATTGCTGATCAATTGTGCTGGAGAATGCCGTGTTGCAGCAGAACAATCTCTATACGCACTCAATGATGTCCATCAGCTGGTCGCAAAGAATCGTTGCAGCGATATGAGCATGGAAGCCATCGACCAGATGCTGGCCGCCTGCTATCGTCTGCTCAATCAGGCAGTGCGCTTCGAAGAGCTTGCGTGGTACAATGATGCTAAAATGCAGCACGCCGAAGGGGATGAACCCATCGCGCTCACCGTTTTCGTTCGTACGCTTTGCTGTTCGATTGATAAAGTCGTGGGAGGCTTGCTGCCCGTAATCTGCACCGCCGATCAGGAAACAATCTGGGTCAAGGTCAACGCAGAACGCCTGATGTTCACGATACTTTCATTGTTGCAGACGGTGCATTCGAACTGCACAGTGAACTGCCGGGTGGCGATTCATTGTACGTGCGAAGACGGCTATGCCGTATTAGCCATGCGCGCCGAGAAGGTCAGCGGAAAATGTCCCCCACAGGTACACAGTCCCAGTCGCTCGTATCTGGACGAAACGCCGTTCTCCAATGATGCACTGATGCGTTGCTTCTGCAAACAGTACAACGCAACGATTACCCTTCAGCCAGGCGGTATGGGTAGAGTGTATACTCTGCGCATCCCTCTGACCGAACAATGCAGCATCACCTTTGAAAGTCCAATCAAGCCACAAGATTGCGGACGCTTCGGCATGATTGGTACCATGCTCTCCTCGATGATTGATTTTCATCATACGGGTGGCATTTAGTCGTTTTGCACGAATCTGCACCATCATTTTTGTGTAACCTGCACTTCACAAATTGTTCACGATTCTATTGACAATTGTCCATGATTGTGTTATACTAATAGTGGAATATGGGCGGTTCGTGTTCTTTATTACTGTGCGATGCTGCCCACATCTCACATGAAAAAGGAGGGTTTTTTCTATGTCCACAAAAAAGAAAACCGCCCGTGCAAAGGGCTTTACATTGATCGAGCTGATCGTTGTGATCGGTATTATTGGCGTGCTTTTGCTGGTTGCCATCCCCACCATCAGTTCTTATATGCGCCGCAACCGTCTGAAATCTTCAAACGCAAACGCCAAGCTGATCTTCAACTCCATCCAGACCATCTGTCAGGAATTGGAGTTTTCCGAGCGTGACGATTCCAGCACAACTTTCTACGGCAGCGAGCCTCTGTTAGACAGCAGCGGAAATCCCCTGACAAAAAACGGCAAAACTGTAATGACTGGCATTACCGATGGTAGCATGATCGTGTATTCTATCAATGGTGTGTCAACCGCCACCGTATGGCAGGATAATGACAATGACGGTACCGTGGAAACCGCCGAATCCTCTGCTTTTAACACTGCATTGACCAATACCCTGAACGATAATTCCACGCGTTCTTCGTTTATGAACCGTATGGAGCGTCTGTTTGCAGGTCAGAACGAAACGACCTGGGTCGCTTACATCGACGGGTTTCAGGTCATGGCTGTGATTTGCGCAGATACCAATTCCACCCGCTATGTCGGTGCGTACCCCATCAATACAACGGATGTTTTCGGTGAAGTAACCAAAGCTGCTGAGCTGGATCATGTGAATAATATCGAAACATTCATGAGCAATTCAGACTTCTTCCGAAATTTCCGTACCGCATTTGTAGATCCTGCATGGAGTTGATATTCCCCTCTTTCTCATCAAAAACAAACGAGATGTTCCCATGGGCATCTCGTTTTTTGTGCGTTTCCACAATATTTTTTTATCGACTTGCAAAGAAAAAACGGAAATGCTATAATAGATGTAAGAATAAAGCAAAGGAAGTACCAAAATATGGCTGTTGCGCAAACACAATCCACCGAAAACAAAATGGGTGTCCAACCCGTAACGCCGCTATTACTGCAAATGGCACTGCCCATGATGCTCTCAATGCTGGCGCAGTCAATGTACAATGTGGTAGATAGCATCTTCGTTTCCAAGATCTGTGAAGATGCCTTGACTGCTGTTTCCCTTGCGTTTCCTGTCCAGAATTTGATGATCGCTTTTGCTGTGGGTACAGGTGTAGGCATCAATGCGCTGCTTTCGCGCAATCTGGGTGAGAAAAACTTCGATGGCGCAAATCGCGTGGCCGCCCACGGTATGCTGTTGGAGGTCTTTACCTCGCTGCTGTTCATGGTGTTCGGTCTGTTTTTCACCACCGCATTCATGCATTCTCAAACAAAGATAGACGCCATTCGCCAATACGGTATCGATTACCTGCGTGTGGTCACTATTGGTGGCACGGGGCTGTTTCTGCAAGTCACCTTTGAGCGGCTGTTGCAATCTACTGGGCGCACCGTTGCCTCCATGGCAATGCAGCTGGTTGGCGCACTGACCAACATTCTATTTGACTGGCTCCTGATTTTCGGCATCGGTTTCTTCCCGCAGTTGGGCGTAGCCGGCGCTGCCTACGCAACCATCTTGGGGCAATGGCTTGCAGCACTGGTGGGATTCTTCCTCAATTACTACCTCAACAAAGATATCAGACTCAGCTTCAGGGGGTTCCGCCTTGCATGGGACACAGTAGGACGAATCTACATCGTAGGTCTGCCATCCATTCTTTTGTCCGCACTCAGTTCTGTTATGACCTTTGGTATGAACCGCATTCTCATCCGCTTTTCCGAAACCGCTGTCGCCGTGTTCGGCGTATATTTCAAGCTGCAAAGCTTTGTATTCATGCCCGTATTCGGTATGAACAATGCCATGGTGCCAATCCTCGCATACAACTACGGCGCACGCAAGCCAAAGCGTATTATCGGCACCATGCGTGCCGCCATGATTTGCGCCGTTTGTATTATGATACTGGGTTTGTGCATCTTCCGTTTTGCCACAAAGCTGCTGCTGATGCCCTTTGATCCCTCCGAAGAAATGCTGCGCATCGGCATCCCAGCCCTGCAGACCATCAGTCTTTCGTTTCTGGTGGCAGGGATTAATATCATTTCAATCTCGTCCTTTCAGGCGTTGGGCGATGGTTTCATCGGTCTGCTGATCGCTGTAATCCGTCAGTTGTTTCTGCTGCCGATGGCTCTGCTGCTGGCAAAAACAGGGCAGCTTTCACTGATCTGGTGGGCATTCCCCATTGCAGAGGGTGTCGACTTGATCATCGCGGTGATTCTCCTATGTCGCCAATATCGAAAAAAAATCCGTACCCTTGCCACCGCTGCCGAAACTGCTGTATAATCCGTCCGTTTGTCAAGAGAGGTCATATCAATCATGCCACAATTGCTTGCCACACTGCAAATGCGGGAATACTGGCGTTATCTGCTGACAGGCATCCCCACCCTGCTGCTGCTCGGGCTTTTCTGCCGTATGCTTGGCAGATTGATTACGCCCTTTGCCGAATGGGTCAGCTTTCAGGGAGAATGTCTTTCTGCTGTACCCACTGAACATGGCGCACGCTTGCTAATCCAATTTGCAGATGCCAATCATCTCAACCATACCGTAGCATTCTTCACAGATCACCCGACCGCCACACGCATACGGCAGGGAGATTCCGTTAAAATCTCGCTGCGCGCAAAGGCATTTGCTTCAGGAGAATACCCCGACAGCACCCCTGAACCAATACGAGTGCGCAGTGCGTATCTGGCAACCGAAAAAAACTGTCTGCTGCGCCGCAAGCTGGGCAAAGAACTCTGTATCGGTTTGCTAAGCTGCGCGATTGCATTCGCACTGTTCTATCTTGCCATGCAAGTTTTTTTCTAAGGAGGCATCGCTGTGATCGCAACTGTAACTCTGAATCCTGCGGTAGACTATACCGTATCGCTAACGCATCCTCTGCAAAAGGATGCAGTCAACCGCACATCGACCGAACAGCTCACTCCTGGCGGAAAAGGTGTCAATGTATCCGTGATCTTGCAACGATTGGGCACAAAGACTACCGCGCACGGTCTGCTTGCTGGCACAACTGGACAGATGATCGCTCGCGCAGTCCACGATTTGCAGATACCGGCTCAATGGTTGACGCTCTCGGAGGGCAGTAACCGCATCAACATAAAACTAACCGATGCTGATGGTACAACAGAGGTCAACGGCAGTGGCATTACACTGTGTGAAACGGTGCTGCAAAAGCTTATCGCACAACTGCAAGCCTACGGTAAAGACGATATCATTGTACTTGCAGGCAGCATTCCCAAAGGGGCAAAGGCTTCGCTGTATGGCGATATCATGGAACACCTGCGGCATACTGGCGTACAATTTGCCGTGGATGCAGAGGGTGAAGCACTGCGTGCAGCACTGGTTCATCAGCCATTGGTTATCAAGCCCAATTTATCAGAACTCTGCAATCTGTTCGAGATAACCTCCATTGCCTCCAAGGATGATTTTCTGCACTATGCCAAACGTTTACAGAACATGGGCGCACGCAATGTGTTGATCTCTTTGGGTGGCGATGGCGCGTTTCTACTTACTGAAAATGAGCAGTACTACCGCATGGTCGCTCCGCAGGGCGTACCGCAAAGTACTGTCGGTGCAGGAGATTCCATGTTGGCGGGATGGCTAGCAAACTATGCCAAAAACGGCTCCGCAAAAGATTGTCTGCGCATGGGCATTGCCTGTGGCTCGGCTACTGCGTTTTCCCCGTGGCTGGCAGAAAAGGAAACAATCCATTACTATTACGCGCAAATGCAAGATACAGATATGATATAACGATGAAAGCACTTCCTACCATGTAAGAAGTGCTTTCTGTCTGTCGAGAAGTCTATCTACGAAAGGCATCACCGAAAACCTGAAAGGCAACATAAAAAAACGCGCATCCACGCAAATTTGCGAAGACACACGGTCTACAAGATAGCGAAAGGCACTAAGCCTGTCTGCGCGCTAAACTGGAATTTGTTTATCAAAAAAATTTTTTTGCATCTTAAGACAAACTGTTCCATATTGCTCATCGTGGCAGGATGACCACCGTGTAAGAAAGTATAGCTTTCTGCAAAGCTTGTCTGAGAACAGATATTGTGGAATAGTTCCTCATAATGACCTTTCGGGAACATTTCATCTTCGGCACTGCCCGTTAATAGTAACTTGCACTGAAGTTCTGAAAATGGGCGATGAAAGAAATTTCCCACGGCCTTCGCATGACTCACTACTGCTTCTGTATCTGCATCAAGCACCTTTGCCCAGTCATCTCCGTGCATCTTCTTCAGCATTGAGCAAAATCCTTCATTCTGTTTTGCATAACTACGTCCAACGCGAATCTGTTCGGTAATGGATGCGTTTGCTTTGATGCCTTCAAAGCTATCGGCTACTACCGCATCTATACGCTCAGGATTCTCAAGTGCCACATTAATCGCTACAAGCACTCCACCACTGCATCCGATTATATCAACTCTCGAAGTGACTATGTCAGGTTTATTCTGCTTCTTCCAAACAAAAATCACGATGGTATTGTATCAAAACCATCGTGATTTTATGGTGAGAAATGAGGGGTTCGAACCCTCGACCCTCTCCTTAAAAGGGAGATGCTCTGCCAGCTGAGCTAATTTCTCACGAACAAGCATTATTATACCACAAATGCAAAGATTTGTCAAGCGATTCTGCGAAAAAAATCATCGCTTGGGAGAAGAATGCTCTATGCACTCTTCCCCGCAAAACGAATCATATGAAAAAATCACGCGCCGTACTTCGCGGTCTGTACTGGAACGCCCACGCCCATGGTGGAAGCGACGGTAACGGAGCGCAGATAAGTACCCTTGGCAGCGGCAGGCTTTGCCTTCACAACTGCCTCAATGAGGGTATTGAAGTTCTCTTCCAGCTTTTCTGCACCAAACGACACCTTGCCGATGGGACAGTGAATGATGTTAGACTTATCCAGACGATACTCAATCTTACCTGCCTTTGCCTCAGTAACAGCCTTGACAACATCAGGAGAAACGGTACCTGCCTTGGGGTTCGGCATCAAGCCACGCGGACCAAGCACCTTACCCAGACGACCAACAATGCCCATCATATCGGGAGAGGCAATGACAACATCAAAGTCCATCCAACCTTCTTTGGTGATCTTCTCTACATAGTCCATACCGCCGACATACTCAGCGCCTGCGGCCTGAGCAGCCTCATACTTGTCCTCCTTGCAGAAAACCAGCACGCGAACAGACTTACCAGTACCATTGGGCAGAACCACGGCGCCGCGAACCTGCTGATCGGCATGACGAGCATCAACGCCCAAGCGGATATGAGCCTCAACGGTTTCATCAAACTTTGCTTTTGCCAATTGGCAAACAGTACCCAAAGCCTCAGCTGGCTCATACAGCTTTGCAGCTTCAAGAGCCTTCAGGCTATCTACATATTTCTTTCCGTGTTTCATGTAATTGAACACTCCTTATCATCAATCGTGGTGTACCGGCATACTGATTCATAAGCAGCCGGATAGCGGAATCACTCCTCCCACTGGCAGACGCAGGGGTAGGTCTTTCTAACAATTCAATCAGCGACAGTAATGCCCATTGAGCGTGCAGTACCAGCGATCATGCTCATTGCTGCTTCCAGAGATGCTGCATTGAGATCGGGCATCTTTTGCTCGGCGATCTTCTGAACCTGTTCTTTGGTGATAGTAGCAACCTTTGTCTTATTGGGCACACCGGAAGCCTTATCAATACCGCAAGCCTTCTTGATGAGAACGGGAGCGGGTGGAGTCTTGGTGATAAAGGTGAAGGAACGGTCTGCGTAAACAGTAATAACAACAGGGATGACCAGACCTGCCTGATCCTTGGTACGCTCATTGAACTCCTTGCAGAAGCCCATGATGTTGACACCGTGCTGACCCAGTGCAGGGCCGACAGGAGGTGCAGGGGTTGCCTTACCGGCGGGAATCTGAAGCTTTACAAAGCCGACAACTTTCTGTGCCATGGTGATTAACCTCCAAATAATGTGGTATATGGCGGGATGCATGCAGCATCAGCCGCATCATCTCTCCCACGACGGGGCGCGGCACATTGCAAATATGTGTATGCTCCGTCTTTCGAATGAATTCAGTCCAGTCTAACAACTTGGCTGAGCGACAGCTCGGTCGGGGTTTCCTGACCGAACATGGAAACGAGTACATTGCAGATGCCATTTTCAGCATCCACGCTTTGTACGGTGCCAGTAAAGCCATCCATTGCGGTACCAACGATGCGGACAGCATCACCGACGCTGAGGTTGATTTTGACCACCGTACCCAAATCGACGCCAAGTGCGGCGACCTCTTTTTCGGAGAGGGGGACGGGGTTGTTCGGGTCTGCGCCGACAAAGCCTGTCATTCCACGTATCGTACGCAGCAAATAGGCAGTTTCATCGGTATAGATCATTTTGACAAGGACATAGCCAGGAAACAACTTATGGGTCACTTCCTTTTCCTTGCCATCGGTAATCTCACGAACTTGCTCGGTGGGAATCTGCACCTCCACGATATAGTCGTGAAGCCTATGATATTCCACCAACTTCATGATGCTTTGCGCAACCTTGTTTTCATAACCGGAGTAGGTATGCAGCACATACCACTGTGCCGATTTGTTTTCGGTTTCATTCGTCATTGCGTTTCCACCGCTTTCTGCGCAAAAGCGCGTTTGTTTATGATGTTGTTGCGGGTAAAACCCGTTTGCTTAGCCGCTGATTGCGAACTCAAGGAGCCAGAGGAAGCCTCTGTCCAGCAAAAAAGTGAACAGTGCGCAGATAAACATTGCGCCCAGCACCACCACGCTATTGTTGAAAACAGTTTTCTTGGAAGGCCATACGACCTTGCTCATCTCTATTTTCAAATCCTTGAACCACTTACCAACACCGCCGGATTTCTTAGGCTTTTTTTCCTTTTTGGCCTTCTCCTCGGTTGCGGCTTTCAGCTCTTTGTCCTTTGCCATCGCTTGTTCCTTTCTACACCTTCGATGCTGCACCAGTGTGCTTAACCCGTGGCATCAAGCGTGCGTTCGAGAAGCAAAAACCGACATCTTCTACCGTGAGCCTATATGTTCAGCCACGATCATTTTCGCCGGAAAGGGCTTCAGCAGCGTTCTTACTTGGTTTCCTTATGGATGGTGTGCTTGTTGCAGAATCTGCAATGCTTCTTCATTTCGATTCTGTCGGGATCATTCTTCTTGTTCTTTTTGGAAACATAGTTCCGGCGCTTGCACTCGGTACAAGCCAGGGTGATTTTCACACGCATTGTCGGCACCTCCTGTGTTGAATTTTCCGCGTCCGTCTGCTGGTTTACAACGCATCCGTCGCAGAGTGGTTTGCCTCCCTCTATTTCACTGCGGAGTCAATCGCACCAGACGCAAGCACAACGTCTTGGGCATGATCTGCGCCTTGCAAAAGGGCACAAAAAAGACATCTCCGCAAAGAGGTAGTACAATCATACCACAAAAAGCAGGCTTTGTCAAGCCTGCTTTCGGTAATTCGCAGCAACTCCCGCCGATTTTAGGCGTTTTTTACAAGAATCGTCCAAATAATCTTCCATTGCGTTGTTTGCTTTGCAGTGTCATACGCCTCAAGATGTGAAATGGAACGTGATGATATCTCCATCCGCGACCTCGTAGGTTTTGCCCTCCATGCGCACCAGTCCTTTTTCTCTTGCAGCTGCCATACTGCCGCAAGCCATAAAATCATCAAACGCGATCACCTCAGCGCGGATGAAGCCTTTTTCAAAGTCGCTGTGGATCTTGCCTGCTGCCTGCGGCGCCCTGGTACCGCGGGTAATCGTCCATGCACGGCACTCATCGCTGCCGCCTGTGAGGAAGGATATCAGTCCCAGCAGTGCGTAACTCGCCTGAATGATACGGCTCAGACCAGACTGCTGCAAGCCAAGCTCTTCCAAAAACATCGCCTGATCTTCCTCATTCATGCCAGAAATCTCTGCCTCAATCTGTGCGCAAATTGGAAACACCGCCGCGCCTTCCGCTTGCGCGATGGCGCAAATGGCTTTATAATTCACGTTATTCTCGTAATCGGCAGAAAAATCCGCCTCAGAAAGATTCGCGGCGTAGATCACAGGCTTTGCGGTAAGGAACGGCGTTTCCGTCAGCACTGCTCGTTCCTCATCGGTACAGCTGAAGCTGCGCACGGGGCAGCCCTCAGAGAGATGTGCAAGCAGGCGCTCCATCAATTCTACATCGGCAAGATATTTTTTATCGCCTTTGGCAAGCTTTTTGGTACGGTCAATACGGCGTTCCAGCAGCTCGATGTCGGAAAAGACCAGCTCCAGATTAATCACTTCCACATCTCTTGCAGCATTAATTGAGCCATCCACATGAACGATGTTGTCGTCCTCGAAGCACCGCACCACATGAATGATTGCGTCCATTTCGCGGATATCCGCCAAAAAGCGGTTGCCCAGGCCCTCGCCCTTGGAAGCACCCTTAACCAGACCAGCAATGTCGACAAACATCAAGGTAGCAGGGGTAAATTTCTTTGGCTGATAGTGCTTCGCCAGTGCCTCCAAACGGGCATCCGGCACGGTCACGATACCGACATTCTTATCAATAGTGCAAAAGGGATAGTTCGCGGACTCTGCTCCCGCGTTGGTCAGAGCATTGAACAGCGTACTTTTGCCCACATTGGGCAAGCCGACCATTCCGAGTTTCATGAATCAAATTCCTCCTGTTACAATATAATTGGTCGGGTAAAACCTTACAACCAGCAAGGGTTT
>CAYXBP010000033.1:0-14598 GCA_964463355.1 uncultured Ruminococcus sp. | reverse complement strand
TCTTCATCGATGTGACCTTGAGAAAATTTAAACTGAAAAAGAAATCGAAGATATGCTGAAGACGCTAATTGAATAAAATTGGAGGAGAATTATATGAAACAAAGATTGATTGGCATGGCAGTTCTGACTGCTATGATTCTGAGCTGCATGACTGGCTGCGGCGAAAAAGATACGAAAGTGAACAGCAACTCTGAATCCGACTCCTCAGTTACTTCATCTGCGGATGAGAGTATACAGGATGAAGATACTTCTACAGAAGTTATCTCGAATACAGTGTCAATACCAAGCAGTGATGAAAATTTTCAGATAGCTTCCAATGGTGTCTTAACTAAATATACAGGTACAGGTGGCGATGTTGTGATTCCTGATGGTGCTACAGCAATTGGCGATAATGCTTTTTGTGCTTGTAAATCTCTTACAGGTATTACTATTCCAGATAGTGTTACAGCAATTGGCGATAGGGCTTTTTTCGGTTGCACAAACCTTACAAGTATCACAATCCCAAACAGTGTTACATCCATCGGTAGTCAGGCTTTTGACAGTTGTGAAAGTCTTACAAGTATCACAATCCCAAACAGTGTTACATCAATTGATGAAAATGCTTTTTTCAGCTGTGACAACCTTAAAAATGTTACGCTTTCTAACAGCCTTACATCAATTGAAGAAAGTACCTTTTCTTGGTGCATCAGCCTTACAAGCATAATAATTCCTGATGGTGTTACCTCAATCAGCTCTTTTGCCAATTGTACAAGTCTTACAAGTATTACAATTCCCGATAGTGTTACATCGATAACTGGTGAATACACTTTTCTCAACTGTGAAAGCCTTACAAGTATCACGATACCTGACAGTGTTACATCAATCAGCGAGGGTGCTTTTGATGGTTGCACAAATCTTACAAGCCTGACCTACAAAGGCGTGACATATTCAAATCCAGATGAACTGAGAGTAGCGGTTCATGCGAGTAATTCCGAAGGTTAAATTTTAAATTGATAATCTTTGCTTTGAAAACACAAATTACATTTATAGAGATGTCTTAACGGCATCTCTTTTTTTATTTCTGAAAATCTTTTGTTTTCTCTGTTTTGAACGAAATCAAGTGAGTAAGATCGAACTGAAATTATGCAACTTATACTAAAAAGTCACTGAATTAGACCTGATGATGGGTCTGGTTTGGTGGCTTTTTCTTTATGCACTGTTTTGTCCAACACTTCTCGTTACATGTACAGGTGAACAGTGAATTCCACTGCTCAACCAACAAGTAAAGGGATGATTTGAATGAATACTTTTATGAATGCTGACATCAAAGCACAGGCACTGTTAAACGGAGTGCGGCTGTATGAGATTGCGTATCACTGTCAGATGAGTGTATCAACTTTCAGTCGCCGGATGTGCAGAGAGTTATCACAGGCTGACCGTGAACAGTTTTTGAAAGCAATCGAAGAAATTGCCACAGAGAAGAAAGATACAGGGTTTAGTAGTACCACGATAACTGCCCCCCGACAAGTGACTGCTGATTACTCGATAGGAAGGAGTGAGTAAGTATGCCATATCAAGATGCTGAACTGTTAATGTATCGATGCCACAAGTGGGCGAAAGATAATGGGTATATCTACGACCCCAACGGAAATGTGTTTATAAGCGTTGCCGAAGGATATGAGGTTGCTGTACCTATATCGTCATTTGGCAGAGATGTGCTTGTTACTTATTATCAAGGCTGTAGTCTTTTGAAGTTTGATGTACGCAAATCCTCTATGCCTAACCCTTACGGCAAGAGAAAGCATTGCAAAACTGCTGAGGAAGCGGTCACTGAGCTTACAAGTTCCGCTAATAAAAAACCAAATAAAAAGACCCCCGAAAACTGCACTGTTCAGAGTGAAGCCGACACTCCTATCAATGAAGATGAAACTCGCAACTCTCCCTTGAATATTACAACACAAGCGACCCCCGATAACTGCACTGACATTAAGGTTGTAAGCGATGCTGACTATGCAGGTGACAGACAATTAGTTGTCGGTGAAGGCGGTAAGCTATATCGTGTGCGGGTTGGTGGCGATGATGCAGGCATTGTGGATGGAGAATGTAGAAGCTACGAGAACGAAAGAACGAGCTTTGTCAAGATAAAGGATGCGTGTCTTCAAAGTTGCAATCCCTATACGACATGTGCTCTTACGCTTGGTACATATATTCGCCAATCTTTCAATGATATACAAAAGGCGGTATTAAAACTGCTTAAAAAGGATAAAGGATTCCTTTTTAAGAATTACGGGAATCTAAAATGCGGATTTATGTTTTTAGAACCGTACGCCAATGGTGGATTTCATTGCCACATGATACTCTGTTTCTATGATAAAATCCCTGACAGCCTGTATGAAAATATTTTAAGGGAGTGGAAGAAACGCATCATCGTTCCAACGGAAACTTACAAGACTGACGAGTATCTTGTGGAGATGAGAGAGTTTTACACCGCCGAGGAATTTATGAAGTATGTAGATTATCTCAATCCCACCAAGGGTAAGAAGCGTGAACGCCTCAAACATTATCCTCGTGGACGTAATGCAAGACGAGGTTACGGTGATTTTACCGAGCCTAATAGTGTTATCCTGCCTGCGAACGAAGCGAAAAAATTGACGGAGCACGAACACATTGCACTCCGTCATGAGATAAAAATTGTGAATGCTTCAAGCACCATCTTCAGCGGAAAAGAGGATTTGAGGTATCACGGTTTCAGTTATTATTATACCACGAACGAAGTTTTTTGGAATTCCATAATCGCTAACGGACAAACAAAAGAAAAAAATTTCTGTGAAGTTGAATCTGCACCCCCTGTAACTGCCCTCGAACCTCAAACAACAGAAATTTCAGAAGATTACAATGATGAAGATGACCGTGATAATAGTGGCTGGGCTGATTATGTTTATGAGCATTTCACGATGTTGCATCGCCGTTGTTAGCTGTGTCAAAGGCATACCCTCCTGGGGGTGCATAAAGCGAGTCAATGGAGTTTCTATCCTATTTTTGAAAGATGCCCCAAAAATAAAATACATCTCATTGAAAGGATTGATTAAATGTCGAACATATTGTATGTCCGTGTCTCAACGGAAGAACAGGAAACAGCAAGGCAGGAAGAACTTGCAGAGCGATACAAGATTGACAAGATTTTTTTGGACAAGCAGTCTGGAAAAAATAGAGAACGTCCACAATTCAAGGCTATGATGGCTTATGTCCGTGAAGATGATACGGTATATGTAGAAAGCATATCCCGACTGTCACGTTCAATTCGTGATTTACTGAAAACAGTTGATGAACTCAACGAGAAAAAAGTAAAATTTGTTTCAGTGAAAGAAAACATCGACACGTCTACTCCGCAAGGAAGATTTATGCTCAACATCTTCGGAGCATTAGCAGAGCTGGAACGAGAGCAGATGCTCCAGAGACAAGCAGAGGGCATAAAGATTGCAAAAGCAAACGGCGTTTACAAAGGCAGACAACCGCTGAAAATCAATCGTTTGAAGTTTGAAAATGTCTGTGCTGAATGGCGGTCGGGTAAGATAACAGCGGTGGAGGCACAACGTAAGTTGTCAGTGACGGCAAGTACGTTTTACCGCCGTGTTAAGGAGTGGAATTTGTAAGGCGGTATAAAGGGGAGATTTTCAAGAGGGGAACACCTCTTGAAGCCCTCGGCAGAGCACCGTGACCTACGAAGTAGGTATTAGGTGCAAGACCTCCCCCAAAAACCGTTATCTGAAACAGACAATTTCAGGGGGGTGGGCTTGCACGCTTGCACGGACAGGAAAGGAGTGATTTTTATGGCAAGCGTAAACTGGCAAAAGCAAACAAAACAGAAAGCGGCGGCTATGAAAAAGCACAACGGACAGCAGGAGCGTATGCAGTACAATCACGCCAATCAGACGATTGACAAGAAGCGTACTCCCGACAATTACTGCATAGGCTGTGATGATTACAACACCGCTTTCGAGGAAATGGTGAAGCGAGTTGAAGCAGTTGACAAAGAGCATCCACCCGAAAAGATTACAAAGGACAGAAAGATATGTTGTTCTCTTGAAACTCCCTGTCCTTTGAAGATAACCGAAGCAGGACGGTCAAGAGAATTTTTTGAAGCAGTCCACGAAGTTATGGTTGACTTCTTCGGAGCTGAAAATGTTCACGGAGCTTGCGTTCATCTCGATGAAGTTCACGATTATGTAGATGAGAAAACAGGAGAAGTCAGGACGAGTTTGGAACACTCAACGGAGCTTGTAAGTTGCTACGCAGAATGGCAAGAACCTGTGTGGGAACGTGACGAGAACGGCAGGGTAAAGACCGAGCCTGCTTTCGATAAAAAGGGAAATCCCTTGCTTGATAAAGACGGCAATCAGAGGGAACGTAGAGTGCAGGCAAAAGACGAAAACGGCGAGTTGCTTTATACCGAGAGAAAAGGTATCAATGGCAAGAATTTTGAAACACGCTCCGCTCTGAATGAACTGAATAAGCGAGTGTGTGATATGGTTCGGGAGCGTTTCGGAATTGAGTACAACACAGGAGAACGAGCAAGAGGAAAGACAGTAGAAGCTTTAAAAGCACAGACAGCGGAACGAGAGGCGAAACAAAAGGCAGAGCAAGCACAAAGTGAAGAACGAAAAGCAAGGGAACGAGTAGAACAAGTTTTGAGGGAACTTGCAGACCTCTCGGAGCAAGTGAGGATTGCTCGTCTGAATGCCGTTGAGATACCCACCAGACCTGCGGAACTCCCCCATATACAGAAACCAGAAGAACCGAAAAATCCTCGCACTGTTATGGGCTGGACGGATGCTGATGTACGAGAATACAAAAAGGTTCATCACGAGTGGGAGAAAGAATGTAAGAAAATTGATAAGCAGAATATTCAAATAGACCGTCAAAACGCCCTCATACGGCAACAGCAAGCCGAGTGGGACAACTCATACGGTGTCTTACAAACGCTCCGTGATGAAGCGAAGAGGCTTGCTAAACATCGTGAGGAACAAGATATAAAAGATGTTCAGCAGTCTCAAAAGGACGAAGCCTTGAACTGTCGGGAGCAATTAATCGAGGGCGAAGTACAGAAGCGTTGCGATGAACGGCTCGCTCGGTCGGAACGGTATGCAAGTTTCCGCACTAATCAGCAGTCTTCACAGGCATTTCAGCAGAAGTTACAGACACTTACTGAAACAGCGAAAGCGAGGAATAATAGCTATGATAATAACGTTATTGAAGCAGAATCAAATTGTAGTCAAACCACAAAGTCGCAGAAAGAGTTTGATGATAGGCAAGAGGACTTTGCATTATGATTATGTGTTTCTGACCGACTCTCCATACGAGGACGGCGAAACAATTTTAGATGCAGTTGTTGATACTCTGGAAGAACACGTTAAAGGGGATTTCAGCGACATTTGTTTTGTCGCCGATGTAGAGCAACAGAAGTGGTCGATTAAGTTCCGAGCAGAAGCTCCACTTCCTTGTGACGAGTATCGAGTAGAAGTAAAATGATGACTATGTATATCTTGCCGAGGTTGAACAAAAATGCTCGCAGACATTTTTGGACAAATCGGTAGGACGGTGTTCAAAATTCATCTATGTATACCTTGATATACATAGTCGAAGAACGAGAGGTAATTTATGCAGGAAACTACAACAATGATAAACAATATCAAGGTCACGGTACGCTTTCCCGAGAGGGTTTCAGAGCCGTTGAAGCAAGAGAAAATCAACTACATATACGACTTGCTAAAGCCCAAGCAAGCTAATCAGAAAGAAAAATCTTGAATTTGCGACTGACTATTTGACTTATACAGCCGATATGTGATATAATGGATATGGAATGGTTCATATATCGGCTCGAGGAGTTGATATTTATGAACAAAATTACAGCGATTTACATTCGCCGTTCGGTGAGTGACAAGGACAAGGGCAATAACAGCTTATCCATTACAGCACAGCGAGAAGATTGTATCAGATACGTCACGGAGCATTACCCCGACTGTCAGTATCAGGTTTTCTGCGATGATGGAAAAAGTGGAAAGGACATTGAACACCGTCCTGCGTTCATTGAGATGATGGGAGAAGTCAAAAACGGCTTAATTGCGAGAATCATTGTCAAGAAATATGACCGTTTCAGCCGCAATATGCGTGAATATCTCAATATCACGGATGAACTTGACAAATACGGCGTAGGCGTTATCTCCCTCTCTGAACCGTTCGATACGGAAACCAAAGAAGGCAGAATGATGCGAAATAATCTGCTTAACTTCGCCCAGTTTGAACGTGAGACAATCGCAGCAAGAGTGGCAGATGCCTATGACACAAAGGCGAGAGAAACAGGATTTTATCAAGGCGGTAAGGTTTACTTTGGATACGTCAGCAGTCGTCAAGAGGTGCACGGTAAAAAAGGCTCTGTCCTTGTACCGTCCTCACAGGCGTTAGCGGTACAGAGAGCCTATGAGATATACAGTCAGCCTGATAAATCTCTCAACGATGTTGTGGAGTGTCTGCGTTCGGAAAACATTACAGTTGCTTATGAGGACGGAAAACAGAAACACGGCAATCTTGACCGCAGTCACATATCACGCATTCTTGAAAGTCCCTTGTATGTCAGAGCTGATGCCGAAGTGTATCGTTACTTTGCTTCAAAGGGCGTTGAAATGCTTGATGATATTTCAGCCTATGACGGTGTACACGGATTGTTCCTGCACGGTAAATTTGATAACGATGGTTCAAAGCCTGTGTTTATCAAGGTCGGCTATCACGAGGGGCTTGTAGATGCCTCTGTGTGGCTCGCTGTGCAGGATAAGAAGTCACATACAAGTAAGTTCCACGGTAAGAACAAAGGCGTTAATTCGTGGCTCGTAGGGCTTGTAAAGTGTGCTCATTGTGGTTATGCACTTACAGTTCAACACAGTGAGAATAAAAGCGGTACAAAGCGTTGGAGATATTACCGTGACAGTGGTTATTACACGACCAACAGCTGTGTGAAGCGTTCTCTCACTATCCGTCCCGACGATGTAGAAGCGGTTGTCCTTGAAGCTATCAGAAACCGTCTTAAATCGCTTGAAATCGCAAAGAAAGAATCTGAAAAGCCAAATCCCGAAGTGGAGAAAATAACAGCCGAGATTGTCAATATTGAAACGGAAATCAATGCTCTTATGGAAAAGCTGGCGTTTTCCGATACGAAACTGTTCACTTACATACAGGAACGTATCTCTAAACTTGATGCCGAGAAATCCGAACTGGAAAGTAAGTTACAGAGGATAACACGCCGCCGCAAAGCGATTGATACTGCACCACTGACAGAGCCTCTTGCACGATGGGATGAACTTACAGTGCAGGAGAAGCGTAACCTTGCAGGAAAGATTATTGATGTGATTCACGTTTCGGACGAGACAGGAATTGACATAACATTCAGTATTTGATTTTTATTGGTATGTTGGTTCAGTGGGCGTACCAGTTGCAAATACAACACCACGACTGTCTGTTACTTCATCCAGATAGCGGCATTTCAGGTACATATCCATTGCTTTCTGCGATGCAGAAGAAGAAATGCCCGTCAGATTCTGCAGCTTTGTCGGACAGAACAGGTTTTTGAACTCGTGTGCCTCATCCACAAACAGCTTGTCAATGCCCAACTGCTCAAAGGTAACATTCTGTTCGTCCTTTTTCGCAGCATCAACAATGCGCTGAATGTTCTGTTCCAGAGTGCGCTTTTGCCGTTCCAACGCCTTTACCGTAAAGGATTTGGCACCGCTTGCCAATCGTTCACGATTGATTGAATCTGTGATCGCCTCTACTTCCTGCCGCATGGTTTTGGTTGCAATTTCGGGAGAAAGCGGCAGCAGCTTGAACTGATCATGGCTGACGATCACCGCATCGTAGTTGCCTGTTGCAATTCTTGCCATCAATTCACGCCGATTTGCTTTCTGGAAATCCTTTGCAGTTGCTACCAGAATCTTGGCGTTCGGGTACAGCTTCAGGAAGTCTTGACCGATCTGCTCTGTCAGGTGCTTTGGAACGACAAACATAGACTTGTGATGCAAGCCCAGACGTTTTCCTTCCATCGCAGTAGCAATCATTTCGTATGTTTTGCCGGCACCCACACAATGCGCAAACAACGCATTTCCGCCGAATAGTGCTCTTGCAATCGCATTTTTCTGGTGCGGACGCAGTTCAACCTCAGAGTTCATGCCATGGAAAACCAAGTGGGAACCATCGAATGTTCTCGGACGGATGCCGTTGAACAATTCGTTATAGCGATCCACTAGGTCCGCAGCCCGTTCGGAGTCACGGAAGATCCAATCGGCAAATGCAGCTTGTAAAGCACCGGCTTTCTTCTGCGCCAGTGCAGTTGCTTCGCCATCGATTACACGCTTTTCCCCTGTTTCTGAGCCAGGATCCTCGACCGTTTTGTAAACCTTTGGAGTACGAAGATTCAGCAGATCTTTTAGGATCTCGTATGCGCTGCAATCCTTCGTGCCGTAATCACGGGTTGCTCGGATACTATGATCTAATCTATGATTAGTAATATTCCAGATACCTGCTTCGGGAACATCCATCATGATGCTTCACCATCTTCCAAGGTTGCCAGGATCTCTTTTGCCAGGTCTTCATCATTGATCGTACCGTAGAGCATATCAAAGCAGCCGCAGATTGCCTGCTGCTTTTCTCGTGGCAAAGCCAGCAGCTGCTGCAAGGGCTGATTCAGCAACATGGCAATATCCGGCAGCGCAGCAATGGAAACTGCATCCGATACGATCTGATTCAGACCTATCACATTATTCGGATCGGCAGCCAGCGCATACATCAGGCTAATTTTCGTATCTTCGGGCAGTGCCTTGAGCGTTTGCATGGAAATCCCACTTACTCTGGATACATCTTCCATGGATTGATTCAAAAATGCTTGCTGCCATACTGCCTGCAAATGCTCAAAGGCAGATTCAATTGGCTCATCGGCAATAGCGACCATTTCCCTCTGTATCTCAACGGGAAATTTCTCCAGAGCGTCAGTTGTAGTACCGAGGATTTCGGCAGCCTTGGCTAATACTTTTTTGTTCATTGAAAAGCCTCCTATTTCTTTAGAAATTCAAGTCCTGTTGTGAAATCATCTTTCAGAATGAGATAAGCGTCAAACTGTTTGCCGACTTTACTGGTAAAGCCCTTGATCAGATCGGTTTTCTTCTTCTCCAACAACTTTTTGGCTTGTGCAGTTGTTAATGTTTTGCCGCAAACCGATTTCCAGATCACGAAGCCACAGCCATCCTTTCCCGACGAACACGCATAGCATTTTGGGTACTCTACAACCGATTTGTTACATTTGGGACAGATACCTAACGATTCTCGTTCCTTGGATTGGTAGAACGGATTGTTGGACTTTGCGGCAGTTTCAGTACCGTACTCTGCAATCAGATCAGTGACCTGCTCCATAATGCGCTGCGTGAACTCCTCTGCACTGATTTCGGACTTGCCCAGCTCGATGTGCTGCAATACCGTCTCCCATTCCGCTGTGGTCTTTGCAGACTTTAGGCTGTCAGGGACGATCTCAATCAGATGTATGCCTTTTTCTGTGGGAAGGATCTGCTTTTTCTTACGCTGGATATACTCACGCTTGACCAAACCCTCAATGGTGGCGGCTCTGGTTGCTGGTGTGCCGATACCCTTCTTTTCCACGTCATCGGCATCCGATTCATAAGAATCATTGCCGGCTCTTTCCATAGCAGCAAGTAAAGTATCCTCGGTAAAAGGTTTCGGCGGATGTGTGAACTTCTCTTCCAATGCAGCAGGCACATTTTCAAATGTCTGTCCCTCTGTGATCAGCGGCAAGGCAGCATCTTTGTCATCTGTTTCCGCAGCATCCGTATTATCATTTTTCAAACGCTCACGCATGGTATGCTCGGCAGCTTTCCAGCCGTCATGCAGGATCGTCTTTCCCGTTGCTGTAAACAAATTTTCGCTGCAAGTCAGCTCGATCACAGTCGATTCATACTTATGCGGCTCGCTGACCGCCGTTAACAATCGCATTGCAACCAGAGACAGCAGATTTCGTTCTCCGATTGGCAATTCGTCCAGAGATTTCTTAGCAATCTCGGCAGTGGGCAGAAGTGCATGGTGATCGCTGACCTTACTGTTGTTCACGCAGCGTTTCACATTTGGCTGAGCGAGTGCGATCCCTGATGCAATTGGCATATGTTCCAGGACAGTGGCAACCAGAGCTGTCGCTGTTCGTTCCATATCCTCCGTGATGTAATTGCTGTCTGTTCTGGGATATGTCAGGAGCTTTGCTTCGTAAAGTGCTTGGGCATAATCCAAGGTTTCCTGTGCAGTATGCCGTGATCGCAGCGAGAGTGCTGCACAATGCTTTAACAGACTTCATGAGTAGTTCCCTCCGTTTGTGTTGTGGTTGTTGACGAAATAGACGATACGGGAGCGTCGCTGTCGCTCTGCCCTGCATCACCGTACTTCTCACGCAAAAACTCTGCGAAATCCTGAGCGATATTATCCGCATTGGGTCCGGCAGTACGAATCATGTCCAGAAGCAATGCCCCCTGCAGATCCTCCAATTCCTTTTCGAGCTTCTTCTTCGTTGTAGCATCCGCTGCCATTCTCTGATCCAACTCAGCAATCTTCTTGCGGAGTTTCTCTACTTTGCTTGTGTTGGGCTTTGCCATGATAAAAACATCCTTTCCGTTTTGAGTTGTATGTGGGGCCATTGGTCCCAAATTTCCTTGCGGGGCTTCTGTCACTTCCCGACCACTGGTCGGGAAGTTCATCCAAGTTCATCCTGATCCATTCGTTTTAAACTCTCGACCGATCAAGTAATCCACCGAAACATCGCAGTATTCCGCAATTGCGGCGATTTTGTCAACCGAAAGCAAAAAGCCTTTTCGGAGATTATACATGATGCTTGTATTCACACCACATCTTCTGAAAAGTGTTTCAGGAGCAATGCTGCGCTTTTGACACTCTGCTGAAATATTCCGCATTAGGTTTTGAATGATAACTTCGCGATTCATTTTTTCTCACATCCTCTTGACACATGTATTCTCACAGGGTCTAATCATAGTAGTGCTTGCAATCATCCATTCTCCAGCACCTCAACGAATTTCAACTTGTCAACCCACTCGGATACACAGCCAAATTCTCCCTCTTGTTCAATGAACCTTTTGTCCTGAGAGATGAATATGAGAGCATGAGGACGGTTGTTATCATCCTCACATGGCTGAATGACAATCTTGTAAACGGTACCGGTATAGGTAGTACCATCATCATGGGTAACTTTGACCAGCATATTTTCTTCAATGAACATTTTCTACCACTCCTTGTTTTTTTAGAAAGGGAAAAATTTGAGTGCAAAATATGATGAAGCAGCATTTTCTCCTGACAGAATCCGTTTTGAGCCATTAAAACTTGAAGATGCCATCGAGTTGATAAAACAGGACGAAAATGCATTTCACACACGATATGACAGAAATCTATTCTGTCCTGAATGCCGCCTTCCACCTGTAGGCATGGTATGCAGGAATGGCGAGTACTTTTTCAGGGGATTTCCAAATTGTGCGCATGATCCCGATTGCAGTAAGGGATTTGATCCAATCTCCTCAAAGGTTTTTAAGGAGTTTGCTTCAGATTCGGTGAATCATGATTTTTTACAGCGAAAACTCGAACGATTCATTGATCGGCTACTGCAAAGAGACAATCTTCCGGTACATCCACTTCTATTGCGGGTTGATAATAACAGATGTATGGGTGATGATATTAATCCTGCAAATGTTCGAAATCGCCAAAACATTCGCCGTATTCCAACTAAATCTATTACTGCACCTTTTGGAAATGATGACCTCGGATTTTACAAACTGTTTTATGGAAATGTCGATGTGCGCTACACAAAGGTAGAGAACTCTGAAGCTACATTCTTCAAGTTGATGTTTTATAAATGCAACAGCATGCCAACACACGAAATGTCAAGCAAGCCATATTCAGATTCAGCTTCTACGCAACCACTATACAACGCGCAACGTTCCTGTGGCACAGCCCTATCATGCAGACGCAAACGGCTTCTGTTGTAATATTACACAATGCAGCGATCATTTCTCTTGACAAAAGTCCGAAATCGTACTATAATAGGAGGCGTGGTTTTGTACAATGGGAGGTGTGCAATGGAAAACGATGTAGCAGATGCAGCAAAGGATATGAAACGCTTCAATTATCTAACGTCGGAAATCAACGCTGTTTATCACGAGGCTGCACTGAAACTGGGGCTTTCTGACAGTGCAATGCTGATTCTATATACGATCTGCAACTATGGAGAAAGCTGTATGGTCAGCGATATCTGCCATCTATCGGGTACCAGCAAGCAGACGATTCATTCTGCGCTTCGCAAGCTGGAATTAGAAGAGTTGATCTATCTTGAAAAGATCAACGGTAGAAAAAAGAGCGTTCATCTGACTGAAAAGGGAAAGACGTTGGCGGAGCATACCGTTGTCCGCCTGATCAGAATGGAAAATGAAGTGTTCGATGCATGGACAGAGAAGGAAAGAATACGCTACCTTGAACTGACACAGCGTTTTCTCAATGAAATGAAAGAAAGGCTTTCACAGCTATAAGGAGGACATTATGAAAAGCATCACAGTAGGTCGTGAAATTTTGACGGCATTTGCAAGAAACTATTTCGGGAGGATAGAATAAAATAGCAATCCAACTTTCCGAACACTTTTCATACAAAAAGCTGCTGCGATTCACGCTGCCGTCTATCGTCATGATGATTTTTACATCAATATACGGTGTGGTAGATGGCTTCTTTGTATCCAATTATGTCGGGAAATCGCCATTTGCGGCGGTTAATTTCATTATGCCGTTTCTCATGATTCTCGGTGCAGTCGGCTTCATGTTTGGAACAGGTGGTAGTGCATTGATCTCCAAAACCATGGGTGAGGGTGATCACGAAAAGGCAAAGCGGCTGTTTTCGTTTCTGGTTTATGCTTCAGCGGTATGCGGCATTATCATCGCCGTGCTTGGCATTATTGTTATCCGGCCGGTTGCAGCATTGCTTGGTGCAGAGGAAGAACTGCTTGACAACTGTGTGCTTTACGGAAGAATTATCTTGATTGCTTTGCCTGCATATATTTTGCAGTATGCATTTCAGAGCTTTTCTGTGACAGCCGGGAAACCACAGCTGGGACTGATTTTCACAGTTGCCGCTGGTGTGACAAATATGGTGCTGGATGCGCTGCTGGTTGCCGTGATTCCACTTGGACTTGCAGGTGCAGCGATTGCGACAGCGATCAGTCAGGTGGTGGGAGGTCTTGCGCCGCTGCTTTACTTCGCACGGGAAAATTCCAGCCTGCTTCGCCTTACGAAAACAAATTTTGACGGAAAAGCATTGCTGAAAACCTGTACAAACGGCTCTTCCGAGTTGATGAGCAATATTTCAACGTCGATTGTCAGTATGCTGTACAATATGCAGTTGATGAAATATGCGGGCGAGGACGGCGTTGCCGCTTATGGTGTACTGATGTATGTCAATATGATTTTTCTTGCCGCGTTCATTGGATATTCGGTTGGGACGGCACCAGTCATAGGCTTTCATTTCGGTGCCCAGAATTATAAGGAACTGAAAAGCCTGCTGAAAAAGAGCGCAGTCATCATCGGGTTCTTCTCAATTTCCATGCTGGTTATTGCGGAAGTGCTTGCAAGACCGTTGGCATCGATTTTTGTCAGCTATGATGAAGGACTGATGCAGCTGACGCTTCGTGCGTTCTTGATCTTCTCGTTCTCATTCCTCTTTGCGGGCGTTTCGATCTTCGGATCATCATTCTTTACGGCTCTCAATGACGGTTTGACTTCTGCATTGATTTCATTCCTGCGAACGTTGTTATTTCAGTTGGCAGCTGTACTGATTTTCCCCATATTCTTTGAAATTGATGGTATTTGGTTCTCCATTGTTGCTGCTGAACTTGTTGCAGCTATGGTAACAGTACTCTTTTTGATTGGCAAGAGAAAGAAGTATCAATATATGTGATTAAAATGCCCCATAAGGCAGCAGACAAAACCAATCTGCTCGCCCTGTGGGGTTGCTATTTGCCCAGTCTTCCCTGTTGATTGAAAAGTATTTCGGGTTAATCGCGGTATAATACTTGCAATAACGAAAAATATATGGTATAATAAAGGCGTAAGAGTGGGCATATGCCAAACATTACAGTGCAAAGCAGTGTGCCCGCCAAACCGAGTAAACATGACAAGGAGGACTCTCTATGAAACACAAACAACCGTTCGCGCTGGTAACAGCATTTGTTATGATGCTAACGATGCTGACGTATCTCCCGGTGGGGATTTTTGACCGCATCGTGCCGAAGGTCAGCGCAGAGGAAACGCAAACTTCACCTGCGATCACGCCAACCCAGCCCAGTCAAGACAGCAATGGCGTATACCAGATTGGTACAGCAGGAGAACTCTACTGGTTTGCAGGGCTTGTCAATGGCACGCTGAATGGCGTAGACCAGAACAATGCTGCAAATGCTGTGTTGACAAAGAATATCACTGTGAACGAGGGCGTTTTGAAATCTGATGGAACACTTGCCGATGATACAAGCAGCT
>CAYXBP010000032.1:0-14771 GCA_964463355.1 uncultured Ruminococcus sp. | reverse complement strand
CGGTAGCTCAGTTGGATAGAGTGACTGGCTACGAACCAGTAGGTCGGGGGTTCGAATCCCTTCCGGCGCATTATTCAGGTGAATCGAATTGGTTCATCAACACGAAAAGCCCGATTATTCGGGCTTTTTTCTTTTCACTGTTCAGCTTGTTGCTTCTTATGGCTGCATGGTTGCTTAGATAGCAACGATTTCCTCATTTTCGGTAGCCTTTTCCCAATGGGTGCATTGCAAGTACGAAAAGCATTGCTACAGCAAGCCTTTTTCGCATAAAAATAACGAACCGACAGTCGATCATTGTATCAACTGTCGGTTCTGCTATGATGCCGCCGACCGGACTTGAACCGGTACTCTGAAATCAGAAGCGGATTTTAAGTCCGCTGCGTCTGCCTATTCCGCCACGGCGGCAAACAAACTCACATAGTATTATAGCATATTCGGCAGATCTTGTCAAGCGATTTATGAAAAATTGCGGCTAGAATAGGCATCAATCTCAGAATACTTTTCTTCCTGTAGCAACCTCAAAGTGATATTTCACAATACCGAGATCAACCTTCGTGTAGAATCCAACGCCTGCCTTTGCTGTAACCGTTCCATCCGCGTACGTCAACTGAAATTTCTGTTGATTCATAGCTGTAGGTGCAAGGCATGCTGCATCCACGCCGACTTTGAACCACTTGGGCGTTTCCGTACTAATATTACTGACCTGCTCTGCTGTCTTGCTCTTATGCGCTACGCCCTGCGTTTTGCCGTAGCCAAGAGATATCACCACAGTAATTTTTTCGTTCGTATTCACTTGAAAGGCACCAGGGATTTTCTTGTATGTCATAGCCACCCAACACGTATTCAAACCGAGCTGCTGTGCCTTAAGAACCAAACGTTCGCCGTAATATCCACAAAGTTCGTCAAGCTTGTCACTTTTTCTTCCAACGAGGGCAATATAATTCTTCACGCCACTGAATTTGCCGTAGTGTGCCATAAAGCTATCAAAGGCATATGGTTCGTCTGTGACGAGTTGAATATGCAAACCGCCTTCTTGATTACAGGCATCTATTTCGGCTTGCAGTTCTGTAAGAACGCTTGGTTCAATCTTTTTGTTCGTATACTGACGAACACTGTGTCTTTGTTTGATTGCTGCACTTAGTTCCATAATCTTATTCCTTTCCGCTTCTATCGGGTAGATTTGCCATGATTTCTCTGGCATCGTTTAGCATTTGTAAAAGTGCTGTCATTGCTTCCGCGTCGGCATCAAAATAATAATAGTTCTTTGTACCTTCGCGCCGTACCTTGATTATCCCTACCTCCTTGAGTATCCTAAGATGATGCGACACAGCTGGACGAGAGAGGTTTGTTTTCTTTGTGATTGCACCAACACGCACACCATCGCACTCGCCCATCAACATCATTTCAAGGATCAGGTGCTGACGATTTTCATCGCCGAGTGCCAACAGTATCTTTTGGCACGCACGGAATTCCTCTGCTAATTTCCTGATATCCTGCAATTCTTCACCGCCTTCGTTTATCCGCTTGAACCATTATACCATATTCTGCTTCAAAATGCTCAATGGGAAAGAAAATCAAGACCATTCGGATGGTCGGCATGGATTCTGTTCATATCATATGAAGCGCAACGGATTGCGTGGTGTTCCCTTTTATATCCACTCTGAATTGTATCAAAGCATTGAGGGAAGTCCTTATAAAAAGGGCTTCCCTCAAACAAAATGGTGGATCGTGACGATACTTTTCTGGGTTATTATTTGCGATGACTGTTGGAAACGGTGCGCCTTGGATGCTTTGCCTTTTGCTTGCGGTAGATCACATAGCACATAATGCACACTGCCAAATAGATCAGTGAAAGGCATAGCGCGCTCTTCCATGCAATGCCGAGAAAATCTGAGGAAAAGAATCCGGGAATAATGCTGAGATTGTATTTCCAGAAAGAACGCTCCACAGAAGAGGCAGCGATCAGGTCGATTTCATCCAGCACTTCACCTGAATGCTTCAATGTAATGGTGCCTAACTTTTGCCCTTCTTTAATTGGAGCAGTCACATTTTCGTCAATAGTCACGATTTGTTGTATCAGGTTGATATCCATAGTATCGCACCAGATGCAGGAATAGCCTCTGACAGGCTTGACGATGACATAATCGGCACCCTTTGCGTTTTCCACTTTCACTTCATCAATTTCGGTGCCAGTTGTCAGCAGTTTTTCATAGGAGAGGTGGGTGAATGCCCACTCAATGATGGTATTTGCGTCCTCCAGATGATAGAAGCGATTTGCGCCAGATTCTTCATCGTACATGGGCGAGCGCAGGCACACCAGCAAATAATTGTTGCCATCACGCGAAGCCTTGCAAGCGATCGCTCTGCCCCATTCCTGCAAATTACCTGTTTTGATGCCCTTGACACCCGTACAATAATACTTGCTTTCGGTATCGCACATCGTGTTCGAGTGTAACCAAGTCCAGTCAGCAGTTTTACCCATTTTCTCTGCGGTGGGGGGCGTATACTGTGCAGCGCAGGCAATCACTTCAAAGCGTGGCACAGCCATAGCATAGTGCAACATGGTCATCATATCTCTTGCCGTTGTAACCTGTCTTGCGCTATATAAGCCCACCACATTGGTAAAACGGGTGTTCGGCATACCAATGGCTTCCGCTTTGGTGTTCATTTTTTCCACAAAATTTGCCTCATCGCCATCGCCAAAGTGCATGGCGAGCATGGTTGCTGCCTCGCATGAGGAAGTCAGCAACATGGCATAGAGCAAATCCTGCACGGTCAGCACATCGCCTGCTTTGATATTGGCATAGCGCAGATCACTTTGATATTCGTAGTCGTGGAGCGTATCAAACCAGGTCTGCTGCGCCATTACGGTTTCTGTTTCGATATTCACACCGCTTTCCAGAATCACAATGGCAGCCATGACCTGCGCGAGCGTTGCGGGCATTTGTTTCATATCAGCATTTTTCTCATAAACGATCGTATTCAGATCCATATTCAACAGCACGGCTGATTCGCTGTACACGGTTTCGGTAGGTGCAAAACTCAGTGCCCTTGCCGTTTGCGGCTGATGGAGTAAGTTCAGGCAGCACAGCAGCGTCAGCAGCAGGCTAAACAGTCGTTTTTTTTGCATGGTTTCATCTCCTGTATAATGCTTTGAATTGTACAACACCTATTATAGCAGATATTTCGCAAAAAGGGAATAGCTTTTCACAATTTTTTTGCCGCAAACAGGATTTTGGAAAATCATGGGGAAAGCTTTTGCGGGCAGCACAAAAGTGTATGAATGTGGTGAGATTCGATGCAAATGCGGTTTTTCGCAAGATAGTCTGTAAATCCGGCAATAAAATATACAAATGGTTATTGACATTTTCTGCTTTTTGGTATATGATGATATTACATAGTTAGAGAGAGGGGTTTGATTCTATGGCAAAAAAAACCTTTGGAATCGTTCTGGCATTCTGTATGACCCTGACCGCATTACCACTTTCGGGCAGCTACAGCAAAGAGGATGTCCATGCGCTGGACAGCGCAGCTTGTATGTTCCATTCGACCTTTGAAAACGGCACAGAGCAGTGGGCAGCGCGAGGCAGCAGCACCGTGACAGCCAGCGCAAAAAAATCTTTTGCAGGAGCGCAGTCGCTGTATGTCAGCGGCAGGGCAGATGCGTGGAATGGTGCTGGGTATTCCCTTGATGCCACGCAGTTTGCAGCAGGAGAAGCGTATTCGTTTGGCGTGACGGTTATGCAGAACAGCATTGCAAGCGAGGATTTTAAGCTTTCCTTGCAGTGTGACATTGACGGAGAAGCGCAGTATCTCGCGGTGGCGCAAGGCAGCGCACAGAAGGGCGAGTGGCTCATGCTTGCAAACGAATCATTTCGTATTCCGCAGGGCGCGGAAAATCTGCTGCTGTATGTTGAAACGCTGGAGAATCTGACAAGCTTTTATCTGGATGAGGCAGTGGGTGGCCGCGTGGGCACGGCGTACGATGTACAGGCAAATGTCGTGCTTGGGGATGTGAACCGTGACGGCAACATTTCCATCGCCGATGTGCAGGCGATGTGCGATATGCTTTCTGGCAAGCGAAAAGGCGGTGATCTGCAAACCGATGATATGAACGCTGACGGCAGAATTGACGCAATGGATCTGACCTTGCTGAAGCGATATGTGATGAATCCACCAGAGCCTGAGGAGGAAGAGCCTGATGCACCTCCGTATGTGGAGGGCACCTGGTACAATACCGCAGATATCTCGTGGATTGATCCTGCGAAACCGATGGTCGCGCTGTCGTTTGATGATGGCCCTGTGGGAATTGCCTCTACGGATTCCTCCATACGCATACAAAACGCTCTTTCCGATGCAGGATTCCATGCGACATTTTTCTATTGCATTGATTTGTGGGGCAAAAAGCTCAATGCTACTACGGAACAGGAAATCATCCGTGCCCATGAACTTGGCTTTGAGGTTGCTAATCACACATATTCGCATCCTGATCTTTCAACATTGAGTGCGGCAGAGGTGCAATCGCAGATTAATAATTGTGCCAGCGAGTTGACTCGTTTGACAGGCCGTACGAACTTCCTCATTCGTCCACCGTACCTTGCCGTGAATCAAACCGTACAGGAGAACGCGGGCGCGCCACTGATCACTTGTGCCGTAGATTCGCAGGACTGGAATCAGGCAACGGCTCAGCAGATGATTGACTCGTTGACCCAGAAAATGAACGATGGTTCACTGGATAATGCGATTGTGCTGATGCATGAAACTTATGACACTACTGCACAGGTGATCGAGCATATGGTGCCTGTGCTGAAGGCCAACGGATGGCAGGTGGTGACCATCTCTGAAATGTTCCGTGCCAATGGCAAGGAGATGTATGACGGTCAGGTTTATCGCAGCGCAAACTAACACTGAATAATAGTAGTTGAAAAGCCCATGCTTTCCCGTAAGGGAATACGTGGGCTTTGTTTGGTGAGAAACGCCCCATGAAATACCTCTGTGTGTCGCTGCGTCATCTTCCGCTTGATTCGAATGGCGTTTTGTGGTATAATAAGCAACAGGAGGATGATGCAACATGAAGCAATACAATGTAAGCGGTATGAGCTGTGCGGCTTGCAGCGCAAGAGTTGAAAAAGCGGTTGCAGCAGTATCAGGAGTGGAGCTGGTAAGCGTCAATTTGCTGACCAACACAATGCAGGTAACGGGTTTTGCAGATGATGCAGCGATTATTTCCGCAGTGGAGGCGGCAGGGTATGGGGCATCGCCCAAAGATGAGAGTGTCAAAGCAAAAACGCAGGCTTCTGCCTCCAAAGAGAAGACAGAACACACGCTCAAAGCCCGTCTGATTGCCTCTATCGGTTTTTTGCTGGTGCTGATGTACCTTTCCATGGGGCATACAATGTTTGGTTGGTGGCTGCCAGATGCTCTATCTGCAAATCCCGTGGCAATTGCCCTTTGCCAAATGCTGCTTGCGGGCATTGTTATGGTCATCAATCAGAGGTTTTTTATTAACGGAGCAAAGGGGCTTCTTCGCGGCTCGCCCAATATGGATACGCTGGTATCCATCGGTTCTGCGGCATCTTTTGGATACAGCTTGTGGGTCACATTTGCAATGACTGAGGCTGCGGGTGTTCTAGGTGATATGACTGCTGCGACTTCGTATTTGCATGAGCTATACTATGAATCTGCCGCTATGATTTTGACGCTCATTACCGTGGGTAAAATGTTGGAGGCGCGCGCAAAGGGAAAAACTACCAATGCACTTGCAGGATTAATGGCGTTGACACCGCAGACAGCGACAGTTGTACGAGATGGACAGGAGATCATTGTGCCAGTTGCAGATGTGCGACAAGGTGATGTATTTCTTGTTCGTCCAGCAGAGCAGGTGCCTGTTGATGGCGTTGTCATTTCGGGACATAGCGCGGTCAATGAATCGGCATTGACGGGTGAGAGCATCCCTGTGGAGAAAACAGAGCATAGTAGTGTGCAGGCAGGTACCATGAATGTTTCGGGTGTGCTGCACTGCGAGGCAACGCGTGTTGGTGAGGATACCACTCTTGCGCAAATCATTCGTATGGTCAGCGATGCCTCTGCCACAAAAGCACCAATTTCCAAGATTGCAGATCGTGTATCGGGCGTGTTTGTGCCCATTGTGATCGGCATCGCCATTGTGACGCTTTGTATTTGGTTGATTTTGGGAGAGCCTTTCGGCTTTGCTATTGCACGTGCCATTTCTGTGTTGGTCATCAGTTGCCCTTGCGCGCTGGGGCTTGCTACACCAGTTGCCATTATGGTTGGTACAGGCATGGGCGCAAGGCATGGTATTCTGTATAAGACTGCTGAGGCACTGGAGTTTGCAGGTCGTACGAAGATTGTTGCGTTGGATAAAACTGGTACCGTAACCATGGGCGATCCTGCTGTAACGGGGCTTTACCCGGCAGCTGGCGTGGATGCTGATCGATTGCTTACTCTTGCGGCTGCTTTGGAGAAAAACAGTGAGCATCCGCTAGCAAAAGCGATCATGAAGCAAGCGGATGTGGAAAAAATCACGGTGCCTATCGTTGCAGATCTGACAGTTTTACCAGGCAGCGGTTTGCAGGCATCCTATGAGGGCAAAACGCTTCTGGGCGGCAACGAGGCGTTGATTGATACTGTTGCAAAGATTCCCGAAGCGATGCGTATGCAGGCTGAAACTCTTGCACAGCAAGGAAATACTGCACTGTATTTTGCACTGGGGGAGCAGCTTCTGGGCATGGTCACTGCCGCAGATGTCATACGCCCCGAAAGCCGTGAAGCGATCACACAACTGCATCAAATGGGGATTCGTGTGGTGATGCTGACCGGTGACAACAAACAAACCGCTGAAGCCATTGGTAAAGAGGCTGGCATTGATACCGTTATTGCGGAAGTGCTGCCCGCCGAAAAAGAAGCCGCCATCCGGAATTTGCAGCAGGAAGGCAATGTCACAATGATTGGTGACGGTATCAACGATGCGCCTGCGCTAACTACTGCTGATGTGGGCATTGCCATCGGCGCGGGTACAGATATTGCCATGGACGCTGCCGATGTAGTACTGGTCAACAGCCGTCTGACCGATGCTGCAACAGCCATTCGGTTAAGCCGTAAAACACTACGCATCATTCGCCAGAATCTGTTCTGGGCGTTCATTTACAATGTGATCGGCATTCCCCTTGCCGCAGGCTTGTGGTATCCCATTTTGGGATGGGAGCTGAACCCGATGTTCGGTGCTGCTGCCATGAGCCTTTCCAGTTTTTGTGTTGTCAGCAATGCGTTGCGGCTTTATACCGTGCGTATTGCCGAAAAACAACCATCTAATGCGCTTGCAGAGAAAGTGGAGGTGAAAACGATGCAGAGGATTATGCATATCGAAGGTATGATGTGCGGGCATTGCGAAGCTAGGGTGAAAAAAACGTTGGAGGGCATCGCAGGGGTTACAGAAGCGACCGTCAGCCATACCGAAGGTACTGCGGTGATTGCGCTTTCAGCTAATGTCAGTGATGACATCCTGAAGGCAGCCGTGGAAGCACAGGATTATACTGTGACGGCGATTGAGTAATCGCACAGTTTACCTTCGATAAACGCGCAAACAGGCTCACCGCCAGTTAACGGTGAGCCTGTTTTTTGTGATTGTACTTGCGTTATTCGGCGGGTACGGAACTTATGCCGTTTCGATGGTGTTTGCCTTATGAAGGTTCAGCAGATCAACTGCCCACTCGCGCATTTTGTACTTGAGAATCTTGCCAGCAACATTCATGGGGAATTCCTCCACATAAACCACATAGCGAGGTGTTTTGCACTTATCCATATGGGTACGGACAAATTCTTTCAGTTCGGCCTCGGTGGTTTTGCAGCCAGGCTTAGGGATCACGCAAGCCATGATTTCCTCACCGTACTGCTCATCTGGCACACCAATGACCTGTACATCCTTGACATCGGGGTGCGTGTAGAGGAAGTCCTCAATTTCTTTGGGGTAGATGTTCTCGCCGCCGCGGATGATCATATCCTTGATTCTGCCTGTAATCTTGAAGTTGCCATCGGGCAGGCGGCGGGCAAGGTCGCCGGAGTGCAGCCAGCCATCCTTGTCAATGGCAGCAGCAGTAGCTTCGGGCATCTTGTAATAGCCCTTCATGATGTTGTATCCCCTTGCGCAGAATTCGCCATCCACATTGTCAGGCAGTTCCTCACCAGTTTCAGGGTCAACGATCTTGCACTCAACGCCGTAGATCGGCCCGCCCACAGTGTTCACGCGCGTTTCGATAGAATCGGTGGTCTTGCTCATGGTGGTAGCAGGGGAGGCCTCTGTCTGACCGTAGGTGATGCAGATTTCAGGCATATGCATCTTTTCAATGACTTCTTTCATGGTCTTGATGGGGCAGGGGGAGCCTGCCATAATGCCCGTGCGCATATGTGAGAAATCGGTTTTGGCAAAGTCCTCGTGTCCCAGCATTGCGATAAACATGGTGGGCACGCCGTGGAAACAAGTGATTTTCTCTTTATTGATGCAGGCAAGTCCCTTCTTTGGCGAGAATGTGCTGATGGGTGACATCGTAGTGCCGTGGGTGATGGATGCTGTCATTGCCAACACCATACCAAAGCAGTGAAACATTGGTACTTGGATCATCATGCGATCGGCGGTGGAAAGATCCATGCAGTCACCGATGGCTTTACCATTGTTTACCACGTTATAGTGGGTAAGCATCACGCCTTTGGGAAATCCCGTTGTACCTGAAGTGTACTGCATATTCGCCACATCGTCCTTGTGGATGGAACGGCGACGCTTTTCGACTTCGGTCAGCGGCACATTTTTGGAGAGGGCAACCGCCTCATCCCATGTATAGCAGCCAGGCTGACGGCTCTCGACAGTTACGATGTTTTTGAGGTACGGGAATTTTTTCGATTTCAACTCGCCAGGTTGGCATATCAGCAATTCGGGGCAAAGCGTCTGCATGATCTCGTTGTAGTCCGTACCCTTGAATCCATCCACCATAACCAGCGTATGCGTATCGGACTGCTTCAGGAGATATTCAGTTTCATGAATCTTGTTGCCTGTATTGACCGTGACCAGCACGGCACCGATTTTTGTAGTTGCCCAGAAGGTGATATACCATGCTGGCAGGTTCGTTGCCCAGATTGCGACATGGTCGCCCTTGCCAACGCCCATTGCGATGAGCGACCGTGCAAAGGTATCCACATCGTCGCGAAACTGCGGGTAGGTTCTGGTGTAGTCCAACTCAGTGTAGCGAAATGCATATTGGTTTGGAAATTCCTCGCAGATGCGGTCAAGCACATCGGGGAAGGTATAGGAGATGAGGCGTTCTTTGGGCCATATGTACTGCCCTGTGCCTGCGTGATTGGTTTGCAGGGGGTGCTTGTGCGTGTGGCGAAAGGGTGCCATGTATTCGGCAAAGCGGGGAAATACGATTGCGGCATCGGAAAGCTCAGGCATCAAACGCTTCACCCATTCCAGAGAAACATAACCCGTGTAGTGGATATTGCGCAGTGCTTCCATCATCGCGTCCAAGGGCATATCGCCCTCACCAGTCAGGTGATAAACGGTTTTGCCGTTTTCAGTGGCACTGTCCTTGGCGTGTACGAATTTAATGTATTCGCCCAGATTTGCAACGGTGGTTTTGGGTGATTCGTTGCCGTAGCGGTAGGGGTGATGGATATCCCACAGTGCGGCAACGCGGCGATTACCAACCTTTTCAAGCAATGCACGCAATCTTGCTGTATTGGAGTAAACGCCGTTGGTTTCTACCAGCAGTGTCACATTATGTTTTTCGGCTTCTGGGCAAAGTGTAATGAGCGCATCAGCTACGGCGTTGTCGTCGATCTCGCAGGTCGGGGCGGGATTCAAATCACCCAATACGCGGATATAGGGCGCGCCCAGTGCCTGTGCCAACTCCATGCAGGCAAGCAGTTCCTCGGCGTTCTGTTGTGCATCGCTGGTGTTGGCAATGCAGCAATTGGAACTGATACAGGGAATTTCAAGATGCAGCTGTGCAAGCTTACCAATGGTTTTTTCAAGCTGTGCGCCAGTAAAGGGCTTGCTGCGGAAGGGATCCACCGGCATACCCAGCGAACGCAATTCAATGCCATCAAAGTTTAGGTCTTTTGCCATGGAATAAACATCTGACCAGTCGAAATCGGGGCAGCCGAGCGTAGAAAAACAAATCTTCATAAAGCATTCCTTTCTTAAAATATGTGCCGCTTATTTGTCGGTAGATTCGTCTGACTTACGAATCTCCGCGCGCTTGATCTTACCGCCCAGCGTTTTTGGCAATTCTGCAACATACTCAATGATGCGGGGATATTTGTAAGGGGCGGTGGCTTTCTTGACATGGTTTTGCAATTCTTTGGTCAGCTCAGGGGAGGGAGTATAGCCTTCTGCCAACACGACTGTTGCCTTAACGACCTGCCCTCTGATGGGATCTGGGGCACCTGTAATGGCAGATTCCACAACTGCGGGGTGGGTGAGCAGTGCGCTCTCTACCTCAAACGGGCCGATACGATAGCCTGAGCATTTGATCACATCGTCATTTCTGCCAACAAACCAGTAGTAGCCATTGGAATCTCTCCATGCTACATCGCCGGTGTCATAATTCTTGCCGCCCAGCACGGCATCCGTCAGTTCGGGATTTTTGTAATAGCTGGTGAACAGACCCACTGGTCGCTCCTGATCAATATCGCAGATCATGATGGAGCCTTCCTCGCCATCGTCTGCCTTGGTGCCGTCAGCACGCAGCAGCTGGATATTATACAGCGGGGAGGGCTTTCCAGTAGAGCCAGGCTTGGGTTCAATCCACGGAAAGTTTGCCAGCAGCACAGTGCCTTCGGATTGTCCGAAGCCCTCGCGCATTTTAATACCAGTGATCTCATAAATGCGGTTGAACACTTCAGGATTCAGCGGTTCGCCTGCATTGCAGAAATTGACGATAGAAGAGAGGTCATACTTTGTCATATCCTCTTGCAGCATAAAGCGATACATGGTAGGTGGCGCACAGAAGGTAGTGATGCGATACTTGCTGATGACTTCCAGAATATCCTTGGCATCAAATCTGCCGATGAAATCGTAGCAGAAGATTGTTGCGCCGCAGATCCATTGACCGTAGATTTTTCCCCAGCCGAACTTTGCCCAACCAGAATCGGAAATAGACATATGCAGCTTGTTTTCCTGCACCTGATGCCAGTATTTTGCTGTTACGATATGCCCCAACGGATGGGCATGGTTATGGCATACCATTTTGGGCATACCAGTAGAGCCGGATGTGAAGTAGATGAGCGCGGTTTCATCCCAGCGAGTCGCCGCATCGCCAGTGGGGCGGGCAAAGGTATCGGAATACTTTGCGATTTCGTCGGTGAAGAAATCCCATCCCTCGTGCGGTTCTGCTACAGCGATTACCTTACGAAGTGTTTTGATTTCGGGAACGGCGGCGGCAACCTGTGCGCGAACATATTCGTCATCACAGCAGAAAATCGCAGAAATGCCTGCCATGTTGCCACGATATACGATATCCTTTTTGGTGAACAGCAGATTGCCGGGAATCAGGACGATGCCCATTTTATGCAGTGCGGTGGCAATCACCCAGTATTCCCAGCGGCGGCGCAGAATCAACAGAACCACATCGCCCTTTTTCAGACCGATGCTTTGGAAATAGTTGCAGGCACGGTTAGAAAGCTTCGAGATATCGGTGAAGGTAAAGGATTTCTCTTCCTTGTCGTGACTCAGCCATAGCAGTGCTTTTTTTTCAGGCTCCTGCTCCGCCCATGCGTCCACGATATCGAAGCCAAAGTTGAAGTCCTCGGGCACATTCACGCGGTAGTTTTCCTTAAAGTCCTCATAAGAATCAAATTGGATTCTGGGGAGAAAGCGATCTAACAGCATTTTGATTCACTCCTTGTCATTATTATTCAGCGATCATCGTCAGGAAGGTTGCGTCGGTATCGCCGATGCAACGCTGACCGTGGGGGTGCGTGGGATTAAAGTAAACGCTATCTCCAGCGTTGAGAATGATTGTCTGGTTATCAAAAGTCAGCGCGATGGAACCACGCAGCACAAAATTGAACTCCTGACCAGTGTGTGTGACCAGTGCAGCAGGCTCATCGGTGGGGGAGAGCGTCACCAGCAGCGGCTGCATGATTTTATCCGCATAGCGGAAGGCAAGGTCTTTGAAGCGATAGCCTTCATAACGGCTGACGCTTCTGCCTTCTCCGTTGCGAACGATGTGGTAGGTATCCAGTCGGCTTGGCTCACCAGTTACCAGCTCATTAAAATCGACATTGAACTTATTGGCGATCTGGTAAATAACGCTGATGGGAAAATCGCCATCGGTTTCGTAGGCGATGTAGACGGCAGGCGATACGCCAAGCTCTTCGGCGAGCTGTTCTACGGTGTAGTCGCAGGCTTCGCGCAGCTCTCGAATACGTGCTGCAATCTCGTTGATGTTCTGCATAAGAATATCCTCCTTAAAAATTCCTTAAATCGCATTCTGTTATACATTCCACGGCAACCTTGCCGTTGTGTTGCAGTCTGTTATCATTTTCATAAGCGTGTGGTTCTTTTGCAGCACTGGATTGCGACATTGCACAACCGATGCATTGTTCATGTGCTGCGTTCCCTGATCAAAACAAAAAACGGCAGAAAGCCTTCGCTCTCCACCGTTGATTTACAAATAAAGCGGTTGTTCTGGATACGCTCTCAAAACTGCTTCTGCGCACAACGAAGGAGACCTACGATAACAAGACCGTAAGTCGCAGGACGCACAGCAGCAGAGAAAATGCGTTCATGAAAACCATCCTTTTCTACAATTTTACCTTGTCATTGTATCACAATTTACATGATTTGTCAAGCAGACGTGCTGATTTAGGCGTTTTGCACAATTTTATTCATCAATGCGAAGAATTTTGCTCTGCTGCAACGAGAGCAAATAGATCAAACGGATCTCATCGCGGCGTTCAGGCTTTACCAGATAGTACATATACGCTTCCATCACATTAAACAGATTTGCCGCGCGCCCTTCAATCTTAAAATTGCGATAGCCCATATCCACATAGCGTGTAAACAGATCATCTGGCGAGATGTGTGTGCTGAATTTCGTTGTGCCGTAATGCTGCTCATTGGCATGGGGGCACACAAAGTTTTCGGGATTGCGGAAAGGAACCGAGGCTCCAAATCGCTGCAAATGTTCACAATAGAGCATCTGTGTCCGCGCGAGATGCTGATAGTGTGCCTTTCTTCTCTGACAATTGGGCGGGCAAACGGCATTCACCAGCAGTTCGATGCGGTCTTTGTGGGGCATCTGCTCCAGCACATCCCACTGATTGTTCCAGTTGTAGTCCAACACCACCAGCGCGTAGTCCTTCTCCAGTTCTGTTTTCAGCGCGTGCATATCCGTAAGCTGCTTGCAGGTAGAGGAAATAAACTGATAGTTCGGGTATTGTTTGCGAATGTATTTTTCCAGTATGGGTGAAACTACGATCACGCCATTGAGTTTGTCATCGCGTTGTGCCAGTGCCAAAGCGCGGTTGCAGTGCTTGTCCTTGAGATGCGACTGATTGATAAGGGGATTGGTAAAGGTATAGCGCAGCGAGATGCCGCTGTCATTGAGGTTTTGTATGACGAACTTCATGGTATCTTCGCTGTAGATGCCACCCATGCATCGTCCGCCGTTCCAAAGTGCAGGTGGAAAATCGCCGTAGAATGAAGCGATTTCCACATCATCACGGAAGGCATCGGGGTAGGTATCCATGAGCTGTACCAGCAGCATATTCAGGTGATAATTACGGGTAAAGCCCGGCAGGTGAAAACGGATCTTCATGTTTTAAACTCCCTGTGATGTTTTAAGCAGTGTCTGCGAATATGTGCAAATGTTTTCGCTTCGCCCTCATCCGCCAGCATTGTCAGCAGATGCTCCAGCACGGCGGCTGTGCGCGGATGAATGATACGGGTAGGTTTTCCACGCTGAAAATAAGCGAGGGGTGCGGCATCGGTGTAGGTGTCGCCAAGATATACTTTGCTTGCCGCCACGCGGTCGCAGAACATCTCTACAATGTACCGCATGGGCATGGGAACCGGCTCCATGCGTCTGGTTTTAGGGCTATAATCTGTCCAGAATTCAAAGTGGTGACGGTTTCTGCCTTTATGGTGCATCCATGCAGTGGAATATCCATTTTGTTCGCGTTCTGCTTCATTTGGGCTGCGTGTACCCTGATAGTAGATTACGCCAGGCAAAAATTCAGCAGGCGAAAACTTGGAAAGGTCATGCAGTAAGCCTTGTAGGGGGATGCCTGCGCGGCAGCAATGCAAAAACACCATATGGCGGTGCTTGCATACCGTTTTGAAATGTGAAGCCAAATGCAACCGAGTCACCTCCATTGGAATATCTGACACAATTATAGCATATTCTGAAGGTTTCGTCAATGAGAATTTGCGACGAGCCATCGAAAAAACGAATTTTTGCCATTTCTTTCTTCCACTCCATCAGGCTGATCGCTATAGCAATTTGATGAAGTGCTTGCTGGCAATGCCGACCCTAACGACACGAGAATTTCTGCCATGTTGCAATGATTTTGTCAATAAAACGCGACACAATCCGTTTGGATCAATCCGAAAAGGGACTTGTCGAAAAAAAGCGAACTGCAAGACAATACGATGAAAAATTTAAGAGGCGGACACCCCCAAAATGGTGCCCGCCCCTGTTTTAATTCTGTTAATATGCCAAAGCGGCTTGGTTATACAAGTAAAGTGCCTTCAC
>CAYXBP010000031.1:0-14878 GCA_964463355.1 uncultured Ruminococcus sp. | reverse complement strand
TCACGACTATCTTCTTAAAGTCTTTGCTGCTCCTGTTTCGTAAGCGATTACCGTGAACTTTCGTTCTGAAAGACTTTACTTTTTCGTATTCCTGTGGTATAATAAATGATTATGTAACATCATGCACAGCTGATGTGTCGTCAAGCTGGCTTTGTGCTGCATTGCCCTAGCAGTGTGTACCTTTGCTGCTGTATGAATCCATTGGAGGCGGTTCCCTTATGAAGCTTCGTAATCCTTTTTCGGCAAGTCGTCTGGCAGATGACCGCCGTGAACCATATTTACAAGTGTTTTTACTGGGCTTTGCCATTCTTTTGATGGCGATTCTGCCCATTATGTTCTTCGCTGACGGCTATTTCATCTACTATGGTGACTATAACTCGCAGCAGATTCCCTTTTATCACATCGCCCACGATGCAGTACAAAACGGTCAATTGGGTTGGAACTGGAACACCGATCTCGGCGCAAATTTTATCGGTTCCTATTCCTTCTATCTGCTGGGCAGCCCTTTTTTCTGGCTTACTCTGCTGTTCCCTTCAAGCGCAACACTCTATCTGATGCCTTATCTGCTGGCGTTAAAGCACGCGGTTGCCGCACTGACAAGTTACGCCTTTATTCGTCGTTTTGTGCGCAGTAGACAGGCTTCGTTCATTGGTGCGCTGCTGTATGCCTTCTCTGGCTTTCAACTGTACAACATCTTTTTTAACCATTTTCAGGATGTCACTGCATTTTTCCCACTGTTGCTGATTGCACTGGAAGAACGTGTCAACAACGACCGCCGTGGATTATTTGCCATCACTACAGCATTTATGGCGATGCTCAACTACTTCTTTTTTACGGGGCAAGTTGTGTTCGTAATCCTGTATTTTATCATGCGCTGCCCGTGTAAAGATTTCAACATCAACCTGCGTAAATTTTTCAGCATTGCACTGGAATCGGTAGTCGGTGTGATGCTCTCCTGCTTTATGCTGTTGCCATCGGCACTGGCAATCCTGAGCAACAATCGTGTAGATACGCGTTTGTACGGAATGGATATGGTTGCGTTCAGCGACCGTACACGGGTACTGCGCATTCTCCAAAGCTTTTTTATGATTCCAGATGTGCCGGCGCGCCCCAATTTATTCTCCTCGGAATATGCAAAATGGGCTTCCATCGGCGGCTATCTGCCTCTATTCTCCATGACAGGCGTGCTGTCCTTTATGGCATCGAAGAAAAAGCATTGGGCAACGCGTCTGGTGGCTGTCTGTGCGGTCTGTGCCTTGATCCCCATCCTGAATTCTGCGTTTTACGCACTGAACAGTTCCTATTACGCCCGTTGGTACTATATGCCCATTCTCATTATGGCGATGATGACGGCATATGTGCTGGATAATGGAACTATCAAGACCAAAAGCAGCGTCGTGATTTGTGGCATTGCACTTGCAGGTTTCGCTGTGATTGCCTGCCTGCCCACCAGAGATAATAATCAAGATGTGCATTGGTTTCAGTTTGCCGAGTACCCATGGTACTTTTGGCTGGTGCTGCTGCTATGCGTGATGATGCTTGTAGGTGCAGCCATTCTCTGGCGGCGGCGCGAAAAGGGATTGCCCTTTATGAACGCAGCTCTGTGGTCGTCAGTGGTTTCCTGCCTGATTTGCACTATGACTGTGGTGTACTTTGGTGTGGGATTGGGTTCCTATCCCGCTTACTATGTCAACTACGCCATCAATGGCGGCGATGATGTCCATCTTGAACAGGAGGAAAACCAGTTTTTCCGCGTGGATATTTCCGAAAATTACGACAATTATCCTATGCTGTGGGGGTATTCATCCATGCGTTGCTTTCACAGCATTGTGCCCACCTCTATCATGGATTTCTACAGCAGTGTGGGCATCACGCGCGATGTTGCCTCCCGCGCGGAAACAAGCAATTTTCCGCTGCGAGCCATGTTCAATGTCAAATACTACTTCGATAAATGCTACGCTGACAAGGTAGATACCTACGAATATGAACTGGATTTGCCCGGCTTTGAGTACGTTGAGAAGCAAAACGGCTTCTATGTCTACGAGAACAAGTATTATGTCCCCATGGGCGTGGCTTACGACTACTACATTGACGAAGAACAACTGAACAAAACGACAGCCCTTACCCGCCAGAAAATCATGTTAAAAGCACTGGGGCTGACTGCACATCAGATCACCAAGTATGACGAGATTCTGAAGCCGATCCCGGAAGCGGAAAAATACAGCATGGACGAGGCAGAATATCTTGCCACTTGCGAAAAAATGAAAGCGCAGTCCTGCGATACATTCACTTACGATTCCTACAGCTTTGATGCAACCATCACGCTGGATGCGCCCAGATTGGTGTTCTTTAGCGTGCCCTATGAGGACGGCTGGACGGCGACGGTCAATGGTCAGTCGGTAGATGTGGAAAAGGTCAATTACGGCTTTATGGCTGTGCTTTGTGAGGCGGGCGACAATGTCATTCATTTTGATTACGAAACACCAGGGTTGCACTACGGTCTGCGTCTGACTTTCTGTGGTCTGCTTGTGCTGATTGTGTATCTTCTCTGGGCAAGGTGGAAGTTCCGTGGTGTTAGACCCGTACGTTACGCCCACACCCATTGCTACGATTACGATTCCGTAGAGCCGATGCCGATGCATCAACTGTATATGGAATATGCTGTTTATCGCCACGCTTCCCATGCGGTGCATGACAATACAACAGCTGAAGCGGAAAAAGAAGAGCCCTCTGCCTCTCAGACAGAGAACCCCGAAGAAAAGAAGGAGTGACCCAATATGGAACACGAAATCAACCACAATGCCTGCACAGGCTGTAACGGAAACTGCTCCTCTTGCAGCGAATGCAGCGACTCTGCTGCGCCAACCGCCCATTTGCAGGAGGCTCAGCTCGCAACCGAGAACATCTATGACGGCAAGATCTTGAAGCTCACAAGGGATACCGTAAAGCTGGAAAACGGGAAAACTGCCACGAGAGAAGTCATTCATCATCCTGGCGGTGCCTGCGTTGTGCCACTGACCGATGCCATGGAGGTGCTAATGGTACGGCAATTCCGTTACCCTCACAACGAGATCACACTCGAAGTGCCTGCGGGCAAGCTGGAGTATGGAGAAGATCCCAAGGCCTGCGCCGTTCGCGAATTGCAGGAAGAAGTTGGTGCAACCGCAAAACAAGTCTACTATCTGGGCTGCCTGTACCCCACTCCTGCTTACGATAAAGAAGTCATTCATATGTATCTTGCCACGGGGCTTACCTTTGCAGACAGCAATCCCGATGCAGATGAGTTTTTGGATGTGGTAAAACTGCCCCTGACGCAGGTGGTCAGTATGGTGATGGACAACAAAATCCCTGACGCGAAAACGCAGCTTGCACTCCTAAAAACCATGCAGATGATGTACACAAGCTAAACTTCAGCAGCGCGCGGAATGATGATACGGGCGTACAGTTAGCTTTTTCACAGTACAGTTCTCTGACGGTACAAAAACAGCAAAAAAACCGTCTGCGTGTGCTGCAATTGCAACACGCAGACGGAATACCGTTTCGATATCATTGCCGCAGCTTTTACTGGGCGGCAGCGGCAGAATCTGCCATAGCAGAGCGTTCCTCCTCAGCAGCCTGTAAGGCAAGCTGACGATTATAGGCACCAAGAATGTGTTCCTCAAGATACTGCCTTGCTTCTGGTGAAATGGGGTGAACCACGTCACGGAACACGCCAGATTCATCTTTACGGCTGGGCATTGCCACAAAAAGCCGCTCCTCACCCTGCACTACCTTTATGTCATGAATGGCAACCATTTGGTCCAGTGTGATAGAAACGATTGCCCGCAAGCGACCTTCTGTCATCATCTTACGAATCTTCAAGTCTGTGATCTCCATAGAACGTACGCATCCTTTCCTTGTCGCGTTTGTCAGGCGGCAAACAAAGCACCGCCTTACTGCTTATTTGTGCATCATCGGCATATACTACCAGTATGACCCGCTGAAGCAGCACTGATTCACTGCGGCCTGCATATCCAACGGATCATCGGTCAGTATAGAGGGGATTATACCATGGTATTGTGTTCGTTTTGTGAAGATTACAAGACAGAAAGGAAAGTTATTTTATGAAGAATCTCTTAAGAGAAGGAATGCATATCCACATGATCGGCATTGGCGGTTCGGGAATGTACCCATTGGCACAGGTGCTGCACAGTAAGGGATACCGTCTTTCCGGCTCCGATAACAACGAAACCGATACGCTTGCCGCCGTCAGGGCTATGGGGATTCCCGTGGTGCTGGGGCAAAAAGCGGAGAACATTGCGGGCGCAGATCTTGTGGTGTATTCTGCAGCAATCTCTCCTCAAAATCCCGAACGTGCCGCTGCGGAGGCCTGCGGTGTGCCTATGATGGAACGCAGCGTGCTGTTGGGCATCGTTTCCTCGTGGTATAAGGATGCGGTTTGCATTGCAGGCACACACGGCAAAACCACCACTTCTTCCATGTTGGCGCAGGTTTTGCTTACCGCAGGCATTGATCTTTCCGCGGTCATCGGCGGCAAGCTGCCTTGCCTGGGTGGCAGCGGAAGGGCAGGCAACAGTGAGATGTTCGTTTGTGAAGCCTGCGAGTATGTTGACACTTTCCTACAGCTGGAGCCTGATATCGCGGTGATTCTCAATATTGATGAGGATCACATGGAATACTTTAAAACGCTTGATAACCTCAAGCACTCGTTTGTTCGCTTTGCCCAGAAAGCAAGTCGTGCAGTACTTTACAATGGCGACGATGCCAATACCTGTGAGGCGATGCGTCAGGTCACGGGCAAGCAGATGATCACATATGGCACAAGCCCTGAATGTCAGTGGCGTGCCGCAGAGATCGTGCATACCGACAACCAGCAGACACTGTTCACGGTGTACCATGGCAAGGAAAGGCTTGGCACAATCACCTTGCAGGTGCCTGGTACGCATAATATCCTCAATGCCCTTTGCGTCACCGCTGCCGCTCACCTTCTGGGATTGTCCTTTGCACAGGCACAGGCTGGCTTGATGGCGTTTCATGGGGCAAAACGTCGCTTTGAGGTGGTCGCTGAGGTCGGCGGTATTACCATTTGCGATGACTACGCCCACCATCCTGCTGAGATCGCCGCAACGCTGCGTGCAGCCAAGACGATGCCCTATTCCCGCGTGATCGCGGTGCATCAGCCATTTACTTTCACACGCACACAGCGTCTGCTTGATGACTTTGCTGTTGCACTCTCCATTGCAGATATTGTCGCACTGACCGATATCATGGGCGGCAGAGAGCAGAACACCATCGGAGTATATACCCGACAGCTCGCAGAAAAGATCACCGATAGACACTGCATCTGGTTTTCGCAGGATGAAGCCGAGGCGGAAAACAATACGCGCAAATATCAAAATTTTGATGATGTATGTGCGGCCGTCTGTAATGTGGCAAAACCAGGCGACTTAATCATTACACTGGGCTGCGGCGATGTGAATAAACTTTCGCTCCAAATTGCAAAAACCTTGCAGGCAAACGCCTGATCCCCCACGAATCATCATTCGAAAGGAAGGCAAACCATATGCTCAACGATACCGCCAGAGCCATCTATCGCTATATCTGTCAGCGCATTGATGAAGGCTATCCGCCAACCATCCGCGAGATTTGCAGCGAACTGGGCATTCGTTCCACCTCCACCGTGCATCGTTATATCAATCGCCTTGCCGAAGAAGGCTACCTGGAAAAGATGGATAACCAGAACCGTGCCATTCGCCTGAAGGGAAAGTCTTCGGTAAATGTGCCGCTCGTGGGTACGGTCACAGCTGGCGTGCCCATTACGGCAATTGAAAATATTACCGCCTATCTGCCCTATGTGCCACAGAGGCATTTTGGCGGTGAGCTGTTTGCACTGAAAATTCGCGGCGAGAGCATGATCAATGCAGGAATCTGCGATGGCGATATTGTCATAGTGGAACAGCAGTCAACGGCAAACAACGGCGATATCATAGTGGCGTTGGTCAACGACGAGGAGGCAACCGTTAAACGTTTCTACAAGGAAAACGGCGGATATCGGTTGCAACCCGAAAATGACAGCATGGAACCGATCTATGTTTCAGAAGTTGCTGTGCTGGGGAAAGTCGTAGCCCTGCTGCGTTATTTTGAACAATAATGAATCGTAAGGACAGAAAGGCATAATACAGATCGTAAAACTGAAATTGAGAAAGGATGGAACAAATCTCATGATGAGTCGAGTCAAAGTCGTGCTTTGCGGCAAAGAGTATGTTCTGCAAACCGAAGAAGCACCCAGCTATGTCTATCAACTGGCAAAAACGCTGGAAAAGCGCATTTCGGATATCACCGAAAAAAGCCCTCGCATCTCTGCACACTCTGCGGTGATGATGGTGGCACTTTCCACTATGGACGAGCTGACCAAGGCCAATACTGGCGTGGAGGTCATTCGCTCACAAGTCAAAGAATATGTGGATGAGGCAGGCAAGGCGCGGATGGAGCGTGATGCAGCACTGCGCGAGATCGATGTGTTGAAAGCTAAGATTGAGCAGTTGGAAAACCTGCTGAAACTGAAATCATTGAAAGAAAGCATTGATGCTGAACAGGGTGCTTCTGCCAAGACAGAAGAAACTTCCACCAAGCCCGATGAGGGACAGCTGACGCTGACCGAAGAAACATCTGCTGCCGAAGCATGAAAGATAAGCAGCTACCGGAACTGCTGGCACCTGCTGGCGGTATGGAATCGCTGATTGCTGCCGTACGCTGTGGCGCGGATGCCGTATATATCGGTGCAAAGCAGTTTTCTGCGAGGCATTCGGCTGAAAATTTTACCCTCGATACGCTAAGCGAAGCCGTCACGCTGTGCCATACCGCTGGCATCAGGCTGTATCTGGCGGTGAATACGCTGCTGACCGCGCGGGAGTTCGCAAATCTGGATTCGCTTGCATTACAGATGGCAGAACTGGGCATCGACGGCTGCATTGTGCAGGATCAAGGCGTGGTTTCCTATCTAAAAGCACGAGTGCCGCAGCTCCCGTTGCACGCCTCTACACAAATGACGATACATACTGCGGAAGGCATTGCTGCTGCCAAGGAGATGGGTCTGTGCCGCGTGGTACTTGCCCGTGAATGCTCTGCAAAACGCATTGCTGCGTTGACTGCTTTTGCACATGAGATGGATATGGAAACTGAGGTGTTCGTGCATGGTGCGCATTGCATGTCAGTTTCAGGGCAGTGTTGGCTTTCGGCAGCTATGGGTGGTCGCAGTGCCAACCGCGGCAGATGCGCACAACCCTGTCGACTTCCGTTTACTGCCAATGCTGATGCTTCAGCCTGTGCGCTCTCACTGAAAGATATGTCGCTCATCGACCATGTGCAGAAGCTAGCAGATATGGGCGTGGATTCTCTGAAAATCGAAGGGCGAATGAAACGCCCTGAATATGTTGCGGCAACCGTCAGGGCGTATCGTCAGGCATTGGAAGGTACTCAGCCCGATGTGAAATCGCTGCAAGCCGTTTTTTCACGCAGCGGATTTACCGATGGCTACTTCACCGATCACAGAGTAAAAATGTTCGGTGTACGTCGCAAGGAAGATGTTCTTGCCGCCAATACCGTGCTGGCATCTCTGCGTGAGATTTACCGCAAACCGCGTAAGTGCGCAGCACTGCATGGGCACTTTACTCTGCAAAGCAATCAGACTGCCGTGCTGGCCGTATATGATGACATGGGGCATTGTGCAACCGTTTTGGGTGCTGTGCCGCAGATGGCGCAAAATCGCCAAAGTGATGTGAAAAGCTTGCGCCGTCAGATGGAAAAACTGGGTGATACCATGTATGATCTCGGCACAGTCACCGCAGAAATTGGAGAGGGGCTGATGTTGCCTGTAGCAGCGGTGAATGCCATGCGCAGAGATGCCGTTGCCGCGCTGGATGCTGCACGATGTGCTGCTGCAACACCACAATATACAATAGCCCCCCCACTGCAATATGCGAGGAATCCCCATCAAGCAGCGCAGCCGCAGTTGTGGTTGAGCATTCGCAAGCTTTCACAGTTGAATATGTTGCATGATGCTGCATTATCCATTGACCGTTTGTTACTGCCCTTGCAGCTTGCCAAAGCATATGCAAAACAGCCGTTGCTGCCAATTGCACAGTGTATTCTGATTTCTCCGCGCTGGTGGAATGATGCAGCAAGCATCCGCACAATGCTTTGTGACGCAAAATCTCTTGGTTTTACACATCTTGCTTGCGGTAATGTAGGAGATGTGCAGCTTGGCAGATCCCTTGGGCTAACGCTGCACGGCACGCTGGGATATCACATCACAAACCCTTTTGCCGCAGATATGGCATCGGATATGGGGCTTGCCGATGGATTGCTTTCTCCTGAACTTTCGCCACAGACCGCTGCACAAATCAGTAGTACATTACCTCTTGGCATCTACGCTTATGGTAAGCTGCCGTTGATGTTGGTGCGCAATTGTCCCATTCAGGCACAAATTGGCTGCAAGCAATGTAAGCATCAACTGAAAGATCGCAAGGGACAATTGCTTTTCACCGATTGCACTCGCATTACGCAATCTCCTGATTATGCCGAACTGTTCAACAGTGCAGTGGTATGGCTTGCCGATAAGCAAAGTCAATATCAGGGCGCGGCGTATCAGTTGCTTGCCATGACGGATGAATCACCTAAGCGTGTGAAGGAAGTGGTACTTGCCTTTGCAGGTGCTGCGGATATTCCACCGCCCGCACGGTTTACAAGAGGATTGCATTTGGTGGATGACGATGCGAACCCAGAACATGAAAGGAATCACCAAGAATGAAGCTGTATTTTCAACTTTGTCGAGAGGGAGCAAGCCTTCCCACGCAGGCAACGCCGTACAGTGCAGGGATGGATCTTACTGCCTGTCTGGATGCACCTGTGACCATAGAAGCCGGGCAGCGTGTGCTGATTCCCACAGGCTTGAAGGCTGCTCCTGCGCAAAATGATGTGGCACTGCTGCTCTACGCGCGTTCAGGGCTTGCCATCAAGCACGGCATTACCATGGCAAATTGCGTGGGCGTAATTGATGCCGACTATCGCGGAGAAATATGCGTGCCGTTGATCAATGTCAGCGATGTGCCTTTCACCGTGGAACACGGTATGCGCATTGCACAGCTGGTTGTTACCCCGGTAATCATGCCCGAATGCGAGATTGCCAATGCGTTACCCGATACACAGCGTGGCACAGGAGGCTTCGGCTCCACAGGTATTCAATAAAGGATGTCAACAATCGAAAGGAAACCGTTATCATGAAGAACAAGTTGGTATTTTTATTCTGTATAGTTGTAGCGATTATTGTAGGCACATTTCTTGGGGAAATCTGCGCGGTTACGCCTTATCTGGAGTGGCTGGGCAGGAACTTTGCATTCAGCACCGGAATGTATGATCTCAATCTGCATTTTGTCAAACTGACGCTTGGACTGGATTTTTCTATCAATCTGGCACAGGTGCTGATGATGATCGCCGCGCTGTACGCATCACCCAAGGTTGCAGCGAAAATTCAAATCGGTTGAGGGGAGTTTTTTGCATGGAACAGCTCATGCGCTGGGAAACCCACGCACATACTGCCGAGGGCAGTGCCTGTGCCTCAGCTTGTGCCGCAGATATGGTGCGAGGCTGCAAGGCAGCAGGCTATGATGGCATCTTTATCACAGACCATTTTTATCATGGTAATACCGCTGTACCCCGTGATCTTCCGTGGGAAGAATGGGTCGAACGCTTTTGCGCAGGTTACTATCACGGTAAAGAGGAGGGTGACAAGATCGGTCTGCAAGTGTGCTTTGGCTGGGAATATAGCTGGAGCGGCAATGATTTTCTTACCTACGGACTTGACCCACAGTGGTTGCTTGCCCACCCCGAAACCACAACGCTTGCACCCTATGAATACCTCAAGCTGGTGCAGACATCGGGAGGATGCGTTGTACACGCCCACCCCTTTCGTCAGGCGTGGTATGTGCAGGCGATCCGTCTGGTGCCAGATGTAGTAGATGCCGTGGAGGTCTATAATGCAGCCAATGGTGAGGAAATCTATAACGCCCGTGCCCAATGGTATGCCGATAGCTTCGGGCTGAAGCAGGTTGCTGGATCTGATACACACTGGGCAAATATGTTTCAGGGCGGTATTCTCACAAGAGAACCGATTCTTACCGCCGCAGACTACAAAAATGTCATTGCAACGGGTGGCATCTGCGGCATTGTACGCAAAGGCGAAAATGTACTTTTTTGAACAATGCAGGGGCGGCAAGCAGTACAATCCTATGTATGTGCCCGATGCTGTCATCTTTCTATATCTATTAGTCGGGCGAAAAAAACTGACTGCGCAGTGTGCTGATATGGTAGGTGCAGTCAACAAATTGAATGTGTTACAGGAGGAATCTACGGATGTTGACCGATATTGAAATCGCACAGCAAGCGAAAATGCTTAAAATCACTGAAATTGCCGCAAAACTCGGCATTGGTGAAGAAGATCTTGAACCCTATGGTCACTATAAGGCAAAGCTTTCCGAATCCCTGATTGCGAAAACCGCAAACAATCCTGATGGTAAGTTGATTCTGGTCACGGCGATTAATCCCACCCCTGCCGGAGAAGGCAAAACCACCATTTCAGTAGGTCTGGCGCAGTCCATGGCAAAAATTGGGAAAAAAGCAGTGCTTGCTCTCCGCGAACCATCGCTCGGGCCTGTGTTCGGCATCAAGGGCGGTGCAGCAGGCGGCGGATACGCACAAGTTGTACCGATGGAGGATATCAATTTGCATTTTACTGGCGATATGCATGCCATTACTGTTGCAAATAATCTGTTGTGTGCGCTGCTGGATAACCACATTCAGCAGGGGAATACACTGGGCATCGACCCCCGCCGCGTTGTCATTGACCGCTGCATGGATATGAATGACCGCGTACTGCGCAATATTGTGGTAGGATTGGGCGCAAAAAAAGACGGCGTACCAAGGCAAGATAGCTTCCGTATCACAGTGGCATCTGAGGTCATGGCGATTTTGTGCCTTGCAAAGGATCTCGATGACCTGAAAACACGGCTCGGCAATATGCTGGTAGCGTATACTTATGACGATAAGCCCATTTATGCCCGCGATCTCAATGCACACGGTTCTATGACCGCACTGCTCAAGGATGCACTGAAGCCTAATCTGGTGCAAACACTGGAAAACACCCCTGTGATCATGCACGGCGGGCCCTTTGCGAATATCGCACATGGCTGCAACTCTGTGCGTGCCACCAAGCTCGCGCTGAAATTGGGTGATTACTGCATCACTGAGGCAGGCTTTGGCGCGGATCTCGGTGCAGAAAAATTTATGGATATTAAGTGCCGTTTCGCAGGGTTAAAGCCCGATTGCGTGGTGCTGGTCGCAACAGTCCGTGCGCTTAAATATAACGGCGGCGTGCCCAAGGCAGAGCTGCAAACGGAAAATGTTGGGGCACTGCAAAAGGGTATTGTTAATCTGCAAGCACATATTGAAAATCTGCGGAAATTTGGCGTACCTGTGGTAGTCGCTATGAATCGCTTCCACACCGATACCGACGCAGAACTGGCTGTGATCCATGATTTCTGTGAGAAGATGGGCGTACCTGTATCTCTGGCAGAGATTTTTACAAAGGGCGGTGACGGTGGAACCGATCTAGCAGAAAAAGTCTGTGCAGTTATTGAAAAAGGCGAAGCAAACTTCAAACCCCTGTATGATATCGAACTGAGCATCAAAGAGAAGCTGAACATCATCGCCAAAGAGATTTACCGCGCCGATGGTGTGAACTTTTCCGCACAAGCCGAAAAAGCCATCGCTGAGATTGAAGCATTGGGCTACGGGGATGTGCCGATCTGTGTTGCGAAAACGCAGTATTCTCTCTCCGATGATCCCAAAAAGTTGGGTAAGCCAGAAGGCTTTACCATAACTGTCCGTGATGTGAAGCTTTCTGCTGGTGCAGGATTCGCGGTTTGTCTTACAGGCGATATTATGGTCATGCCTGGATTGCCCAAAGTACCTGCTGCATTCAATATTGATTGTGATAATGAAGGCAATATCAGCGGCTTGTTCTGATCAATGCATAGCATCTACGCAAAAGCATAAAGTTCAATGTCAGCTTGTAAAAAGAGCTTTTTCAAGTTTCGCGCAAGCCCTTTCAAAAAAGGCTTGCAAGGGTAAGAAACAGCATTTTGAGGGGAAAGTGAACAAAATCGCTTTCCCCTCGTTGATTTTATAATTGCATTTCTAGTAGATAGACTGATCGCCCGCGGAGAATTCCGCGGGCGAATCGTTGATTATGATTCTTTTTTGCACCGCAGCATTTGAAATCCGACCCACAGGGCAATTGCAATCGCAATTCCAATGCTGCCAGCGATTATAACGGCGGCGGTTATGTCATACAAATAGCTTGTTACGGCTACAAAAATCTGGTCTGCCTTGACCGCAAAGCGATCAAACCAACGGCTGAAATGGATGACCGCAGTGGGCACCAACATCAGCAGTGATGCGGTAAATAACGCGCATGCAACCCAATACAGGGTTGTTTCCAGCTGCTTGCGGTGGAGCAAGACCAACAGTGCAAGCAGAATCACGCTTGCGAGAACGCAAATGATCATTCCTCTGTTTACCCACGGCATATAGGGACGCAACTTTGTCAGCACTTTTGCTTCATACAGCGTCTGAAAGCGGAACACGTCAGCGGTGGTAAGTACATTGGTTTTGGCGTTATCAATCGCTGTTTGCAGTCGTTTTTCAAACGTGGCATCCTGCCGATAGCCGTTTTCCTCGGCATATTGCTTGAAAAACGCGGTAAGATTCTCCTCCAGCAGCGAAAAATCTGCGTTAACTGCAACAGAATCCTGCGTGCCATGGAGATATCCGAACGCATTGTCAATGGAAAGCTCAATGATCCCCTTGATTTGCTCTGCAGAAAGGCTTTTGGTGTACACATCCGCAGGGATTCCCGAAGTATTGATTTGCTCAGTGTAATATGCTGTCAGATTTTCCATCACGCGCGAACCCAGTTCCTTTTCAGCAAGGATCTTCTTGCAGGTGGCTGCATCCAACGCGCGGTATTTCACAATGCCCAGCATCACGCTGCCCGCCGTAGTAAACACCAACAGCAGCGTCAGCACAACGCTCAGCAGATATTGTAGCGGTCGCTTCACGGTTTACTCCTTTGCCTCAGTTGTCACATAATACAGCTTGGATACAGGCTCACAGATCATGCCTATGCGCATATCAGAATTGCCCAGTACATCGGCTTCGCAGGTATACAGCGTGAGCTTGTCTGTTGTGGAATTTGTCACATAGGATTTATCGGTTTTCCTGAAGCGGATGGCTTCCTTTGCCTGATATGTGAAGATGCCGTATTCAGTATACAGTGTTACCGTATCGCCGATTTCCATCTTGCTGAGATCGGCAAAAAAGGTGTTCACATGGGCACTGATGACCACATTGCCCGTATCGCCGATGACCTTATTCTGGGTGGATTGGCAAGCACCCAAAGCAAGCAGTTCGGAGGTGACACCATAGTATACGCCAACGGTCAAATCAATATCTTCGCAAATAAGCGTGGCGCACTGTTCACCAAAGTGAGGGTAGATCACCTCACCGATGGTTGAAGTTTCCTTATCGCCGTTTGTATCAATATCCTTATTGATGATGTTCAGACCTGCCGTAGTGGATTGCACTTTCAGGTTATCCATAAAGGCGATGTTAAGGTAATTCTGCAATCGATGCGTTGGCATCAACAGATATACCAACATTACGATGCCGATACTCAATATCAGCAGAAAGACAGGTGTGAGCAGCCACGGCAGCTTTTTTGCGAAGCTGTTTTGTTTGGTTGCTACTTCAGACATGGTCTTCCTCCTCGGTTTCCTTGCTGCTGCGATAAATCATGTATCCGATGCCCCCAACGGAGATCAGAACCAGTGTAGATGCCAACGCAAACCACCTTGTCAAATTCCAACCAGTATCCTCCACAATCACGCCCATAGGAGAAGAATCAATGAGGTTACCGTTTTCATCGCGCACGGAAACATCAATTTGCCCCTGCTGCATATTATCCACCGACATATGGAAGCCCAATTCTTTCAGGATCTGCGTCATCTGATCCAGTACAGCAGCCTGATTGTCGGTAGACATTTGCGCCAGAATGCTCTGCTTTTCGTCAATGGAAAGATTTGCCATGAACGCTTTGCGCTCGTCATCGGGCAGTGATGCCAGATAGGCGATTTTTTCATCCATGGTCATCAATTCAAAACTTTTTTCAGGCTTTACCGTGGTCGTTGTAGTGGAAGATCCATTGCCTGAACCCATACTGGTGGTTGTTGTGGTGGTAGCGGTAGCAGATGCCATGACTTGCTGCTGCATCGAAATGGCAGTATCCATATACTGGTCGATCACATCATTAATGGAGCTGCCAAAGCCTTCAATCGTCCATACAATCTCATCGTAGCGATAGTAATAATCGCCGTAGTAGATGCCATTTTCATCCTTTTCGCAGTATTGGTAAACATTCAGCATCTGCTGGATCTGACTTTCGGGTACACAAGCATTGCGCAGAGCCTGTGCTACATCGTTGATATTGTAAGCGTTAGCGGTTATGGGGGTGGCTGCAAGCGCAGCGCCGATTCCCAAAGTGGCGGCCGCAGATTGTATTGTTCTTTTCAAAGATTTCATTGTGATTTCCTTTCGTGGTAGGGGGCATTCGGCATTTTGCCTGCCGAACCAGATATGTATGCACACTAGCAGTATATCATATTCCGTGACAAAAAGCAAGTGCCAGCAAGATTTTCATAAATTTTCCACTGTTGTGCTACAATAGATATTGGACAAAGAGAAAAAAGAATTGAGAGATAGACGA
>CAYXBP010000030.1:0-15589 GCA_964463355.1 uncultured Ruminococcus sp. | reverse complement strand
AAAATCATTGCTTTTTCTCTTTTTTGCCTATTGACATTTCACCGTAGGACTCCTCGATTTTTTCCTCTGCTCTGCCGACTTTTGTTTGCAGAACATCGATTGCTTTCTTCATTGCAGGCGGATAGGGAATGCCCATTAAACTGGTATTCTCCACGATAGAGAGCAGCTCGTTCAGACAAAAGCTGATGCAGACTGTATCACGGATGTAGTTCGTGCCGAGGAGAATATCGATTCTCACACCGACCACGACCATGAGCAGAATGCAGAACTTCTTTGCAAGTCCCACCCAGCCCGCCTTGCTGTTGAGCGAGCCGCTGTCGCTGTGCTTGGATTTACCCATGGCAGCGGTCACCACGCCCGTGACAAAATCCACACCCATGAAGATCACGAGCGTGGACAGTGCGGAATCCCAGCCGCCGAGCAGCGTGGCGATGAAGCCGCCGACAAGTCCGGCAACTGTACAGATGGTTTCTTTCATCATATCAACCTCCTTGTTTTGGGTATAAAAAGACCGCCTGTGGAGTGAACCACGGGCGGTTGAAAATCATATTGAATTAGGATAGTAAATCAGTAATCACTCAAGCTCTCTGATATATCTGATTCTTCGGAAAATAAGGCAAACAGCTACACCGGCAATACCAATTACAAAGAACAGTAACGCTGCTCCTGCCCCGTTTCCGCTGCCAAATAGAAACGTCAGAAGTTCATTTCTGGGGAATTTCATGAACGGCTCAAACACCTTATCCACAAGAAATCCTCCAAGAAAATAGCCGACCGGTATCGTGAAAAATTGCAGGGTATTCCTGACTGAATATACTCGTCCCTGCATTTCCTTGGGTACTTTGCTGCGGAAAATGACATCATAATTAGCACCCATCAGCGGAATCAGAAGCCAACCAAGAATCGCACCAATGCACCACACAATCGAATCGTTTCCGAATGCAAGCAGGAAATTTTCCGTACTCATAGAGATAAGCAAACAGTTGCAGATCACCTTGATTCTGCTTTTGGGACTCGGAAAACAGGTGGCAATCACACTTCCGAGCAATGTGGCGATTCCTACACAGCTGTTAACAATGCCCAGAGCTGTTTCATTTTGTTTAGATAGCACCATCGCAGGAAGTGCAGCGTTATTTATAGATGCAATCAGGTTGATCGCTGATAAGAACAGGATCAGCCAGAGAATGCCCCGATTGGATTGCAGATAAACAAGTCCGCTTTTTGCCGATTGCAGGAGAGTTTCCTTATTTTCCGCTTTCTGTGTAACTTCCGGAATTCTGATAAAAAACAGCAATACCAGAAATGCAGCAGTAAATGTGATGAGGTCAAATGCGATAACCGCTTCAATTCCCGCAAACGAGATGATAGCCGATGCCAGTACAGGTGTCAGAATGGATACAAGGGAATTGGAGAAATAACGCATTCCGCTTGTTTTCTGATAATGCTGTTCCGGCGTAAGGAGAGTCGCTGCCACGTCCGATGCAGGCGATTGTACGGAATTCATCAGTCCGTTCAGTGTATTGAGAAGATACAGATGCCACAGGGCAAGCGTATCTGTTTTCAGAAGAACAAGCGTTATAATGGTGCAGACTGCTGCAAAGCTATCGCATACAAGCATTACTGTTTTCTTGTTCCATTTGTCACTAACCGCACCTGCGAAAATGCTCATTGCCACATACGGTGCGTAGGAACACACACTTAACAAAGCAGTTGTCAAAGCAGAACCGCTGTCCTGATAAAGCCATATCACAAGTGCGAAGTTCGTCATAGCGCTTCCAAGTGAAGAAAACGCCTGAGTCAGCCAGAGAATGATAAATAATCTGAGTTCATTTAAGGTTTTCATAATACCTTGCTCCTTTTCTGAATATAAAGTGAGTCAGAAGTGCAAGGTATGACGGTAGATTTAGTTCTCCATGCAGTCCGTCATTCCTTGCATGGAGCTATGCCAATACAGAGTAACATTTCAACACCTCTTGCTTATTGTATTTATTGTAAATATTATACCACCTTTCCCCAAAAAAGTCAATTCATCACCTTCACCTCCCGCACAATCGGATGCGAATTATTCGACCTGCCTACCCAGCAAAGGTAATACTCACCATCAGCCGCAGCATCACAGGCAGTCAGCCCCGTGATAAATGTATCGCAGTACAGCCAGTAAAACGGCAGTTCCACGCAGTTTCCACCAGTGACAGACGTGTAGATATAATTCTGCACGGTGTCAGTATCGTTCTTTCCGGCGGTCGGAATCAGATACATTGCACCCCTTTCCGTCACGCCCGACTGTGCGGTAACCGCAATGGCAGTATCGGATTTGACCGTAATCGGCGTGGTGCTCGCCGTGTAAACCTGCCCATCCCAGCCGAAATCCGTCTGATTGTAGCTGAGGGCATAGCCGCTATCAGCACTGCAAAACGGCTTGTTATTGCGGATATAGCTGCTTAAATCCTGAATGCCGTTCTGATAGATGGTGAAAATCGTGCTGCCGTACTTTTCGGGAACATCCTCACCGTAACTGAATAGTGTGACAGTGCTTGCCGTCGGCAGGTTCTCCAGAATGACAAGGATTTCGGACAGCCGTTCCTCCACATATTCCGTGGTAGCGAATCCCGAAACTTCGGGAGAAGTGCCGTCTGTACCGTCCTTGCCCTTGAGAGAGGAGAGCCATTCGGATTCTGTGCCGACAAAGCCGTTTTTCAAGGCAATTTCATAGGCCGAAAGACCGTCTTTACCATCAGAACCGTCCCTGCCATCCTTACCATCAGCACCATCTTTGCCGTTTACGCCATCTGTTCCGTTCTTACCGTCCACACCATTAGTACCATCCTTGCCGTCAGCCCCTTTCAGACTTTCCAGCCAGTCGGTAACAGAGCCTGTAAATCCATTCTGAACAGCAAGTTCATAGGCAGACAAGCCGTTTTCTCCGTCTTTTCCATTTGTGCCATTATTGCCGCTTTGCACTTCCGACAGCAGTTTCTTCATTTCTGCCAAAAGCTGTGCATAGAGGTCGGGAGTCGGCGGCACATTACAGCTTTCACTATCAAAACCCGAAGGTCTGACATGGAGCGTCACAGGCACAGTCGTTGCACGGACTGTCGTATCTGATTCGCTATCGTAGCCGAAAACGCTCATTTTCACCATACCAGGATGAAGCTCCGACGGCAGCAGACAGGACAGCCCATCCACGCCAAGAACACGGCTATAAACCTCATCACACTGCGAGAATTGTACCACCTTGTGCAGATTTTTCCACGCACAGTCAAAGGTAAATTTCAGCGTCACAAAGGCGATCTGCCCACTTGCAATGACCTCACGCTCTGTGATTTCGATACGCTGTCCTTTGACGAAAAACTTCATCATGCAATGACCTCCCTCCAAGCACCGTCAGAATATTCCATATAGCCGTCGGTACACTGAATTTTCACAAGTCCCGACTGTGCCGTCTCCATCGCACTGCGACCGTCCCAGTTAGCTCCTTTTTCAATCGACTGCCACTGTGCAAGCGTGCCGTCATAGGTAATAGATTTCAGTGCAGCACAATAATTGAACACATTCGAGCCGATTTTCTTCAGCTTTGAACCGATATTGAAAGTGGAGAGCTTTGTACAGCTGACAAACATGAATTCACCGATAACCGTGCCGTTAATGGTAACGCTTTTCAGTGCCGCACAGTCACGGCAGGCATATTTGCCGATTTCGGTGACGGATTCCGGAATGACAAGTGAGCCGATTGCCGAACCCCAGAATGCACTGCCGCCAATGCTTGTCACACCGGACGGAATGGTGATTTCCGTCAGTCCATAAACCGTGCTGACATAGCCGTCACCCTGCATAAATGCGGCATGACCGATGCTTGTAAGCGTTGTAGGGAGCGTAATTTTCTGCATATTTTGACAGTTTTCAAAGACATTCTCACCAATGCTGGTAACCCCCTCACTGACAACAACCGTCTGAATTTCGTTGTTGTTAAGAAAAGGAGACTGATTGCCGTCAATATCGTAGTTATACATCTCACCGCTGCCACGAATGAGCAGATTGCCGTTGCTGTAGAGAACGTAGTAAATATCCTTGCCCAGCGGACCGGTTGCAACGATGTCGCCGGTGAGATCATCAACCTTCAGCTGAAGATTATCTACAGTGCTTTGTAGAGTGTCGATTTTGCCGACCATTTCATTCATCTGCTCTGTCATAAATGCCACAGCAACAAGCATTTCCGAAACACGGCACTTGCCCAGAACGCATTTCACATACCCGCATTTCCTCTCATCCTCACGCATATCACGGATATTGCCAGCAGTGATACTCTTCGCACCGCCCTTGAGATACACCGCCGCAAGGGTGAGATGTTTCTTGCTTGCCGTGTCCTCAAATACAGGTATTGCGGGTGTTGTCGCCGCCGTGCCGGACTTCACCTCCAGCTTGCAGGCACGGACATTTTCGCTCACATCACAGCTGATACCAATCGTGACATAGCGTGAAAGTGATTCATCCACATACTTCGTAAGATCAAGCGTATACGGCGTGTCATTGATGAAATAATGCCCGTCAATCCATGCTTTTCCTGTGCCGATAATGACATTTGTGCCACTTCCGGCAGTCACAGAAAAACAGTCGCCGTAGGTATCAAATACACCATTGCAGATAATGCTGGACAGATAACCGGTGAAATCCTCCGCTGTATACGCCCTGTCCATATTCTTTGCGTTGAAAAAACCGAAAGAAAAACTCATAAAATCATCCTCCCTTAAATGTTGGTGTTAAACTTCTGCCGTTCTGGTCATAGCTCTCAATCATTCCCACAAGCTGAATTTTCGGCTGAATCAAGCCAAAACGTTCATGCTCAACGGTCACATAATCGCCAACAAAATAGTCCTTGTTGTACTGATACTGCCTTACATCTGCCGCAATCGTAGATTCGCTGATTTCGGTGATGGGAACAAGGTTTTCAGCACCTTTTTCCATGAGCAGACCGATATAGTCCTCATCGGAAATCTGCACCGTTTTTCCGTCCTCCTGCGTTTCATCGGACACATCCTTTGCGTCCACATAGACCTCATAACGATCAAGAAGTGCAGGTTCATCACCATGATAACAGAGTGCCTGCTTACGCTCCGAACCCTCACCACAGCCGAGGACGTATGCAGCGTTCTTTTGCACCGATAAGTCCATAGAATAGCCGAAAGTCAGCAGATTACAGTATAAATCCGAGAACACAATATGTGCGTTATCCTCCTGCAAAATGCTCCTGTCCGTCCCTTGTGAGAGATCAAGCATCATGGTATACACACCGTTGCCTGTCGCTGTTTCCTGCAAGCGGATATTCGCCGTACCGCCGATTATCTCACAGACCTTGAAAATCCAGTCCATAAGGTTTTCGTATGACACCTGCAATCGGGACTTCTGCTCCCAGCAAGCACCGACTGTATTGCCGTACCGTAGTCCCGGGATCAGACGGTTACCTGACTGCATACAGTTGCGATACACCGCTAATCTTACCATATCGGCATAGCTTGTCAGCGTAGAAAATGAAAGCGTCGGATAAATGATTCTCCGAGAAAGCAGGGACATCAAAAACCGCCCTGTCACTGTCAGATAATCACCGTTCTCCGCATCTGTTTCAAGCGTGACGGATTCGATAATGCCATAATGCTGTTTATCATCATCCCGACCGATAATTCTGCCTGTCTGGAAAATGCCGAGATTTCGTGCATTGGCGGCAATATATACTTCAAAATTCCCACATCCATAATACTGCACATCCCACAGCAGACTGGAAAAGCTGTCGCATACGGCAGTGAGCGTGATGGTAACGCCCGATTCCGTCGGATTCATTTCATAAACTTCGATTTGCATTCTACACCCCCAGATAAGCATTCGTGTGCATCAGCGTGATTTTCAGGTTCTTGACATTCTTCACCGCCTGCACATGAAAGGTATTCAGTCCCTCACGAAGCGTCAGCCATGTCGAACCTGCCACCAGCCGATTGATGATGTTGCTATCCACGCCGTTTCGAGTGAGCGTGACCGTTTTATTGCCTGTTTCACCGTCCGGCTGTTGTCATTGTTGTAGTAGTTATTCACCACAGACGCACCGCCCGACGGCACAAGACCGCCCACATTCCACGACATATTGAGGGATTTCTGTGCAGCGGTCATCACATCCTGCCCCATAGCATTGACCGCACGGACAGCCGTTTTGACCTTGTCATCCACACCCTCCGCAAGACCGTACACAAGGTTGAAGCCAAGCTCCTCCTTGAACAGCCTTGACGGGGACGCAATGCCGAAAAATCCGGCGATATTGTCCCAGATGTCGTCACAGAAACCGCTGATTTTATCCCACAGCCAGCCGAGCATATCACCGATACCATTCCACAGCCCCTCGACAATGTCCGAGCCGATGCTGTAGATCTTGTCGGGCAGACTCTTGATGCCGTCAACCAGATTGTTGAACAGTCCGGTTGCGGCTTCTTTTGCCTTTGTTCCGAGGTTTGTGCCGAACATCGCTACCTTGGAAATGACACTTTTCAGCCGGTTCCACACCTCACCGGGCAGACTCGTAATCTTGTTGATGATTGCACTGAAAAAGCCGGTAATCGCTTCATTCGCCTTGGTCTGCATATTCACAACCCATGTGGCAACCTTTGTGATAACATTGCAGAGCCAGTTCCAGATTTCTCCCGGCAGATTTGTGATTTTGTCGATGATGGTGCTGAAGAACCCGACGATGGCTTCATTCGCTTTTGTCTGCATATCCACTACCCACTGTGCCACATTCACAATGACGCTGCACAGCCAATTCCATACCTCGGACGGCAGATTGCAGAGCGTTTCCACGATGCTGTTCCAGAAATTGCTGATTGCTTCTTTCGCCTTGTTCCAGATGTTCGTTGCCCATTCCGCTACCTTTGCAAAGAGGGACGAGAAAATGCTGCTCCAAGAGGAAATCACAGCGTCCTTAATCGACAGAATGCCGTTCCAAATCGCCTGCAAAATACTTGCACCGAGAGTCAGCCAGTCCGTCTGAATAAAGCCGTTGACGAGTGCCATGACAAGCTGCGGAATCGCTTCAATAATCATGGGAATTGCCGAAATCAAGCCCTCAATCAGCGTAACAGCAGCAGAAATAATGTCGGGCAAAGCCGAAATCAGACCATCCGCCATACCAAGAATCAGTGTCAGAGCCGTTGTCACAAACTCCGGCAGATATGTCACAATCATTGAAATGACCTGTTGTAATAACGACAAAACCGCACTCAAAAGCATGGGTGCGGCTGATAGAACTGTATTGAAAATCTACTGAACGAGGCTGACTACCATTGCAAGCAGTGACGGCAGACCGCCGCTGATGCTTTGAAGAACGCCTGTGAGAACAGCAGAAATAATTGTGAGTATTTTCGGGAGGATGCCCTGTAATTGTGTGAAAACAGCGTTGATAATAGAAAGGACAGCATTTGCCACTTCCGTTTCCGCACCGGCAACACCAGCAAACAAATTCTGAAACGCTGCACAAAGCTGCTGAATGCCTGGGATAATACTTGAAAGCAGCTGTGCCTTGAGGTTCGTCAGCTGTGTATTCAGCGGCTCCATTGCACCACCGATTGCCGCAAGGCTCTCCTCATAGGCAAGATTTGGCCTCACGGGCAGCGATGATGGATGCGTTATTCTCCCTGTATTTATCGGCACTTTCGCCGTACAGACTGTTGAGCGTGTCAACGATCAGCTGCTGTCGCTCCTGTTCGGATGTGCAGGCGGCGAGCGATTCATTGAAAGTGTCCTCCGACAGACCTGCCCAGTTGAGAGCATCTGCAAGATTACCGGTGATCTGCCCCACCTTTGCGGTTTCATTGACCGACTCGGCAAGACCATCCAGTGGAATGGAATCGCCGTACACCGCCCAGATGCCTGTTGCAGAATTGAGCAGATTATTGAGATTATCAGTGCTTGTTTCAAGCTTCATGAAGTTGGAAATAGTGGTGATTGCGGCAGTTTCGTCACCCAGCACACCGTACATTTCTGAAAACGCACCGCTTGCATATTCTGTGGAATAGCCTGCGGATTCCGCTGTGGTTTGCAGCTTTGCGAGGTTCTCGCGGAATTCCATCGTAGAATCCGACAGCTCACCGATGGTCTGTGCAGCGTCAACGGCGGTACTTACCAGAGAAGTGAGAGCATTGCCCACAAAAGTGGCAACCGCACCCTTGGCAATGGAGAACGAACCTTCTGTCTTGTCAGCGGTTTTGTTCAGAGATTTCATGGAATCGTCCGCATCATCCGCACCGTCGGCAGTGTCATTCAGTGCCTCGTCAAGGTCATCAGAGGAGTCGGAAAGCTCCTCCAACTGCCGCTGATAATCATGGAGCGACTGCTCCGTGTCGATGATCTCACGCTGGAGAGCGTCAAACTGTTGCTGTGTAATTCTGCCGTCTTGCAGCTGTGTGTAAGCCTGCTGTGCAGCACTGCGGAGAGCGTCCAGTTTTTCGGAGGTAGCCGACACAGCATTGGTCAGAAGTGACTGCTTTTGTGCCAGAAGCTCCGTGTTCGTGGGGTCGAGTTTCAGAAGCTTTTCTACGTCTTTCAGCTGTGATTGGGTGCTGCTGATGGTGCGGTTGACATCTTCCAGAGCCTTGCTTAAACGAGTGGTATCGCCGTTAATCTCAACGGTGATGCCTTTAATTCTGTTTGCCATGTGGTCACCTCCTGAAAAATCGAACGAAACCTATTGACTTAATCGTTCGATTGTGGTATAATATAATCAGAAGAAAGGGGGCATGATTATGTCTATTACAGCTACTGAGTTTAAAATGAACCTTGGAAAGTATCTGCTTCTTTCCCAGACTGAGGACATCTATATTACCAAGAATGGTAAGGTCGTTGCAAAGCTTACCAATCCGAATCAGGACAGGGTGGACATTGCAAAGTCTCTTTTTGGCATCATTCCCGCAGACATTACCGTTGAAGATGCGAGAGAAGAAAGGCTGAGTGAGATATGAGAGCCTTAATTGACACCTGCGTAATCATTGACGCTTTGCAGAATCGTGAAGGCTTTGCCGAAAATGCACAGCAGATTTTCCTGCTTGCTGCCAACAGGAACATTGCAGGCTATGTGACTGCGAAATCCGTGACAGATATTTACTATATCATGCATCGCTTTTTCCACGATGATAAAATGACAAGAAAAGCATTGCAAAGACTTCTTGTCATCTTCGGCATTATGGATACGGGCGGTGAAGATTGCCGACAGGCACTTCTTTCGCAGGTTTCTGATTTTGAAGATGCTGTTATGGTTGAAACCGCAAAGCGTTCTGAAGCGGATTGCATTGTTACAAGAAATACAAAGGACTATGCTCGTGCGGATATTACCGTCTATACACCCGAAGAATTCATCCGTATTGTGAAAACAGAGGCGGAAGAGGATTAAAAGGCATTCATATCATCCTGCGTAGCCAGTGAATCATATGAACAATCGTCATTTTCACGTTCAGTGAACATATCATTGATTAAACCTATCGTCAAAAAATCCAGCTCGGTCATCGAAAGACCGAGCTGTTTGCATCTCAGCAGAAAAAGCGGCGTCGTCATTTCCCTGTCAATCGGGCGATGTTTTTTTTAGACTCCACCTGCGTTTCGATGTTCAGCCCCCACAGCTCAATCAGCTGAGGAAGGATCTGATAAATTGAAAATGTATTGAAATTTTCAAGCCATTCATCCGGTGTATCCGGTACATTTTCGGGGTCGGCATGATGTGCCATCAGCCATGCAAGATCCTCAAAAACTTCAAGTGATTCAATGCTCATTTCTGAACGCTTTTCATCGTTCTTGCTGGCATCGGACTGAAGTTTTGCGAAATCCTTATATACATCACGTCTGAATTTTAAACGGTAAAGACGGGGAATCGCTGCACTTGCTCTGAAAGGAACCTCGATTCCATCAATTTCAATTGTTTTAGTAATTGCCATAATCCTGCCCCCTTACGATGTTTTCGTGGTTGTAGTCGTAGCCGCCTTTTTCTCCGAAGTATCGGGGTTATACGGCATCTTATACCAGTTGTTGCTATCGTTATTATTGCAATGCTGTTTTTGTTCCTGTTCCTGCTTATGGGTATTAGTGCGATTATTTTTGGCGGAGATACGGCGGACAAATCGGCTGTGATTGGAGCGGTAGGGCTAGTTGAGGTCGATGAGCAATATCAGGCTGCACTTGCCTATTTCGATGCTGCAATTCAAAGCCGGAAAGACGCATACTACGCACTGATTGACAGCTTGTATTACAACTATGAGGATCTGACACACAGTGATCTTGCTTATCTGGAACGCATCAATGCAGAAGAAAACAAAACCACTTATCAGACTAGTTTTGCAACGGAAACTCGCAAAGACGCACTCAAAGCGGCTTGGAATTTTACCGAAGAGGATATGCACGGCATTATTGCTGTTGCCTATGTGTATCTGGAAAAACTGGAAAACGAAGCACATGGAACAGAGGGCGGCATTTATGAAGTCACTTATACACAGGAAGTCTTTGATTTGATTGCCGAAAAATGTGTGAATTTCAATGATACTGTCTATGCATGGCAATCCTGCGGCACTGGTTGTACCAGACATGTTGAAGTTCAGCATAACCCTGAGTATGATTCCGCAGCGGCGGAAGTAGAACATTTCCTGAACGCCTATACAGAATGGGTGGATGTGTTGATACCCTTGTTAACGACATACAACACCATCAAAGACGGAACAGCACAGACTGCCTATTGGAACAATATGATCCAGTGGCGGATCGACAACTGGAAACTGGTGTATTTTGATTCCTGTTACTATTCCAATAGCGGCTGGGATTATGCGGATGATATATATAGCTGGTATATCAACAGTTACAACTATATGATAACAGTACCGCAGGACATCGAAGAAGTGACATACATCTGCGAATACCAGCACAATCTGCATTCCATCGGGCTTTGGTATTACAGCAAGGAAAGCATCATGGATGCTCTTAATTTCACAGATAACGAGAAAGAATGGGTAAGCCTGACAGAAATGGGATTTGAAAGCAATCCCGATATTCCGTAGAAAGGGTGAGAAAATGCGAACGCATAAGGAACGTGTGACACAAGTCAAAGGCTTTGTTGGCAAGAACAAGCTGTTTACTGTAACAGCAATTGCTGCCGTAGTTTTGCTGTGTGGGAATTTTGTTTTCAGCAAAGCCGATATTGCAGAAACTTCAGAAGCATCCTCTCAGAGTGAAACGGAGGATATGCCGGAGTGGCAGTTCTATCCGCTGGACTTCTGGATCTTACTGATTGGCGGCGGCTTCTGCACAGTAATGATTATACGGGAACGAAAAAAAGCAAAGGAGGAATTGCAGTGAAGTATTTTTGCAGTGTTCATTTGCAGTCCAAAAAGGACGAAGAACGGACAATATTCATCGTTCTGGATGAAAATACAGAAAACCCCATGTTGACGAAACAAATATTGCTTGCCAACAGTCAGTATCAGGCATTTATGCAAAAGTACAGACCCAAACTTGTCCTTGCCGAGTATACTGTTTACGCAACTGAGGAGAAGGTGTATGCAAGCTCTCAGGACGAGGTGTTTGAAGCGTTGATTTCTGATGGTAAAGCGAACAAAGTCGGACAATCGGAGATTACAATAGACTGCGTGAAAGACAAGGTTTCCAGAAAGAAGAAAAAGAAGAAAATTTCACCCGTCATGGCAGCAAGCATCTGCGGCGATATACAGACAGAAGATCATCGCTGGACGGACGAAAACGGCATGATCATTCCGGAGCAAAACGCAATTTCAGAAGATGCAGAGCAGATCACCATTTCCATTGATCGTTCCTATTCTGCTGTCCCGACTGAGGACTTGCAGCTGAAAGGCGAAGTTGTGGATGGTGTTGCATATATCACATTGCCGGAATTTGATAAGACCGACTTTTTTACGCACGTCCCCGGTTATACATGGGGCTTTACATCCAATCCGGATGGCGATCAGATTGAGTACTATGTGGAAAACGCTGGAAGATCGTGTAGCTGATCAAGAACCAATACAACAACCGGATATGGGTGCAGTTCCATTATCAAAAGAAGAGTGGAAGAGTATGATCGAAGCTGCAAAAAATGATGGAAGTATTGTCCAAGGTGCAAAAGATCAGGTCAACCAGAATAATGGAGCGCACAGCGTACCGGATGGAACAGATTCGCAGAATAGTGGGGATCATGGGTCACGATAGCAAAAAAGTATTGACAAAGTGTGCTAAATGTGGCATAATGAATGCAGTGAATTACATACTGTTTGCATGATTAAGAAAGCGACGGTAATATGGCATTTATTTATGAAGAATTGGGCACCGCAGAAAGAAAGGCTTTTTGCAAATCGCTTGGCTGGAAATCTTGGGATGAAGATAAGCCGGCGATCATTACGATATATCATGATTGGTGTGTAGATGAAGAACGAGGAATGTATTTGAGTGAGATAGGTGGTAATGATAATTATGGTGTTCCGAACTATACAGATTTCTACTACAAAGGAAGAATTATAAGAATGATTACGTCCGACGATTATATTCGCGATGAGAATATGGATGCACATCGGACATGGTATATAGAAAAAATGAAGATACCGGCTAGCGTATGGGATGATCGCGAGATTATCGTTGCAGCCATTTTAGAGGCGTTTGAGGCAAATATAGGCAGAAAATACAAAACATCCAAAGCGGTGCTTGAATGCGAGCCTGAGTGCGTTGATCACGATTACAACGGCAACTGAATGAAGAGAAGGGGATGGCAGCAGTCATCCCTTTCTTTATAGCTGTAAAGAGAAAAATTTACTCACCGTGAGTAATTCGCAAAAGGTAGTGACAAGGCGCGTTTTTTGTGTTATAATGACAGAACTGAAAAAAGAAATCAAGAATGCCAATCCCCCAAAACTGTATGATCTGACAACACTACAGCGGGATGCCAACAAGCAGTTCGGCTATACCGCAAAGCAGACGCTGGATTTTCTGCAATCTTTGTACGAAAAGAAGCTGTCTACCTATCCGAGAACGGATTCGCAATATCTTTCAGACGATATGGAGCAGACGGCGGCTTCTATGATACATACGGTTTTCAGCATATTTTCAAACTTTGGCAGTCCACAGGAAATCAATGTAAAACGCTGCATCAACAATGCAAAAGTTTCTGGGCATCATGCGATTTTGCCTACAGAAAAGATCGCAAAAACGGATCTGTCCACACTTTCGGAGGGTGAACTGCACATTCTGAAGCTGATCTCCGCACGTCTGGTGATGGCAACGGCGATGCCGCACAAGTGTGAAGCAGTGAAAATCACGGTAAACTGCGAACATACGGACTTTTTTGCAAGCGGCAAAACCGTTTTGCAGGACGGTTGGAAAGCCATTGACAAGACAGTGAAAGCGGCTTTGAAAAATGCCAATGCGGATACTGAGCAAAAAGAGGAACAGCCACTTCCGGAAGTTATACAGGGACAGATTTTTGAAGATGTTTCCGCACAAAAAGCAGAGCATTTCACAACTCCGCCCAAGCCCTATACCGAAGATACACTGCTTTCCGCAATAGAACACGCCGGACTGGAAAATTACGATGAAGATGCGGAAAAGAAAGGCTTAGGCACTCCAGCGACCAGAGCAGCCATCATCGAGGGACTTGTTGCACATGGATTTGCACAGCGGAAAGGCAAGCAGATCACAGCAGCGGAAAAGGGTGTGAACTTGATTGCTTGCTGCCCTGAAGAGGTGAAATCTCCGAAATTGACAGCGGACTGGGAGATGCAGCTGCAACAGGTGGAGCGTGGAGAATACGCCGCAGATGCGTTTATGAATGGGATTATCACATTTGTGCAGGATATTTGCAAACGATATGGAACGATTGCAGAAAACAGTCAGTTTGCTGTGCAGTCTGAGCCGATCGGGAATTGTCCAAAGAGCGGAAAGCCCGTGAAAAAGGGAAAATTCGGTTTTTACTGCACTGGAAAGTGCGGCATGAATCTTGCAAAAGTGTACGGCAAAGAACTGACAGAAACGCAGTTGAAAAAGCTGCTGGATGGCAAAGAAATTTCCTATACTGCGAATGGAAAAAAGACAATTGTTCTGCCAGAAGCTGTGCAGAATGATTACAACGGCAAGACGTATTTTCAGTGGAGGACGAAGAAAGGGTGATTCGGATTTTCCGACCATTTCAATACAGGAAAGTAATTATTTGATACTTGACAAATAATTACAAGCAGTGTATAATATAAGTATGGAGATGCTACGTTTTGAGTGGGACGAAAACAAGAACGCAATCAACATGAAAAAGCATGGCTTATCATTTGAAACTGCTAAGGAGGTGTTCTATGACGATAATGCAGTATTATTTGATGATCCAGATCATTCCATCGAAGAAGAACGATTTCTTATTATTGGGATGCTGAAGTCTTCAAAAATCTGTATTGTAAGCCACTGTTACCGTGATGATGACAATGTTATTCGGCTCATATCCGCACGAGAAGCGACTAAGAACGAGAAGAAGATTTATCAGGAAGGCTGGTGAACCATATGAGAGAAGAGTATGATATTAAAAGTTTGAATCCCCGCAGAAATCCCTACACGAGCAAACTGAAAAAGCAAATCACAATTAACATTGACAGCAGTACCATCGACTTCTTCAAAGATATGTCTGAGGATACAGGAATCCCTTATCAGACCCTGATAAACCTCTATTTAAGGGACTGCGTGCAGAACAATAAGCAGCCTAATATTTCTTGGACGTCCACAACATGAAAAACAAGTAAGCACCTTCAAACGAAGGTGCTTTTGTTATTCTAAGAAAGGAGCTTCCCCATGAGCAGCTACAAACTCAGCAACCAGATCTTTGAGCTGGGACTGGATGCACAGGAACTGAGCATATATGCCTACCTGTGCAGCATCCATTCTGTGCAGCAATCAATCACCGGCGAAACCGTTATCAGCGTCAAACAGTCCACAATCGCTCAGAATTGCGGTATACGGTCGGTGCAGACCGTTGCACGGATACTTTCCCGTTTAACTGCCAGAGGGCTTACAGAGCGTATCCAACGTTCTGTGAAAGCCAATCGGCACAAAGGTACATACAGCTACGCCGTCAAGGAGCTTTCACTTGACGGCGGTTGGTTTTTTGTGGACAGACACATCTTCGGGCAGCTCGTCCCACGTCAGATGCTGATCTATCTATTCCTCTGCAAAGCCTACAGCACAAAGATTGGCGATAGCTGGAACAGCTACAACGACATCGCTGCGCAGACAGGTATGAAGCGTGAGAGCGTGATCCGAACCATCAATGAACTTTCCAAGCTGCGGCTGATCGTTCGGTGCAGACGGAAGTCCAGAGAGAACAAGCGAGTGTTCGTGGACAACCATTATCAGATTGTATTCTTTGTCAGAGGAAGCATCCGAAAGAAATGCAAAAAAAGAGTGCGGCTGCACGCTCAATACAACCGCACCAACGACTTGTCAAAGTCATCATACCATATTCATTATATCACTTCATGCCATTGAGGGCAGCTTGGGCATTGTTCAGTTGGATCTGCCACGCCTGGGTTCTGCGGTCGTT
>CAYXBP010000029.1:0-17682 GCA_964463355.1 uncultured Ruminococcus sp. | reverse complement strand
GGGCACAGAACAGATTGACCACTGTTTTGACACCACCGAGATAAACGGTAGCTTCACCCCAGTCAATTCTACATTTATCGAATCACCTTCATCCACAAAGAACAAGGAAAAGAAGCGTGATCTGGAAGCATGTTCCGCTAAAAAGGGAAATACATGGCACTTTGGATATAAGGCACATATCGGAGTGGATGAAGAAAGTGGTCTTGTCCACACGGTAAAGGCAACTCCGGCAAACGAACATGATGTTACCGTTATGAGCGAATTGCTGCATGGGCTTTAATCTCAGCGGCATCCATGACCATGCCCTCGGTATTGTCCGCATAGAGCCGGTATATCGTGCAGGACTTCATAACCTCAGCGGCAGCATCTTCTCTCATAGGGAGCATACCGCCCCAAGCGTAGCCGTAGTCCTTCAACTCATCCACGCTGATGCTGTCATCCGGCAAGCGGTCAACCGGCATCAGTTCCAAATGCAGAAGTCCAACGGTCAAATCGTCAAACCCGTCATAGACCTCGTTCAGCGTCAGCCGTCCTTTTTCATCGACAATGATACAAGCCGCATCATCGCCTTGGGTGTCGTGTTCCATGAGGTAGAAGGTGTGACCATCCACCTCCATGTGGTCAATGGTATGCCATGTGCCGATATGACCGGCAACCGCCAGACCGGAGGTGTCCATGTTCACCTCAAAATCCTTCTGTTCAACCTTGCTCTGCTTCTGCTGTTCTTCGGAGATCATCGGAATTGCAACGATTTTGTCTCCCAGCTTTGCAAATGCTTCCGGTACTTTGAAGTGGTCGGTAAACTTCTGAGCCAGTTCCGGTGTCAGAGAACCGAAACTATCATCCGTCAGACCAACCACCATAAATGTTCCGGCAACAATGTCATAAATTTCGCCATCACTGTCACGGAGCGCACGGTTGAGAGGCAGACCTTCCAGCTTTGCCTCTTCGTTGCAGACAATGGCAACCAGCTCTTCAAAGGGATAGACCGCTTCAATATAGCCGCCCACTTCATGCTGTAAAGACTCCAGACCGGAGTCAATTTCTTTCATGTACGGCTCTTTACCCGGCTCGACGATCAACACGGAAATGGTTTCACGCTCAGGCTCATTGCCTCCACCGGAAAGGCGGTATTCATCGGGAATGTCATCCAGAGAACCATCAAACTGCCTGTCCCAGCTATCCCCGGTGCTACGGATGTAGCCCTCATCGGTAAAGCGTCCGCTTTCATCCATGCGGATGTCGCGCCCGAAACGCTCATACTCTTTCGATGTGCTCATTCAGTTTTTTCCTTTTCCACGAGCTCCGCACCGTAGCGGCAAAGCAGCGAGATGACAATAAACATAACACCTAAAGCAATACTCGATTCATTATCAAAATACAAGTCCATCGCCGCAGCCTGTTCAACCTTCATAAAACCGACGATAATCCCCTCGACAATGCTACCCATTACTGCACATCCAGTAGGAATTGCAAGCGTCAGAATACCAAGTCGCAGCATTTCTTTTGCCCCGGCAAGTGTAAACGGCGTTCCTGCTGTCAGCTCATTTTTGAAGTAAACTTCCGCAAACTTTGCAAGCACAGCTTCCCCCGCACAAATGACCATCCAGCCGGAGAGGGCTGCGGTAATGCTCTTGATGTTGTAGCCGTAGTCACTGCTGATCAGCCCGTGCAAGGAAACGCCGCCAATTTTGATCAAACTGCCGTTGCCGAAGCTCAAGCTCAGCAGTCCGGCAATGCAACCGCAAAAGCCGATGACCGAAAAGATGAATGCAATTTTACTGAGTACCTTTCCGATCTTGGAAAGCCTTTGAATGGTAGAAAGTGATTTCATGGTGATCCTCCTATTGTGTTTCGTGGTTTCAACTCAACCAGTGGAATTTTTCTATGTTCATATTTTTCTCCAAATATTACGTGCAATTTCATACACTACCGTTTGCTCCCCTTCGGTGTCGGTATATTCCTCCAGGAATGACATACCATTTGCCTTTGCTGTAGCGATAGACGGCAGATTCGTCGCTTTCATATAGGAATAGAGTATATCGAAATCGGTGTTTTCAAATGCCCAATCCCGAACAGAGCGTGCCGCTTCTTTGGCATAGCCCCTGTGCTGATGCGCTTTTGCAATGTGATATCCAATCTCCGGCTTGATTTGTCCGTTGATATTTTGCAGTGTCAAACCGCAATCACCGATCATCTTACCATTCTCTTTCAGGCATACCGCCCACAGGCCAAAGCCATCGGTCTCGTACCGCTCTATATTTCGGTCAATCCAGCGGCGCACACGGCTTTCATCAAAGGTATACGGATAGTGCTGCATGATGTCGGAGTCTGCCAAGACTTCGTAGAGAGCAGAAAAATCATCCGGGGTCATTTCCCGTAGAAATAGCCGATTTGTTTCCATTCGCATCGTTCTATTCACCTTTCCGATTTTTGAAATTCAAAGCCGCAATCAAACAACCAAATGCACCGATCCACACCAGCGCGGCATAAATCCATTGCTGTGTGAAGCCAAAGATACAGCCGGAGAGCAGCATTAGCACACCGGCTGCAAGCAACAGCCGAACTGCAACATTACTGTTCACTTTTGTTTCTCCCTTCTTTCTCCAGCCGCTTCAAAAACTGCCTGACTTTCTCTGGGCGAGTGTCCGGAAATGTACAGAATCAAAGTTCTGTTTTGCATTTTTCAAATGTCACTTTCTGCGCTTTCATGGAAATTTTGCCGACCTCCCAGCCGTATTGCGTCAGCTCTTTCTTATATCTCAGAAAGGAATGGTCAACGGGAACACCGACAATGCTGCCGATTTCCACAAAGGTCAGCGTGATCGTATCCTCGTTACAGTCTTTTATGTAGTTCCAAAGTTTTTCGTATTTGCTCATGGTTTTATCTTCTTTTGTAGGTCACGATTTCCGGATTTGCGCCGTTTTCCTCGTATGTGCAAATGAGAATAAAGTTTTCCCGTGCGATCACACCAAAACAACTTTTTCCGCTCTCATCAAAGAGATTTTTGACCTGTGCACCCAGATATACCTCGTCATCCTTCAATAACTTCACCATGCCGCTTGGAACAGGGTACTCCAGATTGACAAAGCTGCCCACCAGCGGATACAGTTCCGTAACGGTTTCCATTCCGTCAATGTTTAAGCCGTTGATTTCATCGATTAAACCTTTTTTGAATGCCAGCCAGTTCTCCATACCACTGGTCAAAATAGAAGTCAGAGGGGTACGGGTTGTTTTTCGTACCACCTCTGGAACGATGATTGTACATCTTTGCTCCACAATCCGCACAGAATAGAAGTCCTGTCAGTGGATTTGCTTCTCCAATGGTGTCGATGCGCTTTGGCGTTTTGCGTAATTTCTGTACAAGTTCCCACGTTTCTCTGTCAATGATTGCTTCGTGTGTGTTTTCAAAAATCAACCATTCCTCTTTTGGATTGGGAATACTGTTTTTATCTTTATACGATACCTTACTGTAATAAGAAATCAATCACATTGATGATCTTAATGCCATCTTCATCCATGGGAAGTTCATCCATTGTGATGATATACTTGGGATAGTTGTCATGCACACGTTTCAGCGGTGTGATCTCTCGTTCAAAGGTGTCCTCATTGATTACGGTTACAGATACTTGATAATATATCTTTTCACCGTTGCGCTCTGCAACAAAATCAATTTCCAAGTCGCCAACCTTACCAATGCTCACCTTGTAACCACGACGAATCAGCTCCAAATAGACGATATTTTCAAGGATGTGACCGATATCCTGTCTACGGTTGCCGAGCAGCAAACGGCGAAGTCCCATATCCACGGCGTAATACTTTTCAAGTGATTTCAAGTACTGTTTGCCCTGCACATCATATCGCTCTGCCTTGTACAGAATGAAAGCATCTGACAGTGCTGTGACATAGTTTTCAGCCGTGATAGGGGTTGTTTTTCTGCCGAAGGAAGTCAGGCTGTCTGCAATCTTTTTGGACGATACAATATTGCCAATGTTGTCAAACAGGAATTTTACAACACTTTCCAACAGACCGATATCATTGATACGCTTTCTTGCTGCTACATCCTTAAGCAATACCGTATGATAAATGCCAAGAAGATAATCCGCTCTGATCTCAGCATCCGCTATCTGAACAGCATAGGGAAAACCGCCGTACTGAAAATAATTCTGCCACGCAGTGCGTTTATCAAGCCCCGATAATTCCATATATTCTGCAAATGACAGCGGCAGCATTGGAATTTCAATATATCGACCGGAAAGCAGAGTAGCAAGTTCACCAGACAGCATATGTGCGTTTGAACCTGTAATATAGATATCCGTCCCCTCACGGATAAACAGGGAATCTACTGCCTTCTGAAAATCAGGAACAGCCTGTATTTCATCAAGAAAGATATACGTCATCTTATCCGAAGTAAGACGCTCCGTCACATAATCATGCAGTGCGTGATAATCCAGCAGATGCTCGTTTGCTACATCTTCAAAATTGATTGCAATAATTTGTTCGGGATTCACACCGGATTCCAGAAGATACGCCTGAAACTGTTTCAGCAGCGTGGATTTGCCGCATCTGCGGACACCTGTCACCACTTTGATAATCTGTTGACCTTGTAATTTCTTGATTTTATCCATATACTGCTTACGTTCAACCATACGATCACCTCTGTTTTAGTATACCACAAAAAGTCAATAGAAGTCAATAGTTTTTGAAGTTCACCTTAAAAATTTTGGGGTATATTCATTTTAACTTCATATTGTTGCTTATACAGCCTATTAACGATTTCAGCTGTTCAATATCATCATTATACACTAACGCCTATGTATTTTCAATCGACTAAGCGAACAAAGCATTTACGTTTGTAGAAGCATCAATCAGTTCCGGATAGTTTTCTTCAAGAATAGCATACACTTCATCAGCAAGTTCCTGACAACTTTTAGGTTCAGAACAAGCAAGATCATATACTTCATCAATGATCGATTCATCCAACATAGTAGGTGTACGGTTCTGCCAATCATCAAGAATATCTCCAACAAGAGAAATAGCTCTGTTTTGTTCAAACCAGCTTTCCGTTTTCCAGAAGAAATATTTTATCTGCAAACTGCGCAGCCAGTACCTTTGGAATAAAAGTGTCTGTTTACACAAGCAGCTTTTGCGAATGATCAAAACCATGTTCAATTGTTTTTACATATTCTTCGCAGGTGACAACTCCATCCAGAATTACCTCGTCATTTATATCGCCCTTGTACAGCGAGCATTCTGTGTAATGAATTGTTTGCTCAAAACGAATAAGCTTGTCGTCAGCCACATCACTGTTAAGATTATACTTTAGAATGAAAATAATAGCAGATAGCATCAACATAATTACAAATATCAACACAGCGAATACTTTTTTTCATTTATTATGATCCCTCTTGTTGGTCGATAAAAATGGAAAGTCTGTTTTTGATGCGTGTTTGCACGGGTATCATGTTGAAATAGAAGACATTGTCTTCACCGTTTGTTTGATAGTCGACGCACAAATCAAAGCAATAATAAAATCAAATACAGCTTCCGTTTTTTCGGATGCAAATTCTCTTCAGAATTGAAAACTGCAAGTAATGCAGGCACAAGGATACACCAAGCTTCTGTACAGCAGAATAAGGCATACCATTTGATTGTCCACTAGCGTTCAACGATTTGTATTATACTATATTGTGAATTATACGTCAATAGAATGTGCAAGCTTTGTAAATGTACACATAATCTCTACTTTATCTGATTTGCATTTATTTCATTTTTCACAGATTGCCGGCGGTTCATATATGAACGCAGAAAAACCGCGCAGGGGCAAATCTGCGCGGTTGCAAACATCTTATCTGTCAAACAAATCAGAATGCGATCTTTTCTTCCAGATACGCCACCAGCTGATCAATGGGCACACGCACCTGCTCCATGGTATCACGATCACGAATGGTCACGCTGTTATCCTTCTCAAGGGTATCAAAATCGTAGGTGATACAGAACGGTGTGCCGATCTCATCTTGCCGACGATACCGCTTACCGATGGTTCCAGTTTCGTCAAAGTCGACATGGAACCGCTTGGAAAGCATCTCAAACACTTCCATCGCTTGCGGTGTCAGCTTCTTCACCAACGGCAGAACTGCCGCCTTAAACGGTGCCAATGCTGGATGGAACCGCATAACCGTACGAACATCCTTCTTCTCGTTGCCGTTTTTATCAACGGAAACCAGATCTTCCTCGTCATAGGCCTCTGTCACAATGGTCAGGAACAACCGTTCCACGCCCAAGGAAGGCTCAATGACATAGGGAATGTACTTCTCGTTGGTTTCGGGGTCAAAATACTCCAACGACTTACCGCTGGTTTTAATATGCTGTGTGAGGTCGTAATCGGTACGATCTGCAACGCCCCACAGCTCGCCCCAGCCAAAGGGGAACAAATACTCGAAATCAGTTGTTGCCTTAGAATAGAAACACAGTTCCTTAGCAGAATGATCTCTCAGGCGAAGGTTTTCCTCTTTGATGCCAAGGCTCAGCAGCCAATCACGGCAGAAGCCACGCCAATAAGCAAACCATTCAAGATCGGTACCAGGCTTGCAGAAAAACTCCAGTTCCATCTGCTCAAACTCACGGACGCGGAAGATAAAGTTGCCTGGGGTGATTTCATTACGGAACGACTTTCCCACCTGTGCTACGCCGAAGGGAACCTTCTTACGGCTGGTACGCTGAATATTCGCAAAGTTTACAAAGATGCCCTGTGCGGTTTCGGGACGCAGATACAGCTCTGATTTACTGTCCTCTGTCACACCCTGAAAGGTCTTGAACATCAGATTAAACTGACGGATATCGGTAAAATTCTCCTTGCCGCAATTTGGGCAGCAGATATGATGCGTGCGGATATAATCCAGCATCTGTTCATTGCTCCAACCACTGGGATTTGTGCCATCAAAATTCTCAATGAGGTTATCGGCGCGGTGACGTGTTTTGCACTCCTTGCAATCCATCAGTGGGTCAGAGAATCCACCGATATGACCAGATGCAACCCATGTCTGCGGATTCATCAGGATGGCACTATCCAGCCCGACGTTATAACGATTCTCCTGAATGAACTTCTTACGCCATGCGCGCTTGATATTCTCTTTCAGCTCTACGCCCAAGGGGCCGTAATCCCATGTATTGGCAAGCCCACCGTAGATCTCCGAACCAGGGTACACAAAGCCTTTGGATTTACAGAGATCAACGATTTTATCCATTGTTTTTTCGGTATTTTTCAGCATGATTCAATCCGCCTTTCCAAAATTACACATACTTGTATTATTATAGCCCAGTTTATTGGGATTGTCAAGGGAAAAACGATATTTTCTTACAGGTTAGCCGCAACGCCTTCAAAGAGATGCGGCGCGCATCCCATACATCACACAGCCTTTCGGGAAGTACTTTTCCGGGTATTGTTCAAACCTTTTTGGGGTGCCTTACCAGCGAAACAGCTACGCTTCACGGGCGGAAATGGATGTTTTGTGCGGCTGATGCTGCTTGCAATCCAAAGTAAACAAGCCGTTGCCGAGGGGGGTCATACCACATTGCGCGTAAAAATCGGCAACCATTGCATTTTTGGCAGTGGGCAGGTATTCCCCCACGAGTGTATCAAAGCCATTTTCCAGCGTGGCTTCCACAATGCGGTCAAAGAGATACTGTTCCGCACCGCGGCGCAGCACACGGCAGCTCATGAGCCATGTGTCAATGAACAAGGCATTCTGTCGCTTTTGCAGAATCACCACGCTGACCAAACCATGCTCACCAAAGCGATCAGAAAGCGTCATATACCGCGTGATAAAGCCATCATCGGCAGCAATGGCAGCAATCTCTGCCTCTGTATAGCGCACCGTGCGCAGATTAAACTGATTGGAACGCTGGGTCAGCTGTGCGATGCGTGCAAAATAAAACGGAACAAATGGCTCCACCACAGCTTTCATATCCAGTGATGCCAAATACGCCTCATAGGAATCATAGTTCTGCTCCGCCTCTGCACGGCTAATCTGTGCCTGATACCGCTGGGTACGCACCCGATCCTCCTCCGAACAGCCTGCCGCCTCAAACAAGCACAAAGACTGCAAATACGGCAGCACCAAAGCAGGGTCTTCGGGAAGCTCCGGCACCGTAACCTCGGGCAGCACGGCACGCACCAGATCACGCTCAAAGGGATTATCATCTAAAAACACAATCGAATCCATACCGATATTGAGGGTTTGCCGAATATGACGGATGTTGCTTGCTTTATCGTCCCAATTGGCAACAAACATGGCAATATCGGACAAGCGCAGTACCATATCGGGGTGTTTTTCAAAGGCCTCCATTGCGGTATCCGCATTGTTTTTGCTGCAAACGGCTAACAGCACGCCACGCTCTTGCAGATTTTTCAACCAATGCTGCAAGGCGATAAACGCAGGCCCTGCCCCAAGCTCACCAAGCTCGATGCCCTCCAAGCCATCGTCGCCGATCACGCCGCCCCACAGGGTATTGTCCAGATCCAGCACCACACATTTTTTGATTTGCCCACGCAGCGACTGTATCACATCCACCACAGCTGACGCGAAAAAGGGCAGCACTTCCGTGCGCACGGCAAGCTTTGCCAAATGCCATATCCGCGCATCAAAGAAGCGTTCCTGCCCAAGCTGCGTTTGTATCGCACTGAGTGCCACTGGGTACACATTGGGGTAGTCGCTGCATAATTGCTCGGCAAGCTTTGCATTCAGCAAAAGCCGCTGATAGGGAAAGGATTCCGCAGTGCGCAACGCGCCATTGCCGAACACGCCGTCCGTGCAGGCAGGAAAATCCACAAGCAGAAGCTTCGCCTTACTGTATCGGGCAATCCGCTCAAAGAGTGCGCAATAGCGGTGGCATTCGGTCTGTGCAAATAGAGCGCGGGCTTTTGGCGGTGTGGTCTGATATCGCATCAACAGCTTTTCCACGCAGGGAAAGAGCAGCACATAATCGGGTGCAAAGGCATACAGCGCAGAATGCGGATCCACAGTCTGTGTGTCCATCTGGTCGTAATCCGCATCGAATACTTCCAGTGCAAGCCCTCTTGCAACCCCCATCCCTTTCAGTGCAACCGCAAGCTGCTGCGTAGCACTATCACCAAGAATCGCAAGCCGCACAGCAGGGCAACCCTCGGCAGAAGCCTTTGCCAATTTTTTTAGTTCCTGATAGGTCATTGCTTGCAAATCACAGCCATCCTTTCCGCAGTTCACTGCAAGGCAGTGCGATGATACATTCCCTCATCCATGCCCAACTCCACAATGCCCCTTGCGATGGCATCTGCGTAATCGTCCAAATGGGTATCAAAGTTCAGGTTATCCTCATCGCTGGTCAAAAAGCCCAGCTCGATAAGGCAGCTTGGCATGGTTGTATTTGCGTTAACATAGTAGCTGTCGCCCTGATTATCCGAGTTTTCGCTGCCAACTCCACGGAACCCGAACTTGATGCCGCGATTGCGTGAAATACCCACATCATCCAGCAATTCCAGAATATACTCTGCCAATGCCTTATCCACCGCATCCTCCTCGCGGTCAATCCAGATTTCCACGCCCTTGCCTTCGGTGGCGCAATTACGGTGCAGCGATATGAACAGATCTGCACCCGCTTGATTTGCCACATCACAACGGCCTTGCAAGCTGATGAACACATCGGTAGAACGCGTCATAAGTACTTCCACGCCGGGATACTTCGACAATGCCTGCTGGGTCGCCAACGCCAATGCAAGATTATCGTCCTTTTCCAGCCGCGTCACACCCGTTGCAGTCGAACCACCGTCAAAGCCGCCATGACCCGCATCCAACACCACGATAAAGGCATCTGCACTCTGCACTGGTGTACCAGAACTTTGCACATCGCCGCTTGTGCTTGAAAAATCATTTACTTTGCTGCTTTCTTCTGGAGTATCGCCACCGCCGCACTGTGTACAAATCAGCAGAATGATCACAAACACCGGCACGAACAGCATTGCCAGACGCCCCCAGTGAATTCTTCTTCTTGCCATAGGGTTTCCCTTCCTTTGCTTTATTTTATATGCAGATTCATTATAGCACAGTTCGACGTGAATTGCAAGGGTTTTCCAAAGCATTGCGCGCGATTCCAGCAATCCTTCTCTCCCGATGCGTCGTGCGGGGGCGGAGGTATTGTTATGTTGTGTTCTGTCTTATTGTTTTGCTTGTCAGATGCATCACTTCACGCAAAACCGCCCCCGATTTTGCTTCGAAGGCGGTTTTCTTTCTGGCATTGCACCAGAACATTCTCAAGAGAAATGCAACACACGGCATATTTTGCTTTCAGCAAGCTGCGCGATATTATTTGCAAATATCGCCGTAGCATTGTGGGCGGCGGTCACGGAACAATCCCCAGTTCAGACGCTCTGCGGCGATTGCTGTCAAATCATATGTATGCAAAAGAACAGCTTCCTCTGTGCGTCCTGCTTCCGCGACGATGCTGCCTGTTGCGTCAGTCATGAACGAGGTGCCATAAAAGCAAAGAGAGGACGTCTGCCCGCCGTTTTCTGCACAGGGCGTGACAGACTCTGTACCAATACGATTAGCTGCAATCACAGGCATGATATTTGCTGCTGCGTGCCCCTGCATGGTACGTCGCCAATGTCCTGCGCTGTCACATTCCAGAATTGGCTCTGACCCAATGGCTGTTGGGAAAAAGCATATCTCCGCGCCATTGACCGCCAAGCTCCGTGCGGTTTCAGGAAACCACTGATCCCAGCAAATACCGACACCAATGGTTGCGTATCGGGTTTGCCACACGCGAAAACCTGTGTTGCCAGGCGAAAAATAAAACTTCTCCTGATAATAATGGTCATCGGGAATATGTGTTTTGCGATACACGCCCATCAGAGAGCCATCGGCATCAATCACCGCTACGGTGTTATACAGGCAGCAGCCGTCCTTCTCATAAAAGCTGACGGGCAGCACCACGGCAAGCTCTTTTGCAAGGCGCATACAAAGCTGCACCGCTGGATTCTCCACGGTCGGGGTGGCGTAATCGTAGTATTCATATCTGCGCTCTTGGCAAAAATAGGGGCGTTCGAAAAGTTCGGGCAATAGAATCATCTGCGCACCCCTGGCAGCTGCATCCCGAATCATGCGCTCGGCGGTCGCTAGATTCTCTTCTGGCTGGGCACTGCACTGCATCTGGATGGCAGCAACGGTCACGGTACGATTTTGCTTCATCGGAACACTCCTCTCGGTATTTGTTGGGTAATGCAGTGGATATTGCCACCGCCTAACAGAATCTCCCGGGCATCAATGGGAATCACCTGACGGTTTGGCGCGACGGCTTGCAGAATCTGACAAGCCACGGCATCGCTCTCGCGGTTCTCACCACCAAACTGCGGCAGCAGCAGACAATCATTGGCAAAATAAAAATTCACATAGGATGCCGCAAGGCGCTCACCCAGCACGCGCACTGCTTCGCCCTCTGCAAAGGAATACCCCTGCAAATCCGCCCCAGTAATGCACACAGGATGCTTTGGCACAGGCAATTTATGAATCTTCAGTGCCCTACCCTTGGCATCGGAAGAATGCTCCAACACCTGCAAATCTGCGGCGGACATGGCATATTGCGGATCTGATGGATCCTCGCACCATGCGAGAACAACCTCCCCTGGGGCGACAAAGGCACAAACATTATCAATATGCTCATTGGTTTCATCCTGATAGATACCATACGGCAGCCAAATCACCTTTTTTGCACCAAGATACTGACAAAGTTGCTGTGTGATTTGTGCTTTGGTCATATGTGGGTTACGCCCCCTGCTCAGAAGGCAAGCCTCAGTGACAAGCAGTGTCCCCTCCCCATCCGAATGAATCGCGCCGCCCTCCAGCACAAAGGGATGCGCATCGTAGCAAGGAATCTGCAAAGCACGGCAAATGGCAGAGGCAGCAGCGTCATCGTTTTGATAATCAGCATACAAGCCGTCATAGGCACCGCCCCATGCATTGAAAGCCCAATCAATACCGCGCACAGCACCTGTCATATCCCTTACAAAAGTGGGGGCGATATCTCTTGCCCAGGCATCATCGGTGTTGATCTCCAACAAATTGACATCTTGCGGCAGCATCTGCTGCGCCGTTGCTTTCGCATTCTCGCTGACCAGCACATAGACCTTCTCGTGCTGAACCAGTTGTGTGATGATCTTTGAAAAGGCGTTCCGCGCTGGCGTAGGGTCATTGCCCCACGAACCAGGGCGTTCGGGCCAAACGAGTATCGTACCGTGATGTGGTGCATACTCGGCAGGCATAGAAAAGCCATCTTGTTTTGGTGTATTCATGAATCGCTTTTACTCCTGTGTTGCTTTTTTCTGTGCAGCCCGTCAAACGAACGCCTTCGGGGTTACTTTATATCAAGAAAGCCTTTCCTTAAAATCCGAATAGCCGAATTCCTTGATGATCTCGCAATCGCCGTTTTCATGCTGCAACACGATGGCAGGCAGTGGCATACCGTTGAAGGTATTGTTCTTCACCATAGAATAAATCGCCATATCTTCAAAAGTCAGGCGGTCACCGATCTGCACGGGACGATCAAAGCTGTAGTCACCGATGATATCGCCCGCAAGACAGGTACGCGAAGAAAGTCGATAGGCATATGGCTTTTCGCCCCACTCCCCTGCGTTTTTCAGTGGCGGACGGTAGGGCATTTCCAGCACATCGGGCATATGACAAGCGGCGGAAGCATCCAGAATCAGCACGGAAAGGTCGTTCTCAACGATATCCATGACGGTGGTATCCAGATAACCTGCATTGAGCGCGATGGCTTCGCCTGGCTCGAGATACACCGCAACCCCATACTGTTCGCGAATACGGCGGATGAGCTGCACCAATTGTTCAACATCATAGTCTGCGCGGGTGATGTGATGTCCGCCGCCAAGGTTGAGCCATTGCATTTTGGAAAGATACGTTCCGAATTTTTCCTCAAAGGCGGCACAGGTGGTGACGAGCGCATCGGCATTTTGCTCACAGAGGGTATGAAAATGCAGGCCTTCCACGCCGCAAAGCAAATCGGGACGGAAATTCCGGAGAGTCACGCCCAGGCGCGAACCAGATGCGCAAGGGTCATAAATGGCGTGCTCGCCCTGGGTAGAGCATTCAGGATTCACGCGGATACCCACGCTCACGGGTGCCTTTTCCCAGATGGCACGATGCGCCTCCAGCTGACGGAACGAATTAAAGCTGATGTGGTCACAAATCTTGCAGAGGGCTTGCATCTCGTCTGCGGTATACGCAGGCGAAAAAACATGGGTTTCCTTGCCGAATTGCTCGTGCCCGAGTTTTGCCTCATACAAGCCGCTGGCAGTTGTGCCACTGATGTACTCTGCGATCATGGGATACACAGAAAAGCACGAAAACGCCTTCTGTGCCAATAAAATATGACAGCCGCTTGCCCGTTCTACCTGCCGCAAAAGCTCCAGATTGCTCCGGAGCTTTGCGATATCAACAATGTAGCACGGGGTCGGCAACGCTGCGCGATGCATCACTCCACCGTAGCGGGTGCTTCATCGACCACCCAAGGCAGACCAAAGCGATTGAGCATATCCATAAAGGGATCAGGGTCGAACTCCTCGATGGTACGGGCACCTGCGTTGCGCCATGTGCCATCAGCAACGAGCGCAGCACCAATCATAGCGGGAACGCCAGTGGTATAGGAGATCGCCTGCGAACCAAGCTCGCGATAGCACGCCTGATGATCGCAGACATTGTAAATGTAGATGGTCTTTTCCTTGCCATCCTTCATCCCCGTGAAGATACAGCCGATGTTCGTTTTGCCCACAGTACGCGGGCCAAGGGAGGCGGGATCGGGAAGCAGTGCTTTCAGGAACTGGATGGGGACAATTTCGGTGCCGTTGAAACAGATAGGCGATGTGGAAAGCATTCCCACATTTTCGAGGCACTTCATATGGGTAAGGTAACTCTGACCGAATGTCATGAAGAAGCGAATCCGCTTAACCGATGGGATATTCTTAGCCAAAGATTCAATCTCTTCGTGATGCAGCAGATACATATCTTTTTTACCAACCTGCGGGAAATCGTACTCGCGCTTGATCTCCATGGGCTTGGTTTCCACCCACCGACCGTTCTCCCAGTAAGATCCATTTGCGGAAACCTCACGGAGGTTGATCTCGGGGTTGAAATTGGTTGCAAAGGGGTAGCCGTGATCGCCGCCATTGCAATCCAGAATATCAATATAGTGAATCTCATCGAAGTAGTGCTTCAGCGCATAGGCGGCAAACACAGAGGTCACACCAGGGTCAAAGCCACTGCCCAGCAGCGCAGTCAGACCCGCCTTTGCAAACTGCTCATGATATGCCCACTGGTAGCTGTAATCAAAATAGGCGGTAAAGCCCTTTTCTTTGCAGCGTTTTTCATACGCAGCACGCCAGACCGGTTCGTCGATATCCTCAGGCTCGTAGTTTGCGGTATCCACATAATGCACGCCAGTCTTCAGGCAAGCCTCCATAATGGTGAGATCCTGATAAGGCAATGCGAGATTCAGCACCAGCACGGGCTTGTAGGCATCAATCAGCCTGATGACCGCCTCCAGATCGTCGGCATCCACAGCCGCTGTGCTGATTTTGGTAGTGGTTTTGCCCTCCGCCTCAATCTTTGCTTTCAGCGCATCGCATTTGGATACGGTACGGCTGGCAATGCAAATCTCGGTAAACACCTCGCTGTACTGGCAGCACTTCTGAATGGCAACAGATGCCACGCCGCCGCAGCCGATAATCAATACTCTGCTCATTTGTTTCCTCCAAATCACTATTTCGTATTTCGGGCAACGCCTTTATGAATCGTCACGATTCTTCATACGGTTTTCCGCTTCTTCCAGCAAATCCTCCACATAGCGCGGCAGCATAAAGGCACCGTTATGCAGATTTGTAGTATAATACCAGGTTTTGATCTTACGCTTTTTCCAGCGTTTGGGATCAAAATCATGGATGGGATGATACTTTTTCGATGCAAAGCCGAACAGCCAATAGCCTGATGGGCAGGTTGGAATATGCGCCTGATACACGCGGCACACGGGGAACGACCGGAACGCCTTGCTGTGCATAGAACGGCACGCCTCCTCGTCCTCATCAAAGAAGGGGCTACCGTGCTGATACACCATAATGCCGTCATCCTTCAGGGCTTTATAGCACAGACCGTAAAACTCCTTGGTAAACAGCCCTGCGGTATGCCCAAATGGGTCGGTGGCATCATTGATGATCAGGTCATACTCGCCATGACGGGTACGCAATGCGCGCAGACCATCCTGGTTATAGATTGTCACGCGGGGATCATCAAGGCCTTTGGCATTATCAGGGAAAAACGCGCGGCAGACATCCACAAACATTTCATCGGGTTCTACCACATCAATGACCTCAATTTCGTCGTAGTACGAAAGCTCGCGGGCAACGCCGCCATCGCCGCCGCCGATCACCAGAACGCTTTTCACATCGGGATGCACCGACATCGGCACGTGAACAATCATCTCATCGTAGATAAATTCGTCCTTTTCAGAAAAAATCACGCTGCCGTTGGAAACCAGAAAACGTCCAAATTCCGCCGATTCAAACACATCAATGCGCTGAAAATCGCTTTGCCCACTATAAAGCTGCTTATCGCAGCGAATGGACATCTTCACATTATGCGTATGCAGCTCAGAAAACCAGAATTCCATGCAAGCACGCTCCTTTCTTCAGCGTTCGGTAAGCACATTCAGCTTTTCCACCATGGGGTCTTCCATGCCCTGCATGGAACAGCCCTTCGCCTTGGCGTAGCAGATATACTCTAAAATATCCCTGGTGATGATCTCGCCGGGGGCAAGGATCGGAATACCCGGCGGATAGCACATAACAAACTCTCCGCAGATTCTGCCGTTGGTCTGTTCAAGCGGCAGCATTTCCTTCTGCGCGTAAAACGCCTGCTGCGGCGTTGCGACAACCTGCGGTGAAATATACTCCAGGCTGAGCATACCGCTGGTATCACGGGTATACAGGCGTTTGATATCTGCCAACGCGCCCACCAGTCGTTCGATATCCTGCATACGGTCACCGATGGAGATATACGCCAAAATATTGCCGATATCACCAAACTCGACCTGAATATCGTATTCATCGCGCAGCAGATCGTAAACCTCAATGCCTGCAAGACCGATCTCCCGCGTAAAGACAGAGAGCTTTGTTACATCATAATCAAAGGCACTGGTACCGTTGCAAATCTCTCTGCCATAGGCATAATAACCACCAATTGCATTAATCTCCGCGCGTGCGTACTCTGCCATGGTCATGACCTTGGCAAAGGAATGTTCCCCACGCAACGCAAGATTACGCCTGGAAATATCAAGGCTGGACATCAGCAGATAGGACGCGCTGGTTGTCTGCGTCAGGTTGATAATCTGCTTGACATAGCCCTCATTCACGGTAGCGTTGAGCAGCAGCAAGGAACTTTGCGTTAAGCTGCCACCCGATTTATGCATCGACACGGCAGCCATATCTGCACCTGCTGCCATTGCGGAAACAGGCAGCGTATCATTAAAATAAAAATGCGTGCCGTGGGCTTCATCCGCAAGCACCAGCATATGATGCGCATGGGCAAGCTTGACGATGGCGCGCAAATCAGAGCAGATGCCATAATAGGTTGGATTGTTAACAAACACTGCTACTGCATCCGGATTTGCCTGTATCGCCTGCTCCAGCTGTGAGATTTCCATCCCCAGTGCAATGCCGATGCGCGGCTGCACATCTGGGTTAACATACACTGGAACCGCGCCGCAAAGCACTAGGGCATTGATCACACTTTTGTGGACATTGCGCGGCACGATGATCTTATCCCCTGCTTTACAGGCAGAAAGGATCATGCTTTGCACGGCTGAGGTGGTTCCGCCAACCATAAAAAACGCGTGTGCTGCGCCAAAAGCATCCGCCGCCAGATTTTCCGCTTCCAGTATCACCGAAACGGGGTGACAGAGATTATCCAGCGGCTTCATGGAATTGACATCAATTCCCACGCATTGCTCTCCCAGAAGCTGTACCAGCTCAGGATTGCCTCGCCCACGCTTATGACCAGGCACATCAAAGGGCACAACACGCTGCCGCCGCAACTGTTGCAACGCCTCATACACGGGCGCACACTTTTGCTTTTCCAGATTCATTCCTTTTCCTGACCTCTACTGTAATTGTTCCCTGCCTTTTTCCGCAAACGATTGCATAAATAGAAAAAGGCAGCCTGCAAGCCATCGCAATAGAGGCGGCGAAACCGCCGCAGCAAAGGATTTTTGATACCTTGCAGTCGCCCTCACACATCATATCCATGACGGGGATCTTTAAGGCAACACCGCACAAAGTTCGCCTGACGGCGCATCGCACCACCAGCTCTATGCGGTGTTACCTTATTTTCACTTGATTATATCACACCTTGCAGTTTCTGTCAAGTATTTTTGTCTAAAATTGCCGTAATTTCGCCTTTGGTGACACCCAAAACAGCACAATATCTGCCCGATTCTGTTCAGACGCGCAGACAGATGCCGCAACAAAAAGGATTCCCAGCGCGTAAACCATCTGATGATTTGCTGCTTTTACGGCAGGATCTGCGTTTGGGAGTGGACAAACCAGGGATTTTGTGGTATAATATAGAAAAAGCCTAAAGGAG
>CAYXBP010000028.1:0-18835 GCA_964463355.1 uncultured Ruminococcus sp. | reverse complement strand
CATACCATATTTTTCTCGTTTTGTATATCTATATTTTTCGTAAGCGATTGCCGTGCATGAGGATGGGCGCAGTATGTTCCCATTGGTATTCGTCGAAATGCTCAAATGAAATTTGTCAGAATATCAGGTTTTGTGTGAAATGCGGTTTTTGAGGCAAAAGTCTTGCAATGAAGCACGATTTGCTGTATAATAACTTCGATATAGCGGTGTTTTTGTAATCTTTGCGGCACCGCAGTCGGTATTTTATAAAGCGGCGGTATCCTGCCGTTTTAGTTTTATTGGAGGTTTTTTCATGATTTCTGCAGGTGATTTCAGAAATGGTATGACTTTCGAAATGGACGGTCAGGTTGTTCAGGTCGTTGAGTTCCAGCATGTTAAGCCTGGCAAAGGTGCAGCTTTCGTTCGTACCAAGTACAAGAATGTCATTACGGGTGCTGTGGTGGAACGCAGCTTTAACCCCACTGAAAAGTTCCCCACTGCTTATGTCGAGCGCAGAGATATGCAGTATAGCTACAATGATGGTGAACTTTACTATTTTATGGATCTTGAAACCTATGAGCAGATCCCGATCAGTAAAGATATTCTCGGCCCTAGCTTCGCTTTTGTGAAAGAGGAGATGGAAGTCAAAGTACTGTCCTACAAGGGTAATGTATTTGGCGTCGAGGCACCCTTCTTCGTAGAATTGCAGGTTACCACTACAGAGCCTGGCTTCAAGGGCAATACCGCAACCAATGCTACAAAGCCTGCTGTTCTGGAAACTGGCGCAGAGATCCGTGTACCTCTCTTCATTGATGAGGGCGATATGATTCGTGTTGATACTCGTACTGGTGAGTACATGGAGCGTGCATAATCCGTTTTTACCGCGTAATAATTTCATGTTCTGAAAGGATGATTCGCAATGCTGGATAAGAAAGTTTCTTATATGATGGGCTTACTCCATGGTATGGATTTGGACACAACAACCAAGGAAGGCCGTGCGCTGTTGCAGATGGCAGAAGTCATGGAAGATATGGCGAATGAGATTGGCAGATTACAGACGCAGATCAATGAGCTGACTGAGCTTTGTGATATCATTGATAAGGATCTTGGCGATGTAGAGTATGACCTCTATCAGCCTGATGATGAAGATGATGACGATGACGACGACGATGAAGAAGATGATGATGACGATTGGATTGATGTCTTTGATCATGATTCTTTTGGTTCGGTGATTCGTGATTACGATGATGATGACGTGAAGGAGCAGTATGAGGTCACTTGTCCCAACTGTGAAGCGCAGATTATCATTGATGAGCATATGCTTGAACAGGGGAGTATGCTCTGTCCCCATTGCAACGAGAATCTGGAGTTTGACTACAATACCATTAGCGAGGCGGAAGTTGTTGAGGACGATTCAGATTCCGAAGCTTAAGACCTCTTGTCAATTTCAGTGCGTATGATTTGTTTCAAGACGAGGTGTAATTCCTCATCGGCGGTACAGTCCGCAAGCCTGGTAGGGCATGAATTGGTGTAATTCCGATACCGACGGTTACAATCCGGATGAAAGAAACAAGTGCGGTATCACTATATTTGTTTAGCGAAGCGTGCCTGTTTTCCGAAGGAAATGGGTGCGCTTTTTTTTGAAAGGGGAGATTGTTGGTGGATCGGAAAAACGCGCAAACATCCGTCATGCAGAATCGTTCGGAAAAGCTGCAAAAGTTATGTATTCTCGCACTGCTTGCTGCCATTGGTTATCTGTCCCTTTATCTCATTAAAATCAAACTGTTTGGCTTCCTAAGCTATGAGATGAAAGATGTCTTTCTTACATTGGGAGGATTTCTTTATGGGTCACCTGCGGCACTTGCCCTTAGCTTGGTCACTGCGCTGCTGGAACTTCCCACTAGCGATACTGGCGTGATCGGTATGCTGATGAATGCCATCTCCAGTACGCTTTTTTCCGTTTCTGCTTCCTGGATCTATCAGCGTCGACGCACATTGCGTGGAGCAATGCTTGGCTTGCTTTGCGGGATCGTTGTCATGACAACTGGGATGCTTCTTTGGAATTATCTCATTACGCCATTGTATATGGGCGTTTCTCGCGATGAAGTTGCAGCAAGGCTTACCACCGTGTTTCTGCCGTTCAATCTAGTGAAATCTACGATGAATGCAGCGATTACCATGCTGGTTTATAAGCCATTTACCCGCGCGCTTCGTATGCTACGTCTTCTACCAGCTACAACCGTCACGCATGACAAAAAGACGAGTATTTTTACAGGAGTTCTTTCAGTGCTGATCATTGGTGCGTGTATTGCAGTGATCCTCAAGATCAATGGCGTGATATAATCAATAACGAGAGTCCGAGAAACATTTCTCGGACTCTTTGTTTATTTGGTTGATTTTTCTTTGCGTCTGTGTCGATATGCACTAGGGGTTTCGCCTGTTTCGGTACGAAATACACGGCTAAAATAATTTTGATCTACAAAGCCGCAGTTCCATGCGATCTCTCCAATACTGTGTGAAGGATCAGGGAGAAGTTGCTGCGCTTTCTGTATCCGTAATTTGGTAATATATTGCTTTGGCGATGCTGCAAATGTGCTGTGAAACAATCGGGTCAGTTGTCGCTCTGAGTATCCCGATGTTCGCACCAAATCTGTCAGTGTGATATCTTCGGCAAAGTGCTTTTCAATATATGCGATTGTGCGTGACAGCTTAAAAATATCCCCATGATGTGCATTTTGATCTACGCGGTAATGCCGCGAAAGAAAGACGCAAAGCTGTGTAAACATCGCAGTTAAGAAGGTTTGCCAGCCTTCGTTTTTCTGCTCAAACTCTACCAGCATTTCATCCAGCAGACGTTGCACAAAAGCGAAATCATCCAATGTGAGCGTTAATCGGCTGTGAAACTGCTTGCTTTGCAGGTAATGTGGTGCCACAACGAACAGAGCTTGAAATCCCATGGATTGGCGTATGTCGCTTGTTGGCGAGAATATATTGCTTGGTTGAAACATAATGTTGCAAATTTTGAAGTTTTTTGCGTTTCGATATCCATGCACCGTCCCTTTGTTGATTACGAATACTTCACCTTTTGTAATAGGGTATGAAATGTCACCAACCATATGCTCTGCAATGCCATCCAACACGATGACAAGTTCTGAAAAATCCATGTGCCCGTGAACAAAACAGTCATCTTTTTCGTGATGTCCATAGTGAATAAAAAACGGAAAGGTTTCAGATTCTGTAAAAATGCGCAGTGGCATCTCAATCATGGTTTCACATCCTTTGTCCGATTTGTGCTAAATGATGTCCCATCCCTGCTATTGCATTCTAGTCCGCTGTGCTATAATAATTATAGCATAAACGCGTTGGATATGCAATACCCATTGTATTTTTGTAGGAGGAATGAACATGAAATCAAAAGTATGGCGGCGAATTGCTGCTCTTGTAATGGGAATCACAGCTGCTGTAAGCACACAGTCCTATGATGTATCGGCAAAAGATACCACTATTTCCGTGGAAGATGCTATTATATCTTTGGAGAATGGTGTGACCATCGACAATGCAGATATCAGCAACAACAGCTATAAAAACACCCGTTACAACAATCCGATCTCCTCGCAGTTCTACTGTGCTGACCCCACAGCTGTGGAATACAACGGCAGATTGTATCTTTACGGCACAAATGATCACCAGCAGTATGAGATCGCGGGTGCTGATAAGGACAATACCTATGAGAAAATCAAGTCAATGCTGGTTTTCTCTACCGACGATATGACCAACTGGGTATATCATGGCGAGATCAATATTGGTGAAATCGCTCCTTGGATTATGAATTCGTGGGCACCGACCGTGGTTTCACGCGAGGAAGCAGATGGTAAAACACATTTCTATATGTATTTTTCCAATAACGGTGTGGGCGTTGGTGTTATTACTTCTACCGATCCGGTAGGCCCGTGGGAAGATCCCCTTGGCAAGCCCCTTATCGGCACCGATACTCCTGGTCTAACTGATTGCCCCAATCCCTTTGATCCAGGTGCTGTGATTGACGAAAACGGCGTTGGATGGTTATCGTTTGGTGCTGGAAAAGCCTCAGATGGTACCGATTATATGCCTGGTTCCAATCGTATTGTACGCCTTGGTGCGGATATGCTTTCTTTTGACAGCGAATTTGTCGAGATCCCTGCACCATACCATTTTGAGGCGAGTGAATTGAACTATATCAATGGCACCTATGTGTATACCTATAATACCGATTGGAGTGATCATTCCGCGCAGTGGGATTATGATTGCCCCGTTCCATCGGGATGCAGCATGGTGTACATGACCACCAAAACACCACTTGACCCCACCAGTTGGGAGATGAAGGGCGAGTATTTTCAGAATCCAGGGGCTGTTGGCTTTGATTACTCAAATAACCACACTCACCTGCATAAGTTCAATGGCAATTACTACATTTTCTACCATACATTGGAACTCAAACAAGGGATGGGCATTACTGGCAGCTATCGAAGCCTCTGTGCTGATACGATTCATGTGGATGAAGCAACTGTCACGATCGAAAAAACAGGTGGCACAAAAAAAGGCCTGAACGCTGTTGTTCCAGTATCTCCTTATATCGAGAATACAGCTGCGGATCTCAACAATACCGCAGATATCTCGTATGATTTTACAAATTCCACAACGCCTGCCGTAGTGGCTGATTCTTGCGGTGCATGGTATAGCGTAAAGGAAGTTGAATTTACAGAATCGGAGAATGCTGATATCGTTGTAGATCCTGCTGATTTTACATCTACTGCTATCAACAGCATCACTTATAATATCATCGTCAAACAAATTGATAAGTCTGTGACGCTTTCCATGCATCCGACCACAAAGGCTGGTACGAAATGTACTGGCAGTGTGGATATCAGCAGTACAGGCAATTATAGCATCACCTGTAATATGAATGGTGCAGAAATGCTTCAGAATGTGGGCTATTTTACAATCAGCGATGACGCAACTGTGACCTTTGTGGTTGATACCATGGTGATCAATGACAAATACAGCTTTGACCTTTCCGTTGAACTGACCAATACGCGCGAGTGGGCAGATGGTTTGAAGAATATCTGGAACGGTCTGGGCGATGGCGATCGCATCTACATTTCTGATTATGCTGATTTCAAGTACATTGCTGATGACGATGCCATCGTATTTTTTGCTTCATCCGTTGTGGGTGGTGATCATTCCTCTGCTCCTGTGCTGGATACTCCTTTGACTTTTGCGGCAAATGTACAGGGGAGCGGTACAGTAGAAGTTCGCCTTGACTGCCCCACTGGAGAACTGCTTAGTTCCGTAGTGTTTGACAGCCCCATGCAGGCTGTAACTGTTGTTAATAATGTTGTTACAGAAATTGGCGGCACACATGATTTGTATTTTGTGTTTTCCGATGAGGGTATTCGCATGAACGCATGGCGGTTTGTCAAGGATGAAGGAATTGATCAGCCCGAGTTGTTGGTGGGCGATGTGAACTGCGATGGCTTTGTAAGAGTCAATGATGTAATTTTGCTCAACCTTTTCCTGTCTGAGAATAAAACAGCAGAGATCAGTGAACTGGGAATGCTGCAAGCTGAGGCAGATGGAATTGTGGGCGTGAATAGCAATGATGCAGTCGCAATACTGAAAATGATTGCAGGTATTCTGGAAGAATAGGACATCAATTGATGCATTTTGCGCGGAAGTAGGTGTCCATAAATCAAGATTAGATCCGACATTGTGAAATGAGCGACAGTAATCCGACAAAAAGCGCAGCAATGTTTTCGAGTTTGAAAGATTTTTTTTCGATTCTCTTCATATTCGAATTATCATCAGCATAGATTAATAATGCATGGGTATCACTAAGAACACCATGCGTCAAAAATACATCTGAACAAAAGCTGATGGAGGTCGAAATGAATCAAACAAATTGTTATTTACCAGAGGGCTGCCTGATGGACTCAGCCCGAAACCATGCCGCATTGCAATCGGAGGCTACCCTACGTGAGGCGATGCAAAGCGGTCAGCGTCTGGAAGCCCGTGTTCGGGTCTGTGATGGAGGACATAATCTTCATGTGGATTTACCCTGTATGCACGGGATGATTCCACGGGTAGAAGGCGCACTGGGCATTGAGGACGGTTCCACGCGGGATATTGCGCTGATTTCCAAGGTGAACAAACCCGTTTGTTTTTCTGTCATGCGTATTGAAAAGGATGCAAACGGTGCGCCCATCGCAGTGCTTTCCCGTCGTATGCAGCAGGAACAGTGTCGTGATGGATACATCAATCATTTGCGTCCAGGGGATATCATTCCTGCCCGTGTTACGCATCTTGCGCCTTTTGGTTGTTTTGTGGATATCGGTTGCGGTGTGCCATCGCTCATTCCTATTGATGCTATTTCTGTTTCCCGTATCTCCCACCCATCAGATCGTTTTTATATTGGGCAGGAGATTCGTGTGGTGGTCAAGGGCTTTGAAAACGGTCGTGTGTTGCTTTCCCATAAGGAACTGCTTGGTACATGGGCTGAAAACGCCGCTTGCTTTTCCGCAGGGGAAACGGTTGCAGGTATTGTGCGTTCCGTGGAGGATTATGGCATTTTTGTTGAGCTTGCACCAAATCTTGCAGGGCTTGCAGATCTTCGTGCAGGGATTCGTCCAGGACAGAACGCCAGCGTGTATATCAAAAGCATTGTGCCAGAGCGCATGAAGATTAAGCTTGCCATTGTGGATGTCTTTGAGGAGGAGCATACACCAACTCCGCTGCGTTATTTTACCGATGCAGACCATATGGATTCGTGGGTGTATACGTTGCCCCTTGCCAAACGGCAGATTATTACCGATTTTACCGCGTAAGCGAAAACCGTACAGTTCTTGTTGAACTGTGCGGTTTTTTCTTCATGATACAATATGTCATTATCACAGTAGAAAACGACATTGCATTTTCTGACTTTTTGTAGTATAATAATCGACAGATTCTGATTGTTTGGTAAATTGAGAGCAGGGGTGATACTATGAGTGAACTGTATGCAGATCATGCCGTGGGTGCCATTGGTGTACTGATTCCTGAGGTGGTTGGCGCATTGAACGATGCGTTGCTGCGTGGTATTCATGAAGCGGCGCGTACCTTGGGGTATGATGTGCTGATCTTTACCGATACATATAATCCCGTAGATGATATTGACGATAACCATACGCTGAATGCGCTCCATAATATTTATCAGCTTGCTGCAAGGGGCGATTTAAGCGGGATTTTGTTTGCTTCTGGACGATTTGGCAGCAGTGAACGTCGTATGCAAATTCATCGTCTATTGGAGCAGACTTCTGTGCCCTGCCTTGTACTGGAAGAGGAATGTGATCGTTTGCCGTATCTCTTTCCACCAGAGGAAGACAGCATTTATGCGATTACTTCTCACCTCATCCGTGCCCATCGCTGCAAGGATATTCTTTGTTTAACAGGCCCTGAGGGTTCGCATATTACAAAAAGTCGTACTACAGGGTTTGTTCGTGCTATGCGTGATGCAGATCTTCCCTGTACCGAGAGAAATATTATCTATGGTGATTTGTGGACGGAGAAGCCCCGCCAGCTTGCAATGGATCTTGTGCAGGGAAGAGTGCCCATGCCTGATGCCATTGTCTGCGTCAGCGATCCCATGGCAATTACTTTATGTGATGCCTTGCAGGAATATGGCATATCCATCCCTGATGTTGTTCGTATCACTGGTTATGACGGTACATGGCATTCCTCCATGCATGTTCCTTCGATCACTACCGTTGCAGGTCATGAGCGACAGCTTGGCGTAATGGCGGTGAATCAGCTGTATACCATGATGACTGGCATGTATAGTCCCGTACCTGTGCCACAGCAAACCATACGATATGGCGGGAGCTGTGGCTGCGGCGTACCTGTAGGTGCTGGTGTGCAGCATGATGTCGACCGGTATGATCCTTATGTAGTGAATATTATGCAGCATTATACTCGTCGCAGAGTACATATGACTTCAGATTATATTTTGCGGCTTGCCGAGTGTACAAGCTTTGATTCGCTATTCCTCAATATCGATAGTTATGGCTATATTCTCGAAAACTGGGAGTGGATGGATATCTGTCTATGCGAAGACTGGACTTGCGATTTTGAAGATCATCGGCGGTATCGGCGTAGCGGCTTCTCCGACAGAATGTATCTTGCGCTTTCCAAACGGCATATCCGCAATAACGAGGGCAGGTATTATTTCTCAACTAATTCGTTGTTGCCCGCACTGCATCAGCCCCATATGCCGCGAATTGTGCTGTTTACATCCCTACATTATGATGACCAGATTTTTGGCTATATTGCAACAGCCTATCAGAACATGGATCAAATCTGCATTGACGAGCATTATATAAACTGGTGCCAAGCGGTTGCAAATGGACTGTATATCTTGCAAAACAAAATGTATCAGGATTATGTTCGTCGCCAGATTAACCAGCTTTCGATACATGATCCAACGACCGGTCTGTACAATAAGCGCGGCCTTATGGAGCAATTGCCCGATTTGTTATCCAAGCTGCAAAGTAATAACACCGAATGCTTTTGTATGCTCGTCACAAATACGGAGCGCATGACTGGTCAACTTTCTGACGGTATTGACAGTTCGCTCTTGCTTGCCAATGCGCTGCGTCTTTCTGCCGATGAAAAAGAGTTGACTGCACGTCTGAAGCCTTCGGTGTTTTTGGTAATTACGCCCTTGTCACGCGGCGAATCTCCAGAGCTTTACAAGCAACGTCGTGTGGAATTACTTGAAAATCAACGTGCGCAGTTGCAGGGTGAACACAGCATGGCCCATCATGCAGAGTATTTGATCCACTATAATGCGGCGACATTTACGCGCTTGAGCGAGATGGAATCTCATATTGAATCTATGCTTAGTACCATGGAAGAAGCCGTTGACGAAAGTACGGTGTGCGGCGCTGATTATCGTAAACAGCTGTTACAGCTGCGCAATGATTTTTATGCAAACCCGCAGTATGAATGGGGGATTCCCAGCATTGCCCAGAGCATAGGGATCAGCGTAGGATATTTTCACCACCTGTATAAGCGGTTGTTCGGCATCAGCTGCCGTGATGATGTAATCGCAGCCCGCATGGAGAAAGCAAAGCGTTTGTTGATCTCTACCGATTTGCGTGTGCAGGAGATTGCAGAAAAATGCGGTTATCAGAATCAGAGCCATTTTATGCGGCAATTTAAGCAAAAGCATGATATCTCCGCAGTGCAATACCGAAAAGGACACCGAAAAAAGGAACAAGCAGAAACACTTTGATTTACCGCGAATCAAGATGATTTCCAGACTGGCAGAAATGCTTCTTGTCCTCAAAACAAAAAACATCGCTGATATGTGCAATGTCAGCGGTGTTTTTTTAAGAGAAAAGTGTAAAAGGGACTTTCTTTTTTTGCAAAATTATGGTATAATGGGCATCGGGCGTTGGCGTTTGATATATTATCATATTGCTCTGCTGCTAAGAGAAGGCACTTCACGGACGCTTTTGCGTTTCCAGCCCATCTCTGGTGCGTTGAATGCTGTCCTCACTGATTTTTACCAGATTCAGTAGTGATGAGGCGTATTCTGAAAAATCCTGAGAAAGCGTTGCAGTAGTCACATACAGCGAATTTGCGTCTTGAACAGCATCATTGGTGCCTAGCGCAATTCCACTGGAGGCTGCTTTGATATTTGCCTCATTTAGCGAAATAATGGCGTTGGCACTATCATTTGCAACTACTTTGGGTACACGGAATAGCTTTTGGTCGTTCCGCGGGCAGGCATTGTAGATGATGCGGAACAGCTTGTATACTGAGAGCATCAAATACGATGAAACCTCGCGGATCAGCGTAAAGGAATTGGCTCGTTGAGAGAATGAAAACAGCAGGCTGATGGAATTGTTGATGATCTTCCGGTAGAAGCGAATGACCTCATTGGAAGGCATAGCGTTGTTGCCATCATCATCAGGGATCTCCTCAATGCTGAGTGTTCTGCCTTCTGGTTCAGGGGTTCGACCCAGTAGATAATCGCAGGAAACTCCGTAGTAATCAGCAATTTTCACCAGAAAATCCAGACCGCACTCACGAATGCCTTTTTCATAGTGGGAGAGCAATGCTTGGGAAATGCCCAAATCACAGGCGGCTTGTTTTTGGCTGATTTTGCGTTCTTTGCGTTGCAATGTAATAATTCTTGCGAAATCGGGATTCATTATTAGCTCCTCCTTGCTTCTGATATAATGCTCCTAAAAGGGATGCCTATCCATTATATAACAAATAGTATAATTTGTAAAGCCCTTTCGCGAAAAAAAGCCGCACAAAAATCGAGTTTCTTTTTTGTTGATATCGACGAAAAGCGCACGAATACGATAGAAAGGAAGAATTTCATGAGAAACTATCACATCAGCCTGATCCGCCACGGACAGACCAAAGCCAACGAGGAAGGTCGCTATATTGGTACCACAGATTACGCGCTTTCCAATAAGGGAAGAAGCGAGTTATATGATCTGCTTGACAGTTATGTGTATCCTAAGGTGGAGCGTGTCTACACAAGCCCACTGGAACGCTGCACTGAAACGGCAGAGATTCTGTTTCCTGATACGGAAATTGTGATCGCTGAAGATTTTGCTGAACTGCATTTTGGTCAGTTTGAGGGAAAAACTGCCGATGAGCTGATTCACAATCCCGAATACCGTCAGTGGCTTAAGGGCGGCATGGATGCCAAACCACCCGAGGGCGAAAGTGTATCAGAACTTTGCGTGCGTACCTACCGTGGTTTGCATCGCATTCTCATGGAGATGATGGATCAGGATTTTCGTCATGTAGCGATCATTACACATGCGGGCGTCATTGCCAATGCCATCGCGTGTTTTGGTTTGCCGAAATTTGATCCAAAGCAGATTCAGTGCAATCCAGGTGAAGGCTTTGAGATCATGCTTTCGGCGCAGATGTGGCAGCAATCACAGGCGTTTGAGGTACTGGGACTTGTACCACTTTTGCCTGAAGAGTCTGATATGTGAGCGCATCGGCGATGGAGTTGCTGATTGTTTTGTTGATTTTGGGTGTGCTGCTTTGGATATTTGGCGTGCCGCTGCAAACGCTTTTGCTTGGGATATTCATTCTTGCGATGATTGTGCTTGTATGTATGTTGCTGTTTTTTTTGGCTACCGCCATTAGTCTGTTGTGTTTTCGCATCAGAAAGGGCAGTTTTGTGCGATTCAATCAACATCGCCAGTTTGCGCAGGCAGTTTATCAAGTGGAAGGTGTCGAGTATGTCAATCTGTTTCCAGCAGAGTCCATCATGCAGGAGCGTCTGTATCATGACCGCTCACATACTTTACTGATCCGTAAGGGGAAGTATCACAATATCGCCTATGATATGCATAGTGTTCTCATTATTGTGTTGGGATTATTCGCGACTGTTGCCATGTCTGGGATATTTTTTGCGGTGCTTTTGCTTTTTTTGGAGTAAGAAGCGCAGACGGCAATGGGCGGAATCTGAAAAAATGTACACGAAAAGAATACCTCCTATGGCTTCTGTCTACCATAGGAGGTTTTGTTATTGTGGCAAATGGTACATTGCCTTCATATGAGCAAATCAAACGCCATATTGTTCGCGGTAAGCGCGCATCTGGGGTAGATACTCTTTGCCTTCGATCACGCCGTTTTCAATCGCTGCAATGATATCGCTGACAGTGACAATTGCCTTGACATCCACGCCGAACTCCTCTTTGACCTCTTGTACAGCAGATTTTTCTGTGTTAAGTCCGCGTTCCTGACGGTCGACCGTAATCACCATGCCAGTAATATCTACATCTGCCATGGCTTTAAGCTTGGGATACACTTCGCGCAGAGCCTTACCTGAGGTCATTACATCTTCAATAATCACGACCTTTGTGCCATCGTGCAATGCGCTGCCTACCAGCATACCACCTTCGCCGTGATCTTTGACCTCTTTGCGGTCATAGCAGAATCCCACTTCGATGCCGTGTTCCTTCCAAAGGGCAACGGCTGCTGACGCAGCAAGAGAAATACCCTTATACGCAGGGCCGAACAACACTTCAGCTTCCATGCCATTTTCCTTCATGCAAGCTGCGTAGTATTCGCCCAGACGGCAAAGCTGCTTGCCAGTCTTATAATTACCAGCATTGATGAAGTAGGGGGCTTTTCTACCACTTTTGAGTGTAAACTCGCCAAAAGTCAGCACGCCGCACTCTACCATAAAACGAATAAAATCCTCTTTGTAAGTCATGTTACATTCCGCCTTTCCGATATTACGACATCTTAAGGCAATGCTACACAAAGCTGATGTGATTGCTTGGCGGTGCGTCAACTTGCAGCCCATGTGTAGTACTCCTTTAATGGGATGTCAATAACCCTATTATACAAGATTCTGTCAAAAAAAGCAATACCTTTCTGTATCAGAATCAGACTGAAATGGATGAATACTGTAGCCCTGTCCCATTAAAATAGTCAATGTAGGAGATACGATGCTTACTTTTTGGAAAACACATCCGAAAGTAATCCACAAAGTAGTCATCAGTCATTGCGGCGATAAAATCCGTAGTAAGGTCATCTGGATCGGATGCATCGTAAGGAGTGCCAGTAGGATACCATTGCTGTTTTTCTTCAATCAGTGCAATATGATGCTGATATAATGCACTATTGCGATCATGGGCTATGGCATCTTTACGGATCTTTTCATATAGCTTTTCCATCATCGGCACCATTTCTCGTTGGATCTGTCCCTGAACATTTTCATTGTAATATAATTTGCGATAGTTTTCATCCTTGCACTGCTTCATCGCCTGAAAATGTGCTTGATCCAGTTGCAGGAACGGTTTGCCATAGCTGTTTTCAATCAGATTAACTTCCAGATTATTGATGACCTCGGCGTTGGTCTTACCGATGAGCGTAGGAGAAAAAACATCTTCAGAGGGTACCAATTTCGCTTTTATCGCGTCTTGGCGATCTTTACCAATGTATGCGATCATATCACACAGTCGTACCAGGCAGCCTTCCAGCGTGCATGGAATCAGTGCAACCTCTTGTTTGTAGCAATCAGCGATACGGGCATCAAACGCAGCAAAATCAAGCATTGGGGCAGGGTAATACTCCGCCTGCGGCAACTCTCCGTTGTGGCAAAGAATGCCATCCAGCGTTTGCAGCGAGATATTATAAGGTACCATCGTATCCAGCACACGCACCCCATGGAGATTATGCAAAAAGCGTTTGCCTGTATATTCTTGATACAGCTTGTTCAGCGCAAGTTCACCAGCGTGACCAAATGGCGTATGCCCCATATCATGACCAATGGCGATGGCTTCAATGAGATCTGTGTTCAGTCCAAGCACATCGCCGATATTACGAGCGATGCGTGAAACCAATTGTACGTGTAGTGCCCTGCGTGAAATATCATCATTGCGATAAAATGAGAATACCTGCGTTTTATCAGCATAACGATTATAAAATGCACTGTTTAAGATCTTGTCAGCATCTTTAGAAAAAGGTGGGCGCAGCATAGTAGGCATATCATTGGGCCGTTGGCTGCGTCGCAATGCGGCAGCATTTGGGCAGGCGTAGGGGGATACCCATCCGATTTTGCGGTTTGCCTGAATTTCTTGCTCTAATGCAGGAGATATGCTTTCGTAGTAGGGCATTATGACAGTTCCTTTCGTTTGATAAGGGCGCATTGCTTTAGGGGCAGCCCGATTCGTTCCAGATCGGCAAGCAGCTGCGGCGTGATTTTCAGCATCTGATTGCGTTTTGGTGCCAAATATTTGCGGCTTTGTTTCAACCAGATGCAAAACGGCGTATCACCCATATGCTTTTGCGCAATGCTGTGCAACAAGTCATGCAAACACGCTGTATCGGCATCATCCATTTTGAAGCAGAGCATATACTCGCTTAGGGCATCCGTCCATTGTTGTTCGCTTAAAATCACATCACATAGCAACGAGTGTTTTTCATCACGGAGAGATACACTGCCTTCAACATACAGCACAGTATCGGGTGTCAGCAACCTATGGCAGGCTGCATAAAGTGGCGGAAATACGACGCAATCACAACTGCCGGAAGGATCCTGTGCGCGGAAAAACGCCATTACCTCGCCACTTTTGGTATTGTGGATACGGATATCTTCAGGCATGATCAGCAGTTTGAGGTTTGTACCCTTGCGATAGCTAGCCAATTCTCCTGCTTGGTGCATACGCAGCAGGTCATGATGGGCGCTCCACCGTTTCAGAGGGTGCCCTGACAGATATAGTCCGATGGATTCTTTTTCCAATTGCAACAGTAGTGCATCTGGATATTCCGGCACATCAGGGAAGGTGATTTCCATAGGCGTGCCCGCAGTGTCCTCACCGCCGAACAGTGAAAGCTGCCCCGATATGCCACGACGGCTTTCAGCAAGCAATGCGTCGAGCATACGATCAGAGCATTCTAACATTTGGCGACGGTTTTTCCCCATGCCATCAAATGCACCGCTGCGAATCAGCCCTTCCACGCTGCGTTTGTTCAGTTCCTGTCCCGCATTGCGGCGACAAAAATCTGCAAAATCGCGGTAATTGCCGTCCATCTTTCGTTGCCGCAGTAAGGAATCAATTGTATTGGTTCCCAGACCCTTAATTGCAAGCAAACCAAAGCGAATACCATCTGCTTCGGCAGTAAAACCGCTTTGACTGCGGTTGATATGCGGTGGCAATATCTGCACATGATGCAATTCACAGTCATCAATATATTGCAGCATTGTCTCAGTACTGCTTAATACGCTAGAAAGCAGCGCAGCGAAGTACTCGCGGTAATAATGGCATTTGAGATATGCAGTTTCATAGGCAACTCTTGCATAAGCAGCTGCATGGGATTTGTTAAATGCATAGCTTGCAAAAGCAGCCATTTTATCAAAAATGGCATTGGCGGTAGATTCTGGCACACCGTTTTTGACCGCACCTGCACAAGTCTTATCACCATAAATAAACGATGAGCGTTCTTTTTCCATAACATCGTGTTTTTTCTTAGCCATAGCGCGGCGAACAAGATCCGCTCTGCCATAGGAATACCCTGCAAGGCGTCGACATATTTCCATGACCTGTTCCTGATAGACAATGCAGCCAAACGTTTCCTCCAGAATAGGTTTCAGCAGGGGATGATCATACACTACAGCATCCGGATGATTACGGCATTGGAGATAGCGTGGAATAGAATCCATTGGCCCAGGACGATACAGTGAGATCAGCGTGGTCAGATCCGCTATGCAAGTGGGGCGCATTTGTTTCAACACCCTGCGCAATCCGTCAGATTCCATCTGAAAGACACCGATGCTGTCAGCATTGGAAAGCATATGGAAAACTGCTGCATCATCTTCTGGAATATCGGCCATAGCAAACTGCGGATTGTTTTTCTGTATGGTACGTTCAGTTTCACGAATGACTGTCAGGTTGCGCAGCCCAAGAAAATCCATTTTTAATAGGCCGAGCTGTTCCAGATCTACCATGGTGTACTGGGTCACGGTAACACCTTCATTTTGTTGCAGAGGAACTTGCTCTGCAACGGGCAAGGCAGATATTACAACACCTGCTGCATGGGTGGTAGTATGTCGTGGCATACCCTCCAATGCCATAGCGCGATCAATAAGCTGATGCACGCTTGCATCATTGCGGTAAATGGACTGCAATTCTTCTGATTCGTTCAGTGCGCGCCGTAGGGTCATATTCAAATCTTGTGGAATGCATTTTGCTACACGGTCACAAAGGGCAAATGGCATATCCATCGCGCGTCCCGTATCACGAATTGCGCTGCGAGCTTTCATGGTATCAAATGCAATGATTTGTGTTACACAGTCAGCACCATATCGTTTGACTACATAGTCGATGACCTTTTGCCTTCCGACGATGCAGAAATCGACATCAAAGTCGGGCATACTTACGCGTTCGGGATTAAGAAAACGCTCAAAAAGCAAGCCGTTTTTGATAGGGTCGATATTTGTGATGCCTACACAATAGGCGCACAAACTGCCTGCGCCAGAACCTCTGCCCGGGCCAACAGGAATATCATGACTTTTTGCAAACTGGATGAAGTCACGTACGATAAGAAAATAGTCTACATAGCCCATATGCTCAATGGTCTGCAATTCATATTGCATACGCTGTTTTACAGACGAATCAGGATTGGAGCCGTAAAGATGCTCCAAGCCGTCATAAGCAATCTCTCGTAGATATGCAGCGTTATCTGTAACGCCTTCGGTATGGAACGCAGGCATCTGAATGATACCGAACGTAAATGAAAAACTGCACATTTCTGCGATGGTCAGTGTATTAGTAAGTGCTTCAGGGCAATCCGCAAACAAAGTGTACATTTCGGCAGGGGAACGCAAATAAAAGGTGTCATTTGGTAAGATCATAGAAGCGGGTGCTGACAGTGTTGTAGCCGTTTGGATGCAGACCAAAGTGCGCTGAACAACGGCATCATCACGGCGCAGATAATGCACATCATTGGCGGCTACGAGCGGAATTCCCGTTTCTGCTGCAATGCGTTTTAATCCTGCACGCACCGTTGCTTCCTCTGGAAGATTGTGATTGTGCATTTCCAGATAATAGTTGCCTCTTCCAAAAAGAGCGTCATCACGTATGGCAGCCGCCTTTGCAGCGGCATAATTGTCTGCCAGCAGCAGACGCGCCACTTCGCCCGTCATACAGCCAGAAAGTGCAATCAATCCTTCGTGATGCAGCTGCAACAGTTCACGATCGGCTCGAGGCTTACGGTAGAAGCCTTCCAGATGCGATTTGGATACAAGCTGTATTAAATTGCGGTAGCCAGTTTCGTTTTTGCAAAGTAAAGTAAAGTGATATGGGTGACTGTCCGCAGTGCCCTCTTTCTGAAAGCGTGAGCGCGGTGCAACATAGATTTCGCAGCCGATGATCGGTTGGATGCCCTCTGCTTTCGCCGCCTGAAAGAATTGTACCGCGCCATATAATACGCCATGATCGGTAATGGCAACAGCGGTCTGCCCTTGGGCTTTGACCGCCGCGATGAGATCTTTGATACGGCAAGCGCCGTCTAGCAGAGAATACTCAGTGTGTACATGCAAATGAACAAATGCATCCATAAACGGCACCTCCTTATCTGATGTTCCCATAAAAGACGCTGCTATAATTATTTTAAAATTTTATCAGCAATATTCGGCAATTCCGTGATGGATGAAAGCACAGCATCGCAGGCATTCACAGTACCAAACCCATATGATGCATGAATAAACTTTACGCCAGCAAATGCGGCAGAATCGGCGTCGCCTTGCGTATCGCCCACATAAACGCAATCGGTAATCTGATTGCGTTCCATTACCAATCGGATATTTTCTCCCTTTGATTTGCCTGTATGCCCAGCACATTCAAAATCAGAAAAACATTCTGCAAAGCTACATTGCGCAATATAGCAAGGGATATAACCTTCCAGACAATTGCTAACGATACCCAATATGTACTTTTCTGCAAGCGCACGAATAACTTGTTCCGATTGCGGATACAGTGTTGCTGCATGATGCCTCAGATAGGCATATTCTGCTTTGGTACAACGGTCAAGATACGAGCGGCGTATCGTTTCGTGTACATTGGGAAACATGAACGCGGCAATTTCTTCGATGGTTTTGCCCATATAGCTGTGCATTTGTGCAAGTGTGAATTGTTCCTTTCGGTGCAGTTCCTCTCGAATACATTGATTCCACGCCGCAAGCACCTGTGGAGAAGAATCCCATAAAGTGCCGTCCAAATCAAATAAAATGGCTTTTTTCATAATTCACTCCTTTTCATCGCTAGCAGATAGCTTTTGTGCGATCTCCGATAGCTTTTGCAGACGATGATTGATGCCTGAACGGGATACAGGGGGATTGGCTAGTTCGCCCAATTCGCGAAGACAAGCATCTGGATACTCTACACGAAGCCGTGCCATTTCTTGCAAATTAGGAGGTAAATTTTCAAGTCCCATTTTCTCTTCAATCATTGCGATCACTGCAAGCTGCTGTTCGCAGGCGCGAACGGTTTTATCAATATTTGCCATATCGCAATTGGTACGGCGATTGGTTTGCCCACGCACATTTTTCAGTACCTGTGTACCAATCAAATCCAGCGTGGAAGCTGTAGCACCAAGCAAAGTCAGCACATCACAGATACTTTCATTATCCTTGAGATACAGAATGGTTTCGTTTTTGCGCTTTGTCATTTTCATATGAATGGAATACGATGCAAAATCGTTGGATATTTGCTGTGCGAGCATGGAGTCTGGCAGAGCAATTTCGAAGTGATACTCACGTGTGGGATCTGTTACACTGCCGTTCATCACAAAGATACCGCTCAGTAGCATCGGAATGGAATCCTGTGTCAGCTGCGGATGATTTGGCACTCGGTGTTCAGGATCTATAGCAAAGGTTTTCAGCAAGGCTTGTACAGTCTGTTCCTCTTGTAAAGAAAAGCACCATAATGGCTGTCTGTGGCTGCCTGTGCGGTATTCGGTATCAAATACAATATCACCACAAAACTCTGCAAGTAGAGATGAAAGCAATGCTGCAAGTGACTCACATTCGGTTTGTAGGGTGATGCGTTTATGGCTCAGACGGCGGGCGGAAAGGAGCATACCATATAGGAAAGCAAAACGTGCCTCCTTGCCGTGTACAGCAGAACAGATTTCGGTTTTTGCGGAATTGGAAAAGGATGCCATAAGAACACTTCCTCTGATAAGTATAGCGATATTGTACCACATTTGCAGGGGAATTGTCAATAAGCGGCAGGGTTTGCTCACGGCAATCGCTTACGAAACAGGAGCAGCAAAGACTTTAAGAAGATAGTCGTGA
>CAYXBP010000027.1:0-19939 GCA_964463355.1 uncultured Ruminococcus sp. | reverse complement strand
ATGTATTACCTGCGTGAAAGCGGTTCTCTGGGGCGGTTTGAACGTCACCTGCATAACCGAAAAGAATATCGCAAAATTCTTGTTCTACGGCATTGCCAACGGCTCTGTTAGATTTCATTGTCATATCCCTCCATAGCCGTCATAATCTTTTCGGTGTATGAGGTTGAGTAAATACCTTTATCCCACAATCTCTTAGCACCTGTCGCTCCACAGTTATATCTCATAAGAGCGAGAGCAATATCACCGTCTGTCTTTTCAAGATGTTCGGCAATAATCGTTATGCCGCAAAATACATTCTGATATGGGTCAAGAAAATCTGTAATCCCATATTTCTCAGACATAATCTCGTGATTGATTTTGTTGATTTGCATAAGACCGTAATCGTCCGACTTGGATATGACATTGGCTCTGAAAGAACTCTCAACCTCAATCATTGCTATAATCAATGACATAGGTACATCCTTGTCCGAACACAACTCTCTTATGTAATCCTGTAAATCGTTTGACAGAGGGCAATCGTAATATATCGGTTGCGGTTCTGTCGCTTCAACGGTAGGCTCTTTAACGAGTACCGCCGACTTAATAGGTATCGTAGTGATTGAACCCGATGATTGAGTGCTATCTGTCATAGGGGTATAAACCGTTTCCTTTTTGGAAGTAGCAAATACTTTACAGATAGTGAAACCAAATATTCCACCGATTATAAAAATCGTAATCAAGCAGAGTATGATTTTCCGCTTCAATCGAGGTGTCCATCTAATCACATACCTTTGTCCATAATTCATTTGTTCACCTCATCTTTGGGATAACGACCGTACTTTTTGAAATACCATTCTCGGTAATCCCTTTCGTTCTGTGAGTCTTTGAAAAAATCTATTATGATTTCGACCATACTCACCAATGGTCTTGCGAGGTTGTTGATTTGCTCCTGAGATAACTCAATCCGCTCCATTCTCTACTTCTTTGAGAACCTCATCGCAAACCTTTAAGACACGCTGTGCCTGTGGATAAGTGTAAACACCGTTGATAATGCTCGACATCAGGGGAGGTTGCACCTCGACACCTCGCTTTCGTAATTCGAGGATGAGCCAAACCTGAGTTTTACCGAGTGCTTTGAGACGGTCTTTAATCTGATACATAGATTTCACCTCCAATTTTTATGAATTTCAGGTTTCAAAATTCGGAATACCTCTTGACAGAAAGCGAATTTTAGAGTACAATATTATTGTTCTTATAAATTTACCCTGTGGACTGAAATTCGCACTTTCAGCCCTGCTTTCTTGTTGCAATTCTGCATTTCCGAACTTCTTGTTCTTATTATAACTCTAAATTTCAGAATTGTCAAAAGGAAAACTCTAAATTTTAGAATATTTTTTATTTTATTTTTCGGGAGGACTCTGAAATGGCGAGTTTCAAAGAGAATTTTAATAGGATATGTGAGGAAAAAGGTACATCGCCTACGGCTCTCTGCAAGGAATTAGGTGTCAGTACATCCAAAGTATCGGCTTGGAATAACGGCTCATTGCCAAAAGAGGAAATGATGCTGAGATTAGCACAGAGATTAGGCTGTTCTGTAATGGATTTCTTTGCTGACGATATTCAAGAGGACACAGTACAACCTACGGACGATGACGAAATTGATATTCTCCGTATATACCGTTTGCTTGACCGTAGAACCAAACACGAATTTATGACTATGGTTTACGAGTTTGAGAGTAAAGCGGAATTACAGGGGGATACGACAGGAAATGACTCGGCTGTCGGCTGAGATAAGAAAACAAAAAGTCATTCCGTTCGAGGTCGTACAGACCTTTCACGAAATGACTAAGCGTAAAAAGATATTGGAGGTGAGATTGTGGAAAAAGCGGTAATCTATGCTCGATATTCGAGCCATAATCAGCGAGAGGAAAGTATCGAGGGTCAATTACGCAAATGCCACGCTTTTGCCGAACAGCATAACCTTGTTGTCATAGAGGAGTATATAGACAGGGCTTTGTCGGGTAAGACAGACAACCGAGCGGACTTTCAAAGAATGATAAAGGACTCCGAAAAAGGACAGTTCTCAGTCATTATTATGTATACGCTCGACCGATTTGCCCGAAACCGTTACGACTCGGCTATGTATAAGGCGAGGTTGAAAAAGAACGGTATCAAACTCTATTATACCGAACAATCTATCTCAGACGAGCCTGAGGGTATCATATTGGAGTCTCTTTTGGAGGGAATGGCAGAATACTACTCGGAGAACCTCTCACGAGGTGTCCGTAGAGGTATGAAAGAAAATGCCTTAAAGTGTATGATAACAGGTGGGTATATGCCACTCGGCTACCGTAAGACCGCCGATAAGAAGTATGAGATTGACCCACAGACCGCTCCTATTGTTCGGGAGATATTCGACCTTTATGCTAATGGTAAAAGCCAACGGCAGATTGTAGACATACTCAACGCAAAGGGCTATCGAACCGTAAAGAATATGCCGTTTCGCTTGGGAAGTATATCCGCTATATTGGTAAATAAGAAATATATAGGTATTTATTCTTTCGATGATATTGAGATAAAAGACGGTATTCCTGCTATTATAGATGAGGAACTGTTCTATAAGGTGCAGGATATGCTAAAAAAGAATAAGCGTAGCACAGGACGAATGAAAGCACCTATGCAATATTTATTGACAGGTAAATTGTTTTGTGGTCATTGTGGTAGTTCTATGGTGGGTGAAAGCGGAACGAGTCAAACAGGAACTATCTATAATTATTATAAATGTAGCGACCGCAAGAAAAAGGGTAACTGTCGCAAAATCAACGAACGGAAAGATTGGATAGAAAAATTGGTCGTATCTGAGACCGTTCAGAAAATTCTCCAACCCGATGTAATTGATACTATCGCTCAGAAAGTGGCAGAGTTAGCCGAAAAAGAGTTTAACGACCAAAGCCGATTACTTTCCTTGCGAGAGGACTTAAAAGCCGTACAGACAGCCATACGCAATCTCCTACGACTTGTAGAGCAAGGCATTGATACGGAGGATGTCGGAGATAGACTTCTCGACTTAAACGCACAAAAAGCAGACCTCCAAAAGCAAATATCCAAAGAGGAAAATAAAAAGCCGATGTTGAGCAAAGATAGGATTGCCTTTTGGCTTACCAACTTTGTCAACAACGGCAATATTGAGGATGTGGGGTATCAACAGCGGATAATTGATACTCTCGTACACCGAGTATTTGTATTCGATACAGACGATGGCGGTAGAAAAATCGTTATCACCTACAATACAAGCAATAATATTAAATCGACCGTAACATTATCCGATATACAGCCTTATGCAAAAAGTTCGGATATTAAGAGTTCCGCTCGACTAAAAATGCGATTAGGCAGAAATACTGAGGTTTTGGTGTCGTGAGGAACGGAAAGTGCAGGAAAGTTGTCCGAATTGCGGCAGCGTGGAAGTAATAAGCGGCGAGTTGTCTAGTACAGGTGGTTTTGTGTTTATACCTGATTCTGAAAAAGGCAAGCTTGTTATGAAAAGTTCTCTTGTTACGGCTCGCGTCTGCAAGCAATGTGGTGAAGTGTTTCGCCTGAAGCTTGCGGACAAACCCAGTAAAATCACTGGTTAATCAATGCTTTTCATTTGATAATGCGCGTACACAACAGGGTGTAGGGCGTATGTTTATGGTCAATAGGGCTACTCATAAAGGGTAGCCCTTTTCTTTTTTCGACACATTTTATCATACTACCAGCGACGAACGGAAACAGAATCTTTTTCGCCGCCGTTCAGCTGAGGGACTCCGATTTCTGATGAAACTGCTTCTATATCTTTGGGTCTTCCTTCTATTGTAACATACAAAATTGCCCTGATTGTTCATTCGTCACAGCTTGACAAATCCTATGGGAGATGCTATACTATGAAGTGGTTATTTGGATATACAAACTGTAGGGAAAGAGGCTTTGTTTTTCATGAAAAAATGCGGCTTGCGGCGTTTTGTCGCAATGCTTTTCGCTGCCACCACTGTTGCGATGCTTCCGTGTCATGCTTCTGCCGATGCAGACGAAACAGGCTGGAAAAGCACGAGTAATGGCTATCGTTATCTGCTTGCAGATGGTACATATGCCGTTGGTGAAATGGTAATTGATGGGCAGATGTATCTTTTTGCACCCAACGGAATGTTGCAGCTTGGCTGGCAAACGGTGGATGGTTTGCGGTATTATTATGCACCTGATACACGCTTGCCTCGTTTTGGTTGGCTGCAATGGCGTGATGGTGTGTATTATATTACTGAAGAAGCAGGCAAATCCGTGGGGTTTACACAGACGGATCGTGGGCGTTGCTACTTTGATGCTTATGGTGTTTTGCAGCATGGGTGGCTGAATGAAGCAGGAGAACAACGTTATTATGCCGATGCACAAGGCGTTATTGTGACGGGCGAGTTCGCCATTGATGGGCTGCCTTATTTGTTTGATGCAGAGGGTATTCAGCAACTGGGATGGCAGCAGATCCATGGCAAACGCTATTACTTCAATGCCGATGGTACACCAGAATATCAATGGTTGCGGCAGGAAGACGGAACATATTATCTGACTGTAAAGGATGGTATGCTGACTGGCGAACAAATCATTGATGGTAAACCTTGTGTATTTGATGAAAACGGCAGACAGATTCATGGCTGGTATGCGTATCAGGATGGTTCTGTGGCATATTTTGATGACGATGGTGATGCGCTCAGCGGATTGCAAAGCATTGATGGTTCACTGTATTATTTTGCAGATGATTACCGTATGCAGACGGGTTTTCAATCTATTGCCGATGCAGTGTACTATTTTGGCAGCGATGGCAGTCTTCAAACAGGGTTTATTGATTGCGACGGCGACCGCTATTACAGCAATGCGCAGGGTGTTCTGCAAAGCGGTTGGGTCACGGTAGAAGATCAACGCTATTACTGCGATGCAAACGGTATGTTGCTGACAGATTGGCAGATCATTGACGATATGACCTGCTACTTCACTCCAATGGGTGCGCTTTCTACTGGTTGGCAGCAGATTGGTGGCAAGACCTATTACTTTGCAGAAAACGGTGCAATGGCAATCGGTTGGCAGTTATTGAACGGCTGTTATTATTACTTTGGCACAGAAGGTGCCATGGTGGTTTCCTCCACGGTGGATGGCTACATTCTTGATGCAAATGGCGTGGCTTCGACACCCATGCGCGCACAGGTGGCAGCATTGCTTGCTCAGTGCGGTACTGCACCTGCTGATATCTATGCATATACAACATCACATTATCGTTACAAGCGCATAGAGGATACCCGCACCTTTGCACAGTTACAGGCGGCTGGATGGGATTCCCTGGTGGAATATACACTGGCAAACCGTCAGGGCGTATGTTACTATCTGGCGGCAACTACCGATTACTTTTTGCAGCTTGCGGGATATCAAACGCGTATTGTGTATGCACATTCTGGTACAGGCGACCATTACTGGTGTCAGGTGTGGAACGGTACGGAGTGGCGCAATTATGATCCGACCTATCAATCTCGCTGTAATCTTTCTCTGGAGCAGCTTTTTGCACTCAAGCAATATACCATTTTTGGCTATGCTGAAGTCACATATAATGAACGCGGCGATTATATGGGTATTACCTATACTGCCGCAAGCTGATTGTTTATCGCGAAAGGAGTAGTTGTTTTGCATTCTATAACGAATTTTCATCGTGGCATGATCGCCGCCTGCTGTATCTCTGTTTTTCTGCTTTGCGCCTGCGGCGATACCGAAAGCAGTATGATTCTGCCCCAAGAGCAGACCTCTTCCACATCTGCTGCCACAACGACATCGTCTTCTACATCTGTGGATGGCACTACCACCGAAACCACAACGCTTTCAGGCGAAACCACCACATCCACTTTGGAAACCACTACACAGACAAGCGATTCTGCATCTGTAACAACAACCAGCACCTCCGTGGATACCAATACAGATGCCTATTTGCTGGATGCGTTGGCCATCGGAGAGGACTGCACCGCGTATGTTAAGCAGCATACTGATTATACGCTGCAAGAAGCCGCGAGCTGTATGGGTGATGGTACTGATCGCGTATACTTCTACGCTGACCATACGCTGTACACCTTTTTTGATGGCACAACCGATATGCTGGTAGAAGTCGACCTCACTGCGGATACCATCGCTACCCGAAAAGGTGCGACAATCGGCATGACACAGTCGGATGTGGAAGCACTGTATGGCACGCCTGTGGACGGAACCTATCTCACGGCAGACGGTACCTTGGAATTTGTCTATGCCGATAATACTGTCATTCGTATCGCGATTTATAATCCCTACTAAAAAGGTGACTGTTTATGACCTTCAGTAGCCCGATCTTTTTGTTTGTATTTTTTCCTGTGGTTCTGTTGCTGTATTGCATTTGCCCGAACTTACGCTGCAAAAATGTTTTGCTGATGCTGGCAAGCCTGCTGTTCTATTCATTCGGTGAATGGTTTGCTGTTGTGCTTATGCTGATCGTGGTGTTTTTCACATGGATTCTGGCATTGGCTGCGCAGAAGGGCGAAACTGCCAGAAGAGTTGCAGTGGCAATTGGCGTAACTGGAAATCTCGGCGTACTGGCTGTGTACAAGTACGCCGCATTTTTCGTACAAAGTTGCAATGATCTTATGGGGCTGTCACTGCCCATTCCGCGTATTGCGTTGCCGATCGGCATTTCATTTTTCATCTTTCAGGCGATGTCGTATCTTATCGATACAGTCCGTGGCGATGCGCAGGTGCAGAAAAACTATTTTCGGCTGCTGCTGTATATCGCATTTTTCCCACAATTGATTGCAGGTCCCATTGTGCGCTATCAGACCATTGCCGATGCGCTGGAACACCGTGAAATGAATGCTGAACAAACTGCATTGGGCTTTCGCAGAATGCTCATCGGGCTGGGAAAAAAGTTGTTGATTGCCGATATGCTTGCTGGGATTGCAGATGCCGCGCATAATGCTGGTGATGCTTTGACTCTGCCTCTTGCATGGCTTGGAGCGGTTTGCTATCTCTTACAGATCTACTTTGATTTTTCTGGGTACAGCGATATGGCGATTGGTATGGGGCGCATATTCGGCTTTGCTTTCGATGAGAACTTTTGTTACCCGTATTATGCAACCTCCATTACAGATTTCTGGCGGCGTTGGCATATCTCGTTGACTACATGGTTCCGGCAATATCTTTACATTCCGCTTGGAGGCAATCGAAAAGGAAAATGGAAAACCATCCGCAATAAGTGGATTGTGTTTTTTTGCACGGGCTTGTGGCACGGCGCAAGTTGGAATTTCATTTTGTGGGGCTTGCTCAACGGCTTGCTTATGACTGTGGAACAGCTCTTGCATATCCCACAGAAAAAAGGCGGCAGATTATGGCAGATTACGTCGCATATCTTAACCGTGCTGCTGGTGATGCTTGCGTTTGTGCTGTTCCGCGCCGAAACCCTTGCCGATGCCGGCAACTTCTATGCAGCGATGTTTACACCTGTTTTGCCAACTTCTGGGGCACTTTCCACCTGTGCCCATTATCTCACACCGTTGATTTGCCTGATCCTTCTTGTCGCGATATTTGCCGCAACGCCGTTTCCACATATGTTGTATGCTCGCATGGCAAAACGCAACGCCTCGACTGCAACAGCGGTTGCCAATATCGGCACGATTCTTTTGCTGGTGCTTTGTATGCTCAACGTGGCATCGACAAGCTACCACCCATTTATCTATTTTCGATTCTGAACAGGAGTGTGACCGTATATGAAGAAGAAAAACATCGGTACGCTCTGCTATATCACAGCAGTGTGCGCGCTGCTTGCGCTACCGACTTTGGCACTGCCCTTTACGCTCAGCCAAGCCGATTCTGCTGCCGAAAACCGTGTACTTTCGTCTTTTCCTGCGTGGAAGGACGAAAACGGTGATGGCAATCCAGCATTTTTTTCGGAACTGACGGCATGGTATGGCGAACATTTCGGGCTGCGCAATGAGATGATTACGGTTTATGGTACACTAACCCGTAAAGTGCTGCATACTTCAGCCAATAGCGATGTCATTTGCGGCAAAGAAAACTGGTTGTTCTACAGCGAAACGCTTTCGGATACCATTGGTGTGGCTACCCTGAGCGATACCGAGATGCGCCATATTGTGCAGACACTTTCTATGCTGCAAGCCTATGCTGAAAGCAAGGGTGCGAAGCTGGTTTTCACTGCGGCACCCAACAAAGCAAGTATTTATCCGCAGTACCTTCCTGAACGCTATCTGCCAAGAGCTGCTGCAAACAACTGCGAGTTGCTTTATGCGGCATTACAGGCGGCAGATGTACCCTTCTGTGACCTGCACACGGTTTTGCAGACACAGGTTGCTAAAGATCCTGCACAGTTGTATCATAAGCTGGATTCCCATTGGAATGGTTATGGCGCAATGATGGCTTTTGCCTCTCTGAACGCACAAATCGGGCACAGCGATGGTGGATTTCCTGCTAGGGGCTGCTCCGCAGTGCGCGATTTTGATGGTGATCTTTGGGGGATGCTTTCGCCTGGCACAGAAAACCCAGATTGGAACATTGTGTATGATATTCCCCAAAGCTATGCATATCTTGGAAGATACCGTAGTGAGGATGATTTGACGATTCAGACGACCTGTGCAGAAGGGGATGGCTCACTGCTGATGTTCCGTGATTCGTTCGGAAGAGCATTGATTCCGCTGTTTTCGCAGGTATATCAAAATGCAATCTACACGCGTGATAATCATGTGCCCATTGACTTGCTGGAAACCACACAGATTGATACTGTCATTTACGAATTGGTGGAACGCAATCTGCCGAATTTGTTGCAATATGCTCCGCAAATGCCTGCATCAATCGTAGAAACGCCTATCATTACTGCTGCTGATGCTGCGTTGTCTGCGCCTGTGCTGCAAACTCGTTCCGCAGGCAACTATCTGCACTGTTATGGTATCTATGACGCAGCACTTGCGGACAATGAATGTATCATTGTCACCGTGCAGAATGCGGATGATACAAGTGCTTCTTATCAGGCGTTTCCTTGTTATGAGGCAGATTTGTTGGGCGAAACGGCACCACAATGCAACGGATATTCCCTGTATCTGCCGAAGGCTGCCGTTACAGACGGTGCAGAGTTTTCGGTTGCCGTCAAGCTGCAAGACGGATTCGCCTCAGCTGGCACAGTTTCATATCATGTACAAAACCCAGTGTGATTCCATAAGGAGGATACCCATGAAATGGCGGTTGATTTCTACCCTGACTGCTTCTCTGTTGCTTGCAGAACAACTTTTACCGCAGCAAACATATGCCGTTGAGGAAGTGCTTATGCTCCCACCGATCTATACACCCATCAAGCAAACGGATTCTATTTGTAAGCTCAACGTGGCTGCTGGTACGGAATTTACGCTGTCGGTCTATCAGCACTCGCCGGAGCGTGACGCACTGTTGATGTATACGATCAGCGAAACGCCCCTTGCAGAAACGCTCTACTGCTGCGTGCAGCTGGAACCAGGGAACTATACATTGGAACTTGCCATGCCGGCTATCAGTGGCTGCCCAACGCAGTTGTGTCGTGAACTGGATTTCACTGTGATTGATCCAGACTATGCCACAGATTATTCGCAAATCGTTGTTGCAGTGGATCTATCTGCCACGATGGATGCGGCATTGCCGCTGGGATTTACAGGCGATGCAGAGGAATCATATATTGAAAACGGCACAGAATATATCAATGCTTCCTTTGTTTGTAATCAGGCGGAGGGCTTGCGCGGCGATGCGGAGCCTGATGGCGTGATTGATTCTTCTGATGCGGTTGTTGCGTTACGGGCATACAATTCTACATTGATGCAAATGCCTTTTCCGCTCACTGAGATACAGGCAATTTGTGCTGATGTGGACGGAGATGGCGTTATTCAGCCTGCGGATGCCATTGCGATTCTGCGGTATTATAACGCATTGCTGATGCATGAAACCCCTGATTGGAACAGCTATATCCATTGAAAGGAGTGCGACATGCAACAGGAGCGAAAAGAACAATGTGAACAGGCAGCCGTCATTGCACTGAATCTTGGGCGGCAACTGCTGATCTGTGGTGCGGATGTGAAGCGCGCTGAGGACACTGCGGGACGCATCTGTCGCAGTTACGGCGCACAGACAACAGAGATTTTTTGTATTGGTTCTCTGCTGATGGCGACCGTGGAGTGGAGTGATGGCTCAACCTTTACGCAGATGCGCAGTATTACGCGCAGTGGATATGATCTTGCAAGACTGGAAGCCCTCAATCATCTCTCAAGGGATATTTGCGATAAAACCATTACATTGGAAACTGCACGAAATCGGCTGACAGCACTGCGTACACCATCGGCACAGAAGAGAATTGTTTCTTATCTGGCAGCGATTGTTGCGGTTTCGGCATATACATTATTCTTTGGCGGTACATGGGCAGATGCGTTGGTGGCTGCGATTGGCGGCATTGTGGTTACGTCACTGGAGGCTGTTTTGCCTGAAAAAGCTGGCATCATGATGCGTACGGTGCTATGTGCGGTGGCTGTTGGCATTACGGTAAATGTGGGCAGTCTGATTTATCCCGCATTGCAAAGCGATAAAGTCATGATCGGTTCTATTATGCTGATGGTGCCAGGGTTGATGGTGGCAGGTTCTCTGCGTGATTTATTAAATGGCGATATCATTGCAGGCTCTTTGCAGCTGATACAGGCAGTGCTGATCGCGCTCGCGCTGGCTCTGGGGCTGGCATGGGCTGCTTCGTGGGCGGTGATCTGATGAAAGAAATCTGTTGGCTTTCTCTCCTTGCAACAATTGGTACAGTGGGTTTTTCTGTCATCTTTCATCTGCCAGCGAAACGCCTGCCCGTGATTATTATCGGTTCGTTTTTCACAAGCTATATTCAGCTTTATACCGATGCAAAAGCGGAGCAGCTTTTTACTGGCGCGATGCTTGCAACATTGTTTGCGGTCTGGTTTTCTGAAATATTTGCAAGGATAGTGCGCACGCCCGCCATAGTGATCTTAACGCCGATTTTAATTCCGTTAGTGCCTGGTGGCAGTATGTTCTATACGATGCAGGGCGTGCTGCTTGGTAATATGGAACAGTTTCGTCAGTATGGCATTGAAACAGCACAGGTTGGTTTTGGTATCGCTTTTGGTTGTTTGGTAGCAACAGCAGTGGCAAGGCTCATCACCGAAGGGATCTTTGCACCCAAAAAAACATGAAACATCGCTCAAAGTGGTTGTGCGCTGCTTTGGGCGATTGTATTTCTACAAGAGATAGCGCGTTTTCTATTGAATGACAGAAGGAACACATCTAAAGTTTATTATGATAACAGCAATCAGAAGCAGCGTGTGCTGCGACTTGTCAATGAAGGCAATGGATTCTTTCACGAGGGTGATGTCATCACAAGCAGTACCGCAGGCTTTGCGTGGTATGATGAAAATGGTGAACGCACGATAGATCCCAATGTGACCGTATCCGTGGGTGCGTTGATGGATGGCAGTTATACCATCACGGTGCAATCCTGAATCATTTTTCGCAAAACGACAAAAAACTCCGCAGATGATGGCGAAAACCATTGTTCTGCGGAGTATTTTTCTGCCTGTCTGTTCATACTATGGGTGAATATCCGAACAGGAGGGACAGGTTATGGCATATCAGAAAGTGGTCATATCAGGCATTGATACCTCACAGTTGGAGGTGCTGACCGAAGAAGAAAAAACTGAATTACTGCGAGAATTGCAGAATACGGGCAGCAAAAGTGCCAAAGAACGTCTGATTAACGGCAATTTGCGCTTGGTGCTAAGTGTAATACAGCGTTTTACGGGACGCGGTGAAGACATCGACGACCTGTTTCAGATCGGTGTGATTGGATTGATCAAGGCAATCAACAATTTTGATCTCAGTCGCGAGGTACGGTTTTCCACCTATTGTGTGCCGATGATATCTGGAGAATTGCGGCGGTATCTCCGTGATTTCCATGCGATTAAGGTAAGTCGGTCTTTGCGTGACCTTGCGTACAAGGCAATTCAGGCAAAAGAACAGCTCACGATTGCCCTTGGCAAAGAGCCTACCATTGAGCAAATTGCGGAAGCGGTTGGTGAAGAGAAATCAGAGGTTGTTTTGGCAATGGAGAGCATCAGCGATCCAGTTTCACTCTACGAGCCGTTGTATTCAGATTCCGGCGACACCATGTATTTGATGGATCAGATTGGTGATGGCAGTGAGGCAGAGGACTGGATGAACGAGATGCTGATTCGGGATGCAATTGCGGATTTGACACCACGAGAACGGAGCATTCTGCACCGCCGATTTATGATGGGTCGCACGCAGGTTGAGGTGGCTGCGGAGATCGGTATTTCGCAGGCACAGGTTTCACGATTAGAAAAGGGTGCTATTGGGAAGATTAAGGCACAGTTGTGAAAGCGGTCAGCAGCGCAGCGGTCTCGCCTATGGCGAGCGAAAGCTGTGTATGCACAGCTTTCGTCAGTGCGGCTTTATCTTTGCCGAGTACACTCGGCAAAACTGCCGCACTGCGCTGCGCTGCCCCATTAAACAATGCGCCTGCGCCTTGATGGGCAATATCTTTATATTTTGTCGTGTCGATTTCGGCAGATACTGTATTGGCAGCACGACGAACGACCGCTTGTTCGCCCCATACATCTGCACCATCCCAGAAAATCTTTGCGGCAAGTGCCTCAAACCGTTTATGATAAAGTGCGTATCGTGAAAGATAAGTCAACCCGCAGCTGTGGGGTGGACAGCATACATCAGCAAGCATATGTGCCGCTCTAGCAAGATGCAGCATGGCGATTTTACGGTTTCCCTGCGAAAGCAATGCAGTGGCGATGGTGTATTCTTCTTCGAACATTGTACGGGCAGAGGGTGCAGCATTGCCTTTGCCATTGGGATAATAATCTCCTTTGATATAATTGCGGCGATTGCCTTTTGGATCAACAGCGCAGTAGTAGTGATATCCAGCACCTTGTTGACGGTCGCCTTTTTGGTCGGGCTTGATCACTTCATCTGCCAGGATTGCAATATCGCTGTGATGATACCAAGCAGCGGTCTGCGGTTGATGCTCATAAAGCCAACAGTGCGCTGCCAGAATAATACCTTTGTGTACAGAAGGATACTCCTTTTTATTGATCATGATGTTCATACCTCCCATAAATACTATATCACAATATGCTGCGGTTGTCAAATCGCACATTTTGCATTGACTTTTTTTTCAAAATGATGTATGATGAAAGAAAAAAGAGGTGCTTTTTATGCTGATGGATTTGCACACCCATACGCATCATTCACCAGATGCCGAAAACACTGTTGCACAACGCATTGCTGCGGCACAGCGTATCAATCTGCAAATTATGGCGATTACTGATCATTGCGAAGTCAACCACTACTATCCAGCAGAATACTATCATGAAACGCCGTGTGAAGAGGTTTTTCACAACGGCAAGTCGATCTTTGAACAGTCTGTGGCGGAAACCGTCGCGCTGCAAGATTGCTGTGGAGATCTTCTTTTGCTTTGTGGCGTTGAACTTGGGCAAATACCCCAATGCCCTGAAATCGCACAGAGGCTATACCATCATCCGAAGGTTGATATTGTCATTGGTTCAATTCACGAATTGCCGCATCTGCCTGATTTTTATTTTATTGATTATCATGCGTATGATATCAAACAACTAATGCAACGCTATTTTGATGAGGTACTCGCGCTTGCCAATACTGATTACTATGATGTGCTTGCACATCTCACTTATGCATTGCGCTATCTGCCTGACCGTAAAAATTATGATCTCTCACCCCATTTGCCTACGATTGACAAAATTTTTACCACACTGATACAGAAAGGAAAGGCTCTTGAATGCAACGGCTCCGGGTTGAAAGCAGCGCAGGAATATACCGATCCGGATCTTTTTTTGCTGCAACGTTATTTTGCTCTTGGCGGTAGGCGGTTGACCCTTGCTACCGATGCCCACAGCACAGCGGCTCTCGGCTACCGTATGCATGATATGGAACAATACGTGAAAAACATCGGCTTTACAGAACTGACATATTTTCGGAAACATCAACCATTTTTTATCCAATTATAGTTGTTTGCAGAATGCGCAGAAAAACAGATAACCCGAAAAGCAAAGCTGCCTTTCGGGTTACATACTTACAACACACCGCACAAAGCGCGTCTGCTTTGTGCGGTGCTGCCGTTATATCATCCTGAAATCTCAGATATGGGAGCATACGTTACTCAACGGTAGGCTCCAGCACAGCATAATTCCCGTCATCGCGGCAGTAAACCACATTGATATTGCCATTTTCCGCGTTCATAAACAGGAAGAACGAATGCCCCAGCATATTCATCTGAAGGATGGCTTCTTCAAGGGTCATGGGGTGCAGACGGAATGTTTTGTGGCGGATGATCTGATAATCGCTCTGATCCTCGACAGTATCCACGAACGGTTCTGCCAAAGCAACATCACGAATCCGCTTACCCAAACGCGTCTTATTCTTGCGGATCTTGCGTATGATCTTGTCGATGGCAGCGTCAAGTGCATCATTCTTGTCTGCGGCAGTATGCTCTGCACGGTAGATCATAGAGCCAGCACGCACGGTTAATTCTAGCACAATCTGACCGCGTTCCTCACGCAGCGTGATTTTGGCGTCTGCTTCTTCTTCAAAGAATTTGGAGAGCTTCTGAGAAAGTTTCTTTTCGGCTGTTTCGGCAAAGCCACTGTTGATTTGCATTTTTTTTGCGATAATGTTCAATTTCATGCAGATACCTCCTTATTTTTCACAACGATGCGATACGCTTCGCTATGACTTATGAATCTATTATAGCACAACTCTCCAAAAAAATCAATAGCAATTTTATATTTTTGTGAAAATTTCACGCTCCAAACATATCCGCAACATCTGCTTTTCATATTGGCTGGATGTTGATTGTTTTGCTCAATTCACACTTTATATACAAGAAAATGGGCGAATCTTAACAGTTTTTTATTGACACAGCCGCCGATTTATGGTATTATATACAGGTGGGTAATATGCGTTTTTCCTGCTCTTTATGATGATTCAGTGTGTTCGCACTGCAATGCCACTACATAACCATATCGATGCAGCACTGTTTATGCATTAAATTTTAAGAAAAGAAGGCCGTTTATGTTTAATCCAAATTATTGTGAAGCACTGGTCAAAAAACAACAAGGCGAAGGTTTGCATAACAAGGGCGTACTGATTGTCATACTGGGTACTGTTCTGGTTGTGCTGATTACATTGTTCGCCCTGCTTTTTAGCCTGTATCCGTTGCTGCTGGTCAGTATACTCCTTGGGTTTGGTACATGGTATCTTTCCATGCAGCAGCGCATCGAATACGAGTATATCTTCAGTGACGATGACTTTACCGTAACCAAGATCATCGCAGAGGGCAAGCGCAAGCCTATGATCGAAGTTTCTATGCGGCAGGTGACTGCCTTTGGTAAACTCAGCGAGGCTTCCCCCTGTGCTGAAAGTGTGACACTTGTGTTAGCTTGCCATGCCGAGGACGAGGATGCTTATTATATGGATGTGACGCACCCTGAGTACCACGAAGTGCGTATTATCTTTACACCAACTCCGCGCTGCTTGCAGTTTTGTTCCGATCATCTTCCACGTACTTTGCGCTTTTACTACAAAATGAATCCTGCTGAATACGAAGTATAATAACATCGCAAATGATCGAAAGGAGCCGTATTTATGAGATTGGTAACGCCTGAACAGATGACACAGATTGAAACCGAAGCAAATCGGATCGGCTGTAGCTATGAGAAAATGATGCAAAAAGCAGGGGAGGGTCTGTACAGCTTCCTGCGAGATTTTGCAATGAATCATCAACTGACGGAGATTCTATTTTTGTGCGGCAGTGGAAATAACGCAGGTGATTGCTTTATCGCCGCACAGATGCTGTCACAGCAATTTCATGTAACGGTTTGTATGGTCAATGGCGTAGTGAAAACAAGGATTGCCTATATGAAATATAAGGCAATGCAAAATGTTCGTATTATTACCGATTTCAAAGCAACGGTGGAGGCAGTGAAAGAGGCTGCTATGGTTGTGGACGGCGTGTTCGGTATCGGATTTCATGGCACGTTGACGCCACAGATCCGAGAGATTTTTCGCCTTGCGGAAGAAAAGCTTTGTGTTGCAGCGGATATCCCCAGCGGAGGCAATGGTTTGACTGGTGAAGCTACCGATGGCACGCTGCACTGCGATTTTACCGTGACGTTCGGTGCTGGAAAATATGGAATGACACAGCATCCACTGCTGGAATACTGCGGCGATATCATTCTGGTGGATATCGGTATCCCAGAGCAGGTTTATGACATCGTGGAGTATGATATGTTCATGTTGGCACAGAGGGATATCTGTAAGTATCTGCCCGCGCGCCCAAATGATTCCCATAAGGGTGATTATGGCCGGTTGCTTTGTATTGCTGGCTCTGCCATGATGCCTGGTGCGGCAATCCTCAGTGCGACTGCCGCCCTGCGCTGTGGCGTTGGAACGCTCTGCCTTGCATCTGTGCCAGATGCGTGCCGGCTGCTGGTTGCCAATGCACCAGAAGCAATGGTCCTGCCACTGATGCCCGATGCCGATGGTTTTCTCACGGAAGATGCCTTGCCAAAGCTCTTGGATTATGCAAAAAACTGCTCTGCTGTAGTGATCGGCTGTGGCCTTGGTCGCACTCCAACGGTGCAGGCTTTGGTGCATGGTCTGATTACACAGCTGGAATGCCCTATGATTTTGGATGCAGATGGTCTAAATGCCATCAGTGGCTGCATAGATATATTACAGGAAGCCAAAGCACCTGTGATCCTCACACCACATACTGGTGAACTGACCCGTCTGCTGGATGTGCCGCCAGAGCAGGTTCGGATTCAGCGATTGGATTCTGCCAAGTCCCTTGCACAGCGTTTTGATATCACTGTGGTGCATAAAGGCCCTGGTACGGTGGTTGCCACAAAGGATCACGCCTTTATCAATACAACGGGCAATTCGGGTATGAGCAAGGGCGGCAGCGGAGATGTTCTTGCAGGCACGATTGGCAGCTTTGTCGCGCAGGGCGTTTCGCCGGAGCAGGCAGCCTGTGCAGCTGTATTTCTACACGGGCTGGCAGGCGATGTGGCGGCGAAAACTCTTTCCAAGCGTGCTATGCTGCCGCAGGATATTGTACAACAGTATCCAGTTATTTTCCGACAGCTGGAGCAGGAATTGGAAGATCCTGCATGATTCTCGTCTAAAATGCAAGAGAGGGCGTTCCTCATACAATATCACGGTCGTTCAATGCAAATCTATTACTGGAGGTTGCTTTTGATGAAACCGTTTGAATGTATGAGGAATGCTCTTTTGTGTAGTGCTGTGCCCATCAGCCTGCTGCTGTGCAGCTGTGATGGTGGGAATGGCAGCACAGCTGCGCTTTCACCGAAATTGGATGCGTGCTTTTCTGTCCGTGCCGAGATGACCTATGGCGAGGATAGCAGCGCAGAATTGCTGCTGACACGATACGAGGAAGATCACTGGGATGCTGCCTTTGAAACACCGCCATCGTTGGCGGGTGTGGTACTGACAATTGAGGATGAAGCAGTCGGTGCCAACTATAAGGGCTTGTCTTTTACTGTACCAAAATCGGCAATGCCTGCCAAAGCGATGCTGTTGCTCATTACCGATGTGCTGGAGGAGTTGATTGACGAGGAAACATTGCCTGCTGCCGCCAACGAGGACAATACATGGACAGTCAGCGGTGAAACAGAAGCAGGTGGGTATACTGTTACGTTTCTTGCAGATGGTACACTGGCAGGTTTTTCCATGCCAAATCAGCCTCTCTCGGTTGTGTTCAGCGATTATAAAGTGTCGAGCGGGCAGGGGAGTACCACTGCTGCAAGCGATACCACAGGCAGCGATTCAACCACAACGACATCCACTGCTGCATCTACATAAAAAGTGCCTGCTGCGGAGCAATTATGCTTCACAGCAGGCATTTTGATTCTATTGTTTTCGTGCTATGCGGTATTCATCGCCATCGCGAAAATACGGGCATTCATTGGAATATCCCTGCATCATACGGGCGTACTCGTCCTCATCCAGATTCATGTCACAGCAGTAACATTCCCAGTCATCATCGTAGGTGTAATAGGCGCAGCGTTCACAATCGGGCATGGTTTATTCCACCTCGTAATCCAAACAGCAACGCTGTGCGGTAAAGGGACGCACTGCATCGTTTGCAACGGCAACATGAGCAGGGTGTACGGCATATGCTGCCAGTGCCTCTTTGTCAGTAAAAGTAGCGTCCAGCATCAGGTCAGCCGTAGAGGTCGGAAGCCTGTGAATCTGCACCTTGATATCTACCAGGCCGTTGATTACTCCTTTGAGTGCTTCCAGTTCAGTTTTTATGCGATGCTTGACGGCTTCTTTTTCGGTATCCGTCAGCGATTCATTCAGCTTCCATAGAATTATATGCTTAATCATAGGGGATGCTCCTTTCGTGCGTTGTCTTTATTATACCAATATAGTATTATTTGGTGAAGTTGTCTATACAACCAACAGCGTGGAAGAAAATATCCAATTGTTTATGTGACGATGGGGAATGTGGCGGTGATTCGTGTACTACAATCTTCTCAATGAAGTCGTACAGAATCTCCAGTGTCACATGTCTCAAGTTCTGATCAGCATATTTCTCAAGGATCTGAATGAACTGTTCATTTTGGATTACTGTTGAACGCAAAACAATAAGTTCCTTTTGAAGCTGCTGCATCACAGCAACCAACGAAGCTCGTTCTTCGATGTACTGGCGATACAAGATCTGAAAGGACTCCTCATCCAATACGCCAGTCAGTTTATCTTCGTAAACCTGTTTCAGGATCAGTTCGATTCGCTTGATCTGATTCTCCAAATCGCCAACCAATTTGGTTTTACTTTGAATCTCGCTTTCGAGCGAGTTGAATTGAAATCCGCTAAGTCTGATGGTAAACCCAGACTTGTCTTTTTTGTATTCATCCAAAAGACTTCTGATCTGATTCAGAACTCTTTTTTCGATCACATGATCGGGAGTATAGTGCGCAGTGCAAGGGCGAATGCTGCTCTTGCTTTTTGCGTAGCTAGAACATAGATAAAAGGTGTCTCTTTGGCGTGCAAGCCTAGAATACAACCTGGAACCGCAATCGGCACACACTAAAAAGCCTGTATAGATATCGTTCTTGTCCAGAACATGGGGCACAGCTCTTTTCTTAATCTGCAAACGCCTTTGCGTTTTGTCCCAAGTTTTTCGATCAATGATTGCTTCGTGCGTGTCACGAAAGATCAAATGATCGGCTGGATCTCTGGCAACTTGCTTTGAAGATTTGAAAGAAACCTTTTGTGTCTTGAAGTTGACGGTATCTCCACAGTACGCTTGGTTACTTAGTATGAATCGGATGGTATTTGAATACCAGTTATCACTTTGACCAGGACTCGGTATTCTTTCGTCTGTGAGAATACGAGCTATTTTAGCGATGCAAGTGCCATCAAGGTACATTTGAAAAATTCTACGGACAATTGCAGCTCTCGGCTCATCAATGTACCATTGGCCATCTGATCCTTTCATATATCCAATGGGAGGATTCGCACAGAGTCGCTTGCCAGAATTGCCGCGAGCCTGCACGGAAGCTCGCTGCTTTTTGGAAATATCCTTAGCATACCATTCGTTCAAGATGTTTTTAAATGCCGTCAGATCGTTTTCGCCTTCGTTGGAATCGACGCCATCCAATACAGAAATGAACCGAACGTCCTGCTCACGAAAAAGGATCTCACTGTAATATCCGACCATCAGATGATTTCTTCCGAATCGTGATAAATCCTTTACAATGACCGTCTCCACCAAACCATTTTGAATATCTTCAAAGAGTTG
>CAYXBP010000026.1:0-22008 GCA_964463355.1 uncultured Ruminococcus sp. | reverse complement strand
GCTCCTTTAGGCTTTTTCTATATTATACCACAAAATCCCTGGTTTGTCCACTCCCTTTACCGCACGCATACGGCACATGGTCACTACGGGCTCGCAGTGTCAATGTATCTTCCAGCAGCCAGAAAAACGGCACAAAACAGGCATGACCGAAATCATGCCTGTTTTACAAAATTCAGTTTTACTACCTTACGTCCCCGATTTGTGGGAAGGCTTTTTCGAATTTGTGCATTTCACTTACTTTCGAGAAAAGGCAACGGCAGCAACTGCTGCGATATTTTCGGCACACAGACCAAACTCTTTCAGCAGTTCAACAGCGGGGCCAGAATGACCGAAAGTATCTTTTACGCCCACGCGATAGACAGGCACGGGGCAATGCTCAGCGGTACATTCTGCCACTGCTGAGCCAAGACCGCCGATGATACTATGCTCTTCACAGGTTACGATACAGCCCGTTTCCTTTGCCGCAGTGGCAATCAGTTCGGTATCCAGCGGCTTAATCGTGTGAATATTGATGACACGTGCGGAGATGCCTTTTGCAGCAAGCGTATCGGCTGCCTGCAACGCCTCGCTGACCATCAGACCCGTTGCCACCAGCGTGATATCTTTGCCATCGCGCAGGGTAATACCCTTACCGATTTCAAAATGGTATTCGGGGCAGTTGTTGATCACGGGTACAGCTAATCTGCCAAAGCGGCAGTACACTGGGCCGTTATGCAGAATGGCAGCCTCCACGGCAGCCTTTGCTTCAATATCATCGGCGGGATTCAGAATCACCATACCAGGAATCGTGCGCATCAGGGCAATATCCTCGCAGCATTGATGGGTCGCACCGTCCTCACCCACAGAGATACCTGCATGGGTTGCGCCGATCTTCACATTGAGATGCGGATAACCAATGCTGTTGCGAACGATCTCAAATGCGCGGCCAGCGGCAAACATGGCAAAGGAGGACGCAAAGGGGATCATGCCAGTGGTTGCAAGACCTGCCGCCACACCCATCATGTTTGCTTCTGCGATACCGCAATCGTAAAAGCGGTCAGGAAAAGCCTTGCGGAACATACCAGTTTTGGTTGCGGCAGCAAGGTCGGCATCCATCACAACCAAGTTTTCATATTTTTCACCGAGCGCAACCAGCGCCTCGCCGTAGCTTTCACGGGTTGCTTTTTTCACGATATCGCTCATGCCTGTGCCTCCAATCTGTTCAGTTCGGCGGTCAGCTCAGCCATTGCCTGCTCGTACTGCGCCTGATTGGGTGCTGTACCATGCCAGCCGACCTGATTCTCCATAAAAGAAACACCCTTGCCCTTTGTACTGCGCTGAATAATCGCGACTGGTTGCCCCGTTACGCTTTCTGCCTCATGGAAGGCACGCTCGATATCGTTAAAATCATGCGCGTTCATGGTGATCACACGCCAGCCAAAGGCAGTGAACTTATCTGCAATAGGTTCGGGCGAGCAGACCTCGGTAATCTTGCCATCAATCTGCAAGCCGTTGTTATCCACGATTGCGGTAAGGTTATCCAAGCCATAGTGGGCGGCAAACATGGCTGCCTCCCAGACCTGACCCTCCTCGATCTCGCCATCGCCAAGGATTGTATAGACATGGAAGTTTTCGCTGCGGTGCTTGCCGGAAAGTGCCATGCCGCAGGCTGCGGAGATGCCCTGCCCCAGTGAACCAGAACTCATATCCACGCCTGGAATATGAATACAGGGGTGTCCTTGCAGCAGCGCACCAATGTGACGCAGGGTTTTCAATTCCTCTTTCGGGAAGAAACCGCGCTCCGCAAGGATTGCGTAGAGGGCGGGAGCAGTGTGCCCTTTTGAAAGCACCAGACGGTCGCGATTAGGCATATCGGGATTTTTGGGATCTACACACATGATAGAATAGAGATAGGTGAGTGTGTCAGCGATGGAGAGAGAGCCACCCGGGTGACCCGATTTTGCATGATAGACACCCTCGATGATGCCCATACGAACGCGGCAGGCGGTGGTTTGCAGCTGCCGGAGAATCAGTTCGTCCATTGATTCATCTTCCTTTCTTGCATGATCGCATGCATACGGTTTCATTATACAACATTTCGCAGTGAATTGCAAGTCTTTTTTGCAAACGAGGGGAAAGCGTTTTTTCGTTCGCTTTCCCCTCAAAATGCTGTTTTGCTTTGCGCTTGCCTTATTATTTTGCGCGCTGTGCGATGATTTCCGCCATTTCACCGACATTCTTCATGGTTGAAACCTCTTTCATCTGAAAGCGCATACCAAAAGCATCCTCCACGGCAGCGATCAGATTAAAATGTTCGACGCTGTCCCAGCCTTCAATATCGGCGGCGGTGGTATCCGCGCTGAGCATGATGGCATCGTCATCAAACACCTCGCAGAAAATCGGCAGCAGCTTCTCCATTACCTCAGCTTTGTTCATGTTGTTCTCCTTTCCTCACTGATTCATCAGTGTGTTGATTCGTTTGGCATTGCCTCCAGTTGCACTGAATGTGTTCATGGCAAACAGCACATCTGTGGCACCCACATTTTGGATATAGGTGATGATATTTTGCTCAAAATAGCGCAGATCCACCACATAAATATCCGAGAAAGACGAGGTGAGCCATGGCACCAGCGCGTTGCCGTAGCTATCTTTGATGATGACCAGGGTACGGTCATTGTTCACTTCGGTTTCCACATGGGTGATTCTTGCATCGCCGCCCAGATATACCATATACCAGCTGACGGGCTTGAGATTGTCCAGATTCAACAGCAACGCACCGCTGCGTTTGGATGTCAGGTCGGGATTCCAATAGGTGGTGGTATAGGCGGCTTGCGGTTTATAGTAAAAAAACGCTTCGGGATTGTTTTTCAGTGCCACATCCCCTGAATAACCATACAGCGTGCCGACATACCCCTCTTTGGTGATTTTTTCATAGCTGCTGATTCGCGCAAAGGGAACTCTTGCGGTGGCTGCAAAACGCTCTGCGGCATAAAACGCGCCCAATGCTGACCAGTGATGATCGGTACGCATATAGATTGTTTCGTCTTTGTGGGCATCCAATGCGCTGTAAACATCCACTGGTGTGACTCCCGCCAGATGCTCGTTGATATGCTGGATATTCTTTTCTTCGCTGCCGAGCATATACTGAAAGTCCTCAGGTGTATAAAACGAACAGGGTGTGGGCACAACCATGGAATAAATCTGCACGCTGTCACCGAGTTTTTCCTTGTAGGCATTCACAAAATTCGCATAGCGTTCGCCGTTTTTATAACTGCCGCCATAAAGCATTATGCCGCGGTTTTCGTAAATCAGGATATTGTTGCTCAGCTCCCCTTGATGCTCTTCTTGTTGTTCAGTAGCGGCTGTAGTAGTTGTTGTTGCAGAGGTGGTTGTGATTTGAATATCGGGGTCAAATGTGGTTGCCATGGTGGTAGCTGTAGTTGTTGTGGTTTGTTCCGGGATATCTTCATCATCGTTTTCTGGTCTGCCGCCGTGAATGACTGCGCCATTGCTTTTCCATGCCATATACTTACGAAATGTTGCCGTTGCAAGCTTGCACTGTTCACGCAAAGGGACGGTATCATTATAGTATTCCGAAACCCCCGCGGTATAGCTGCCATTCAGATAGCTTGTCCATGAAAACTTTGGCATGGTGGCAAGGGTACGGTTTTCCGTTTCGGAGATGGTTGGACGTTCAAGAAGCAGCATTCCAGCAGAGATTACCAGCCCTACTGTGCAGCATACGGCGATATTGAACACTGCCATGCGCTTTTCGATGATGGGCTTTTGCTGCGCATACGCCGTTGCGGAGGCTTCTTTTCGCTGTTGCTTTTCCGCTTGATGTTTTTGCTTGCGTGCAGGGGAACTTGCAGTAGATTCCTGCTCTGCGGCGTTATGTCCAGCGGGCTTCTGCTCTGCACTGATGGGAGTTGCTTCGTGGATGGGCTGCTGCTGCATTTCTTCTGGATGCTCACAGGGTTCGGGCTGCGGTACACTGGGGGCTGTGGCTTCGGCATCGGGTGTTGCGACAGTTGCATCGGTTTCCACCATGCTTTGTATGAAATCCAGAAGGGCTGTGTAACGTGCAATGCGCTCTGCCTTTGCCTGCTGCACGGACTTTTTCTTCACGGGATGCGCCGCTGTTGCTTGTTCACGACGCGATTTTCGTTTTGCTGCGGTGGCAAAGTATGCTTTTCGCGCGGCTTCTTCCGCAAGAACTTGTTCATCGGGCAGGTCAACGTCAATCTCGTTGTTGTCATTTCCAAGCATACTGGAAGTCAACATGAGGATTCTCCTTTCTTGGGCAACATCACTGGTGTGCGGTACTGCCAAAATTTCTTACGATGCAATGGATTGCCATCCCATAAATGTTCAGAAGCGGAAATACAAGAACGGGTTATTGGTTGCATCTACCAACAGGACACTGCTGAGGATCAACAGGGCAAGATTACAAACAGGAGTCAGCGTACCAAACAAATACGCTGCACCGATATTTTTGTTTGCCAGTTTTTTCATCCATTCCGTAAAAGGGAAGCAGCAGATCACGGCGGCAAGCAGAAGCCAAAGATGATTCTGCACAGAAAGCCGCAGATACTGATCAGCAAAGCCGTTTGTGGGAATCACCAAGGCTTTGAAAAATGTACCGAGTGCAGGCAGGCTTTCAAAATAGAAGATGCCAAAGCCCACAAGAATGACGAGCTTGCTGTAGATATGCCGTATCACAAGCGGGATTTTTTTCATGCGCTTTTTGCCAATGGCTTGCTCTATCAGAATAAACAGCCCGAAATACAATCCCCAGAAAATGAAATTCCAGCTTGCGCCGTGCCACAGACCTGTACAGAACCACACGAGAAACAATCCGCCATATTTCCGCCGTTTGCCGAAGATTGGAACATACAGCAGATAATCACGGAAAAACGTGCCAAGCGAGATATGCCACCGCTGCCAGAACTCGGAGATATCTTTGCAGAGAAACGGATGACGGAAGTTTTCATCAAAATGAAAGCCGAACATCAGCCCCATCCCGATTGCCATATCAGAATAGCCTGAAAAATCAAAATAAACCTGCATGGCATACACTGCCACGGCATACCATGTGCCAAGCACTGTAAGCTGCGACAGCGCACCGCCGAAAAAGTCCTCCACGATGACGGACAGGTGGTTTGCGAGAATCACTTTTTTGGAAAGCCCGATGATGAATCGGCTTATCCCTGCGCTGAACTCTGTAACCGTGACGCGGCGATCAATGATCTCTGCGGCGATGGTGCTGTAGCGCACAATCGGGCCTGCCACCAGCTGCGGAAACATACAGATATACAGCAGAAAATGCAGCGGATTCCGTTGCAACGCGACCTTATCCCAGTACAGATCGATCTGGTAGGAGAGAATCTGGAAGGTGTAAAAACTGATGCCGATGGGCAGTCGCAATTTCGGAATGGGAAGTGCTACCATTGGCAGCAGATTGAGGTTTTCAACCACAAAGCCGCTGTATTTGAACACGCCCAGCAAGCCTATGTTGAAAACAAGAATGAGAATCATTACTGCTTTTGCCGATTTTTCATTGGCTTTTGCTTTGCACTGCCCCATGCACAGCCCCAGCAGATAATTGATCAGCACGCTGGCAAGCAGCAGGATGATATAGCTTGGCTCACCCCATGCGTAAAAAACCAGGGAAAATAGAATCAGCACCGTATTCTGCGCTTCGATTCTGCGACGTGGATTTTTTGTTATAACCAAAAAAAGCCCGCAGCACAAAAGGCATACGGGCAAAAATAGGTACAGAAAAAACAGGCTTGAAAAGACCATGTTGTACGATCATACTCCTATTCAATTGGGTTTCCTTTTGTTCTTATGATGGTTTGCTCTCTCTTTTTTGCCGATTTTTGGCATTTTTTGTTGTCTTTTTCATTATACATCACTTCTGCGCAAGTTGCAAGGCTTTTGCGGCATTTTTTGCGTTTTCTGCAAATTTCACAAATCGAGAAACCATTTTCCCTCTTGTTTTGGCAAGGGGCAGAATCCTTTGGTGCGCATACATAATCATGGACAGCTTCTGCATAAGCTTGTGCGAAAGGCTTTTGATGAAAGGAGCTGTTGTTTATGCATGGACTTTCCTCCGAAGAGGCTGCAAGGCAGCTAAAACTACAAGGAGAAAACCTGACTGCACCGCCACCACGCTCACATCCTGTGCGTATTTTGCTTTCACAGTTTACCGATGTCATGGTGCTGATTTTACTGGCTGCTGCTGGCGTTTCGGCACTGATGGGAGAATACACTGATGCGGCTACCATTGGTGTGATCGTGATACTGAATGCGCTGCTTGGCTTCGTACAGGAATACCGCACAGAGCAAACACTGCTTGCTTTGCGCAATATGACTGCACCCACAGCACATGTTTATCGTGATGGTAGATGCGTTACTGTAGATGCGGCAAAACTGGTATGCGAAGACATCATTGTGCTGGAGGCGGGTGATAGGGTTCCTGCTGATGCTGTGATCTGCACAGGGCACCACATTACAGCTGAAGAATCCATTCTCACCGGAGAATCCTGCGCGGTGGAAAAACACCCTCATACTGCTGCGGACGGCACGATCCACAACAAAACAGGCAGGGCAGATATCCTCTACGCGGGTACTGCTTTGACCAGTGGCACTGCCGAAGCAAAAATTATTGCAACGGGTAAAGCCACACAGATGGGGCAAATCTCTGAAATGCTTTCGGAGATTACACAGGGTGAAACACCTTTGCAAAAGCGTTTGGCAGAGCTTGGCAAAACAGTGGCGATGCTCTGCGGTGTGGTATGTATCCTTGTGTTTGGAGCTGGGGTGCTGCGTGGTGAACCAGTCGGTGAGATGTTTCTGACGGGTATTACCATCGCCATTGCTGCTATTCCAGAAGGTTTGCCTGCTACTGTAACCATTGCGCTTGCACTTGCTGTGCGCCGTATGCTCAAACGAAAGGCACTGGTCAACCGTTTGCACGCGGTGGAAACGCTGGGCTGTGCAACTGTGATTTGTTCGGATAAGACAGGTACGATTACAGAAAACAAAATGACGGTTTCTCAGCTTGCAACCCCTTTGGAAGCATTTGCTTTAAGCGGCATTGGATGGCAGAAAAGCGGTGCGCTTACCTGTGACGGTGTGATATGTAATCCACGCAGCAAGCCCGATTTAGAACCGCTTCTGCGCTGTGCCGTACTCTGCAATCATGGGGTGATACGCAGCGATACAATCACACATAACCGCCAAAGAGGTGTGCTGACAGCACCAGGAGAATGGCAAGTGGATGGAGATCCTACGGAGCTTGCACTGCTGGTAGCTGCGGCAAAATGCGGCATCACAGCAGATGGTCTTTCCCGTTGGAAAGCTGTGGATGAGATTCCTTTTGAGAGCGAAACCAGAGCCATGACGGTGTTCTGCCGCTATAGTGATTCGGTACAGCTTCTTGCTTGCCGCAAGGGTGCACCAGATGTGATTCTCAACGATTGCGGGTTCTATCTGGAACATGGTAAGGCTGTGCCTATGACCCCCCAAAAGCGTGCAGAGATTCTTCGGCAAACGGAAATATACGCTGCACAGGCACTGCGCGTGCTGGGCTTTGCGCAAAAAGAATGCGAACACGTACAAAATGATATCGGTGGCATGGTTTTTCTTGGTTTGATGGCAATGATGGATCCACCCAGAGAACAGGCAAAGGCTGCTATTGCAAAATGCGTCAGAGCAGGGATTCAAGTAAAGATGCTGACAGGCGACCATGCCAAAACTGCTGCTGCGGTAGCGGTGCAGGCAGGTATCCCGAAGGGGGAGAAGGTCATTACTGGGGCAGAATTGGATTGCATTACGGATGATGCACTTGCACGGACGGTACAGCAATACGGCGTTTTTGCCCGTGTAACACCTGCCCACAAGTTGCGTCTTGTACGTGCATTGAAGAAACAAGGGCATATCGTTACCATGACGGGCGATGGCGTGAACGATGCGCCTGCTGTAAAAGAAGCAAATATCGGTGTGGCAATGGGCATTACTGGAACGGATGTGACCAGACAGGCTGCGGATATCGTACTGCTGGATGACCGCTTTGACACTTTGACTGCTGCTGTGGAACAGGGCCGTGCGGTATATGCGAATATCCGCAAATTTGTAAAATACCTGTTGGCGTGTAATATCGGCGAGGTGCTGACAATGCTGCTGGGTATCATCATGGGAATGCCGATGGTTCTGCTGCCCACGCAGATCTTGCTGGTGAATTTGTTGACAGACGGTTTGCCTGCCATTGCGCTAAGCTTGGAGCCGCCAGGAAAACGCATCATGCAAAAACCGCCCCGCCGCGCAGAAGAAAGCTTTTTTGCTGGTGGGCTGCTCTCTCGCATTGTATTTCGTGGGATATTCATTGCCTTATCCACACTGGGATCGTTTTCCACAGTGCTTCGGCTTTCGGGCAGTGTGGATATGGCAAGAACTGCGGCATTGGTCACTTTGATTGCATCCCAGCTGATTCATGTATTTGAATGCAAAACCGAGGATGGCACACTGTTATCTGTTCCGTGGTTTTCTAATCCCGCACTGATCGGCGCTGTGTTCATTTCGGCTGGTGTAACCGCTGCTGCGGTATGTTTGCCGCCAGTTGCTGCTTTGTTCGATACCACCTTGTTCAGTGGCACGCCACTGCTGATCAGTTTGATGTTCAGCTTCGCTGTACCGGTCGCGGCGGCAATTCCTGCATGGATCGGATCGTATTCACGCGGCGCGGACGGGGAATCAGACCAAAGCTGATCTCCAATGCATAATCCACCTGCTGCATGGTTGCTGTGGGAATTTCACCCATACGCTCTTTTAGGCGTTTTTTATCAATGGTACGAATCTGCTCCAGTAAGATTACACTATCCTTGGTAAGACCACATTCTGCGGCATTGAGCGAGATATGTGTAGGCAGCTTGGCTTTTTCACGCTGGCTGGTGATGGCCGCTGCAATGACTGTTGGACTGTATCGGTTGCCCACATCGTTTTGTATGATGAGTACCGGGCGCACTCCACCCTGCTCAGAACCGACAACGGGACTGAGATCAGCGTAATAGATTTCTCCTCTGTGTACTGTCAGCATAGTGCTTCAGGCTCCTTTCTTTGTGTGAATAGTTTGCCCTGTTTGTGATGCTTTAATCATGATGCATTGCAGACAGGGTGCTTTTTTATTGTATGTCGAAAGATGTCGTTTTGTGCTTGTTTTTGAAAACCGGATGCGAGTGTGCATTTTTGTGAAAAATCGTGTTAGGGCAAATTGAACCAAAATACGATTATTTCAGTTTCGGTTTTATTTCAGCCCTGAAAATGAGGAAAGCTTGGTTTGCAGATGCTCTTTTATCTACAAAATAGGCAAATTGCAGCGAATTATACGTTGCTTTTTATTTATTTTGCCCATTTTCTGGAGAAATTTTGCAAGACTTGCATAAAACCATACAAGGTTTTTCCTTAAAGCAGCCCCTTTGTGAATGCGACTGGCAACGCATTCACGAATGCATTCGGCTAAAAACGAAAAACAAGAACAGAGAAAGGTGGTTTTGCCGTGAAGGATTCCGCAAGGCAACGGTTGCTGACAGAGCGTTTCTGCGGTTTGTATCTGCTGCTTGGTAATGGCGAGGAAGCAGCGATTCGTGCAGGAATACCTAAGGAACAGGCTTTTGATTTCGCAAACAAAATGCTGCACAGCAAACATTGTCGCAACGTATTACAGCGGCTTTCTGCTGCGTCTGCGATTTCGGTGCAGACGTTGGTGATGAACGGTTTGGCACGCCTTGCCTTTGGCAGGGCAAATGATATCGCAAGACTGGTGTTTGCCGATGAAATGCCTTCGGAGCAGACTGTTGCGCAAATGGATCTGTTTCATGTTTCCGAAATTAAGCGTGTGAAGGGCGGCGGCGTGGAAGTCAAGCTGTTTGATCGCCAAAAGGCATTGGAACGCTTACTGGAATGCGCAAATGCAGCAGATTCGGCAGATTCTGCTAATGCATTGCTGGCAGCCTTTGCGGCACCAAAGGAGGCTTACGACGATGGCAACGAACCAAACGCCGACGTTACAGCCGTTTTCTCCGAAGCAATGTAAGGTTCTGCGCTGGTGGCTGGATGATGCGACGAAGGGCTATGATGCCATCCTCTGTGACGGCGCGGTTCGCTCGGGGAAAACAACTGCGCTGGCTTTAGGCTTTGTAATCTGGAGCAGTTTCAGCTTTCACAGGCAGAGCTTTGCTTTTTGCGGCAAAACCGTTACCGCACTGCATCGCAATCTCATTACGCCTTTGATCCCTATGCTGGAAACGATGGGCTTTACTGTTACGGAACGCATCAGTCGTTCCTATTGCGATATCAGCTTTCGGGGACATAACAATCGCTATTACTGGTTTGGCGGTAAGGATGAAGCATCAGCTGCTTTGATTCAAGGCATTACACTGGGGGGTGTGCTGATGGACGAGGTGGCACTGATGCCGCGATCTTTTGTGGAACAGGCTCTGGCACGATGTTCAGTACAGGGCTCTAAGATTTGGTTTTCGTGTAATCCTTCCACTCCTGCCCACTGGTTTTATCGCGAATGGGTTTTAAAGCGCAAGGAGAAAAATCTGCTGTATTTGCATTTCACCATGGAGGACAATTATTCTCTTTCCCCTGCCATACGCCAGCGTTACCGCAGGATGTACGCAGGCCCGTTTTATGAGCGATACGTCAACGGCAAATGGACTGCGGCACAAGGGCTGATTTACCCGATGTTTTCTGCTGCAAAGCATATCGTCACGCCGCCTGCGGAACTTTGCGATTTTGTGGTGTCGGGAGATTATGGTACTATGAATCCGACATCGTTCGGGTTGTGGGGCAGAAGCGGAGAAAAGTGGTTTCGCATTGCTGAGCATTACTACGATGCGCGTAAAACGGGTATTCCGCGAACCGATGAGGAGCATTACGCATCCTTGGAGGCTTTGGTGGGAGATCGTTCCATAACCAAAGTGATCATAGATCCTTCTGCGGCTAGCTTTATTGCGTGTATTCGCAAACATGGCAGATTTACTGTAGTGCCTGCTCACAATGATGTGGCTTCGGGGATTCAGCGTGTAGCAGATGCGCTGCAAAACGAACAGATCCTGTTTGCACCGCAGTGTACGGATAGCATTCGTGAATTTTCTCTTTATACATGGGATACTTCCGCCACGAAGGACACGCCTATAAAAGAAAACGACCACGCTATGGATGACATCCGATATTTTGTCAGTACGGTGCTGCATCAGACAGAAAAACCTGCGTTTTTTGCGGCATCATTGCACCGAAATCAACCGAATCACTGAAAGGAGGTATGCAAGAATGCATTTTCAAATACGAAAAACACGGCGCAGATTACCCCAAAAGAACCCTTCTTCATCAGGCGCAGAAATGGTTAGAGGGGTGGCTTCTGCTGTGGGACATAGTGCAGCTGCTTTGCCGTTGACGGTTCCTGATGCGCCTTGCCCTGCGGTTTGGCAGTTGTATGAGGCACTGCGTGGCTCAGTGCCTGTGATTGATGCGGCATTTCGTAAAATTGTGCGGCTATGCGGTGGCTTTGTGGTGCAAGTGGATGATCCAGAAGCACAGCAGTTTATTAATCGCTTTTGTGCATATGTTTCGGTAGGTAGCAATGGCAGTTCGTTGCAGGAGTTTTCTGACAGAATGCTGGATAGCTTGCTGTTGTATGGTAATGCAGTAGGCGAGATGCTCTTTGATGAGGAAACTGGTCAGCTGACAGGCTTGAACACTGCACATCCACGCAGTCTTGTCATCAAACAAGATGCGCAAAAGGGCTGCCGTTATTATGTACAGCGTGATAACGACCATGAACCTGTTCCCATTGCAAGACCAGAACGAATCCTGTTTATTTCCATGCAACCATCGGTGGGTGGAATCTACGGCGTTTCAGTGCTGAACGGTTTGCCTGCCATCAGCAAAGTACTGCTGCGCATTTACGAGTGCATTGGACAGAATTATGACCGTGCAGGCAATGTGCGCTATGCAGTAACATATCGTCCGGGGAATGATCCTGCATCGGCAGCGTATGCCAATGAACATGCAGCAGAGATTGCAGCAGCTTGGCAGGATGGTATTCGTGGGATGCAGCATGGTGAAATTCAAGATTTTATTGTGGCAGGCGATGTGGAAATCCGTGCCATTGGTGCAGAAAACCAAATGCCTGATACAGAGATTCCTGTACGGCAATTGTTGGAGCAAATCGTTTCTAAGCTGGGAATTCCTCCGTTTTTGCTGGGACTGAACTGGTCAAGCACAGAACGAATGTCTGCACAACAGGCGGATATTTTGACATCCGAGCTGGAGTATTTTCGTCGAATTTTAACGCCCACGCTGTTGAAGGTTGCCCGTGCGGCATTGCGCGCGGAAGGATATCTGGACGAGCCACAGGTGCTATGGGACAATATCAACCTACAGGACGAAACGGAACTTGCTGAGGCAAGATTAAAAAATGCGCAAGCGTATGAAATCGAGCTGCGCAACCGAGTGACTGAAACCGAAATGAGAAAGGACAATGAAAATGTTTGATTCTGTAAAGTTGGAAAAGGGTATGTATCATCTTGCAAATACTACTTTTGCACAGGCATTGGAGGCAGCAGATCCTTCTGAAGCATATGTAGGCACGCCTCTTGCTGCGCTGGATGCTTACGAACGGCAGTTAAAGCGTTTTGATATTCACATCAATGGCCCTGAATGTGACTGTGTGGAGAAATTCTTTACAACTACTGAAAGTGCTGTGCTGTTCCCTGAGTTTGTACGTCGTGCAGTGAAGCAGGGTATGGAGGAATCTATTCTGCCAGAACTGACAGCTGCAACCTCTGCGGTAAACAGCACCTGCTACAAGGGCTTTTCTATTGATGAGAGTGATGGTGCCTATACTGTAACTGCTTCTGAGGGAACAGAACTGAAAGTAACAACGATTACTGAGGCTGAAACACCTATTACATTGGATAAGTATGGCAGAGTTATTTCTGCATCCTATGAGGTGGTACGCCGTCAACGTTTGGATAGCTTTGCTGTGGCATTGCGTGCCATTGGCAGAAAGCTTGCTGGTGCGATTGCTGCCGCTGCTTTGACAAAACTGAAAGATTCTGTGTCTGCCATTTCTCTGGTTGGAAGCAGTCTTGCTTATGCAGATTTGGCGAATCTTTACGGGCAGTTTACTGACTTTGACATGAGTACTGTGGTCGCATCTCCTAAGACGGTTGCTACAATTCTTTCTATGGAGCAGATGGCAGATCGTGTAGCGGATGAAAAGGGAACGGTATATTTGCCTTTTGGTGCAAAGCTGATCAAGGATGCTTCTCTGAGCGATAATGTAATGATCGGGTTAGCAAAGGACTATGCATTGGAATGCGTGACCGGTTCTGATGTACTGTTGGAAACAGATCAGCTCATTCACTGCCAGTTGGATCGCATTGCGGTTTCCGTACGTGTCGGATTTATTCCCTTGATGCAAGGCGCAGTTGCTGTTGTGGATTGGACTTGATTGCTTTTTCTTACAGATAGCTGTGGGGCGGCACGGCGCATCTGCCACAATGTGGCAGATGTGACCAATGCACAGCATTGGTCTGAGATGCGGCGGCGATGCCGCTGCATCCGCCGTGCCGCTACCTCTAAAACCGTTCGACGGAAAGGAGAAAAGGATGTCTGAAACTATAAATACCCAGCTGGAAAAACTGAATCGTTTTACCCGGCGTAAACATACCGCTGAGGAAGTATATCTGTTTGATCTGATTCTCTGCGATAATGACATTGATCGCGATGGTGACTGCTTTTCTGAGGCAGCACTGCATACCCTGAAAGAACGTTTTGTCGGTGTAACAGGAATCTTTGACCATGACCCACGCTGTGGCAATCAGACTGCTCGCATTTTTGATACAGAGATTTGTACCGATGCAAATCGTAAAACGGCACATGGTTTGCCATATCAATACCTAAAGGCAACTGCTTATATGATTCGTACAGAGAACAATGCTGATCTTATTCGGGAAATTGATGGCGGCATAAAAAAAGAAGTCAGTATTTCCTGTTCGGCTTCTTCACAAATCTGTTCGATATGCGGAACCAATCGCTTGCAAAAAAACTGCGGACATATTAAAGGCAGACACTATGCTGATTGTACTTGCTATTGCATCTTAGATGGTATTACCGATGCTTATGAGTGGAGCTTTGTTGCTGTGCCTGCACAGAAAAATGCTGGTGTAACCAAACGTATGGGCGGCGGCGCAAACTGTGAGAATCTTGCTTTGCGTAATGCACTGGAATCCGTTAGTTCCACGCTGGATACTCTGACCAATGATTTGCGCCGTCAGGTAGTGCGTCTTTGCTATGCTGAAGGGGATTCCGCTTGCGCAAAGGCTTTGGCAGAAACTACTCTGCATATGGATGCGGATGCTTTGCTTTCTTTGCGACGCACCCTGGAAAAAGGAACCACCCATGGGAAATCCCAGCTTCTTTGCGGAGATGATGCGCATACGAATGCAGGAGATGTGAATCCTTTTCGCTTGGGGCAAAAAAATAAGGAGCGTGACCACACATGATTGATACCACAAAATGCGCAAATCTGTTTTGTTTGTTTGCGATGCTTTCCTCGGTAGGTGAATATCAACCACTGCTGGATGCTGCAATTGCAGAATGCAAACGTATGTTGCGCAATGGTGCGGATGCTTCGGATGTAAGACTTTGCTATTTTTGTGCGGCATTGGCTAATTTGCGCTATACGCAGATGATGGCTGCAAGGAATGCACTTTCTCATACTTATGCAGGTACTGTGGCAAAATCTCATGATGCAACTGTGCCTTGTGGTTTTGCGGAGCGTTTGGTGCATGAGTATCAAGCATCTGCTGCGGATTTGCTGAAAGATTCCCGCTTTCTTTTTACGGGCATCGCCTGAGAGGAGAGGTTCCATGGCACAGTTCAAATCTTTGCTGGAACAGCTTGCATTGCAGTTGTTCCAGCGCGGAATCCCATGCTATGTGGAATACCCCAATATGCCGCTTACTGTTCATGGCGATACTTTGATGGCGGTGGCTTCTTCTCAAAAGCTGCAAATCCATGCGCCCATTGATATGGATGATGCAATCATTATGCCAACAACAGCGACTTTTTCGGTACGATTTCTGCAATCCCCAACAAGCGACAACAACGAAATTTGCCTACAGAACCGCGTGTCCAGTGATTTATTGCCTGCTGCTTTTGCACTCGGTTGGCAGATTACTGCGGTGACTACTGATGCGATCTACTACGACAAGCAGATTGATCGCTTTTGTCTGGAGGCACATATGACGGTACAGACACTTCTGCATATGCAAAAAATAAAGGAGGTGGATGCTGATGCCTTATCGGGCAGCAACGGCTAATGTGCAGCGCATCACCTATCGCATCCCATTGGACAATATTACGTTAACGGTGGATGGCTTTACATTACAGGAAGAACGCCCCTATGAACAACAGCAAATGTGGAATGGTTGCTGGCATGAACTGCCGCTTGACAAAAAACCTTGTCATTTACAGATTCGATGCCGTGTGGCAGCGGCAATGCGTAATGCTTTGCTGGTTGTACTGCGCGCTGCTTTGAATCATCAAACCACTTATGCTTTTACTTTGGGAGGTACAGGGTTTTCTTCCTTAAAACTAACTGGTTACAAGCTGCAAAACGAGGACGGAACGGCACTTTGTCATGTGGTACTGGAGTTCATCGGTGTAGCAGGTGACCCTGTTTTGCAGCCATAAGGGAGGTTGCCTTATGAACATCAAGCTGAATATTTCCCGCAACGGTACAACTGCTGTTGATCTCACTGATTGCATCTCCTTTTCGCTGGTGCGCGATCGCTATCTGCCGTATGCCACACTGCGCGCCACCATGATTGCGGAGAGAACACTGTATCTATATCCAAGCAGAGCAAAATTGTATTTGGATAATGTTCTGCTGCATGATGGCATTATTGAACAGTATACTTCCGAAATGCGCAGCAACAAGCGTTTTGTGACAATTGTTTCACGAAGCTTTACCGCTGCGTTGATGCATAATCAACCAAAGCCTGGACTTTACCCCTCAGCAACATTGAGTTCGTTGATGACAATGTATGATCTGCCGCATGTAACATACGAATCGGGTGTGACTGCCAGCCGCTATATGTTTGTGAAAGAAAGTGCTTCCATGTGGGAGATGCTCAATCACTATAATTATCTGCTCAATGGCGGTTCACCATATATCACGGTGCCGAATCATGTGCGGGTTACAGCAAAAACAAATCCGCCTTTGTATACTGTTGCGGCAGCACAGGTAATCGCCAAAGGCGAATGTACAGATCTAAGCCGTATGATCAGCCGCATTGATATGGCAGATGCTTCTGGTGAATACGGTACCTTTACCGCTACTAATACAGAAGCCACGCAGAGAGAAATCACACGGGTAAAACAGATTTTGCTGGATAAAACATATCTTTCTGATCCGCAAAAAGCACTGGATATCCGCATCAAGCGCAGTATGCAGAAAATGCACGGTGAATTTCTTGAATATATGGGGTATTGCGGCGAAGATATTGGTGATACGGTAAAGTGTGCAGGATTCATTCAGGGCACTGTAGGGAGAATCGAATTAAGCGGCAAGGGTGAAGGCTTGCGCACAAAGCTCTGGTGTTATGATGATCCATTTTCATAGCCCTCAGAGAAGCAAAGACCAGCGTGTTTTCCTCTTGACAAAGGCGTTGCATCGTGCTACAATGATGAAAATAGTTTGGAGAACTATTCGTCAGCCCCGCACAAGCTCTGTGCAGTGTTGCCATCGCTTTTCATGTATACAATTTGAAATATGACTCGTTTTTTCTGAGGTGATCTGCAATGAAATCAAACGCTGTCATGAAGGCAGTCTATGCAGCTTTGTTTATGGCTTTCGTGTTTGTCGGAACTTCGTTTTTGCGGGTGCCGCTGCCTCTTGGATACTTTAATATGGGCGATTGCTTCATTCTGCTGTCTGCCGTGGTGATTGGTGGTGCATATGCGGTTATTGCCTCTGCATTGGGTGCAGCTTTGGCAGATGTGCTGTCTGGATATATGATTTATGCTCCTGCAACAGCAATGATCAAATCGCTGATGGTGATTGTAATGCTGGGTGTGTTGCATCTTTGCAAAAATAAAAGTGTCAAAGCAATAAATATTTTATTATGCGTTGGCGCAGTGGTGTCGGAACTCATTATGATCTGCGGATACTTTACCTACGATACAATCTTGTACGGTCTTGCAGGCGCGGCTGCTTCTTTGCCAGGGAATATTCTGCAAGGGACTGCGGCAGCTGTGGTGTTTGTGATTGCCTTTGCTGTGATGAAGCAGACTGGTTTGCTCAAACGGATTCAAACGCAGTAATATCTGTGTAAAACAAAGAGATGACATGCAACAAAATCGTTTCCTTCTGTCGTACCATAAAAAACAAGAGATAGACAACAATCTGCCAAAAGCAATGCAGCTAATGGAGCAGAAAGAGGTCTATCTCTTGTGAATGCCAGGCAATTCGTTTTAAGCGACTTCTACATCGTTAATAAGCATAATATCGGAACGAATCTGCGTCATGCAGGTCTACATAACATACATAGTAGCTATTGTCGTTTGTATTACGGAAAGTAAACCGCCAAGAAAGAAAATGCAATTCCGGATACCCACCGTCAATATCAATATGGCCCTCATCATTCAAGATATGTTTCCGAATATAAGATAGTTCAACTTTTTCAACTTCGAATGTGACACTCTTTGTCAATTTGTTTGCAACAATATCGACTGCGGTTTCCAGAGGGAGATATTTTTCCAATTTTTCAGAATATTCAATTTCCTGGCAGCGATAATAGCATTCGATTCCTGCTATACTGTCTTTGCGAATCATATATGCATCTGCCATAGTAGTACCCCACTGAGCCCCTCCCATGTCCGTATGGGATGTGCCATCACGCATATAATCAAACGAAATACCATTATGGCACCTAGTTACAATAAAGTGATAGCCAAATTGTTGAGTGGCAAGTTGGCAAACATCCACTTCCACAACGCGTGTTTCCAAAGGTGTTTCTTTGATTCCACCGTGTTCCTCATATTCGCGATAAACCTGCGGTATGTTATTAACAAAATTTTCATAGTATTGAACAGCATCACAAATAGCAACCTCTTCTCCAGAAAGCATAAATTTCTCTGTGCTATCTGGTGGATAGGTTGCTATTCCCGTACTACGGTCAAAATAATCGTTTGTTTCTAGAAAGCAATACCCATACCCCATGCAAACGCCCAAGTCAAGCCTAACGGGATTATTTTTTACATCCTCTGTTGCCTTATCGCCATAGCCATATCTGAGCATTCGATTTTCATCATAAATGAACCATACTTCGCCCTCATTTCCAGACATGATTGCATCATAGTCATCCTTCACAAGATGATAAGGAGAAACCATGACCTCTTCTCCGTCTTCGTTCATTTCCCATCTTTCTTCAGAAGAACCTTTTTCGCTATCATAAAAGAGCGCATATTCATTCATTGTTTTGCCTGGAAATAAATATTGGAAAATATCCGTAAATTCCTGTACGTATTCAGCTACATTCTGTGTTACTTTAATTACAGTTTTATAGTTTTCTAAAGTGTTTACATTTGGGATGTTGATGTTGAAATCATCTGAAATAGAAAAGTTTTCAAACGGTTCAAATAAACTGCGAACCTGATCTTCTTCAATAGAAATGGATGTGAAAGGCACCAGCATTGGATCATCCGGATTACCAGCTAAATTGAAAGAAGTAGTCGTTGAAGCATCTGTGCTACTTGTAAAATCATCAGCGTAGTCTGTGAGTTTTCAGAGATGCTCATCTGCTGACTGGATGAATCCGCATCTGAGCATGATGTTAAGCTTAAAATCACGGCGAGCATAACGCTGGAATAGAAAAGTTTACGCATAGGTTGTTCCTCCTAACAATATACTAACATACGCATACGGCAAGCGGCAATACAGCAGTTTTGCCGCACTTACATTCAGGCATATTTATTATTTTGTATTCATACTTTCCACATCCGTGGGATAAGTTCTCTAGCACATTGGACTCCCCCCTTTTTAAGTAGTTATACAATCGAATCGGTCTTTTGATTTATTATATCACAATTTTATCAAGATGTCACCATGTCACCGCGTTTTAGCATTTCAAATCAAATTTCATTCCGCTTTTGTAGCATTGCACAAGAATCAGCAAAGCAATTTGTGCAACATTTCTTTTTATAGTCGTAAATCATTCAGTCTACCGTTTTGCTTAATCGAACAGATTGTTGAAACTAAACTTGCACAATACAATATGATACAAAAAATCCCGTTGCTTTAAAACAACGGGATTTGTTGCAGAAAAATGACAGAAAAATGGCTCTTTTCTGTTTTTGTATGCCCCGCGCCGCGTAAATACGCCGTTTGTAATGGGCACAAAATCTCGCAAGCGATATCGGATTATCTCTTTGAGTTATAATTGTGCCGTTTTGAAACATTTTTAATCGTCTTGAAAAGCCCTTATTTATAAGGCTTTTCGTAATGTATCGTATCTAAAAAAATATTATCGTTTCATCTTGTCGGACATCAAATAGTCATCACGGACATCAAATTATTTGAGCTTCAGTGAAACTAATTCGGCAACTTTAGCTTTAGAGCTTGCCAACACATCAGCGTAAATATTTGCAGTTGTTGATACATCGGAGTGTCCGAGCAATTCTGAAACGATTTTCAAATCAATTCCGCTGTTGATTAAAAGTGTTGCGTTGCAATGCCGTAAGCTGTGCAATGAAATGTAACTGAAATCCGTATCGGCAACAAATCGCTTGAATTGTGTATTAAGAAAGCTTCTATCAACATAATTTCCGAGTTCTGATGTAAAGACCATATCGGGATATTTGTACGCACGTCCTACAGCTTTTTTCTTTTTGTCCTGCTCTTCTTTATGCTCCAGCAATATATTTTTCAGGGCTTCGCTCATACCGATAAAGCGAACGCTACTTGAAGTTTTAGGAGTATCAAGCCAGTGCTTGCCGCCTACATCTGCAAGGTTGTGTTGAATGTGAATTGTCATTGTATCAAAGTCAACGTCTTGCCATTGTAGCCCTAAACACTCACCCGAACGCATACCAGTGAACAACAAAACTTTAATGATTGTATTAAACTGAGAATAGCCCTCAAGCATTTCGAGCAGTTTATGAGCCTGTGCTTCTTCCAGCACGGGCTTTTTCTCTTCTGCTTTGCGTTTATCTTTTGGCAAAATTACATTCGTACAGGGTGTTTCTTTTATAAAGCCCTGTTGCACTGCTCTTTTGAATACGCTACACAGAATTATATACAACTTACGGCAAGAAGCAGGGGAAAGCTCAACTTTCTTAAAAAATGCCGTCAATTTCGCAGAATTAAAATCCTTGAGCTTTGTATTGCCGAACACAGGCAATATATGATTTTCAAGTTGTCCTTTGTAGGTGTAAGCTGTAACTTCTTTTAATTCGTTTGGTGCATAGTTATCAAAATACCATTCCACAAGGTCGGCAAAACGCATATTTTCTTTTAGTTCTGTCATACCCTTGCAACGCTGTTCAAATTCAAAAGCAAATTCTTTTGCGAGCTTCTCTGCTTTCTTCTCAGTAGTATTTGCAGGAGGCTTGAAAGTGGTTGTTTTCCTGATTTTCTTTCCGTCGCTATCATAACCCATAGAAACAACAACTTGAAAAGTGTTGCCCCTCTTTGTGATTGTAGCCATTACTTTACACCTCCGTTTGTTTTCTGCTGCAAAGCCTTTAAGTTGCTGATTATTTCAAGTAAGAATACATCGGCAATGTTGTCTCCATTTATTTCTACATTCCCTGCTTGAATTTCTCCGTTGAAATCGTGAAAAAGAAACTTGCTAATATCTTCTATGATTGTTCCGCTATCAAATTCAATCAATTTGTTTAACGCTTCAATTCTTGACTTGCAGAAAGCGTTATCAGTTCTTAACTGTTTTATAACATCCTCTGAAAGTCCCGTTTCCGCTTTTATGTCTGCATTTTTTCTTGTCATACAGTCATATTCTCCAACAAAATAACCGACATCGCAACCGTATAACTCACAAAGCAACAAAAGCTTGTCAAGAGATGGTGTTGTATTTCCGCTCTCCCACTTTGAAACCGTTTGATACTGTTGAATTTCGCAAGCCTCCGCAACATATTCGAGACTGTAGCCCATTGATTTACGAGCATCTTTCAACCGAGATGCGATTATTGCTGTTTTATATGCCATAACATATAACCTCCTGAAAATAATACCGAAAATACTTTATTTTCATATGTTCAAGCATATATTACCACGATATAATAAGAATGTCAACAGGTTGATATAAAAAAACACAAATTAAACTTTGAAAGGATGGATTTTCAAATGTCAGAAACTACAAATATTCCAAAAATGCTCTCTATAAGGGAAGTAGCAAAAACGGGGCTTATGTCCGAATACGCATTAAGACAGCTTTGTAAACAAGGAAAAGTGCCTTGTATCACGGTCAATAACAAAGTCTTGATAAACTTTGATGCGTTTGTTGAGAAGCTCCAGCAGTTGAAAGGGGTAAACAGCTAATGGAATATCAGAGCATATTGCCGAGCTTAAAAAGAAAATCGTTCCTGCTCTCAGCGAAAGCGAAAAGCCTGTTGATTATGCTATCAGAGTAAACAATGCTTTGCAGTTCTTGCAGATTGAGGGAGCGGAAATTGACGATGCGACAGCTTTTCACATTCTCCACGACTTCACAAACGATATTGAAACAATGCAACGCTTCCGCAGAGTGATTGAACATCAGAAAGGCGAAAAGCTTTCCGATGCATACGGGCGAACAACATTCCCTCTTACATTCGGACAGCTGGAGAAATGCGAACGCTTCGTTGAAGCCTTTGAAGAGTTAGAAACAACTGCAAGCCGTTTATTTATCGGCAAGAAGTCCGAGACAGAAACGGAATACACATCAAGCGGTG
>CAYXBP010000025.1:2257-22337 GCA_964463355.1 uncultured Ruminococcus sp. | reverse complement strand
AACCCTTGCTGGTTGTAAGGTTTTACCCGACCAATTATATTGTAACAGGAGGAAACACGATGTTTGCAGCAGTCAACAGTTTGGGCTTGTTCGGCTTGAACGCGTTTCCTGTAGAGGTAGAAATTGCCGTTAATCGTGGGCTGCCGCGCTTTGAGATCGTCGGACTTGCCGATACTGCCGTGCAGGAAAGCCGCGAACGCATCAAATCTGCATTGTATGCATGTGGCATTGCGTTTCCAACCTCGAATTGCGTGGTGAATCTGGCACCTGCTGATACCCGAAAAAATGGCAGTATGCACGATCTGCCCATTCTCATGGCGATTCTTTCGGCACTGGGACGCGTTGAAATTCCCAAAGACGCTGCCATGATCGGTGAAGTATCGCTTAACGGCGATGTGCGGCGCGTGAACGGCGTGCTGCCTATGACACTGGTTGCAAAGCAGCGAGGCATCACAACCATGTATGTGCCCATGGAAAACGCAAGAGAAGCATCTGTGGTGGAAGGAATGACCGTTTATGGCGTGCCCAATGCCGCAGCGCTGCTAGCACATTTTGAAGGCACTGCACCGTTGTGTCCCACAAAGCATATAGAGCTTTCTGATGCGAAACAGCCTGTTGTTCCCGATTTTGCCGATGTGCATGGTCAGGCGGCAGCAAAATATGCCCTTGAACTGGCTGCGGCAGGCGGACACAATGCGCTGCTCATTGGGCCACCTGGCAGCGGCAAGAGTATGCTTGCTAAGCGTATGCCTGGCATTCTGCCGCCGTTGACCTTTGCAGAATCCATTGAAACCACCAATATTCATTCTGTGGCGGGCTTGTTGGATGCAGATAATCCGCTGGTGGCAGTCAGACCTTTCCGTTCGCCCCACCATACCATTTCTTCTGCGGGGCTGGCAGGTGGAGGGACGATTCCGCATCCTGGCGAGATTTCGCTGGCGCATAATGGCTTGTTGTTTCTGGATGAGCTTGCGGAGTTCGACCGCCGCACCCTGGAGATCCTACGGCAGCCGCTGGAGGATAGGGAGGTGACTATATCCCGTGCGGCAGGCACTGTGCGATACCCTTGCAGCATTATGCTGATCGCCGCCATGAACCCTTGTCCCTGCGGCTACTTGGGGCATCCTACCAGACCTTGTACCTGCAATCAAAGGGTGGCGGCAGCGTATCTCAACCGTGTTTCTGGGCCGTTGCTTGACCGTTTTGATCTGCATATTGAAGCAGCACCAGTTTCGTTTGATGATCTTGCAGACCATAAACCGGAAGAATCCAGTGCAGAGATCCGTGCGCGAGTTATGGCGGCAAGAGCCGTTCAGACAGAACGTTTTAAGGGCACAAAGATCACCTGCAATGCCCGTATCACTCCCGATAAGCTGGCGCAGTTCTGCCCTATGACAGACCGCGCAAAGGCACGGCTGAAGGCGGTGTTTGAAAAACTGGGGCTTTCGGCAAGAGCCTATGACCGTCTGCTGAAGGTGGCGCGTACTTCTGCTGATCTGAAGCACGCTGAGGTCATTGATGCTACGCATATTGCCGAAGCAGTGCAATACCGTACCCTTGATCGAAAGTATTGGAAACAGTGAGAGAATAAAAGAGAACTGAAGCAAGGAGAGAATATACGAATGAAGACCCCCCCACACATGATATTTTGCAAACGATGTGCCGCAGCGCTGATGACCGCGTTCTTGCTGCCCTGCTGCGGGTGCTATAAGGGCGATGGAACCGAAACACCACCTGCACAGCAGTTTGGGATGCCTGATCCTGACCCCAATGCGGCATATAAAGAATCTATTACGACCAATGTGACAGAAGACCCCAATGCCAAAACCGATTATCCTTTTGCATTTGATGCAAATACCGTGGCAGAACCTTCACAGGATATTTTGCTGGTGATGATTTACGATAATTATGAAGACGGCAGGACGCAGACCGTCAATTTTTACGATAAAAAAGGCAATGTGTACCGTTATCGTCAGCCGCTGGATACTGCTGCCGCAAACTGGTTTGCCACGTTGCAGTATTACTATCTCGTCGACGCTACCGCGTCACCTGTTAATATCATGGGCGAGGCGGAAAGAAAAACGCTTTGGTATATGGCATCACAGCAGAATACCTATGCTGCTGCCAATATCGCTACACAGAGCGCGGGCAGCAACCCGATGGGTGTACGCAGCTTGTATCTGATTGATGCAAATGGCGAGCCAATGCTGCTTGTCCGTTACGATGATACGGTGATGTATCGCCAAAATACCGAGGTGACTGCATTTGCCAACTGGTTCCGCTTTTTCTTCCACGGAACCTACCAATTCCCCGCGGCATAATACCATTACGAATATCCTACAGTCCGAAAGGAGGGCGCTGTGAAAGAGAATACCAAGGGCATCTTCCACCGGTTGGACTACGTTTTGCTGATTCTTGTGACCGTTTGCGCCGCTACGGGTGTGGTGATGCTGTACCATATTTCTGCTAAGGGCATCTCCGATCAGGTTGATGCCAATGACTGGTTGGTGCAGCTCATTGCCATGGGCGCAGGGGTGATTGGCTGCATGATTGTTTCGCTGATGGATTACCGCAAGATCGCGAAATTCTGGTTTTTGTATGCGCCTGTCGCACTTGGTCTGGTGGCATTGACTTTTACCAGCCTCGGCTACGGCAGAGAGGGTGCTGACGATACTGCATGGGTTGATCTGGGCTTTGTTCAGATTCAACCATCGGAAATCTTGAAAATTGCCTTTTTGCTGACCTTTTCGCTGCATATTTCCAAGGTTGGCGAGAAACTCAATCATCCGCTGCACCTGTTGCTGCTATTGCTGCACGCCGCTGTTCCAGCGGGTTTGGTGGCTTTGCAGGGCGATTATGGTACCGCGATTGTCTTTGCCATGATGATCGTTTGTATGCTGTTTGCCGCAGGACTTTCCTTTTGGTATTTGCTCGCGGGATTGGCTGCATTGCCCATTGCTTGTTGGGTATTGTGGGAATATATCTTCAGCGATGTGCACCGTGAGCGTATTTTAGTGCTGTTTCATCCAGGCACTGATCCGTTAGGGCTGGAATACCAGCAGGATCTGGGCTTGAAAGCAATCCGCGCGGGCGGGCTGTTTGGGCTGGGACTGGATGGCGACGGCTATGTGACCGTGCCCGAGATGCACAACGACTTCATTTTCTCGCATATTGCGCAGGTAATGGGCTTTTGCGGTGCCCTGATGATATTGCTCATCATAGCGGTCATTTGCCTTCGCCTGTTTCATGATAGCCGTGCCGCCAAGGATACTATGGGCAAAACCATCTGTATTGGCGTGCTGGCGATGCTGTTTACCCATTATGTGCTTAATCTGGGCATGGTGCTGAAGGTGCTGCCCGTAATCGGTATTCCCCTGCCGTTTTTCAGCGCAGGCGGTACCGCAATGCTTTCGATGTACCTTTGCATTGGGCTTGCAAACAGTGCGTATACCCATAATATCAAGAAATACCGTATGTTCTACGATGCGGAGTGAGGAGCAGCTATGCAGGAATGCTTTCAGCGAACGGCACTTGTGCTGGGGGAAGATGCCCTTGATCGTCTTGCAAAGGCGCATGTTTGCGTGATCGGGTTGGGCGGTGTCGGCTCCTATGTGGCAGAGGCACTTGCCCGCAGCGGTGTTGGAGCCTTAACAGTGCTGGATGATGATACCGTCAATCTGACCAATTGCAATCGGCAGCTTTGTGCGCTGCATTCTACAGTGGGCAGAGCGAAGGCAGAGGTCGTTGCCGAAAGAGTCAGGGACATCAATCCGCAATGTATGGTCATACCGCAAAACCTGCACTACACGGGCACAGAATTGCAACTAACCGATTACGATTACATCGCTGACGCTATTGATTCTTTGGCAGATAAGCTGATGCTGATCGAAAACGCTGCAAAAGCCGCTGTGCCGATCCTTTCGTGCATGGGCACGGGCAATAAACTGGATGCCACACAGCTGCGCGTAGCTGATATTGACAAGACTTACGGCTGTCCATTGGCAAAGCGCGTGCGGATTGGTCTGCGGCAAAGGGGCGTTTCTCGCTTGCAGGTGGTGTATTCCCCGGAACTGCCGAAGAAATTGAATCCAGCCCAAAAGACCGTTGGTAGTGTGCCGTGGGTGCCTTCTGCGGCAGGTTTGCTGATGGCGGCAACCATTGTACAAAATCTTTTGGATGGACACCAGGTCATCCCGAAGTACCGAATCATCAAAGAACAAGAATAAGGAGATTCTCATGAACACAAATACTTTCCCACTTTCGTTTACGCAGCATCTGATCTTCGTTGTGATTGCTGTGATTTTTCTCGGGCTGCAATTTGCACGCCAGAGAAATTGGTATCGGCCTGTAGTGATGGCTGCCATGGCAGGTTCTCTGCTGATTTATGTCCGTGAAGGCATGGTCTGGTATTACAGTGTTGGCGTGTTGGAGCTGGTGCTGATGCTGGTGGCAGGTGTGTTGTACATCTTGCAGGGAAGAAAGCTTGCAAAAGCTGAGAAAGCCGAGAAAGCATCCACTGAACAGGCTGATGCGGAGGATGACGCATGAAAGCAAAGCACCTGGTAATCCTCGATTTTGCCACAATGTCTCATGAATATGAGATCAGCCCAGGTTGCCTGTACGATCATGCTGTAACTACGGATTGTTTTACAATGACGGCTGCCCAGGATGCCGCAAAATGCATCGGAGATGCCGATGCCGTGATTTGCAACAAGGTACCTATTACCGCCGAAGTTATGGATGCCTGCCCCAATCTGCGCTACATCGGGCTGCTTGCAACTGGCTATAACAATGTGGATATCTCCGCGGCAGATGCTAGGGGCATTACTGTATGTAACGCAGGCAGCTACTCCACAAATGCAGTGGCACAGCTGGTGTTTGCCTATATTCTTGACCACTATGAGAAGCTTGCCCTGTATAACGCCGATGTTCGTCTGGGGAAATGGATCGGGCATCGCACTTTTTCGTATTTTCCCTACCCGACGATGGAGCTTGCCGGAAAAACCATGGCAATTATCGGATATGGCAGTATTGGTAAGGCGGTTGCGAAAATCGCGGATGCCTTTGGGATGCAGGTTGTTGTTGCAACTCGTACTACTCCAGAAAGCTGTTCCTATCCAGTGGTTTCTGTGCCCAAGGCGTTTGCTTGCGCCGATGTACTTTCCATCCATTGCCCGCTCAATGCAGCTTCCAAAGAGATGGTCAGTCGCAGCAATTTGCGTTTGATGAAGCCCGAAGCAATACTCATCAATACGGCGAGAGGCGGCGTGGTCAATGAACAGGATCTTGCGGATGCCCTTAATGAAGATCGCTTGGCGGCTGCCTATGTGGATGTGCTGAATCAGGAGCCAATGGTGGCAGATACACCGCTGCGGTCTGCAAAAAATTGCATGATCACTTCGCATATTGCCTGGACACCCATGGAAACGCGTGAGCGTCTGCTTGCCATTGCCGCAGAGAATCTGCGATGCTATTTTGAAGGGGTACCGCAGAATGTGGTGAATCATCCCATGAATGATAAAATTGCCGGAAATTCCGGTGAATGAAGGAGTTTTTACCCGTGAGTGTTACGGAACAGTTTGTAAATAAAATGCCCTCTGAAAGCAAGCGCGTGGTGGTAAAAGTCGGTACTTCAACGCTTACATATCCCACAGGGCGCATGAATCTGCAACGGTTTCATAATCTGGTGCGTGTGCTGGCTGATTTGTATAATTCCGGTAAGGAGTTGATTTTGGTTTCCTCTGGTTCGGTCGCATTAGGCATCAGTAAACTTGGTCTTCGTGAACGTCCCACCGATACCCCTCGCAAGCAGGCTTGTGCGGCGGTTGGGCAGTGTGAGCTGATGTATCTTTATGACCGTCAGTTTGGCAATTACAGCGTTACTGTTGCGCAGATTCTGCTGACAAAGGCGGTTCTGAAGGGCGACGATGGCGTGAATGCAGGTAACTGCATGGCGCAGCTCATAGAGATGGGGGTCATTCCCATAGTGAATGAAAACGATACGGTTGCCATTGACGAATTGGAACTGAAAATCGGCGAGAATGATTCGTTGGCTGCGATTGTTGCAAAGCTGGTGAATGCGGATCTGTTGGTGTTGCTGAGCGACATCGATGGCTTGTATTCGGCTGATCCACACCATGACGCTGATGCACAGTTGATTCCTGTTGTGAACGAGATTGATGAAAGCATCGAGCGCATTGCAGGAGGTGCTGGAACACCTAACGGCACTGGCGGCATGGCAACGAAGATCGCCGCTGCCAAGATCGCTACGGAAGCGGGCATTGATATGGTCATTCTCAATGGTGACCGCCCCGAAAATCTGTATGATCTGTTTGAGAACAAAAGCATTGGCACAAGGTTTGTCGCCAAGAAAGGGGTTTGATTGGTATGGAACATAATAACGTAGTATTGCAGCTTGGCAAGAATGCTAAGGCAGTGGAAACCATTGTAGCGGCGGCATCACCCAAGCAGAAGAATAACGCGTTGGCAGCCATTGCGGACGCGCTGATTGCAAGAACCGATGAGATCATTGCAGCGAATGCAAAGGATTTACAGGCCGCTAGGGAAAACAATATGTCGCAGGCAATGCAGGATCGTTTATTGCTGACTCCTGCACGTATTGCAGGCATTGCTGACGGCGTGCGCAAGCTGATTGCTTTGGACGAAGTGGTTGGCAAAACGGAAGAAGGCTTTGTGCGCCCCAATGGTTTGCGTATTCAAAAAGTTCGTGTGCCGTTGGGCGTGATCGGTATTATTTTCGAAAGTCGCCCCAATGTGACTGTAGATGCCGCTACCCTCTGCCTGAAAGCAGGCAATTGCGTGATTCTGCGCGGTGGCAAGGAAGCATTTTCTTCTAATGTATGCCTGACGAACGTCATGCGCGAAGCCCTGACAGCGACGGGCTTACCTGCGGATGCCGTGCAGCTCGTCACAGATCCTACCCGTGAATCTGCAAACGCCTTGATGAAGCTGTCAGGGTATCTGGACGTGTTGATTCCTCGTGGCGGCGCGGGTTTGATTCGTGCTGTGGTGGAGAATGCAACGGTGCCTGTCATTGAAACGGGAACGGGCAACTGCCACGTTTATATAGACGATTCCGCTGACCTTGCAATGGCGGTGAATATCATTGATAACGGTAAAACCCAACGCCCATCGGTGTGCAATGCAGTAGAATCCGTGTTGATTCACCGTGCGGTGGCATCTAGGCTGCTGCCCATGCTCAAGGCAAGGCTGGATGAGCATTCCGTGGTGCTGCATGGCTGTGAGGATACCGCTGCAATTCTAGGCGAGTGCGTGATTCCTGCCGATGAAACCGACTACGCAACGGAATATCTCGATTACCAGCTGGCAGTAAAAATTGTGGATTCTCTCGACGAGGCAATGGCACATATCAAACGCTACGGAACACATCACAGTGAGTGCATTGTGACAAAATCCCTTGAGAATGCCGAGCGTTTTCAGCATGAGGTGGATGCTGCTGCGGTGTATGTCAATGCTTCAACCCGTTTCACGGATGGTGGAGAGTTCGGCTTTGGTGCGGAGATCGGTATCTCTACCCAGAAGCTGCATACAAGAGGCCCTATGGGGCTTGCTGCGCTGACAACCGTCAAGTATCTCATCAACGGCAACGGGCAGGTACGTTAACATACTGCAAAAAAAAGGAAAGCCCTTGCAAGATCATGGATCATCTGTTATAATGCAGATAATCCATGGCTTGGGCAACATAAAACGAGGGACTGCTGATGATCGGATTTTATAATTATACCGTCATTCTGACTTATATTGGATTTGCCTGTGGTGCAGTGGGAATCTACTGTGCGGCGGGCGGGAAAACCCATGTGGCACTGCTGATGCTGCTGCTGGCAGGTTTGTGCGATATGTTTGATGGCAAAGTTGCAAAAACAAAAAAAGACCGCACGGATCCCGAAAAACGCTTCGGCATTCAGATTGATTCGCTTTCGGATATGGTGTGTTTCGGTTTGTTGCCGCCAACTATTGCGTTTAGCTGCGGTTTGACAACGCCCATTCACATTGTCATTTATGTGTGCTACAGTTTGGGTGCGCTAATCCGGCTTGCATACTTTAATGTTACGGAAGAAGAACGCCAGCAAAAAACCTCAGAACGGCGCAAGGTGTACGAAGGGCTTCCCGTTACTTCGTCCGCATTGATTATCCCGCTGCTGTTTGGCTTTCGGCATGATCTTGCAGCTGCATTTCCCATTGTGGCAGCAGTTGTATATGCCGCTGTTGCTGTGGCGTTCATCACGCGCTTTACATTGAAAAAGCCCAGTATGCGCAAGATGCTGCTGTTTATTCTGGTGGGTGCTTTGGAACTTGCACTGATCCTGTTCAAATACTATCAGGCGAAGCGTTCTTGAGGCAGCGCCGCGTGCGGTTTGCCTGTGCGCTTTTGCCAACGCATCTGTAGCACCTGTTTCACACGGCGTTACCTGAAAGCTTCGAAAGGGAGGTTGTCGTAATGAAAAAACAAAAGCAGACTGAATCTGCCGTGCGTATTTGTGACCGCGATGGCAGGCCCTTGACCGATGCCAATGCAGGGCAGGGGAAACTTCTGCGTCTGTTGTACGGCACCTCTGCGGGCAGATTTGTACTGAAAGGCTTGACCTGTCCTGTGGTATCCCAGTGGGTGGGCGATGTTATGGAGCATCCGCTTTCTACCATTGCCATTCCTTATACGGTCAAAACAAAGCAGATTCCCATGAGGCAGTACCAAAAAGAGGTGTACCGCAGTTACAATGCGTTTTTTACGCGTGCGATTTTGCCGCAGTACCGCCCCATCGACACTCACGACAGCGTCCTCATCAGCCCCTGTGATGCAAAGCTGACTGTGATTCCCATTGAAGAACAGACACGGTTTACGATCAAGGGGGCAGAATATCGCCTTTCGGCGTTGGTGGGCTGTAAGCGTCTGGCGCAGCGGTACATTGGCGGCAATTGTCTTGTGTTTCGGCTAACGCCCGATGATTACCACCGCTATTGTTTCCCAGATGACTGTAAAGTGGGCAAAACGCGCAATATTGATGGCGTTTTGCATACGGTCAATCCAGTTTCGGCTGATTATGTCAAGGTATATCACCAAAACAGCCGCGCTGTAACCATGCTGCGCACTGAGCATTTTGGCGATTTGCTGCAAATCGAGGTGGGTGCTATGTTGGTGGGCAAGATTGTCAATCATGCCCATTGTCCGCAGGCACAGGTGAAACGAGGCGAAGAAAAAGGCTACTTTGCTTTTGGCGGCTCTACAATTGTTGTGATTACGCCGCCAGATACTGTCAGTATTGATGCCGATTTGATGCGCAACAGCCGAGAAGGCGCGGAAACCCGTATCTGTATGGGCGAGCGTATCGGCTGCGCACACAACTTTCATGCATAAATAGATTTGTGGATACGCGGTGTTTTTCATAAAAAGCCTTTCTGGCGGAGCTATGTGAGCGAAACGGTAACCGTAAAGCTTGCTTGTGAGAGTGCATCTCGCCATGCGGCAGGAGATACATCGGCAACCCAGGTGATACCATCGCGGAGGGCACGCTCTTGCAGAAAGAATAGGTCAGCGCCGTGGCTGAGTGATTCTTGCAGGGCGGCGGTGAGATATGCTTCAAGGACGGACTTCGCCGCTTGAGAAGGCATATCGCAATGGGCGTGACACTCTACTGTCAGGGAAAGAGCGGTTTCAGTTTCCGATACAACACAGGAGAGGCTGCTTCGGGTGAGGGTGCAGGTTGCATCGCCCGCGACAAATTGGAAATTTTCCCATGTGTTGGCAGATAGTGCCACACCGCGGCAGGCAGTGTCGGAGAGAACCGCGTACTGTTGGTCTGAAGCATCGTATAGGGCAAGCGTAAACTTGTCTTCATGATAATATGGCACAGCCGCAAGCTGTGTGCCATTTTGCAGCATCCCGAGGATTTCTCCAGCGCGATACAGTGGGATGCTGCCACTTTTGACTGCTTGCGTATACAGCAGTTGGATATTCTTTTCGTTTGCTGCCAGGAGATTGGCGGCATTCTTTTGTGTGCAAATCACTGTACAATCTGGGGCAATCCATTGTGCCTCGGTGAGAGGCAGCAGCGCAGCAAAGGGTTTGCCGCTCATCAATAATGTGGTGAGATGCCCGGTGTAAATCGCCATGCCGCTCGCCTGTCGCAGTGCATCGGGGAGCAGTGCAGCCGTTTTCGCGGTGGCTTTGGCGGTTTTTTCATCGTAATAGATCGTTCCCTGCACTGTATTGTCAAGATGCAACGCTAAGGTTTCGGCGTAGATGCGGTCTTTGATGGTTGTCTTGCAGCTACAGCATAGCAGCATGGGGGCAAAAACTGCTGAAATGAGAACGCGTTTATGATTCATGAGCTGTTCCTTTCTTCTTACACAGGATGCAATACAGTGGATAGATTGTAATACAGAGGATCATAAATATTACATTGAGCCATACCCATTGCTTTCGCATGAAAAGCAGAATACTTGCCATGATGATGAGCGTACCTAGAATGAGGGCATCTACAAGACAAATTTTATTCGCGGTTTTTGGTAGAATACATAGCTGCATACAAAATGTCAATACAGTAATCCCTGCTGCAATGATCATAATGCTCCAGAAACCATCGATGCGTATGGCAGCAAGGGCCTGTGATTGCGATACGAGCAGAAAGAACGGATTGCCCTTCCAGTGGGACAATCTCCCGTTTTGGACTGCACCGCCCAGTATCACAAGGGGCAGAGAAAGCATTGACCAAAAACATACAGATAGTCTTTTGCGGCGTGCAGCTGCACTGCTGTTGGCAGGCAGACACAGCGGCAGAAATACCAATGGCAAATTATCATGCATAGCTGAGCAAAAACACTCTGTGAGGCTGTAGGCAGCTGGCGTGTAAAGCAATAGTGCCTTCCCGGTGAAGAACGCACGTCCCAGAAGGAATATCCCACCGAAGCTTAAGAAAAACAATAGGATTTCAGCAACTCTGTCTGTGCTGTGCCGTGGCAGCGTAAAACAGTAGCAGGCAGCAAGCAGCATCAGCAGTAAAGTGGGTATGGGATATGCGGATTGCAGCTTTTGTAGAAGAACATATGATCTGGAGAGCAGAAGAGCGGCGGTGTATATGCCTGCTAAACGGAACAACAGGGGTGTTTTGTCATCCGCATGCGGTACTGTGATCCACAAAGGCAATGCCAGTAAAGCAATAACTGCAAGGCTTAGCATGGTGGCAATGCAATACGCTGTGGTAAATGGCATCTCACTGCAACATAATAACACAATGCGGCAAAGCAATATGGCAGGTAGTGCATTGCTGCTTTGAATGGTATCATTCATGAGGATGTTCTCGCACCTCCTCTACGGTAAAATTACCGTTTGCCATGCGACGAAAGGATTGACGGTACAGCACATCGCGCAGCCAATGTTTTGAAAAAGGCACAATGGGTGCTGTGATGGGAAACCCGAAGGTTTGCGTGGCGCAAAGCTGATACAGCATCGTGGTAAGTAAGATGCCGATGCCGTTTAATCCAAGCAGGCCCCCCATGGTGACGAATAACAGGCGTAATACGGTGATTTGCTGATGCAGTTCGGGGGTGACGAATCCTGCTGTGATTGAGATGGCAGCAATGGTGAGCAGCGGTGTGCTGATCAGCCCTGAACTGACTGCTGCATCACCGATGATCAGTCCACCAACAATGCTGACTGCTCCGCTAACGGCTTTTGGCAAGCGCAGACCTGCTTCACGGATGATTTCATACACCAACAGCACACCAACCAGTTCGGCTGCCAGTGAAAAAGGTGCGTTTTGTTCAGAGCGTGCCAATAGCTGCAATAGCGTGGAATGCAACAGATAGGGATGCCATGTGACGATGGCAAGATATATCCCAGGCAGCAGTACTGCCAGTGTAAAAGCAAGATATTTCAGCCAACGGATGAGCGTTGCATAAATCGGTTTGCAGTTATAGTCATCCACGGTCTGAAAGACTTCCCAAAAAAGCTGTGGGATCACTATGGCATAGGGTACACCATCCATGAGTACCGCTACCCTGCCTTCCAGCAGCTTGGCGCAGACGACATCCGGACGTTCAGAGATGCCCGTGCTGTGAAAAAGCAATGCGCGTTTTGGCTCCAGATAAGGGCGCAGATACCCTGCGGTCAGTACTGTTTCAACAGGAATTTGTTCTAGTCGTGTTTGAATTTCATTGACCAGTTCTTTGGGAACACGGTCGCGCAGATAGCAAATGCAGAGATCAGTTCGCGAAATTGTACCGCAGACGATGAGCTTTTGTGTCAATAGCGGTGATTTCATGCGCCTGCGAATCAGGGACATATTGGAACGAACGGTTTCGGTAAAAGCGTCTTTGGCACCATACAGATTGATTTCACTGCTTGGCTCTGAAACGCTGCGGCGGTCGTAGCCCTGTACCCCAAAGGCATAGGCGAAATCAGCCCCTTCGGCAAGCAGCACAGCAAAGCCTGAGTTGATTGTGCGGAACAGTGTGGCAAAATCTGTGACGCGAATACGGTCAGTGGAGAGCAGACGGTAAGTCTGTAAATAATCTAGCAGCGTGGCACCGTCTGTAAATCGTGCAGAGAACGTAGTGAGAGGGCGAAGGATCAGTTCGGTGATAATGCTTGTGGAAAGCATACCTTCGCAGCAGATCAATGCGCAGGAGATGCCTCCTACCGTTACTGGATTGACCATCAAATCGGAGGAGTCTTGTTCGAGAATGCGCATATGTTTGAGGTTTTCCTGTAGATTACTTCGTAGTGCGTCGTTTTCCAGCGCGGTAAGATGTGCGGATGAATCCATAATCTGCTTCCTTTCTGGTTGCTTTGTGTGTAATGGTTGCAAACAGTATAACTCAAACCGAAAAAAACATACCGCAGCAGCAAAAAAAACATTGCGTTTTTCATCGAAATATGGTATACTAAAACGGTATCACCCTATCCGCTTAGAATAGAAAGGAGAATTATGAAACAACGCTCTTTCATTGCGTTGCTCAGCCTGACACTGGCTGCCGCAATTTGCAATACTGCCTGTATGCCTGTGGAGAACATCGAAGTTTCTTCTCAGGTATCCTCCAGCACTACATCACTGCCCGCCATTACAGAAGCAACTACCACCACAAGTACAACCACGACTGCACCGATTCCAGAAGATCCTACCGTGCATTTTCTCGCTGTGGGTGATAATCTGGTACAGACGCATGTTTACCGTTCGGCGCAGAAATGGTCAACCGATGGCACTTATGATTTTACCAAAACTTATGAAAACATCGCGCCCATTGTTGCTGCTGCCGATGTGGCGATTATCAATCAGGAAACACTGATTTGTGGCGGTAATTATGAAATCAGCGGCTCGAACTTCAATTTCAATTCACCTACGGAGCTTGGTGATGAACTGGTAGAAATTGGCTTTGATGTGTTTACCATTGCCAATAATCATCTGCGCGATAAGGGCATGGATGGTCTGCTTTCCTCGCTGGATTATTGGGACGGCATGATGGACAAGCACGATATCCTTGTGGTTGGTGCCTACCGGAATGCGGCGGATCAGAATAACATCCGTGTGCAGGAGGTAAACGGCATGAAAATCGCCTATCTGGCATATACAGAGCATCTCAACGGCTATACCATTCCTGCGGATTCTCCCGTGAAGGTGGGCTTCACCGACGATGTTGCACTGATTGAGCGGCAGATCACCGAGGCAAAGGGAATCGCTGACGCGGTGATTGTGGCTGCACACTGGGGCAATGAGGATACGCATATCGTTGCAGATCGTGTGTACACATTGGCTGAGCAGATGGTACAGTGGGGCGCAGATGTGATTCTGGGCACACACTCGCACACCGCACAGACTATGGAATACATCACTCGCGAGGATGGCACCAGAGGCTTTGTTTTCTATTCGCTGGGTAATTTTGTTTCTGCACAAACCGATAACTTCAATTTGGTTGGCGAAATGGGAGAGTTTGACCTCACTTTGGATTTGGATACAGACGAGATCATCGTTGAGAACATCGAGGTGCTGCCTGTCATCACCCATTATGATAATGCAAAGCGCGAGAATCTGCGGCTGTACCCCTACTATATGTACACTGCCGCACTTGCTGACAGCCACGGCGTGCCATATGCACCTCTTGGCACTGCAAAAACGTTCGGCATGGATGTGATTGACAAAATCATCGCCGCCAATATTCCCGAAGAATTTCTGCGTCTGGACGAAAATTGACAAGGGTTTTCTGTCAGGTGTTGTCGCATCGTGTCGCAGTGCTTGACAGTGCCCGCTGGTATCCTCTATAATTATAATGATGCCGTGGGCGGTGCTTGAAAAGCAAAGAGCCTACTGGCAAATTGTACAATTTTCAACAGCGGGTTTTATTAAACCTGACAAAAAAGCTATCAACCCCTTGACAATCGTGCGCTGTATTATTATAATGATAGTAAGGTGTTTAATAGGGGGTTGTATACCCTTTTGGCTGTAACAGTTTTCACCGCAGGCGGCGGTAGAAAACGAAGACGGCAAAACGCACGGGTGCCTGTGTCATTCTTTCAGCTTCATTTGAGGTCGCTGCGTTATGATACTGGCGGGCGGAAACCTTCCGCCACATACTTATCGTATATATGAAGAGGACTCATCAGCGGAGTCGCTCGGAATATATAAATAACATCATGAAAGAAGGAGGAAAGGAATGAAGGCGCAGAAGGCGGTCATGTACGTCGGCGTTGGTTTGTTGGCGTTGATGCCGTTGCGGTTGATTTGTGCGGAGTATGCAGCAGCGGATACGACGGACATCGTTGCGGTTTCCATAAGCAGGGAGATCGCTAACTTGGACGGAGTATTTACAGCAACTGTGTATCTGGATGAGTTACCCGAAACGGGGCTGAATGCCATGGACTTTGCCATTACATATGACCCAACCAGTCTGACTGTCACCGATGTGGAGCTGTTGTACGACACCGGCGCGGACAAAGCGGAGTCTGCTGTGAATCCCGACTTGGAGAATACCGTGTTTCGATATGAAGATACGGGCAATGAGTTGAGAATCTGCTGGAATACCGCATTGACCAATGCCGATTACTGGCTTCAGGAAGAACGGGCATTCTTCACCATTAGTGGAACACTTGCCGAAACGGTTGAACCGAACGGTCGTGCGGAACTTTGCCTGGCTCCTGCAAGCTATGAAACCTACGAAGGCTCGGGGATCATTAACACCCTGGTTGTTGCAGGCTATGTGGACAAGGATGGCAACACATTCAATTATGAGACCGCTTTTACCGACGGAATCGTGTGGAAACCGAGCGATGCATCTGGCGCGACAATTCGCGGCGATGTGAACCTCGATGGTGCTACGACCGTGAGTGATGCGATCAACTTATATAAAGTGGTGACGGAGGAACAGCCCTTGTGCGCCGCAGCATACGTTAACGCAGACCTTGAACCGGACGGACTGCTTACGGTTGGCGATGTTACGCTGATTCTTCAAAGCTTGCAACAGCAGGCAGAGGACATCGCGCCCGCAGCACCCTGACGATTCAGCCACGGAGATTCGGGCAATGCTCGGAATAATTCCCGTGAAATGCGAGCCACAAGGCGCGTATCCACTGTGAGTCATTCAACAAAACCGAAGCCGGCGGCAAGCCGGGCCCAAACCCCAAAAACAAAATATATGTTTCGGCAAATTCGAAACAGAAAGGAACATTCGTTATGAGAAAGTTTGTCTCTGCTGTCACGTCTTTCGCAATCGCAGCGACTGCTCTGTCTGGCACCACGATGTTTAGTGCATCTGCTGCCGACAAAACCATTTTTGAATTCCGCTCTGGCAATACAAGCACCGTTGAAGTATCCGCTGAGGATATCGCGGCGGGTACCGTATCTGTGCCAGTAGTTCTGTATGTGCCTGCAAGCACTGGTTTCAACACCGCATCCCTGAAAATGGCAATCAACGGGGACGAAACCATTGGTCAGTACGCAGGTCAGACCATCAATGGCGTAGAACACAGCCAGTATCACTTTGGTAATTACGGCATCCAGATCGAAACCTACAACACTGGTGAAGATTACGAGGGCTTCTCCTATCCCTGCTGCCTCGACGGCGGTGAGATTACTGGCGAGCTCGGCGCGGGCTATGCTTTGTACTGCCCCACCGTCGTCTTCGTGCCCTCCTCTTTCAACGTGAGCTATCAGCACTCTGATGCTGTTATGGCAAACAAGAATGTTGACTCCTACGGCGCATTTGCAACCAACGGCACCGTTGGCGTGACTACTTGGGATGAGACTGATCCTTGGGCATATGAGTATGGATTTATTGAGTTCAACCTGATCCTGCCGCAGAATCTGGCAGAGGGTGAGTACGTTCTGGATATCTTCAAGGATGAGTACGTGAACATCGCTTCTCTGAATCTCCCCACCCCTGTTAAGGGCAAGACCAGCGTCACTGGTACTAGCGGCGCAGTTGAGTGGGAGTCCCGCGCACTGACCATCAAGGTTGGCGATGCTGCTACTACTACAACTTCCAGCAGCACAACAACTTCCAGCACTACTACCTCTAGCACCACCTCCAGCACCACTACTTCCAGCACAACTACTCCTGTATCTGTCGATGGTATTTTGATTGCTGTTGACAGCGCAACTGTTGCTCCTGGCGAAGAGGTAACTCTGAATGTTACCATTACTGGTGATACTGGTACCGCAGGTTCTTCCCTGTACTTCCTGTACGATGAGGCACTGTCTCTGGATAGCCTGGGACGCGGCAACGCTTACCGTGTATCTCCTCAGATGAACACCAAAGTTCCTACTACCGATGGCAAGAACAATGTTGCTGCATTCGTTTGGGCAACCGATAAGAATCTGACCGCTAAGGATGGCGCAACCCTGTTTACCATGACCTTCACCGCTCCTACCGAGCCTGGTGAGTACAAGGTCGATCTGCTCGAAAACCTCGACCTGATCTTCGATGGTGTACACCAAAAGTTCAACGTAGTAAACAACATCGATGGCGAAAATCCGTTCACCGTTGTCGGTGGTACCATTACCGTTGAGGGTGAAGGTGATGTGACTACAACTTCCAGCAGCACAACAACTTCCAGCACTACTACCTCTAGCACCACCTCCAGCACCACTACTTCCAGCACAACTACTCCTGTATCTGTCGATGGTATTTTGATTGCTGTTGACAGCGCAACTGTTGCTCCTGGCGAAGAGGTAACTCTGAATGTTACCATTACTGGTGATACTGGTACCGCAGGTTCTTCCCTGTACTTCCTGTACGATGAGGCACTGTCTCTGGATAGCCTGGGACGCGGCAACGCTTACCGTGTATCTCCTCAGATGAACACCAAAGTTCCTACTACCGATGGCAAGAACAATGTTGCTGCATTCGTTTGGGCAACCGATAAGAATCTGACCGCTAAGGATGGCGCAACCCTGTTTACCATGACCTTCACCGCTCCTACCGAGCCTGGTGAGTACAAGGTCGATCTGCTCGAAAACCTCGACCTGATCTTCGATGGTGTACACCAAAAGTTCAACGTAGTAAACAACATCGATGGCGAAAATCCGTTCACCGTTGTCGGTGGTACCATTACCGTTGAGGATGCAGCTGATGAGACTACAACTTCCAGCAGCACTACAACTTCTAGCAGCACTACAACTTCTAGCACCACCTCCAGCACCGTTCCCGCTGGCGAGATCCTCTGGGGCGATGTGGATTGCGATGGTGATGTTGATATCGCGGATGTTGTTCGTCTGAACAAGTTCAACGCAGGCAACGCTGATGTTTCTGAGCAGGGTCAGTTGAACGCAGACTGTGCATACGACGGCGAGTTGGATGCAGAGGATGCTCTGGCAATCAAGAAGTACCTGGCACACATCCTGAAGTATGAGGAGCTGGGCAAACAGTAATCCGCATTGGCAAAAATGCAAGCGAACGATCCACTTTAGGCGAAGATGAAAGTTGTGAGTGTGCAGTAACCCTGCACACTCATGACAGAAAGGGAAAAAAATGAAGAGATTCATTTCTGCATTGTCTTCCTTGTGTCTCGCTGCAACTTCCGTGATTACCGCATTCCCGATGATGGCTTCAGCAGCTGGTAGCGCAAGCTGGGAAATCGCTGAAAAGACCGTCGACGCAGGCTATGAGGTTTCCGTTCCCGTTACCGTTACTGGTGATGAGGGCACTGCGGGCTTTGTCGTGAGCTTTTCTTACGATGATGCTCTGACCTTTAATGGCTTCGAGAAGGGCAATGCGTACTCTGAAGCTGAAATGGTGTTGAACAATGATGAGTTATATGTTGTGTGGGCAGATGCCAATGGCAATGATGTTACCGCAGCAGATGGCTCTACCGTTGTGACACTCAACTTCACTGCACCCGACGCAGCTGGTAAGTATCCAGTTTCGTTTGTGACAACGGATGTTGTTGATTCCAACGAGGAAAGACTGACAATTACCGAGCAAGACGGCGCTGTCATCGTGCGCGAGTCGATTGCCCCTGGCTCTTCTGGCTGGGATATCGGCGAAGAGTATGTTGAGGGCGGCGCGGATGTCGCAGTTCCGGTTACCGTAGTTGGTGATGAGGGTACTGCTGGTTTCATCGTGAACTTTGATTACGATGAGGCACTTACATTTAATGGTATCACTTGGGGCAATGCCTACGGCGATGGTGCAGAAGCTGTCATCAACGATGGAGAGCTGCGCGTTGTTTGGGCAGAACCCGCTGGTGCGGATGTTGTAGCACCCAACAACGCTACCGTCCTGTACCTCAATTTTACTGCTCCTGAAGCAGCTGGCGAATACCCTGTTACATTTACTGAGCTGACCGTAGTCAATACTGACGGTGGCGAGTTGACACTCGAAAAATCCAACGGTGCAGTAATCGTTGAGGAAGATATTCCTGCGGCAGGCGAAGCTGAATGGGATATTTCCGAGGAAGTAACAGCTCCTGGCGCAGAGGTTTCTGTGCCCGTTTACATTCTTAAGGACGGCGGCTCTGCTGGTTTTGTTGCAAGCTTCGATTACGATAGTTGGTTGACATTCAACGGCATTACCTGGGGCGATGCATATCAGACCGCAGCTGAGGCAGTAATCAACAATAATGAGCTGCTTGTCGTTTGGGCAGATGCAGACGGCGAAAACCAGAATGCAGCTGCTGAGTCCGTTGTTATGTATCTGAACTTTGTGGCACCGGATGCTGCTGGTGAGTATCCTGTTGTATTCAAAGAGTTGAATGTCGTGGATACCTACGGTCAGTCTCTGACCATCACCAAGGAGGATGGCGCGGTTATCGTTGAGGCGGAAACAACCACCACAACTACCGAAACAACCACCTCTTCTGCTGATACAACTACCACATCCGCAGATACCACCACTACTTCTGCTGATACAACTACCACTTCCGCAGACACAACCACTACTTCTGCTGATACAACTACCACATCCGCAGATACCACCACTACTTCTGCTGACACAACTACCACTTCGGCAGACACAACCGCCTCTTCTGTTGATACAACTACCACCACCGAAACAACAACCAGCGCATCTACCACGACCTCAACATTGGCTCCGGGTACGGTTGGTTGGTATATCGGTGAAGAAACAGTCGCAGGCGGCTCCCCCGTCAGCGTACCTGTCACAATCAAGGATGACGAGGGCTCCGCAGGCTTTGTTGTGGATTTTGCATACGACGAAGCTTTGACCTTTGTAAATGTTACGTGGGGCGATGCTTATGCAAACGTTGCTTCTGCCGTCATTAACGATGGCGAACTGCGCGTTGTTTGGGCGGATGACAATGGCGAAAACCAGATGGCTGCTGATGATGCCGTTGTTCTTTATCTGAACTTTGTTGCTCCCGACGCTGATGGCAGATATCCTGTTACCTTCAGCGAGTTGACTGTAGTCGATACCAATGGAAATCCCCTGACTCTCCATCGTGAGGACGGTGCGGTTATCGTTGTGAATGAAACTACAACAACTACCACCGAAACCACTACTACTTCTGCTAGTACAACAACCACCTCCGTAGATACCACTACTACTACTTCTGCTAGTACAACAACCACCTCCGTAGATACCACTACTACTACTT
>CAYXBP010000025.1:0-2012 GCA_964463355.1 uncultured Ruminococcus sp. | reverse complement strand
TACTACTTCTGCTAGTACAACAACCACCTCCGTAGATACCACTACTACTTCTGCTAGTACAACAACCACCTCCGTAGATACCACTACTACTTCTGCTAGTACAACAACCACCTCCGTAGATACCACTACTACTTCTGCTAGTACAACAACCACCTCCGTAGATACCACTACTACTTCTGCTAGTACAACAACCACCTCCGTAGATACCACTACTACTTCTGCTGACACAACTACCACCACTGAAGCTACTACAACTGGAACGACAACCACCTCGAATTCTGGTACTGTTCCTGCAGATCCAGGTCATGTCGTTTATCAGATCGATGATGTAAACGGTCTTGCGGGCACAACCGTTAAGGTTCCCGTGCTGGTATGGTACGATGAAGGCACCGCAGGCATTACAATGCAGTTTAAGGTTCCGGAAGGCTTCGCAATCTCTGGCTATGAGTTTGGCAATGCTTACACTGGCGCAGAGCAGGTTGTCTGGAATCAGGATGAATCCATTTTCATCTGGACTTCTCCCGATGGCGAGAACCAGTATGCCGAGTCTGGCGCAACGATTCTCACCTTGCTTGTTGATGTTCCCGAAGATGCAGTTGACAACACCATCTACCCCGTTGAGTTTGTGAATGTTACCGTCAGCGACACCAACTCTGTTGCTCCCGAGTTCACAACCGTAAACGGTTCGATCACCATTCTTGTCGCACCAGTTGTTGATCCTGGCAACGTTGTCTACAATCTTGGCGATGTGATGGCGAATGCTGGAGATACGATTGATATCCCGCTGGATGTCTGGTTCGATAACGGTACCTCTAACTTCACCATGACCATTGTTGTTCCTGATGGTTTCACCATCAACGATTTCACCTTTGGAGCTGAGTATGAAGCAAATGGCACCTTTACCTTTGATCCTGAAACTGGCGTATTGACTTGGACCAGCAACGATGGCACCAATTTCGTACCGCAGCCTGGTACCAATATCGGTCACCTCTCCGTTACCATTGGCGAGGACGTCGAGGCTGGCAAGTACACCGTGACCCTGACTGACGTTGTTCCTACCAATGCGGACGGCGAAACTCTGGACTATACTGTAAACGATTCCACCGTGACTGTCTCCGACCTGGAGCTGACCGTTGTGAACACCTATAAGGTTGAGTTCAAAGAGCCTACTCGCATCTACTATTGGTCGCACGATGCTCGTACCTTCGCGGAGAGTGGCGGTCTTGATGGCATGGTTGCTTACCTCTACCTGTACCAGTACTATGTTGCTGATGGCTACTTTGTAGATGGTTCTGGTAACCGTATCCTTGATGCTAATGGCAATGCAATGCCTTATACTGAGGCTGAAACCGTATGGCCTGATAGTGCTTACGCGTTTAATGCCGTTGCACTGGATGTTACGAACAAGACCAGACCTGCCGAGGATGCCGATTCTCCTATCGAGGTCTATGTTTCTGGAACACATCAATACCAAATCGCATTCTATTGTGATCAGACTGGTCACGAAATCATCATTGGCGATGGTTCTCCTCTGTACATGGGCGACGCCAACATCTTTATCGGTCTAAAGGGCGACATCAACATGGACGAGAAGGTTGACACCAAAGATGCAAAGCATTGCTTGGTATACTATAACAAAACCACTGTCATGAAGCTGGAACACACATTCTTTGACGATCCGTATCTCAATGGGCTTGCATTCTTCCTGGGCGATGTGTATTCTCGTAACTACTACGATACCCACACCGCAATTGCGCTTCTGAAATACTATAACTACCGCAATGTTATGGGTTATACCTACATCACTTGGACGGATATTTGTGGCTATGACTTCCTCGACGGTTTCTATGAGGGCTGATTTTGACACTTTAACCAATTCACTGTTTTGCGATGGGAACAGGCGGTCTTAGAGCCGCCTGCCCACCAATTTTTAACACAAAGGAGTGTTACACATGAATTTCAAGAAGATGGCTGCAATTCTTTGCAGCGCAACCACCCTGTTGGCAGTAGGA
>CAYXBP010000024.1:0-25758 GCA_964463355.1 uncultured Ruminococcus sp. | reverse complement strand
GATCACGGTTATCGGAGGACACGCCAGAAACACCAAGGAAGCCAGATTTCTTATTCATATACTGGCTCATCTCATCCGGTGTAAAGCCATGCTTATCCGCAACAAAGGTCACGGCAGAGGGGTCAATCGCGCCGCAACGAGTACCCATCAGCAGACCATCCAGAGGGGTGAAGCCCATGGAAGTATCTACGCACTTGCCGCCATCAACAGCAGTAATGGAAGAACCATTGCCCAGGTGGCAGGAAACAATCTTCAGATCGTTGATATCCTTACCCATCGCCTCAGCCAATGCAGCGGATACGAAACGATGAGAAGTACCGTGAAAACCATACTTACGAACATGATATTTCTCGTAGTCCTCATAGGGAAGACCAAACATATATGCCTTAGGAGGCATGGTCTGGTGGAAAGCGGTATCAAATACTACAACCTGCGGTGTAGTTGCAGGAATCACGGCAGAGCATGCGCGCAACGCAAGTGCATGAGCATGATTATGCACAGGAGCAAGCTCACGCAATTCATCAATCTGATCAATAATCTCGGGAGTAACAAGACAAGGACGATCAAAGACCTCAGCACCCTGCACAATACGGTGACCAACGGCAGAAATCTCATTCATGCTCTGAATCACTGCTGCATCACCAGTGGTCAGCACCTCAACCAGCTTCTGGAATGCTTCGGTATGAGTGGGGAAATTGCAGTCTGCATCCACAGTACGACCATCAGCAGTTTTGTGGCTGACATGGCCATCAATACCGATACGGTCACAATTACCCTTTGCCAGAACACTTTCGTCATCCATGTTCAGCAGCTGATACTTTAGAGAAGAGCTGCCAGCGTTTACTACGAGAATCAACATAAAATCTACATCCTTTCGTGATGATAAAATAAATTTCAAGGCAACACTGCGCTGCAATCATATGAAAGGAATGCTGCGAGGCGACCCTTTGGCAGTGCTACCTTTCGACAGACGCTTGCAATCGCAAACTGTCAACATTTCTATTATACACGAATTTGGCGAAACATTCAAGGGCTTTTTGCAAAAAAGCAGATTTTTGCTACCGAAAAAACCGTCCGTTTTACGGCGAGTTTTGGAGTATTTGTCATAACAGGATTCAAAAAGGAGGCATTTTCAATGAAAATCAGCGGTATTATCTGTGAGTACAACCCCTTTCACAACGGGCATCTGCACCACATAAAAGAAACCAGAAAAAACGGTGCAACACACATCGTTGCGGTGATGAGCGGCAATTTTGTACAGCGTGGCGATGTTGCAATGATGGATAAGTTTACGCGTGCAAAAGTTGCAACAAGCTGCGGTGCAGATCTTGTACTGGAACTGCCGGTGCCCTATGCGCTGGGTGCTGCGGAAGTTTTTGCAAAGGGTGCGGTATCTATTCTTGCCAATCTTGGTTGTGTGGATGAACTTTCTTTTGGCAGTGAGTGCGGTAATATTACAACGCTAAAACAAGCGATGGATGCATCCAACGAGTGTGCAAATCGCCCCGAACTGGAAGAACTGCTCAGGCTTGGACATTCCTACCCAAAAGCACTGCACATCCTGCTGCGACAGAATTACGGCGACAAGCTTTCGGCTTTATTTGATACGCCCAACAATGTGCTTGCCATTGAGTATCTCCGCGCCATTGAAAATTTGCACAGCGAGATACACCCCTTTACGGTACAACGGCTGGTTGCACATGATTCTGCTATCATTGCAGACGATCAGACCAGTGCATCCCATGTGCGCAAAATGCTTGCTGAAAACAAAAAAGACTACGAAAAACTTGTGCCCGCCGTCACTGCTCAGAGTATCCGCAGCTGTGCTGCCAATGGCAATATTGCAAGATTTATCAATCTGGAACGCACGCTGCTGTACTGTCTGCGCACGGCAACCCCTGAACAACTGCTGGCATCTCCCGAAGTCGCACAGGGATTAGAGAATAAGATCCTGGCAGCGCGCAATGCAACCTCTCTGGATGCAATGTTTGATGCCATCAAAAGCAAGCGTTATACCATGGCACGGCTACGTCGCATCATGCTGCATATTCTACTGGGTGTTCGCCGCGAACATATTGCAGATACACCACCCTATGCAAGAATTCTTGCGCTAAATGAACGTGGTTCCGAGATTCTGACGGCGGCAAAGCAGGCAGGCAGCAGCATACCCTGTGCAACCTCTCTTGCAAAGCTAGCAGAATGCAGCGACGCTGCTGCCCAGATGACAGAATTGGAAGCCAAGGCAACTGCCATCTATGGGCTGGCATTGAACAAGGTCGCTCCGGCAGATGCTGACTATAGGGCAAAAATCGCAATGGTGAAGGAATAATACCATGGAATATCGCACAATAGCTGCTCCCAGCGAAGGGAGCTTGACAGAAAAACGCTCGGAATTTATCGCACAGCTTCATCATGTACTGACCGTTGATGAGGCTGCGGCATACATCGAGCAAAGCAAAGCAAAGCATCATAAGGCAAGACACAATGTTTGGGCATATGCGCTGCGCACTGAAGGCATTTTACGTTACAGCGATGATGGTGAGCCGCAGGGCACCGGAGGTGTACCAGTACTAAGCGTTCTTCAAAAAGCTGGCCTGACCGATGTGGTTTGCGTAGTCACACGATATTTCGGCGGTGTGTTGCTGGGGGCAAGCGGTCTGACACGTGCCTACTCTGCGGCGGCGGCACTCGCTGTGCAGTATGCGCAAATACAGTGTTTTTGCGAGGCAGTCCGCCTAAAAATCGTGATGGACTACGGACTTTACGGCAAGGTTCGCTATTTGCTGCCCGATTATGGCGTCTTAGAAGTGCAAAGCGATTTCGGTGAGGCTGTCACGCTTTGCATTGATGTCAAAAAAGAAACGCACCCCCTGCTGGAGGCGCGTTTGACAGAAATCTCCTGTGGCACGATTCAGACAACTGTGCTTATGGAACATTATGCCGATTTTAGTTCGGTTTCTTCGGCACAATAACGGCAGAATCCTGCAAATAGGGTGCTAAAAATCTGCCCGTGTAAGATTCTTTTACTGCGGCGACTTCTTCAGGCGTACCCTCTGCCACAATCGTGCCGCCGCCGTTGCCGCCCTCTGGCCCAAGGTCAATAATATGATCCGCTACCTTGATAACATTCAAGTTATGCTCGATGATCACCAGCGTATTGCCTGCATCTGCAAGACGCTGCAACACGTCAATCAATTGATGAACATCGGCATTATGCAGACCTGTGGTCGGCTCATCCAGAATATAAATCGTCTGACCGGTAGAACGCTTTTGCAATTCGGTGGAAAGTTTGACACGCTGCGCCTCGCCGCCCGAAAGGGTCGTAGCAGGCTGCCCTATCTTGATATAACCAAGCCCTACCTCTCGCAATGTGTTTAGCTTGCGTGCAATTTTAGGAATCGCAGAAAAGAATTCGCAGCCTTCATCGACAGTCATTTCCAGCACATCGTGAATGGATTTGCCCTTATACTTGACTTCAAGAGTTTCGTGATTATACCGCCTGCCCTTACAGACATCGCACGGCACATACACATCGGGCAGAAAATGCATCTCTATTTTCACAATGCCGTCGCCCTCGCAAGCTTCACAACGACCACCGCGTATATTAAAAGAGAATCTGCCTGGGCCATACCCACGCATTTTCGCTTCGGCGGTTTGTGCAAACAGATTGCGGATATCTCCAAACACGCCTGTATACGTCGCTGGGTTGGAGCGCGGTGTTCTGCCAATGGGCGATTGATCAATGCATATAACCTTATCCAGATGCTCTACGCCTTCGATGCACTTGCATTTACCCGCACGGATCTTGGCACGGTTGAGCTTCGCCGCAAGATACTTATACAGTACCTCATTGACCAACGATGACTTGCCCGAACCAGAAACGCCTGTCACACAAATCAGCTTACCAAGGGGGAAATGCACAGTCAGGTTTTTCAGATTGTTCTCCGTGGCACCATATACCACCAACTCTTTTCCATTGCCAAGACGATGCTGCACGGGCAATGGAATTTTCTTTTTGCCACTGAGATATTGCGCCGTAACGGATTCCTCACAGGAAAGCAGCTTCTCAAACGTACCAGCAAAAACGATCTTGCCGCCGTTCACACCTGCCCCAGGGCCAATATCCACAATGAAATCTGCGGCACGCATGGTATCGTCATCATGCTCCACCACAATAACGGTATTGCCGCAATCGCGCAGACGCTGCAAAGTAGCAATCAACTTTTCGTTATCACGCTGATGCAGACCGATGCTCGGTTCATCCAGAATATACAGCACTCCCATCAACGAAGAACCGATCTGCGTGGCAAGACGGATACGCTGACTTTCGCCGCCAGACAAGGTTCCAGCTGCACGAGAAAGTGAAAGATATCCAAGCCCTACACTCTGCAAAAAGCCAAGGCGTGATCTGATCTCCTTAATGATCAAACGGGCGATCTGCATTTGTCGTGGGGTAAAGGGAATCTCCTCAAAAAAGTCCACAAGCTCCGTCACTGATTTGCTGCAAAGTGCATCAATGTCCAATCCGCCAATGGTAACTGCCAATGATGCAGGTTTCAGACGTTTGCCATGACAATCGGGACAAGGAACACTGGACATAAACTCCTCCAGTTCCTCCTTAACCGATGGCGAAGCGTAGGTGTACCGCCGCTTCAGATTCGGAATAAGGCCCTCAAAAGGCTGATAATACACGCCACCACCATAGCTTTTATGACGGTGCAGCTCCAATTTCCGTTCGCCCGTGCCATACAGGAACACATTGCGTTCTTCTTCTGTCAGGTCGCAGATGGGTGCATCCAGAGAAATGCCGTATTCCTGCGATATCGCACGATAATACATGGTGGCAAAGGAACTCTCATCCAACGTATTCCAACCAGGCACACGAAATGCACCTTCTCGCACTGAAAGCTGCATATTGGGCATCAGGGTTTGTGGGTCAAACTCTGTAAACACGCCCAAACCCGTACAACGCTCGCACGCGCCATAGGGATTATTAAACGAAAACATACGGGGGCTCATTTCCTCCATGGAGAAGCCATGGTCAGGGCAGGCATAGGAAAGAGAATACAGCTGTTCTTCACCACCTATCACGCTGATGATTACAAGTCCATCAGTCAATTTTGTGGCAGTTTCCAGACTATCCGTCAGTCGGGTACGGATGCCGTCTTTCACTACCAGACGGTCTACCACAATCTCAATGTTATGCTTTTTATTCTTGTCCATCTTGATCGTTTCACTCAGATCATAGATGCTGCCATCTACACGGGCACGGACAAAACCTGATTTCTTCGCAGCTTCCAGTTCCTTGATATATTCACCTTTTCTGCCGCGCACAATCGGTGCCATCACTTGCAGCTTTGTACCTTGCTCCATAGCAAGCACAGTATCGGCAATGCAATCTACGGTTTGCTGACTGATCTCTCTGCCGCAAATGGGACAGTGGGGTGTGCCGACTCTGGCATACAGCAAGCGTAAATAGTCATAGATTTCAGTGACGGTACCCACCGTAGAGCGCGGATTTTTTGAGGTGGTTTTCTGATCAATGGAAATAGCTGGAGAAAGCCCATCGATGCTGTCTACATCAGGCTTTTCCATCTGCCCCAAAAACATACGGGCATAGGAAGAGAGACTTTCCATATAGCGGCGTTGCCCATCAGCATAAATGGTATCAAACGCCAATGAAGATTTACCCGAACCGGAAAGTCCAGTAAATACCACCAGCTTATCCCGCGGGATTTCCACGCTGATATTCTTCAGATTATGCTCTCTTGCGCCACGTACAATTATCTTGTCTAACATAAATTGAAAACAATCCCTTTCTGCGTTTGATCAACAAACACGATACATCGCACATTGTTATGCGATAATGAACGAAACACCAAGCACTGCGACGGTAAGAATCAATACCATACTGAGCATCAGAAACACAAATGCAATGCGACGTCTTCTGCGAAAACGCTTTTCCAGCTTTTCATGATCTGCTTGCAGCATAAGGGATGCTGTTTCATCCACGGGTACGCCCTGCCATGCGTTATGATAAACGCCTTGTGGCAGATAGCCGTCAATGGCACGGCTTTCATTCATGACCCATTGCGGGATGGGATGCAATGGCCGCGAAAAAGCCCGCATAGAAACAGTATCCGCAATTTTATATGGCAATGGCGTTTTACATCGCAAGCCAAAAAACGCGATATGCTGCATTCCGTCACTGCAAGGATATGTCACAGAAAACTCATACAAAAAGGGGTAAGCATTCCCTCGGTAGCTTTGCACCATGCCATTTGGCACTGCATTACCGCTGCCGTGCAGCTGACGGCAATCCATGATCTGCCCCACCACAGGGGTTGCGGATTTCATGAATTGCTCCAATTTGTAGTTCTTTCGGTACTGTATCAATGAAATGACAAATACAGTAATCGATATTGCTATGCCGATGACGAATGCAAGCAGAAAGAATATAATCAACATAAACAATCCCATAAATGCCATGATGTCCTCCTGTCAATCCCCACGCAATGTCTTGATTTTATCACGCAGATAGGCGGCGTGTTCAAATTCAAGCAACTTTGCCGCTTCTTTCATCTGAGCAGTCAGTTGTTTGATGAGTTCTTCCTTTTCTTGACGGCTCATTTGCTTGTCAATTGCTTTTTCGGTCTTTTCCTTTGTAGAAATCTCCAACACATCACGAATATCTTTGACGATGGTTTTGGGCACAATGCCGTGCTTTTTGTTAAACGCCATCTGGATGCTGCGACGACGTTCTGTTTCCAGAATGGCGCGTTCCATACTACCAGTCACAGTATCTGCATACATAATGACCTCGCCACCTGCATTACGGGCAGCACGACCAATCGTCTGCACCAGAGATGTTTCAGAGCGCAAAAAGCCTTCCTTGTCGGCATCCAGAATCGCCACGAGGGATACTTCAGGCAAATCCAAGCCCTCACGCAGCAAATTGATGCCCACCAACACATCGAATTCACCCATGCGCAGATCACGCAGCAATTCCATACGCTCAATGGTATCCACATCATGGTGCAGATACCGCACCTTGATTTGCATATTCTGCAAATACGCGGTCAGATCCTCTGCCATCTTCTTTGTCAGAGTGGTTACAAGCACACGCTCATTGCGTTCCACACGCTGATGAATCTGCGAAAGCAAATCCTCGATTTGCCCCTCTACCGGCTTCACAGTCACAGGAGGATCCAAAAGTCCAGTGGGACGAATCAACTGCTCTACAATGGTATCGGTACGTTCTTTTTCCAGCTTACCAGGCGTTGCACTGACATACATTGCTTCACGGATGCGCGCGGTAAATTCTTTGTAGTTCAATGGCCGATTATCAAAAGCACTGGGCAACCGGAAGCCGTAATCCACCAGGGTCTGCTTGCGGGCACGATCGCCTGCGAACATCCCGCCCACCTGCGGCAGCGTTACATGTGACTCATCGACAATCAGCAGAAAATCATCAGGAAAATGGTCTAGAAGCGTAAGTGGTTTAGCACCCGGCTCTCGGCGGGAAAGCACACGGGAATAGTTCTCAATCCCACTGCAAAAGCCGATCTCACGTAACATTTCGATATCATAATTGGTACGTTGGGCTATGCGCTGCGCTTCTATCAGTTTGTTCTCTGATTCAAAGAATGCCACTCTTTGCGCAAGCTCCTCTTGCAGTTCGTCAATGGCAGCCTCCAATTTATCCGCTGATACCACATAATGGCTGGCAGGAAAAATCACCGTATGCTGCAAGATCGCTTTGATCTCTCCCGTTACGATTTCAATTTCGGCAATGCGGTCGATTTCATCGCCAAAAAACTCAATACGCACAGCAGTTTCAGTGGATTGCACTGGGCAGATATCTACCACATCACCATGCACACGAAAATTACCACGCTCCATCGCAATATCATTGCGCTGGTACTGGATCGCCACCAGAGATGCAATGAGATCCTCGCGGGAGAGTTCCATACCCGGACGCATGGAAATGGTCATGTGACGGTATTCCTCTGGGGCACCCAGTGAGTAGATGCACGAAACCGATGAAACAATAATCACATCATTGCGCTCAGCCAAAGCCATAGTCGCAGAGTGGCGCAAACGGTCAATCTCGTTGTTGATAGCAGAATCCTTTTCAATATAGCTGTCGGTACTGGGAATATAGGCTTCAGGCTGGTAGTAATCATAGTAGGATACGAAATACTCCACAGCATTTTCAGGAAAAAACTCCTTGAACTCACTGCAAAGCTGCGCCGCCAAAATCTTGTTATGGGCAAGTACCAGTGTTGGCTTATTGCGCGCTGCAATGACATTTGCCATGGTAAAGGTTTTGCCAGAGCCTGTCACGCCCAACAAAATTTGTTCTTGTTTGCCCTGCTCAAATCCATTGATCAAGTCCTGAATGGCGCGGGGCTGATCCCCCGCAGGTGCGTAGGGGGCATGCAGACGAAATTTTTGTTCGTTCACGGGGACGACTCCTCTCCGCATCAAAGTTTGCAGATATATTATACACCATTTTCTCATACTTTGCAAGTAGAGAAAAAACGTCCTCTTGCCAATACAAGAGGACAATTTCAGTCTATCGAAAACGGGCATTATTCAAGTTTTGCCCCTTTATTTGCGGCTTGTGCAAAGCCTTCGCAATGCCTGGGTATTACATCCATTTGCTTATGTAGATTGCGAAGTATACAACTGATAGTACAAACCTTTTTTCTCCATCAGTTCCTCATGGCTGCCGCTCTCCAAAATACCCTTTTCACCGATATACATAATACGGTCGCAGTTGCGGATGGTGGATAGCCTGTGCGCAATGATAAAAGAGGTTCTGCCCCGCAGCATACCGGCAATTCCCTTTTGCAGCAACGCCTCAGTACGGGCATCAATGGACGAAGTTGCTTCATCGAGGATCAGGATTCTGGGGTCGCTAAGAACGGTTCTGGCAAAGCTGATCAGTTGCTTTTCACCACCAGATAACTTGGAACCTCGCTCATTCACCTGCGTATGATAGCCCTCCTCCATTTCGCTGATAAAGCCATCTGCATAAACCGTCTTTGCCGCTGCGATTACTTCTTCATCGGTTGCATCCAGCTTACCGTAACGGATATTATCCATGATGGTGCCACTGAAAATAAAACTATCTTGCAGCATAATACCCATATGAGAGCGCAGCGAACGAAGCGTCACGGTGGAAATATCAATGCCATCAATCAGAATCGCGCCGTCATCGAGGTTATAGAATCTGGAAAGCAATGACACAATTGTAGATTTTCCTGCACCTGTTTCCCCAACCAGTGCCACACTCTCCCCTGCCTTAACATCGAAGGAAAGATGCTCCAGCACGGGAAGATTCTTCTCATAGCCAAAGGTCACATCACGGAAGCGCACCTGCCCTGTGATATCGTCCATAGTCGTCGCATCAGGCAGATCATCGACAATCACTGGCTCATCCAGCGTTTCAAAAATGCGCTCCAGATACGCAATGTTGTTGATGAAATTGTTCATGATATTAGAAAGGTTCATAATTGGCTGCCAAAAGCGTGATGCATAACCTGTCATAGCAGCAAGTACACCCAGAGAAACCGTTCCAGGTTCAAGCACAAGCAGCCCAACAATGAACATCGCGGCACGCACCAATGTAGAAATATTATCCGTGACAGGCCACACCAGATTGGAAAAAATAACAGCGTGCATCCAGCTTTTGCGGTATCGCTCGTTCAGGCGGTCGTAGATCCCGGCATTTTCCGCCTCGCGATGGAACACCTGCGTGATTCTCGCACCAACGATATTCTCCTGCAAATAGGCGTTCATGTTTGAGCCTTTATTGGAAACATCCTGCCAAGCTCTGCGCTGATACTTTTTAATAGAAAACATCACCAGCATAAACAACGGCAGCCCGGAAAGTGTTACCAATGTCAACCGCACATCGACAATCAGCATAAAAACCAGAATGAACACCATATTCAAAATTTCCATGACAAAATTGATGATGCCGCTAGAGAACATATCTGACACACTGTTGACATAATTGATGACGCGGGTCAGTATCTTGCCATGCGGACGGTCATCATAATAAGAAAAGGGAAGCTTTTGCAGATGCGCAAAAAGATCTTCACGGATATCAAAGATAATATTCTGCCCTACCACTGTGAGAATCCGCGCACGAATGGTGGAAAGCACCACACTAAACCCTGTACACAGCAACAGCATCAGCGCAAGCAGAATCAACTCTCTGCCATTTTTTTCGGGTATGGTTACATCCAATGCACGGCGGGTGATCAACGGGCCTATCAACCCTGCAATTGCCGAAACTACACTAACCAGCAGTGCCAGCAACATTTTGCCGCTGTATCGCTTGATGTACACAAAGGAACGCTTAAGATGGGAAAAATCAAACGGAGTTTCCAGCACTTCATCCACATCATACTTATTTCGTGCCATCCTGTGCCTCCTTTCCGCTTTCCTGCGCACAGTTGATACCGCTTTGCAACTCGTAGATCTCACGGTAATACCCATCACGACTGATGAGTTCTTCATGTGTACCGATATCCGCTACCGCCCCGTCCTCCAGGATGATGATCTGATCGGCATTTTTGGTAGAAGAAATACGCTGCGCAATCATTATCTTGGTACAGGGGAAATCCAAAGCATCCTGCAAACTATGCTGAATATATGCCTCGGTTTCCATATCCACCGCAGATGTGGTATCGTCCAGAATCAAGACGGCTGGCCGAACGGCTAACGCACGTGCAAGAGAGATTCTCTGCTTCTGCCCACCAGAAAGCCCCACGCCTCGCTCACCAACAATGGTATCATAGCCATCGGGAAGATGTTCGATAAACGCATCTGCTGCTGAAAGCTGCGCACATCGCTTGACATACGCCTCCTCCATGCTGCTGTCGCCAAAGGCAATATTGCTGTCAATGGTATCAGAATACAACAGCACATCCTGCGTGGCTACACTGATATTCTTCCGTAGGCTCTTCAAACGATGCAAACGGACGTTTTTTCCATCTACCAGAACATCGCCTTCCGTGGCATCAAAAAAGCGCGGTATCAGATTCACCAGCGAAGTTTTCCCGCTGCCCGTTGCACCCATGATTGCAACGGTTTGTCCGGGCTTGATATGAAAGCTCACATCTTTGAGAATCTCTTTTTCGCCAATGGAGAAACTAACATGGGAGAACTCTACCTCCCCGCGGAAATGCTCCTCCTCGTCTGGTGCGTCGGCACGATCAACGATCATAGGGGCGGCGTAGTAGATCTCGATAATCTTGCTTGCCGATGCCATAAAGTGATTGCAATCGTTGACATAATGCCCCAGATTGCGCATTGGGTTGCTGACTGCCCACAACAGACCAGAAATCGCCACATACTGCCCCATGGTCAAATGCTGCTGGATCATAAACCAACCGCCACAAAGCAGAAGCACCACTGCGAGCGCATCTGCAAGGAAATCTATCCACGGCTGATACCTCAACCAGTTCATGGTTACGGCAATATTCGCATCACGGCATTGCACATCATGCTGATGGAATTTCGCAATCTCGTAATCCTCACGGGCAAAGGCTTTTACCACACGGTTGCCCGAAATATTCTCCTGCGCGGCTGTATTCAATGCCGATTGCTTTTCACGCAGATCACGATGAGCAGGCCCAGCCTTTTTGGAAAACAATCGCGTGATAATGAAGATAAAGGGTGTTATTGCCAGAATACAAAGCCCCGTGCGCCAATCAATGGTGAAAAAATACACCATGGATGCTGTAAACAGAGCAACAGACTCCACAATTCCTTTCATGACCCACGAAACCATATGCCGCACCATATCCAGATCCCCTGTCAATCGGGTCATCAGGTCACCCGTGCGATAGTGGTCATAAAACGACATATCCTGATTCTCAATTCTGCGGAACAGATGCGTGCGCACTTTAAAAATCATACCCTGCGATGCCTTTTCATAATACATATTACAGGCATACTGCATGACGGTACGCAAAAGGGTAAACCCAATCATAGCGGCGATCAGCCAAAGAAAACGATCGCGGTACAATGCAAGATTCTCCGCAGCTTTTTTATTGGAAACAAAAGTGTCAATGATTTCTGTTTGAAAATACGGCACAATGGTATACAATACATTACACAATACCGAAAGTGCCAGTGCGACGATATAGCTGATGCGATATCCCTTCAAATTCTGCCATAGCCACCGCAATGGAAACGTCTTGTTGCTCATCATGATACTGCACTCCCCCTTTGAGAAATCCTGTCAGACGGTTTGCTTTGGAAGCGGTATTCATTATAGCACATCTTTGCGGTCAAAAGAATAGGATATGCTATCATATTATTAACATATCCTATGATTTCTATTCGATTTTTACTTGGTGCAGTGCGCCGAATTACGATATACAAGCTTCTGCATATTGAACGTGTTGAATCCGCGCAAAGAATTACAAATCGTATATTGCATATGGGATCCTCATATTCAGCGTTTCGCCTTCCGCCACTGCAATGGGCTGCAACCTGTCACAGATTTAAACTGTCGCGAAAAATGCACTGCTGAACGATAACCCGACTTAAATGCAATCTCCTCTACAGTCATATTGGTATATGCAAGATAGCGTTGCGCCTGTTCAATACGGCTTTGAATGACATCCGCTGTACAGGTTGTGCCAAAAGCTTGTTTATAAAGCATATGCAGATATGACGTACTGACATTCATAATAGCTGCCATTCTATCCAATGACCAGTCATCGGTGGGCTGCGCATAGATCCTGCGGCGTAAATTCAATAATTCCCGATAATGTGCCACCGCAAACTGCTCGTAATTGGGATGCGAGAACACATCGGAAAGCATCGCCAGAATCAAATGCCCTGCCGCCTGACTGTTGTTGGTACGGTAATAGCAATCGGCAATCAGCTGAAAGTACTGGGATACATTGATATTTCGCCCAATAAACAACGGCGTATCGAACACAATGGGAATCTCCGAGGCAAGCTGCTCTGTGCAGGAAAACTGAATCCAATCGTTGATATAACGCTCTTCACAGGCGCGATACCACTGGGGCGTATGTTTGTTATATATAAGAAATGTTTCAGGCTTGGTTTCAATCTGCTGCCCGTTGATCAAAAAAACGGCTTTTGTTTTGATAAATAGTGCCAGATATCCGTCATATCCCATGGGGCGATCCAGTACAAAGTCACTGTCATGGCAGCAGTCACAGCCCATACGATCAATGGTAAACAAAACAGCACACCTCCTATGCAAAAGTATCATATCTGATATTATACGCAGAAATATACGGCTTGTCAAGTCAGAAAACGTATGAATGCCGCATTCTTGGGGATCCTATGCACAAGCCTTGCTTTACAAGGCGATTTTTGCATGAAAGGATGCTTTTTATGATTGAACAGGATACCATTCGTCTGCTAAGAGAAACAGATGCAGGAATCAAAATGGGCATTTCCTCTCTGGAAGATTCCATGAAGCATATCCAAAGCAACAAATTTCGAGAGATCACGCAGAAAAGCCTGCATAAACATCAATTGTTGCAGGCTGAAATGCAGACACTCCTTGCAGATTATCACGATGACGGCAAAGAACCTGCTATGATGGCAAAGGGTATGGAATGGTTCAAAACCAATGTTTCACTTGCCATGGATGCCTGTGATGGCGCAGTCGCTGATTTTCTTGTAGATGGCTGCAATATGGGTGTGAAATCACTGGCGCGCTATTTGAACGAATACAAGGCTGCCAACGAAAAATCAAAGGATATTGCCAAAAAACTCATCAGCGAAGAAGAACATCTCGGCAAGGCTGTTCGCGACTTTCTGTAAAGGCAACACCGCACAAAGCCGCTGGTAAAGATATACCACAAAACCATCCGTGTTACGCTTTGTGCGGTGCGCCAAAACACACTTTACGTTTCCTTGCTTTCTTTATGCCATTATTGTGGATGAGTGTCATCGTTGTTCAGGTAAGAAGATTGTTGCAGCAGAAACCAAGAAGCTGAAGAAAGAACAAACCCTTGTGCAAGATCAGATTGATGCATTAACAAGTATCATCGACAGAAGCTGCTATGATGAAGATATTTGGTTACAGCGTGGATGCCAGCTTTCCGGCATGGACAAATTCTTCGGAATTGATATGAGCGATTTCAGCTTGCCTGAAGCAGAACTTGCCGCAAAGCTACTCGGAACAGAACCAACAGAATATGCGTTTATTGAGTACATCGACAAACAGATGCGAAAGTGATGCGTGGCACAACGAACACATTCAAGATCGAGCTGCTTGAAAAGAGCAAAGGAAAACAATAAGCAAAGCAGCCGAAATGGCATTAAAAGTTGATGGAATTGTCGGCTTGAACACTTGGAAAAGAATTCTGAATGTGTGAACACAAAAGGGGGAAGCTTGGCGTCTTCCCCCTCCCCTCTTTTTCGACCAATTTCATGGGGTACTTAGATTTGACTTATGCAAAGCGTATTTCAATCCACTCCCTCCGCATGGAGGGAGACAGCATGATTGCAACAGACGGCACAATCAAAACAATTTCAATCCACTCCCTCCGCATGGAGGGAGACTGCACCCATGTTATGCCGTTGTTCTGATTTTGTTATTTCAATCCACTCCCTCCGCATGGAGGGAGACCGCTGGCGAGGTGGATGGGCGGGACATGACACAATTTCAATCCACTCCCTCCGCATGGAGGGAGACCGGGGCAGTGGCTACTACCGTACCGCCCTGGGTGATTTCAATCCACTCCCTCCGCATGGAGGGAGACCTCGCCGTCCTTGCTGTAATTGCGATTGACGGCGATGCATTTCAATCCACTCCCTCCGCATGGAGGGAGACCTCCATACACTACACTACACCATATTATAACGCATGTATTTCAATCCACTCCCTCCGCATGGAGGGAGACACCGATGACGGGCTGCAAATTGAGACAGAGCAACATTTCAATCCACTCCCTCCGCATGGAGGGAGACATCAGGGTTATTTCAAGGACGAAATTATCAAGATATTTCAATCCACTCCCTCCGCATGGAGGGAGACCGTGTTTATTATGACGCGTTTGTTTTAAATAATAAATTTCAATCCACTCCCTCCGCATGGAGGGAGACGTCCATAGTGCCTCGTTAGCAGCGATCCATTCGCATTTCAATCCACTCCCTCCGCATGGAGGGAGACCCAAACCAAAACAAAAAAATACAGCACGCAATGGGATTTCAATCCACTCCCTCCGCATGGAGGGAGACCGCGTAGCCATTTTATGGATACGCGCCCAAGGAAATTTCAATCCACTCCCTCCGCATGGAGGGAGACGGTTCTTGATTGGCGTTGTCTTCTCATGAATATATGTATTTCAATCCACTCCCTCCGCATGGAGGGAGACCGTGTTTATTATGACGCGTTTGTTTTAAATAATAAATTTCAATCCACTCCCTCCGCATGGAGGGAGACGTCCATAGTGCCTCGTTAGCAGCGATCCATTCGCATTTCAATCCACTCCCTCCGCATGGAGGGAGACCAGACAAAATAATACACATATCCGACGGCGTACGAATTTCAATCCACTCCCTCCGCATGGAGGGAGACCGTGTTTATTATGACGCGTTTGTTTTAAATAATAAATTTCAATCCACTCCCTCCGCATGGAGGGAGACTATAACATCCACCAGCAGCTGCATTATGCCGCAATTTCAATCCACTCCCTCCGCATGGAGGGAGACTATTAGCCGTGGGCGGCTGCCAAACCGCCCACAATTTCAATCCACTCCCTCCGCATGGAGGGAGACGGAACGGTATGAGGAGAAACAAAAAGCACTTGAAATTTCAATCCACTCCCTCCGCATGGAGGGAGACCATACCAGTATGGCATACATCAAGAGGTATTGACATTTCAATCCACTCCCTCCGCATGGAGGGAGACTTTGCCGCATACTGTGATATTCTGAACTACTTTGACATTTCAATCCACTCCCTCCGCATGGAGGGAGACAATCTAAAAAGCAATTCTGTTGTTAATCTTCCTTATTTCAATCCACTCCCTCCGCATGGAGGGAGACTTTGCTGCGCAAAAACGCGCCCCACACGGCGTCCATTTCAATCCACTCCCTCCGCATGGAGGGAGACGCGATAGCCATTTGGAGACGCTGCATCGCTTTCGATTTCAATCCACTCCCTCCGCATGGAGGGAGACGCAAGCCAGCGCATGACGCGTGGCAGATTGTTGCGATTTCAATCCACTCCCTCCGCATGGAGGGAGACGGCTTATAAGCAATGACTCGCTGTTTATTTTCCTATTTCAATCCACTCCCTCCGCATGGAGGGAGACTCACAAGCCCATCAACGCTGCGACGGAGTTGCGATTTCAATCCACTCCCTCCGCATGGAGGGAGACGCACGCCAGCAACGCGCCCAACGTGATTTTGCCATTTCAATCCACTCCCTCCGCATGGAGGGAGACTGCAAAATTGCACAAAACAAAAAGCTTAAGCTGATTCGTTATGCACAACTCTGCATAATAGCAATTCTGATTTTGTGCTCAGATTTTGCTGAAGAAGCACTTAAGCAGGATATTATCCAGTTTTTTTCGGTGCGAATGCAGCTGTATTCTTGTGTTCACTTACCATTCGCACTAGAAAATAAGCGTATCCTCTACATCTATCGAAGGCTTTGCTCCGAAGTGTTCCGCATTTGATTTGTTTCCAGATCCAAGATTATAAAACCTCAGACTATCTTTTTTAGGATCTATTTCGTCTGTGAGTATCTTTCTGAGTGTACGATACTGTGCAGAATCCATAACACATTCAAAAACAGATGCCTGTACACGGACTCCGTAATTCAAACATTGCTTTGCAACTCTTCTCAGCCGCTTTCTGCCTTCTTTATCCTGTGTGTTTACATCATACGTTACAAGTATAAGCATATTGTCACTTCCACATAAACGGCGGATAGCAGTCAAGGTCACCTCTTATATACCTGGCAAGCAGCATTGCCTGTACATACGGAAGCATACCCCACTCAACCTTTTCGTCCAGAAACGGATGGCGTATCTCATCATATTTTCTTTTCTGCCATGCAGCTATGAATTCCTTTCGTCCGTCTTCTGTGAGGATAACTGCGCCATCAGTCTGCTTCAGAAAATGGCTTGCGTTTATAAGCCTTTTGTTTATTATAGTGAGTACGAATCTGTCACACATAAGCGCACGGAATTCCTCCATCAGGTCAAGAGCCAACGATCTTCTTCCTGGTCTGTCGGTATGCATAAATCCTACATACGGATCAAGTCCGACAGCTTCTAATGCTGAGCTGCACATACCAGCTGTTAGCGCATACGCAAATGACAGGAGTGCATTTACATTATCAAGAGGAGGTCTCTTATTGCGCGTCACAAAATGAAAATCATCCTTCTGCTGTAGTATCATATCATTGAATATGGAAAAATAAACCGATGCCCCCTCACCTTCAATTCCTCGCAGAGAATCCATATCCACTGAATGCAGTGCCTTTTGCAATGCTTCATTTAGAAACACGGATTTGCGCCGGAACTTTTCTGCGTCTATTCTTGCGCCGTGATCTCGTATTGTTCGTTCAATTGACCATCGGCTGTTGAATAATTTTGCGGTAATCATATATTTTGCGATATCAAGGCTTTTCTGGGAATCATCCGCTATCCGGTATTGCTCTCTGCGCAAAAGCACATTTCCCTTTACTTCGCCCTCAACTCTGGCAAGAAAACGTCCACTTCGGCTCATAAACACCAGTTGTTTTCCGGATGATGCACATTTTCCCATAAGAGCAGGACTTGCCCCAGCGTGCCCGAAGGTTATGATGCATTCTATATTATGAAGAGGAACACGCCCCACAGCATTGCCATTCTCTGAAATGACAAGATTCTCACCATCGAGCGACAGGTATCTGTCTGGATTATTCACATACACAGTGTTGAGCAGCCTTTTCATGGATCGTTCTCCAAACCCAGAGTTTCTCTGATATAGGATAAGGCAGATTTATTACCGCAGATAACTGGCAGACAAATATTCTTCAGTGAACAGGCATTGCAGACTTTCCGGCGTTTTACCTTAGGGGTATATTTTCTTTGATAAAGCGCGTGCATCTCTCTCAGCATATCTTCTGTACGCTGTCGCAGGCTTTGGTCAATCGCAACCTTTACCCTGTGCCGTATTTCACCGTAATAGAGGTAACCGAACGGAATATAACAGCAAAGCATATCTTCAAGGCACATTGCCTGTGCTGCAAGCTGAAGTGCGTCACAATCATTCTCCTTTGGCGCACCGCGCTTATACTCTACAGGCGTAACAGTGTATTTCCCTTCAAGTCCATGTAACGCTATCCCACTGTCAGAGCGTCTGCACTCGACTGCGTCACATTCGCCTGAAATGCCGAGTCTTGGCGAGGAAACAGCCACTGCACGCGTGATTATCAGATCGCCTCGTTTTTCATTATATTCGCAGTCATGAACATTTTCATGCATGATTTTTCCATCGGTTGTACGGAGATTTTCTTCCCATTGCTGCTCTATATGTATGAGTGCCCATTGTCGGCGGCAGAATGCAAAATGCTGAATACCAGACAGCTGCAAATAATCCTCCTCACGGTACATTATATCAGATCTTCTATTTCAGCTTTCAGCCCCTCCAGCTCATTCAGAACGATATCATAATCATCAAAGCTCTTCGGACGCTCTACTCCATCTTTAAGAGTGATCTGAAGCTGACGGTGAACCTTCGCAGAGGAGTACTTCGGCGTTTTGCCATCATGCTTCCACCAGTAAAGTCTGCAAACCTCCATGCTTCCGTCAGGACGTGCCGAAGAGGAATCATTTTCAAAAAGCGTGATAAGTGCCTGCTTTATCTTTTCTGCATCCTCATCTGAGAAGCCTGTTTTTTCTGCAAGCTGGCAGTTGATGCTTCCGTTCAATACATAAAGACCGAATTCTACGCGGTGCTTCATACCCATCGTATCGGAAGCCTTGACATCCTTTCCGCCTTTACTATTGACACTTTTCGTTATCTGCATGGAGATTATCTCCACAGGGGAAACACTGATTGCCTGCTGAATTGAAACAGGACCTCTTACACCTACTGATACGCTATCACCTTGGAATGCGAAAACCTGTCCAAAGCTTCTTACATCAATCCATTCGGAACATGCGATTGCTTGATATTCATCGCGGTCTAAATTCTTGCCTTTGCTGATAGCGTTTATTGCGGTATTGCTTTGCGCTCTTGCATGAAGGCTGTCACAGCCGTCATCGCACCGATCATCAGACTGAACGAAAATTTTTTCGCCCATATCCTGCAAACGGTTACGAATCTTTCGTTTGATGCAAACGTCGGAAATCTCGCCGAGACCGTCGAAGGTTTCACGGGGACGGTTGCCGTTGAGCGGATCACCGTTGGGGTTAGCATTCTTTACGGTGATAATCACTGAGAAATCAATTTTATTCTGTAAGGGTGTCATTTAGTTTTCCTCCTTATTTTGGGCGTTGTCTTCATTAAACATCATTGTTGTGTAATGGCTGTAGCCAAGCAGATACATGTTTTCAAGCCTACTGTTTTTCCCGAATTCAGCAGGTGTCATCTTGTCAAGAATATCATCAATTCTCTTCAGATATTTCACCTGTGACTTTCCAAGCTTGCGCAGATATGGGTTGAGTCTTTCACGAATCACACCCCATGTCTGATATGGATGCTGAGAGAAAGCGTTCCAGTATCGTCGTGCATTTGTCACCCTATTATTTCTCTCAGTGCTGTCATACGCCTCTCCTTCGGCTTTATCTGCAATCGCGAGTAGGCAGCCGTAAAGGTAGCTTCTGTCGGTGTTGTTCGGATCGTATGCCATTAAATATTCTCCTTCCCGTGGGATTTTGTTTTCCTCAATTTTGCTCCTGCGTATCATGCCGCAGGCTGTTTCAAGGACGGTTCTGAAATTGGAGGCTTTTTTATACGCAAGAGGATTTGAAGCCTTTGCATATAATCCATGGAGGATATCAGCTGGGATTCTTCTGCCCTCGGTTACACACGGAATCAGTCTAAGCAGTGTGTCACGCATTACCTTCTTGTCCTTCTTGTCCATGTCGCACTCTATAAAATCGCCTCGCTCTGCTCCGAATGCACATCTGATGATTTCATACAGACTAAAGGAATTTACAACATTCTGCTTTTTCTTTCCGATGTAACGGCACCATGCAGTATCAGTATGCCATTGCTCAATATTGTTGAGAAAATCGGAACCGATAAGCTCTGCGTACAGTGAGATATTCACTCTGCCAGGATTTGCAGCGTCCATACCCATTACCATGACCTTTGTATCAGGCTGGATTCTTTTTCCGTATCCACAAATGCGCTTTTTCAGCATACGCATATATTCTGGATATGTTGACATCACTTCGTCCTCTTCATCCTGATAAGGGTCATCTTCATCTATGATTTTCTTGGTAACATCAGGCAGAGGCTGCAATGCGCTTGCCCATACAATCATTATCATAGAACCAATGGAAATGCCTTGTTTTTCTATAAGCCACTTTAGTGCGTTATGCATTTTCTGAGAGTATTCGTAACTGATAGATATGGCTTGCTCCTTATTATGAAATCGCCCTCTGTATGTGTATCCGTATTTATCATTTGTTGATATCAGTTTTGCTTTCGCTTCGGTTTTAATAATTTGAGCAGGGTGTACATATAATGCTGGAAGAATTTTCCCAGACGCATAACATAGTTGATTCGTAGTTGCGTTCATGCTGTTGTAGCTGATAAAACTATCGTATAGTGTCTTATCCTTCCATGTACGGCTTTCAGCATTTGGATCATTGTAATTCACTTTAAATCGAACAAAAAGTTTATCGACATTGTATCCATATTGTTTCGGCTTTAGCAGGTTGGTTTCGTCTTCAACAATCAGCACTCCGCTTTTAATGCAATCTTGTATCAGATTCGATTTAGATACATATTTCAATACAGCCTTAACAGCGTTATGAGAATATTCGCTTTCATTCCACATCCGTAATTGTTCCAAATAGGCTTGGTGAAGCGAAAAACTATCCTTATAATCTTGGGGTTTATACTTGTCAAAATCACCTGCAACATATTTCAAACATTCTGTCATTGGATATGGAGGAGGATTAATGCCTGTCTTAGCTTTACCTGTATTTGGAATCACAGTTTTAGCCTCTTTTTTCTCAACAGGTCTGGCACCCTTAAATTCACCATCTTCGTTTATAGTAACTTCTATGTGTGCATTTACCGTAGAATGCGAAACGGGCAGCATTTCAGGTTCATTGTCATCGAATTCTCTGTTGCAGTTAAGTTCATATATCTTATAAAGTTCATCATTCCAGCTCATCCAATTCACCTCCGGCAAATTCCTCAAATCCGGTAAAGTTTTCATACGCATGACCAAACGGCTTTATCTCCATTTCCCTAATATGCCTTTTCACGGTACATTCCTCAGGGCGGATAAAATCGATGATACCGTTTTTCATAACAGGCTTCCAAAACCTTACCGTCAACAGCCCTTTGTCGTCCGCATTGACGGCTTCATCAGCATAAGTAATGCCATGATACATCAGGCTAAAGGGAATCTCGGGGCAATTGTCATAAGCACCTGTGCTTTCTCCGAAAACGCATGGTTCAACGTATCCCTGGCACTCTCTTGTACCAAGGAATATATCGCGTCTGCCGCCACGCTCTATCATTCGTTTTGAGATGTTGTGGTGTTTATGCTCATTCCGATCCATCTCAAGCTCCGTGCGGTTCATATTCCATTCAAAATGCGCTCTTACCTGATAATACACATCCTCAAGATATGTGTAATAGGCAAGGTCGTTTCCGCCTTTGTACTTAATGGGGCGTATGCCCTTACGGACTGTGCGGATAGGGTTCATGATACGCACGCTGTCTATGTACCAAATCAGAGTAGGCTTCCAGTAAATGCTGCTGAGTACGCCTTTCAGTGCCTCGTATGTGGGCACAGAATAACTGAATTTCTCGCCTCCTGCTCTTGTGAGTACATCGGAAAAGAGAGCGTATCGTCCTCTTACGGCAAATTCAACGGTATTTCTGTATCTTGGTTTATCCATTGCGCAACCTCCTTTATATCATTTTATCCGTATACATTAATATGATAGCAGTTCATTTTCAGCTCCTTCCAGCTTTACGCCAACGCGATCGTCATAACAGCTGCCATCAAGAACCGCAGCACCGCATTCCAGCAAATGGAAGCGATGATTTTCGGCAAGCTTGCTTTCAGTACCGCTGTACACACTTACCGTATACTTCTGAAGCTTTCTCAGAAGAAGGCAACGATCAGCATTTGCGGTTTCCAGCTGCTTTATCAACGCCTTTGCTTCATCATTGTAAGGTACTATGATATCCTTCGTATGACTATCAATCACCTCAAAACGGCTTCCCGCTGTACGAAAAGCCTGAGAACAGTACTGATCGCTTGTTTTCGGGCTGACAGCATAACGATTTTTATTCAGTGACAGAAGGTTCAAGAGTGTTTCATTATCATATGTATTGTAAGAAAGCTCTTTTTTTCTCTGCCGGAACAGTTCACTGAAATATGCAGAAATCGTTTCGGCAGATTGATAATCCGCATATCTTCCACTGTCAATCATCCGGATAGTGATGTCCTGTGCAGCAGTTATGTCTTTAAGACTGCCGAGTTTTTCTTCTTTCAGCTTAATCATATAGACTGGACATATCTTCTTGGCTTCACCATGTCTATTGCAGCGTCCAGCTGCCTGTGCAACATTATCCAGTCCTGCTGCGCTACGCACAACGCACCTGAATGAAATATCCACGCCTGCCTCGATGAGCTGAGTGGTAACGCATATAACAGGCTTATTGTCAATGAGCAGCTGACGGATCCTGCTTATTTTGTCTTTTCTGTGCTGCGGGCACATATTGGTGCTGAGATGGATCACCTCTGCGTCACTTCCGCACTTTTCTGAAATCAGCTCATATAACCGCAAAGCAGCAGATTTCGTGTTAACGATTATAAGCAGATTATCCGCGGAATGAAACTTCTCTATGCAGAACGCTGCTGCTTCATCATAAGTGTATCCATAAGGGTCAATGCATGAGATGATATCTGTTCTTCTGAAAACCGCAAAATCCTCTCTGTAATCACCCGTCATACTGTAATGTTCATCTATTATCAAAGGATGATCTGTCTTTTCGTTTACAGGCTGCGTTGCTGAACAAAGAACAACCGTTGCGCCGCATATATTGGTAAGAAAATTCATTGCAAGGTTAAACAGATTTACGCATCTCACAGGCATTGACTGCACTTCGTCTATTATGATCACAGCTCTGTTCAGACGATGCATACGCCTTACCGAAGAGGAATGATCCGAAAACAAGGTGTTCAAAAACTGAACCATGGTAGTGGCGATAACGGGAGAATCCCAGCGTTCTGTATGGAGTTCATACTCTTTGTATTCATTGCTTTCTGCGTCCGGGTCAAGCTCCGCAAGCGCATTTGAATGATGCTCAGTGAAAAACGCATCCCCTGCTATATGACATATTTCAGCACTGTTCTGCTCAAGAATCGACATGAATGGCGCAATGTAAATGATTCTCTCCATATCACGCCGTATGCAGTATTTTATGGCGAACCGCAGTGAAGAGAGCGTTTTGCCTCCGCCAGTAGGCACTATCATCCGGCAGACCTTCACATCGTTATCGGCAAAGGCGGCACATCTGTCGGAAATACTCTTTCGCTGAACAGAGATACTGTCAGTTTTATCGGCAAACGATTCCAGTTTTTGGTTCATGCGTTCATCCATGCTGCGCCACAAAGCCTGAAGATCAATATCAGCTTCCGCAGGTGTTCCGTTCATAAAATGTGCAGTATCGCTCCTGTCAGCGTCCATCAGCACAGATTGAAGCATACGTTCCAACATACCGAGGTAAAACGCATATTCATCTTTACTGCATTTTCCCGAAGCACTTGTTCTTAATATTTTATCACGTACATACTTATACTCTTCACCAGCTTTTTCAAGAAGCTCAGAAAGCGCAGCTTCCTCTGCAATGCTATGAAGATTCGATTTCACCTCATCGTATCCCTTTGTTTTTGAGATCCTGTCACTAAAATAATCGTGGTAGTCATCATCCACCCAATCATGTATACCGTGGTGTGAGATAATAGTTCTTGCCACAAGTTGGGCTACTTTAGCATATATACGATCGGCTGATATCTCACAAAGATAACGTGCGCCAGAATAGCTGTGGTCGATGCTTCCTCTGGGAGCGTTTGATTCGCCTTTTATGTATTTGTTGAAATCATTTGTAAGCTTTCCAGCATCATGGAGCAGACCTTGCATTCTGCCGATGTTTCTGCATCCGAATGCGGCAGCATAACGTTCGCACAGTTCAGCAGTATTCATGCAATGTTCTTTTACCGTTTGTATACATCCGTCTTTTATATGTGCCGCAAATTCCATTTTGCGCTCCTTTGTATATCTGTTATAATTAACATTAGCATATTTCACTGTATTTATCAAGCAAAAAGCACATGGCTATTTCATCACGATACGGAACTTGGTGCGCTCAACCTCTTTTTCTGCATTATAGCACTTCAGCTGCTCAAAAATGAACATCTGAAAAATTATTTCTGGTAAATTTCAAAAACCGCATGAAGTTTTTTCCGAAAGCACTCACGGACACTCTGCGGTGCCAGTATCTCGATATTACTGCTGTATTTCATAGCCCAACGGTAGAAGCTGTCGTTGATTCCTATCCGTACATTTATGATCACATATTCATCATTGTCATAGTCGTCACGCATAGATGCAAAGTCACCGAACTGTTCCAGCATATCATTCAGAAGAAAACGCTTCACACGCAGTCTGATACTCTCGAAATAATCTGGTTCAAACATATCAAGGACTATACCATCATATTTCGGCAGCTCTGGCCTGAGCTTTGCTTTTTCACCGCCTGTGATATTTTTCATACGGTCAATACGATAAGTGCGTATCTTCGAGGTTTCAGCATTCATGCATTTCAGATAGAAGCGATCCTCGAAGAAAATGACCTTCGCTGGAATCATGTCACGCTTTTTTCTGTAATAGATCATTTTCTTCTGCACATTGAATTTTCCGTATTCAAAGTCTATTTTCTGATTCGCGGATATGATCCTGTGTACCTTGTCCAGATTCTGAAGCAGGTCAAGGGAAGGGGCAACTCTGCCATTAAGGGAGATACGGCTGATCAGCTGCCGCACCTCTGCTTCTGAACACATACCCTCGAACTTCTTGATAAGCTGCTGCTTCTGCTGGGCGGACAAGAATTTATTGATGCAAATCGAATCCACCATAAAACGTATCTCATTGAAGGTAAATCCCTTTCCAAGCAGCCTGTAATAGGTGGTATTGTGCGCACCGTTTCTGGTGCGGATGTCATTTCCCATACTGCCAAGACGTTCAAGGTCGCGCCGTATCGTCAGAACGGATACCTTGCCGAGATTTGTTGTTCCTTCGAGATGGCTTTGTATATCCTTTATGGTCACCTCGCGCGTTTCATCCGTATTACAGCGAAGATATTCATATATATGTATGATTCTTTCATGTTCCATGTACTTTACTCCATAAATCCAAAAGTAGATTTTGAGCAGAGATTTTTCATCATGTTCAAACAGATAATCTTCATCGCAAAGCTTGTTTTTAATGCTGTCTACTTGACAAGGGGCGTGTCATTGCTCCCTCAGCGGATAATAACGTATTTTAG
>CAYXBP010000023.1:0-26974 GCA_964463355.1 uncultured Ruminococcus sp. | reverse complement strand
TGAAAGACAACAAACTCAAAGGCAAAGACCTGATCAACATCGGCATTTATGCCGCTATTTACTGCGCCATTGTCAAAAGCGGCGGTTGTCATACTGGCAAAGCACCCCTCACGGTGTAGCAGTGGTTTCCGTTGACTCATAAGCAGCCAAAGCCTGGGCGAGATGCTCTTTTAAGCAATCGTTGCGATGATTGATGAACTGACGAATCTGTGCTGTTTGCGGCATGAAATTTTCATACCAAGTCCAAATATCCTGATTATGCTTTTTCTCATTTTCCATATGCTCATAATAGTAGCGCATTTCAAAAAATCGTTCTGTGTTCATAGCATCCAGCGTATTCTGCATATTTTCTGCGGAAAGCACACTGTTCATCAGCCGCTCCATCTCGTTGCAAAAAAACGCACGACAATCTGAACGCGCAAGCAGCTTTGCAAACAGCGGCGAATAGCGGTCATCGCCCTCGGTGAGTATATGTTGCAGATTATTATACTCCGCTTGGGTTTCGTCCTGCTCATACAAGCCCATGGAATAGTCCATATCATGCAGCAAATACCGCCATTTTCCGTCCTGATGCGTCCCATCAATGTATTCTTCGCCCTCGGCAGCAAAATATCGGTAACACTTGAAGTTGTTCTGTGGCCAATCATTGTTATTCACGCAGATATTAAACGCAAAGTTTTGCAGATAATTCTCCACATCCATAAACTGACAAAGTGCTGCATACACGGCATCATCGGTCAAATCTGATGCGGCAAAATCATGGTAACGGCTATTATACTCCTCTGCGATTGCCGCTGTGGCAGCATCATCCGCCTTCACATTCATTTTAGTATCCTTGCCTTCCAGTATCTCATATTTTCCCAGTGTGCCGCCGTATTTATCCTTGAACAAATCATTGCAAAAGGCCTCATGCAAATATACCAGCCCATAGTACGCGCCGTTGAGATAGACCACTGCAGGTACGACCGCCTCACAATCGGTATACCCCGCCTGCGCTGCCAGACGTTGATTGAGTTCATCGCGAATAAAGCCAAACTGATAATCGTTGCCGAAGCTGCGCAGCACCAACTTATCGTATTTACCGATGACACTGCCGTTGATGCCTGCTGTACCAAACGCATCCAGCGAAAACTTGCCATGGTCGGGGTCATATTCTTTACGGGCAAACAGCTTGAAGGACTTCTGCGCCGAAAACCGTGATGCCGCACCATACAGCCGTATGCCTGCATTTTGTGCAAACACAATACTGCCGTCACGATTGATTGCCTCCACATAGACCTCTCGTTCACTTTCTCTGCCACGCTGCTCCACATTTTCCCCATACATAATGCCATCAGGTTTTTCGTATAATTCGCTAGGTTCGCCGCTGATAGAAATAATAATATGGCGATAGCGGCTCTCTACATCCATGGCGCAGAAGAAGGTTTGGGTAACGATTTGCGATTCTGTACCATCGGCGAAATACGCCTTTGCGCGCAGCACCAACGAGGTGGGGAAATTGCTGCCTATCTTGCCCTGCATCCGAATGGGTACGGCAGGGTCGTAGAGTGTATCGCTCTCATCAGGCTTGCTACCATCCAATGTATAGTAAATTCTGGCACCATCGGGTGCTGCAAGACGTAACTCTGTGGGAGATGTGAGAAAAATCTCACTGCTTGCTTTCCCCTCGGAAGCAGTAAACTCCACAGCGGTAAGCGGCTGATATTGCATCACCGATTCCACCTGACTCGAATCGCTTACAGAACTGTTTTCACCGCAGGCGGATATTGCACTACAGGCAAGCACCGCCGCCAGCAACACCGCCGAAAATCGCTTGTTCATAATATCCTCCGAAAAAGTATTTCTACACACCGTTATTATAGCGTATCTGCTGAAAAAAAGCAAGCGGGAAGCCCCAAAAAGACTTCCCGCTTTTATGCTTACTGATTCGTTCGCAACGCCATTGCAATATGCGCTGCAAAATCCTGTATTGGCTCCAGCTTTGTATGCTGGTAGAGCATTCTGCATCCGACAGCATCCTCAATCTCCCCAATGACATAGCCACCACTGGGGTGACGCAGCAGATCTACGCCAACAAAATCGAGCGGTAGCAGCCTTGCTACTTTTGCTACGATCTCGCACTGCGTATTGTCAAGCACAACTGGTACAGCCGTGCCCCCCAACGAAAAATTACTGCGAAAATCCACATGGGAAGTACGTAGCATTGCAGCGTATGGCTTTCCGTTCAACACATAAACACGCGTATCCCAGCCTTGTATCATTGGCTGCTGCACCAAAAAGTACTCTGGCAGTGTTGCCTTAGCCGCAAGATATTCCGCATCATTACGCACGAATTGCACACCTGTTCCACCATGCCCATCCAGCGGTTTACACACCACGGGATACGCTTTGGGAAAAGGTGTTTGAGGACTGCAAAGGGCAGTTTGTGCTACAGGCAGATCATGCTGCTGTAGATAACAATGCGTTTTCCACTTATCATTCGCAATATCCGTAATCTGTGCGCGATTGAAGCACCGCACACCTTTGCACTCAAACTGTTTGGAGATAGCTGCATTGCGACTGCGGTTGATGACAAAATCTGTTGAAAGTTCTGTAGATAATCCCTCAACGGTCGCCGTCGTCAGTTCCAGGCCATGGAAGCGCGCTCGATCACACAATTGTTCTGCAAACCAATGGTTTTTGCGCAGATCCTCTGCCTGATAGAGCAAAAGACCGTTCACTGTGCGTCATCCACCATAACTGTCGGGATCACAGATGCAGCATCGGCTTTTTGCTTTTTGACCTCGGAGCGGATATGCCACATCATCTCCAATGCAGGGTTCACGCCGCAGCAATCGATGGTGCTTTGCAGCTGCGGATTAGAATTGACCTCGCAGACATAGCGCTCATCCTCTGTGCGTCCCATAAGAATATCCACGCCTGCAAAATCCAGCCCCAAAGCAGCCGTTGCATCCAGCGCAAGCTTTTCCTCCAGCGGCGTAATGGCTCTTGCACTCGCGGTGCCGCCATTGGAAATATTGGAACGAAACTCTCCGTTCACCGCATGACGCTCCATGGCACAAATAACCTTGCCGCCAACAACCGTCACACGCAGATCTTTGCCGCTGCTTGCCTCAATATATCGCTGGAACAGGCAATCGCGCTCTCCGATGCGTGCCAGCACTTTAGTGGCTTCTTGCAAATTGCGCACCAGATACACTTGCTGACCGAAGCTGCCGCAATTTTCCTTGATGATCATGGGCCAACCGAGCATCCTACCTGCCTGCTCTGCGGCGGCACCATTGCGGTTACACCCTGGGAATACAATCGGTGCAGGAATGGTATCGGGAATTGCAATGCCTTTTTCGGCAAGCAGCAACGCAGTTTTCACTTTATCATCGGCGGCCGCAATGGCATCTGCGCGGTTGAACAGACGCAAACCAGCGAGTTCCAAAGCACGGGCAAGCATGGTATCCTTATCCCAAAAGATTACAAAGTCGGGGCGTGGCTCTCTTGCCTTGCTGCCGATGATGGTAGGCAGTGCATCAGAACTCCACATAGAATAGTGCAGTTCTGCCTTTTCCGCTGATTCAGCAAGCAGCTTGTACAGCGAACGAAATTTTGCTGGATTATAATAGCTGTTTACGATCAGCCAGCCGTTGAAAGTTTCCATGGTGATGTTGTTGCCGTCAATGGGGGATGCCCAGTGATCGGCACTCCTTTCTCAATGTGATAGTTGATGATACATACGGGGATGCTCAAAGAGCTGCAAGTGCTGCAAACTCATCTTTCAGCGCAGGGTAAATGCGGCGATAAAGCTGATAATATGACTCATACTCTGCGATTGTGTGGGCATTGGGGGAACAGGTCTGGTTGATTTTAATGATCGTTTTGCAGGCATCCGCTACAGAAGGATAGTAGCCCGTGCCGACCATCGCAAGGATTGCAACACCCAATGCCGGGCCTTCCTTGGAAGCCAGTGTCTGGATGGGGCAGCCATAGAGATCAGCAAGCATCTGCCGCCAAAGTGGAGAAGATCCGCCGCCACCGCAAGCCATCATATCATTCACGGTGATGTTCATCTCGCGGAACACTTCTAAGCAATCTCGCAGCGAATAGGTGACGCCTTCCATGACAGCGCGAAGCATATCGCGCTTGGTATGCATGGCGGAAAGTCCGAAGAACACGCCTCTAGCGTTGGCATCCAGATGAGGGGTTCGCTCACCCATAAGATACGGCAGATACAGCAGGCGGTTTGCGCCAATAGGCGACTGCTCCGCCTCCTTATCCATGAGGTAATATTCATCCACGCCCATAGATTTTGCAGTCTGCTTTTCGGCATCGCAGAAAGTATCGCGGAACCATTTTAAGCTAAGACCCGCACCTTGGGTCACGCCCATTACATGCCAGCAGCCAGGCACTGCACAGCAGAAAGTATGCACTCTGCCCTTCGGGTCAATGGAAATCTTTGCGCTATGCGCATACACCACACCGCTGGTGCCAATGGTGGTGAACGCCTTTCCGTCCTCTGCAACGCCAGTACCAATAGCAGCGGCAGCATTATCGCCTGCGCCGCCCACCACAGGCGTACCTTCTTTCAAACCAGTACGCGCTGCGATCTCCGCGGTAATATAGCCCGTGATATCGGGGCTTTCATACACCTTTCCAAGCATCGCCTTATCAATATCCAGTTTTTCCAGCACTTCATCCGACCAGCAACGATTTGGAATATCCAACAGCTGCATACCTGAGGCATCAGAAACCTCAGTAGCATACTCGCCAGTCAAACGGAAGCGGATATAATCTTTCGGCAGCAAAATGTGCCGACATTTTTCGTAGTTTTCAGGTTCATGATTGCGCACCCACAAAATTTTCGAGGCAGTAAAGCCTGTCAGCGCAGGATTTGCAGTAATCGCGATCAATCGCTCTGCGCCCACTTTTTGCGTGATCTCCTCACACTCGGCAGTGGTACGCTGATCGCACCAGATAATTGATGGACGAATCACCGCATTGTTTTCATCCAACATCACCAAACCATGCATCTGCCCCGAAAGACCGATGCCTTTGACTTCATTCTTATCCACGCCACTTTGTGCCATAACGGTGGCTAGCGTCTGTATCACGGCATTGTCCCAATCCTGCGGCATTTGCTCTGCATAGCCGTTTTGCGGTTGATACAGGGGATATTCGACGGTTGCAGAGGCAATAACTTTACCCATGCCGTCAAACAGTACGGTTTTGGTACCGCTGGTACCGATATCAACACCGATAAAATATGCCATGTCGGTATGCTCCTTACATATCGTAGATTCCCTTTTTTCACGCTTTTTCAGATAAACCATATACCGCACGGGGGCAGCAGCGAAAGTTGCTGCTGTCCCTACGGTTATCGCAATTTGCTTACAGATTCAGCAGAACATTGTTGAGGATCGCCTCAAGCATTTCTTGTCTGCCGCTGCTCAAAGAATCAGTGACTTCGCCCTTTTCCAGTGCGTATTTCTCCAGTGCAACCATATCAGCCTTGCCCTCAATGATATCCTTACCGATGCCAGTAGTCCAGCTTGCGTAACGATCACTGACGAACTGGTCGATCCTGCCATCAGCGATCAGTGCCCGTGCAGCCTGGAAGCCCAGTGCGAAGGTATCCATACCTGCAATATAGCTCAGGAAGATATCCTCGGCAGTAAAGGAACCGCGTCGGGTTTTTGCGTCAAAGTTCAGGCCGCCATTGGTGAAGCCGCCCGCCTTGATGACCTCATACATACAAAGGGTGGCATCGTAGATGTTGGTGGGAAACTGGTCGGTATCCCAACCCAACAGCGGATCGCCCTGATTTGCATCAATCGAGCCGAACAAACCGTTTTCACGGGCAACGCGCAGCTCATGCTGGAAGGTATGCTGCGCAAGCGTTGCATGGTTTGCCTCGATGTTCATCTTGAAATCCTTATCCAGACCGTACTTGTTGAGGAAGCCCATAACAGTTGCCACATCGAAATCGTACTGATGTTTGGTTGGCTCCTTTGGTTTTGGCTCAATGTAGAAATCGCCAGTATAACCCTGGGAACGTGCATAAGCAACCGCCATTTTCAGCAGACGTGCCATGTTGTCCAGTTCCAAGCCCATATTGGTATTCAGCAGGGTTTCGTATCCCTCACGACCGCCCCAGAACACATAGCCGTTACCGCCCAACTGAATGGTTGCGTCCAGTGCCTTTTTGATCTGCGCGGCGGCGTAAGCGAATACGTCTGCGGAGGGGGAAGTGCCTGCACCATGCATGTAACGGGGGTGATCAAAGCACTTTGCAGTACCCCACAGCAGCTTCTTGCCGGGATATTGCTTCATTTTTTCCGCAACATAGTCTACAACCTCATCAAACTTTGCGTTTGTTTCTGCGAGTGAGCCGTACTCAGGGGAAAGGTCGCGGTCATGCCAGCAGAAGTAGTCGATAGAAAGCTTATCCATGATCTCGAAAGCTGCATCCACCTTTGCCTTTGCTTTTGCCATCGGGTCGTTCTCGCCCCAGGATTTATCGGTTGTGCCGCAACCGAACATATCAGTTCCATCGCCGCCCATGGTATGCCACCACGAAAGCGCAAACTTCAGATGCTCGCGCATGGGTTTGCCGTCGATGATCTCATCGGGGTTATAATACTTAAATGCCAGCGGATTGGTGGACTGCTTGCCCTCGAAGGGAATCTTGCCAATGTTCTTAAAAAACTCGCTCATGATAGTAACCTCCTGTACCGGATAGGCTCCGGTTTTTTTGCTTTGATTTATTCTGACACACACGGATTTACCGCATGGTATCATTCTAACAGATAACTGAAACTGCGCGCATTATTGAATGTATCCTCCAGCACGGCGATCAACTGACGGAACACCACTTTATCGTTGATGAACAGAACATCGTTTTCTTCCGGTACGCCAAGGGTTGCAAGGTCTGCATCTGTCAAATCTGCAAGCTTTACATCCACAGAGGCGGTCAGCCCCAATTCCTTGATCTGCTGATAGGTTACAGTAACAATATCTTTCTCCTGATAAAGGGTCAGCCCTTCCGATTCAGGTGTCCTGCCGCCGATGAGATCGGTAGAGATACAGATGCCCAGTGCGAATCGCTGGCTGCGGCTTAGCGCTGATGCTTTATAATCTTTGGTATAACCCTTATCCAGACCAAGCAGTTCCATTTGTGCAGCAGACATGGTAAACGACACATCGGGGTTCATGGCAGTCAGCTCTTTTTTGATCTCCGCACGGGTAACGGTAGTCCAATGGGATTGAAACTCCGTCAACGGACGCTCCAAATAGACGCGCTTGGTATATCCCATGGCATAAAATGTGCAATGGTCGTACTGGATATCGTAGGTATTCGGTTCCAAAGAAACATAGGTATTGCCGCCTGCCTTATCCTGCACCTCAATGATCTCGTAGCGATACGCCCCTGATGGAGAAACATCAGCCTCGACCACAGTTTCCACCGAAGAGGTTTTCAGCAGATCCACCACATTGAGGTAGCAGAACGCGCCCAGCACATAAAACATCAGATACACCGTACCGAGGATGGTTTTTGTGCCCTCCTTCGCGCCGTTTGCAAAGAAAGTGACAACGCCCAGCAGCCCCAGCGGGATCATCAGTACCTTATATTCAGTGTTGAACAGGAAGATCGGGAAGTAAAACGGCAGAGCAGCTAAAATACAGAATTTTGTGATAATCTGCCGCCGCGTGAAAATCATCACAGCGGCAAAGCCGATACATATCAGGCTCAGGCGCAAGCAAAAGCCCGATTGCGCCGCTTGTGGAATTTCCAGGCGATACAGCAGGCAGTACACTGCCAGCATCACAACGCCAACGAGATATGCGACTGATGCAAAGGAAAGCACAAACTGCACGACATACAAAATAATTCCCGCGCGATTCTGCTTCGCTTTTTTCATCAACCGATGCCATTTCTTCTTTGCCCGATTTGCCGCTGTACGGCAGCCGTTTTTTATGGTCTGTGGCAGATTTTTTACCGCCTCTTTGCAATGGTTTGCGGTACGTTTTGCCGTTTTCTTGATTCGTTTCCACAGTGCCTGACACACATCACCGATGCCTGCCTGCCGCTGCTTGCCGCCTTCCTTGGCGGATTTATGTTGTTCACTCATAGCACTGCCTTTCGAAACTCATATCTTTTTGATTCTTGCATACTTCGCCATGACTTTTTTCGTGCCTACTTTTTCAAATGCGATCTCCAACATTGCATCGCCTGCGGTAGGCAGTACGCTTAATACAGTACCCACGCCAAACACAGAATGTCGCACCTGCTCACCCACAGCAAAATGCTCCAGCTTCGGTGCAGCCGATTTTTGCTGCATGATCTGCTGCTGTAGCGAAATTGAACCAGTTTTTGTGAACGGCGCACCCTTTGTGGTTTCTGTCACCTCATTGCTGTGTTTTTCGATGCATTCTGGGCTGATTTCCTTGATAAATCGCGATGGGAAGCCATTTGTCGTCATGCCATGAAGCATTCTTCGGGTAGCATTCAGCAAGTACAGCCTGCGCTTTGCGCGTGTAATCGCCACATAGGCAAGGCGGCGTTCCTCCTCCAGCTCCTGCGGAGAAAGCACCCATCGGGTATTGGGAAACACGCCGTCATCCATGCCCACAAGGAACACAGTATCGTACTCCAGACCCTTTGCTGCATGAATCGTCATTAATGTGACGGCATCGTTGCTTTCATCGGAACGATCCTGATCGGTATACAGCGAAATTTCCTCCAGAAATCCGCTCAATGTGGGTTCTTCGGCAGTTTCCATATATTGCAGGATACTAGATTTTAACTCCTCCACATTTTCCAGACGGGTCTGCCCCTCTTCGCCCAACGCACTCAGCATGGCATCATAGCCCGTCAGTTCACGCACCTTATCGTAGAGGGCATCGGGCGTAAGCGTATCTGCCAATTTGATCAGTGTATCGAACATCTCGCCTACAGTGTGCAGCACAGCCGCCTTTCTTGCAAGCACGGGGTAATCTGACGCGGTGCGCAGCACCGCAAGGGGCGAAAGATGCAAATCATTGGCAATATGCTCAACAGCATCCAGCGTGGTGTTACCGATGCCGCGTTTCGGCTCGTTGATAATTCGGCGGAAGCGCAGCATATCATAGGGATTGTTAATGACGCTCAGATAAGAGATCATGTCTTTGACCTCCTTGCGGTCAAAGAAGCGCAAACCGCCGTATACACGGTAGGGGATACCTGCTTGCGAAAGATGCCGTTCAATGGTATTGGAAAGTGCGTGGGTACGGTACAGCACCGCATGATCACTGTAGGTGCCGCCCGCCTTGATGCGCTCCAGAATGCTATCGGTGACAAATGCTGCCTCTTCATTCTGGTCAGCCGCCTCGAACCAGAACACACGGTCGCCCTCGTCGGAAGCTGTCCAGAGGGTTTTCTCTTTGCGTTCCGTATTATTGCGGATCACAGAGTTCGCCGCTGCAAGGATTCTGCCGGTGGAACGGTAATTCTGCTCCAAACGAATGACCCTGCAATCGGGGAACTGCTTTTCAAATGAGAGAATATTTTCGATGGTTGCGCCGCGGAACTTATAGATGCTCTGGTCATCATCGCCCACCACGCAGAGGTTGCGGTATTTGGATGCCAGTAGGCGAATCAGCTCATACTGCGCGGTGTTGGTATCCTGATATTCGTCCACCAACAGATAACGGCAGCGGTTCTGGTAGATGTCCAACACATCGGGATGCTCATGGAACAGGCGCACGGTCAGTGTAATAATATCGTCAAAATCAACGGCATTGGCATCTTTCAGACGCGTCTGATACGCCTGATACAGCTTGGCAATGATGATTGTACGATAATCACCGTTGGCATTGGCAAGCATCTGCTCGGGAGAGATGAGCCGATCTTTCGCTTTGCTGATTTCTCCCAGCACAGCTTTCGGCGGGAATGCTTTTTCAGAAACTGCGGCACCTGTATAGGGATCTGTGACACATGGGTCGCTAAAGCAAGCGGATACTACCCTGCGGCTGTCGTCAGCGTCATAAATCGTAAAGGCACGCGCATAGCCCAGCCGATCAATATGCTGCCTGAGGATTCGCACGCAGGCACTGTGAAAGGTTGCCGCCCACACGGTAGTGGCGTGATCACCAAGCATCGTTCCCAGACGGCTTTTCAGCTCTGCGGCTGCTTTATTGGTAAAAGTAATGGCAAGAATACTCCAGCCGTGAATGGGTGCATCGGTTACGATCTTTGCCAGCCGCTCCGCATCGGGTGTTTCTTTTCCCTCAGCCACATCGGCAAGATACTGTGCTTCTGCCTCCGTGACGGCACCAAGGGGCGTATTGTATGTATTACCGAACTGCATCATGTAGGCGATTCGGTTGACAATGGCGGTGGTCTTTCCGCTGCCGGCACCTGCCAGCACCACAACCGGACCGTTGACAGTCCGCACCGCCTCCTGCTGTGGGGGATTCAATCTACGGGAAGCAAGCAGACGATCGATAGCGGCCTGCTTGAGATTTTGCATGGTATGCATAAGTGTTACGCTCCGTTCTGAATATCGGGTACGCCGCAGTTTGCACCAACGCACAAACCGACACAATATCATTATAGCACAAAACATTGCAAATGAAAAGAGCTGTTTTGAAATTTTCATCGTTTTTTTCAAAAAAATCAGATTCTCACAACACAAGCACCGCACAGTGCCGCCTTAAGAATGCTTCAGGGGCGTTACGGCAGATCAGTCTTTTCAAAAAAATTGTGAAAATTTGCGCAAAACGCTTTTCTTTTTTTGCGTTTTATTGTATAATAGGTTTGTATCATCGTACATCTGCATGACGCAAAGGGGGTTACCATGAAGATACAAATCACAGAAAAGCAAAAATCTTTGGCGATATGTACCATTGGCGTTTTTTTCGCCTGTCTTATGCTCACGATTGTGGTATGGCGGTTTTCTTCCGTTGTAGCAATCGTCAAGAAAGTACTCACAGTGCTTTCCCCTGTGATATGGGGGTTGGTACTCGCATATCTGCTGGCACCTTTGCAAAACTGGCTGGAAAAACGAATCCTATCAAAGCTCATTGAGCGAAAAAAACCGCACCCCGCCTTACGCCGCGCCATAGCAGTCACTGTCACTATGCTGATTCTGGTTGCGACATTGGCTGGCATGATTGCAATGCTGCTGCCCGAACTCATTGAAAGCGTCCGCACCCTGTTCAACAGTATACCAAACTATGCAAAGAATGTTGCAGCATGGTGTACTTCTCATCTGGCAGGGCTGAAAGAATCCAACCCGCAGGTTTATGAGTCGGTCATGACGGCATTAAACGGCTTGCAGGACAAGCTCATCAGCTTTGCCACACAGTTTGAACCAAAGATTGACAGCATCATCAGCGGTGCCAACGTCATCAGTTCCATTACAAGTGGCGCCTACTCTCTGGTCAGCGGTGTGCTTGATTTCCTCATCGGCATCATCGCAGCGATTTATCTGCTGTATAACAAAGAACGTTACCCTGCACAGTTCAAAAAGATTTTATATGCACTGTTTCCAGAACAACGCGTACACGGCACTTTACGTGCCCTGGCAAAAGTACACCATACCTTCCAAAATTTTTTAGTAGGACAAACGGTAGATTGCCTGTTGGTGGGAGTCACAACATTTATCGGCCTTACAATCATGGATGCCCCTTATGCTGCATTGATTTCTTTGGTGGTGGGCGTCACGAATTTCATACCCTTTTTCGGGCCGTTTATCGGCGCAATTCCAAGTGCTTTCCTGATCCTCATCGCAGCACCTTCCAAGCTGACTCCCTTTGTTATTTTCATTCTGGTGATGCAGCAGATCGAAGGCAATCTGCTTGCGCCGAAAATCTTGGGCGATTCCATGGGCCTGCCGACTTTTTGGGTGCTGTTTGCGATTCTCATCGGCGGCGGTCTGTTTGGATTCTTCGGTATGGTAGCATTTGTTCCGTTGTTTGCGGCACTCTACGCCCTGCTCAAGGAATTTCTTACGGTAAAACTGGCACAAAAGGGTCTGCCCAGCAGCACCGAAGGCTACATGGGCAAAGAACTGGTCTACGCAGCACCATCGGTGAAAAAACCGCAGCAAACATCGGAAGGAAATACAGCGGAAGAAGAATCCTACGCAGAAATCACAAGCGAAAACGGAAAGGAAGATATCCCAAATGCGGACGATTTATGAAGTACAGCAGGAGATCCTGCGGCTGAAAAAAGAATATGATGTGTGCATTCTGGCACACAGCTACCAGTCTACCGATATTCTGGAGATCGCCGATATCACGGGTGACAGCTTTTTGCTGAGCAAAATGGCGGCAAAGCAGGAGGCAAAACGTCTGCTGATGTGCGGAGTGCGGTTTATGGCGGAAACCGCAAAGCTACTCAGCCCCCAAAAGTGCGTCTATGAAGCAAACCCCACTGCGGGTTGCCCGATGGCAGAGCAGTTTTCTCCAGCAGAGATCTTGGCAGAAAAGGCAAAATATCCTGATTGTGCCGTGGTTGCGTATGTGAATACTTCAGCGGCGTTGAAAGCAGTCAGCGATGTGTGCGTTACTTCTTCTTCGGCTGTGAAGATTGTCAGAAAACTACCGCAGCGCGATATTCTCTTTATCCCTGATTGCAATCTGGGCGCATATGTGCAAGCAAATTGCCCCGAAAAACAGCTGCATCTGCTGCAAGGAGGCTGTCCGCATCACAGCAGCATTACCATGGAAGAAGCACAGGCGGCAAAACTTGCACATCCCGATGCATTGCTGCTGGTACATCCTGAATGCAAAAAAGAAATCTCTGCCATGGCAGATTATGTTGGCGCAACCTCTGGCATTATGCAGTATGCGAAGGAATCAAATGCGAAAGAATTTATCATCGGTACAGAGATCAGTATTACGGCGCAGCTGGCACTTGCCTGCCCCGAAAAACGGTTTTATCCCATAGCAAGCCGTTTGATTTGCCCCGATATGCGCGTAACAACAGTCTGTGATATTGTACGGACACTGCGAGAGATCGGCAATGGCAGCGCACAGGAGCTTTTACTGCCCGATGCGCTCATGGTTTCCGCACGGCATTGCCTTGATACCATGCTGTGCCTTGGCGGTTGATGTCAGCATCGCGCTAAGCCACTGCGGCGTTGCCTTACATTTCCGGCAAGCCTTCCGAACGGTTTGCTTTATCGCTTTGCAAAGTACAGAAGCCCCTTCTTTCATTTGACATTTCTTCTGCTTTGTAGTATAATATAGACCACTACTTTACCGGAAAGGAGCGGCAGCATATGTTGCACAGGCGAATCACATTGGCAACGCGGCATTGTGCCGTATGGTATCTGCTGCACCTGCCGCGATATCCATACACTACGTTAACCAATCACAACGGTGGCTGTGATGCAATGCAGAGATTACTGTTTTCGTACATTGAAAGGAATATAAGATTATGACTCTTTACGAAGAACTCACTCGGCGCGGGCTGATCGCGCAAACAACAGATGAACAGGGAATCGCCGCACTGATTAATCAGGGGAAGGCAACCTTCTACATCGGCTTTGATCCCACTGCGGATTCCCTTCATGTTGGACATTTTATGGCACTTTGCCTGATGAAACGCCTCCAGATGGCAGGCAACAAACCCATTGCTTTGGTGGGCGGCGGTACTGGTATGATCGGCGATCCATCTGGCAAAAGCGATATGCGCAAAATGCTCACAAAAGAGGATATCGACCACAACTGCGAATGCTTCAAAAAGCAGATGAGCCGCTTTATTGATTTTTCGGACGGTAAGGCTTTGATGGTCAACAATGCAGATTGGCTGCTGGGGCTTAACTATATCGAGGTGCTGCGCGAAGTCGGCGCGTGCTTTTCTGTCAACAAAATGCTCACTTTTGAATGCTACAAGCAGCGCATGGAGCGCGGTTTGACCTTCCTCGAATTCAATTACATGATTATGCAGAGCTATGACTTCTATAGACTGTATCAGGACTACGGCTGTAATATGCAATTTGGTGGCGACGACCAGTGGGCAAATATGCTCGGCGGTACAGAACTGATTCGCAAAAAGCTGGGCAAGGATGCCCACGCTATGACGATCACCCTGCTGCTTAACTCTGAAGGCAAAAAAATGGGCAAGACCGAAAAAGGTGCTGTCTGGCTGGACGCCGAAAAGACTTCTCCCTATGAGTTCTTCCAGTATTGGCGCAATGTTGCTGATGCAGACGTCATCAAATGCCTGAAAATGCTGACCTTCGTACCCATTGAGGAGATCGAAGCTATGGAGCAGGGCATGGAAGGCGCTGCATACAATCAGGCGAAAGAACTGCTCGCCTTTGAGTTAACCAAGCTTGTTCACGGCGAGGAGGAAGCCACCAAACAACGCGATGCGGCAAGAGCCATCTTTGCAGGGAACGGTAATTCTGCGGATATGCCCACTACCACCGTTGCTTCCGCGGAGCTGACCGATGGCTGCATGGGTCTGCTGCCGCTGTTGGTCAAAACAGGGCTTGCCCCCTCCATCGGTGAAGCACGCCGACTGGTACAGCAGGGCGGCATCTCAGTCAACGATGCAAAGGTCACTGATACCAAAATGCAGGTCGCCATTGACGGCGAAGTAATTCTCAAAAAGGGTAAAAAGTCTTTCCACAAGGTCACCCTCGGCTGATTCTATTTGATTTGACAGGAGGCATCTTATCATGCAGCAGGATGTTGCAAAGCAGCTGTCGCATATCCATGCACAGTGTCAGATTTGCGAATCCCATGGCTATTCTGTTTCCGTGCAAGGAAAATCCATGCAGGATTACCTGCGCTTTACTCTACTGAAATTCTTTGTGTATCTGGGCGCAAACAATGGCAGTATCTCCATGAACGAGATCGGCTACATCAACGGCGCACTGGGCTATATGATGTCTGCGGAGCAGATTGACCGTTTCCATGTCAGCTGTAAAATCACCAAATACAGCCTGAAAGATAGCATTATCACACTGATGATGCCTTTCCTGCGGTTGGACCTGGAAACTTCGCCCATGGGCGGCATGAGCCTTTCGCTCATCGAATTTCTCAATCAGGCGGGCTTGGATTTCTTGCAGGTGGACGATCACAAGCCCGACCCCTTCGTGATGCAGGATCTTGCCGCATTGATCCTCGCGCTGCGCAACTTCCGCATGGAGTACATTTCCAACTGGGAGAAAATGATTGCAGAGCAGCAGCGCATCAAAAACCAACCTTCGTATCCTGCGGGGTATGGCAACTCGCCGTGGAATACGCCAAATACTCCCAATGCACCAAAAAATCCCGCACGCCCGCAAATGCCCGTATATAACGGTAGACCGAATGTCCCTGTAACACCCGCAAACACACCGTTTACACCCCAACAGCCGATGCAGCCCGCCCAGCCAAAGCCACCGCCTGCACCTCAGACAAAGGTGGAGGACGAAGCCCTCACATTGGAAGAACAGCTGCAAAAACTCAACGATCTGACAGGGCTTGATGCGGTCAAAGCAGATCTCAACAGCCTCATCAACCTGATTCGTGTTCGCAAAATGCGTGAAGAACGTGGCATGCCGCAGGCTCCCATGTCGTTGCATATGGCGTTTCTCGGGAATCCTGGCACGGGTAAAACAACGGTCGCGCGCATTCTCGCAGGTATCTACCACAGCTTGGGCGTGTTGGAGAAGGGACAGTTGGTAGAGGTTGACCGTTCAGGGCTGGTCAGCGGCTATGTGGGTCAAACCGCCATCAAGACAAAGGAAGTCATCGACTCGGCAATGGGCGGCGTGCTGTTTATTGATGAAGCATACGCACTTACCGCAAGCACGGGAAAGAATGATTTTGGCATGGAGGCGGTTAATACATTGCTGAAAGCCATGGAAGATCACCGTGATGATTTCATTGTGATCGTAGCAGGCTATACTGACCTCATGGAAGAGTTTTTGGATAGTAACCCAGGTCTGCGCTCACGCTTTAATAAGATCATCAACTTTCAGGATTATATGCCTGATGAGCTGCTGGATATCTTCAAAAGCACCTGTACGCGTTCTGGCATGACCGTAACCCCTGAGGCAGAGCAGGAGGTGCTTGCCTATTTTGTACAGCGTTGCGGTATGAACCTGAAAACTTTTGCCAATGCCCGTGATATTCGCAATTTCTATGAGCGAGCGATCACCAAGCAGGCAAACCGTCTGGCAAACGATCCGCACATCACCGACGCGGAGTTGACCACTCTGACACTGGAAGATGTTAAGGATATTGAACTGAACTAACGAAAGGAAGATTTCTCATGATTCTGATTACTATGGAAAACGGCAAACAGATTAAGCTGCGGTTGCATCCCGAGGTAGCACCCATTTCCTGCGAAAACTTTGAAAAGCTTGTGCGTCAGGGCTTCTACAATGGGCTGTGCTTCCACCGTGTCATTCCTGGCTTTATGATTCAAGGCGGCTGCCCTCAGGGCAATGGTACTGGCGGCCCGGGCTGGCAAATCAAGGGCGAATTTCGTGCAAATGGCGTGCCCAACGATCTCAAGCACACCCGTGGCGTGTTGAGCATGGCGCGCGCAGGTCATCCCGACAGTGCAGGCTCCCAGTTCTTTATCATGCACAAGGATGCCCCCCATTTGGACGGTCAGTACGCAGCCTTTGGTGAGGTGGTAGAAGGTATGGATGTGGTTGATGAGATCGCTGCGGTGGATACCAACTATGCCGATAAACCCCTACAGCCCCAGATTATGAAAACAGTGGAGATCATTGCGGATTGATTCCCTTTTATTCTTCGATGCAGGTGCCGAGAGAACATCATTTCTCTCGGCATCTGGTTTATCAAAAGCATTCGATGTTTCCAAACAGCGAAATGGTTTGCTCTCCATGCATCGCCTGACGATGCGGGGGATTCCTTTTTTTCGGGATACGGAAGAATCACCGCATCCTGCCACATTTTGCACTTGCAATTTTCACAGATATCTTGTATAATAGAACAACAGACAGATATGTCCCATCGGCTGCGCACAATGGGACAACGAGTATCTATGCCGCGCAGGGCAGTTAGGAACAACTATGAAAAACGAAGAAAAAAATACGAAGATGCCTATACATGATGAGGAAAGAATGTTTCCTACCATTGCGTTGCGCGGTGTGGTAGCGTTTCCTGAACAACTGCTGCATTTTGATGTAGCCCGTGAGATTTCTAAAAAGGCAATTGATGCCGCGTTGGCAGGGGATCGTAAAATCTTCTTAGTGGCGCAGAAACATCTTGCCCCAGAAAAGCCAGATCGTAAGGAACTGTATCGTATTGGCGTGATTGCTGAGATACGACAGGTGCTGCGTAATGGCGATATCGCACGCGTGCTGGTAGAGGGCTGCTACCGCGTGAAGATCCTGAACCTGGAAATGGGAGAGGGAGAATATTTGCAGGCGCAGTGCAAACAAATGCCTGCCGTACAGCGTGTGGCTGCCGATGAAGTCGAAGTGGATGCTATTATGCGCTCGTTGCGTGAGGCGTTTGCGCACTATGCAGGGCTGTTTCCCAAAATGCCCCGCGATTTGGTGAATGCCGTTTGCATCAAAGAAACCCCAGCGGAATTGTTTGAGGCGGTGCTGCTTAATGTACAGTTGGATTATACAGACCGACAGCAGTTGCTGGAGCAGAATAGCTTGTTTTTGCGCATGACAATGCTTTATGCCATGCTGTGCCGCGAGATTGAGGTACTGGAGATCGAACACGATATCCATATGCAGGTGCAGGAAAGCATGGATCGCGGTCAGCGCGAGTATTATTTGCGTGAGCAGATGCGTGTGATCTCTGCGGAGTTGGGCGAGGATGGATCCGCTACGGATGATTCTATGCAGTACACGCAGCGAATCTTGGCGTTGGGTCTGGATGAAGATTCTACCACCAAGCTGCTGCGCGAGGCCGAGCGTCTACAAAAAATGCCGCCATCCTCCCAAGAGGCATATGTTATCACCAACTACCTGGATACTGTCTTGGATCTGCCGTGGAATCACTTTACCAAAGAAAAGTTGAATATCCAAAAGGCTGCTGCACTGTTGGATAAAGAGCATTATGGCCTGCAACGCGTCAAGGAGCGCGTACTGGAAAGCTTGAGCATCCATGCCTTGAATCCAGAGGTTAAAGGACAGATCCTCTGTTTGGTGGGTCCCCCTGGTGTCGGTAAAACCTCTATCGGACGTTCCATCGCAAAAGCACTGGGCAGAAACTATGTTCGTGTTTCTCTTGGCGGCGTGCGCGATGAATCCGATATTCGCGGGCATCGCAAAACCTATGTGGGCGCTATGCCTGGACGAATCATCGATGCTATGCGGCAGGCGAAAAGCAAGAATCCCTTAATATTGTTGGATGAGATCGACAAAATGGGCAGTGATTTCAAGGGCGATCCCTCCTCTGCCATGCTTGAGGTGCTGGACAGCGAACAGAATAACGCATTTCGTGACCATTTCATTGAGCTGCCGTTTGACCTTTCCAACGTGATGTTTGTTACCACTGCCAACTCTCTTGAAACCATTCCTGCACCTCTGCTGGATCGCATGGAGGTCATTGAGCTGAACTCCTATACCCGTATGGAGAAGTTTCATATCGCGAAATCGCACCTGCTGAAAAAACAGTTGAAAAAGCACGGCATCAAGGCGACACAAATGCGGGTTACCGATGCAGCAATCTTTGATCTAATCGACTACTACACCAAAGAGGCGGGCGTGCGTTCTCTGGAACGGTTGATTGCCTCTCTGTGCAGAAAGTGCGCACGCAGCATCGTCAGCGATGACGCAAAGCGCGTGGTGTATACGCCCGAAACCCTCGAAGCCGCATTAGGGCCGCACAAATTCCTCCCTGATTATCAGGAGCAGCAGGATACTGTGGGTCTGGTCAACGGTCTGGCATGGACTTCCGCAGGCGGCGTGCTGATGCCTTTGGAGGTGCTGGTTCTTGAAGGCAAGGGCGAGGTGCAGTTGACAGGCTCTTTGGGAGATGTGATGAAAGAAAGCGCAAAGCTTGCCGTGTCGTATGCCCGATATGTGGCAAAGGATTATGATATCCGCCCAGAGTTGTTCAAAACAAAGGATCTGCACATTCATGCGCCAGAGGGTGCTGTGCCAAAGGATGGCCCCAGCGCAGGCGTTACCATGATCACCGCACTGATTTCGGCACTATCTGGCTGCCCTGTGCGTCATGATATCGCCATGACTGGTGAAATCACTTTGCACGGCAGAGTGCTGCCCATCGGCGGCTTGGTGGAAAAATCAATGGCTGCCTATAAAGCGGGCATTCATACGGTGATCTACCCCAAAGCAAATGAGCCGGATCTGCAAGAACTGGATGCGGCAGTGCGCGAAGGGATTTGCTTTGTGCCCGTAGAACGGATTGAACAGGTGCTGAAGTTGGCACTGGTGCAGCCTCAATACGACAACAAGCTGGAACCGCTGCATAATGCCGAATTGCAATCCATTGGTTTGCCAGCCGTTTCCCTCTGGGATGTGCCACAGCAACCCAGAAAACAGAAAGTAACAACAACAACGGAGAAAACACAGTGAACTGGAATATTGCGGAATTTTTATCTGCCTACGGGCTTTCTTCACAGCTGCCAAAGGGCGAATGCCCCGAAATCGCCTTTGCAGGACGTTCCAATGTGGGTAAATCCACGCTGATCAACAAGCTGTTCAATCGCAAAGGTCTGGCAAGGGTCAGTGCGGTGCCAGGAAAAACAGCAACCATCAACTTTTATCAGTGCGATACCGTCACCTTTGTGGATCTGCCTGGCTACGGCTATGCAAAAACCGCAAAATCGGAACTGCACCGATGGCGCGACCTCATCAACGCCTATCTTCAGGCAGAACGCGACCTGCGTGCTGTGCTACTACTGATAGATATGCGGCATCCACCCACCAAAGATGATTTGCAAATGGTGGATTTTCTTATGGATACCGAAATGCCGTTTGCTATCGTGCTGACTAAGGCAGACAAGCTCAACCGTACCGAGCGCGAAAAACGCTTGAGCGCACTGCCAAATGAGATCCCGCAGTTCGATGAAATGCACGTGACCGTTTTTTCTTCTGTGACTGGTGAAGGCGTGCCTGCACTTCGTGCCTTGATTGAGGAAATCACCGTTCCTGCTCTGGAGCAGGACGAAGTATAGGGCAGACTCGTCTATAGCCGCCGTATGGCTGCGCGTTGCGCGATGTTTTCAAAAAATAAGCGGTGTCCTCTGCTGTGCGCAGGGGATACCGCTTTTATGATTGATCCTGCTTTATTTCATACGGATCCTCTTGTTCTGCAAAAAATCACTTGCATTCTGCACCGTGATATGCTATACTGAATGTGCTTTTCAAGCATGAAACAAGGAGGATATCAACATGAAAATAAAACGAATCATCGCGTTGCTTTTGGGCACGGCACTGAGTGCATCGGCACTGACCGCTTGTCGTTCCAATGGGAGCGATATGGGTGAAATGTCCACCCTGGAGATTGTGAAAGATATGGGTATGGGGATCAATCTGGGTAATACGCTGGAGTCCTGCGGCAGCTGGATCAACAGCAGCAGCGTGACCAATTATGAAACTGCATGGGGCAGCCCAGTGATTACTGAGGATATGATCAAGGGCTACCACGAGGCAGGCTTCGGCGTGCTGCGAGTGCCAGTGGCGTGGTCAAATATGATGTCAGAGGACTACACCATTCACCCCGATTATCTTGCCAGAGCAAAGGAAATTGTAGGTTGGGCGTTAAACGCAGATCTGTATGTGATTCTGAACATTCATTACGATAGCGGCTGGTGGGCAGATTTCCCGACAGATCAGGAAAACTGTATGAGAAAGTATGTCCGTATCTGGGAACAACTCTCTGAAGCGTTTGAGGAATACGATGCGCATCTGATGTTTGAATCGCTTAACGAGGAAGGCGGTTGGGACAGCCTCTGGAATCGCTACAGCGGCACACAGGAAGGCAAGGACACCTCCTATGGGCTGCTTAACGAAATCAACCAGACCTTCGTGGATACCGTCCGCAGTTCGGGCGGCAACAATGCGCAGCGTCATCTGCTGATTGCAGGCTACGCCACTGATGTGGAACTGACCTGCGATGCCATGTTCAAAATGCCAAAAGATCCTGCAAACCGCTGTGCCGTTTCGGTACACTACTATACGCCTTCTACATTTTGCATCCTTACTGAGGACGCGCCTTGGGGCAAAGCACGTACCGAATGGGGTAACGAAAAGGATATCGCAGAGCTGAACAAGTATATGGATATGCTCAAAACCAACTTTGTGGATAAGGGCTATCCTGTGATCATCGGCGAGTACGGCGTAGCCGTGGAGAACAAGACCCGTGAAATGATCAACCTGTTCGTCACATCCGTCTGCGAGGCTGCCTATACCCGCGATATCTGCCCCGTGCTGTGGTCTACGACAGGCAATTTTTATAACAGAGATACCTGCACCGTTTACGATACTGAACTCAACGATGCCATGCGCAAAATCGTTGGGGAAGCGTAACTCCTTTTAGCAGAACAAAACTGCCGTTGTTAAGATTTTGCGCACGCCTCCGCAAGCCTTTACAGACCAGCCAATTTTCTCAGGATGAGCGTAGCATCCTCGCTACTTACGCTACCAGACCCATCCATATCCGCATTTGTTTTGCCTTCTTCCGTGATCACAATCGTTGTATTCTCGGAGAGGAAACAGCTCAGCAGAATGACATCATCCACCTTCACGAAGCCGTCGCAGTTCACGTCGCCTAAAATCGTTGCCGTAATCGGCTCAGATTCTGATGTTGTGGTGGTTATCGTAGTGGTAGTTGTCGTTGTTGTGGTAGTTGTTTCGATTACAGGCGCATTGCTGCCTACGCCTTCAATGCCGCCATAAGCTTCGTCCATGTAGAAATCACAAGTGCTATCCGCGATCTCGACATACAGCAGCAAAGAACTTGCACCACTGGGAATCGTATACGATGAATTTTCCAGTGTGACCCATTGCCCGCTGGAAGCCGTAGCGGCAGCTACAGTATCATACTGTGTTTCACCGCTGGCGTCATTGTATTGCAGCGTCAGACGAATCTCTTGCGCTGCGCCGCTTTCCTGCATCACGCTTGTACCAAAGCCATAAGCAGAACCAGGCTTAAACACACTCGTGCTGAGATCATGCCCTGCGCCGTTCCATGTATCAGTACGACCTGTAACGGCAAGGGACTGCTCACCCGCACAGACAACCTCGCTGGTATATGCCAGAGATGACGCACCACGAGAAGACCACTTACCCATATTTTCCTCAAAGGTATCATAGAAGTAGTAGCCATTGGCATCTGGCTCCTGAGTGGCGGGTGCGGTAGTAGTAACAGGAGCATCTCCACCCAAGGTAAGTACGTTCTTGTTGACAGTTGCTGAGCCGTTACTCTGATATCCCTCAACGGTCAAGGCAATCTCATAGAACTTGCCACTCATATCCAGCCCAAGCGATTCCCACGCCTTGAAATGCTCATGCACTGAAATCACGCCGCTGGTACGTTTCTCTCTGCGCACGCTCCAATACTGGTAGAAAGTGGTATCGCCAATAATAGATGGCTTGTTCTCACGCAGTGTCTTGTACACGTCATATTCCGCGCCATCTACGGTCACCGAACCAATGGAATCGCCCCCTGGTGGTCTCCAACTGCCCCAACTATCTACGATGTAATACTCAATCAGCGGGTCCTTTGTCCAACCGTACACGCACAGGTACGAATTGCCGTCCGGATGATAATCTACATCGTACTCCACTGTCACATTACCGATATCCTTATAGCTCTGTGTGCAGTCGAATTTCTGCCCCGTACGGAACAACGCGTTGCCGATATTGTTCCATTCGCAGCTAAACGCGCCGTTGCCGAGCAGCGTCATGGTAGTGTTGCCGTAGTCCTTCCACAGCTCATAACTGTAGCCGTCCTCAGTACCGGTTGCATTTCCGGTAAGGACTGTTGCTGCGCTGACGCTCTGTGGCAAAATAGCACTAAAAGCCATTGCTGAAGCGCAACACGCAGCAAGCCACTGGTGTTTTTTCATAGATATTCCCCTCATTCTTCTATATTTGACGGCAAAGCGCAATATCGGCACAATTATACGCTCTGTCGTCTTAATTCATTTTATCACAATAAGTATACCGTGTCAAGGCTTTTCAACACGAATCAGATTTTTTCAGTTAAATTCATGCATTCTATCGATATAATCGAGTATTTTCGCTACTGTTTTGTGAATATCGCCGAAAATGAAAAGGCCCAAAAAAACCCTTGACTTTTTTCGCAAAATCTGATATAATGTTCTGGTACTGAACGATTTGCGAGTGTGCTGGAACTGGCAGACAGGCACGTTTGAGGGGCGTGTGCTTCGGCGTACGGGTTCAAGTCCCGTCACTCGCACCACCATTCGATTCAATTAGAATATTTGTATGTGGAAAGATGGCTGAGCTGGTCTAAGGCGCACGACTGGAAATCGTGTAGGCGTTAATAGCGTCTCGAGGGTTCGAATCCCTCTCTTTCCGCTTTTCAAAAACAGCGTATCATGTGGAAAACCACGGCGATACGTTGTTTTTTTATTCTACTCACCATGCACAGCTGATTCCTACACCTTGATATGCTCTGCATTTGCAGCCCTTTCCGTTTCGTCACTCATATCCGCAACAAGAAAGCCCGTCATGTGACGAGCTTGCAGATATAATAAGCAATGCCATAGATTACGCTAGCAGTGGTTCCGTACAGAATAACTGGACCTGCAATGGTGAAAATCTTGGTGCCTACGCCGAGGATAAAGCCCTCCGTCTTTGCCTCAACTGCCGCCGATGCCACTGCATTCGCGAACCCCGTGATGGGCACCAGTGTACCTGAGCCACCGTGCTTTGCGATTTTTTCGTACAAACCCAGCCCCGTCAATAGTGCAGAAAGGAACACCAAGGTCACGGAAGTCCACGTGGCAGCATCCTCCTTCGGCATATCATACGCCATAAGAAACCGCGTGATGCACTCGCCGATTAAAGAAATTGTGCCGCCGATCAGAAACGCTTTTGGCAGATTGCAATACCACCTGCTTTTGTACGATGCCGCTTGCACCATTTTTTGATATGCTTCAGGGGTAGGTTGCTTTGGATGAATCGCCATGATCATCCTCCTTTGCGATTTTGCAAATAGTGTGCGCATCTTTTTCTGGTTTATACACAACGCCTCTTGATATTCAAAATACTCTCATAATTGAAAAAACCGTCCACATGGACGGTTTTGACGAATCAAAATGGTTGCTTCAGGGCTTCAGAAAAGGGAAGACACCCTTACCGCTTCCCGTTGACAGCAGATCTCTCCCGCAATGATAAAACTCAGGATTTTTTCTTATTGCCGTCATTCTTTTCAGCAGCCACTGCAATGCCCTTTTGACGTGCAGCCTTGCGTTCTTTTTCCGCGGCAGCGGCTTCCTCCATCTGGGTAATATTTTCATGGATTGCCCACTTCTTCACGCGGATCTTGCTGCGCTCGCCGCCTGTTTCCATCACTATGGAATCCTCTGCGACACGGATGACAATACCGATCAAACCGCCCGCAGTGCAAACCTCATCACCGATGCGCACATTATCACGCATTTTCTGCGCTTCCTGCTCACGCTTTTTCTGAGGGCGAAACAAAATGAGGTACATCAGCGCAATTGCGATCACAAAGGGAATCAGGCTGCCCAAAAGCTGCACCCAAGTGGAACCACCTGTAGCAGTGCTTCCCGTTGCGGATTCACCCTCAGCAAACGCGGTGACCACCATAGCGGACGCAGCACCCACAGCACCAATTGCAGTTGCGATGTTTTTTGTCAGTTTACGAATTACAGAACGCTTCATATCAAAAAACCTTTCTTCCATGCACATGGCAAGTTCTTTTCTGCGTGGTCGCAGGGATTCATTCAGGCCCTACAACCAAACGCACCTTGTGGATGCCGCCGACTTCCATCAGAGCGCATCCCACCACATATCAACTATTATATCATGCTTTGTGCAGATTTGCAAGCATATCCCGCAGATTTCACAAACTTCGCACAATCACTGGTTAATTATCGCGCAAATCAAAGGACTCCTCCTCGTTATTGAGTGCTGAATCCAGCAATTTACCAAAAAATGCCGCAGGATTCCGCATAATACGCTCGGCAAGTTCACCAGCAGCGTTACGGTTCGGGGTGAGAATCCGCAAAGTAAACATCTCACGATGACGATCATTGCACTGCACACAGAGCATATACCCATCTTCAACCTGCTCATAGGTCACAGACATCTCCTGCATGACTTTTTTTCGTGCAGCAAAGCGCAACGCAGTCAACACAACGCGATCACGCAGCACCTTTGGCACATACTTCCGCATATCCACAGCGCAGGCAGTGCCCTTATCCGTCAGGGTATAGATGAACGTACCGTCTTGTTCCTGCTGTAAAATAGACTGGTTTTCCAACAGAAATCCTACTGCATCTGTATACAGAAAGAAATTGATATGCCCTGACGATACCAGAATATCATACAGCCAGCTTTCGGGGATCGGGCTATCAAGTCGGTGCAATACAATGCAGATCAAAATCCGGACCAGGTGCGGATCCTGCAAGCGTACAGGATTCAGCTCCGGGTACTGCCTTGATTTATGCCGAACAGGTGGCGCAGACGTGGTTTCAGGAAAAAAAGCCAGTTGACCAGGCAGGGGAATCAACTCTGGATCATCCACCGAAAAAAGCGTCTGTTCTTCCATGCAACCACTCCTCTCTTCGAGCATCAAACGAAATTGGGATAATCCAACAAATGCGAAACCAGCGCAATGCAAACTGCCGCCTCAATGGCTGGCAAGGCTTCTGGTACAAGGCAAGGCTTGCTGTTGTGGTCGCTTTGCAACACTTCATTCGTCATTGCGGAATAATCAATGGTTTCCTGCGGCTGCGCAATGGAAGCAGCTGGCTTAATGGCAGCACGTACAACAATCGGCATCCCAGAAGAAATACCACCCAGCACGCCACCGTGATGATTTGTACGGGTTTGCACATGGCCACGTTCATCTACATAGAAGGGGTCATTGTGCTGTGTACCAGTCATTTTTGCAGATTCGAAGCCCGCGCCAAACTCCACACCTCGCACACCAGGGATGCCAAAAATCAACTGCGCGATGGTGTTCTCGATGCCATCAAAAATTGGAGAACCCACACCTGCTGGCACACCAACGGCATAGCAGGCAATCACGCCGCCCAATGTTTCACCGCCTTCGGCTGCCTTATCAATCTCGCGCAGCATTCGCTTTCCTGCACGGTCGTCCTGCACAGCAAAGGGTTTACGACGAATAGCGAGAATCTCCTCTTTCGTCACTGATGTTGCAGAAAGAGGCTTGTCCTTGATGTTGTGAATGGCTGCAATGTGCGCGCCAACATAAATGCCGCGTCGCTCAAGAATCTGCTGACAAACAGCACCTGCAAAGCAGAGCGGAATTGTCATTCGCTCCGAAAGATGACCGCCACTGCGCACATCTGCAAAGCCACGATAGCGCATTGCGCCTGTATAATCTGCGTGCCCAGGTCGCGCGATACGTGACATAGACTGATAATCTGCCTGCGAAACGGTTCTGGGATTATTCAAAAAAGCGCAAAGGGGTGAACCAGTTGTACGGTTCTGCACAAGCCCCGACAAAATCTGAGGCACATCCGCTGGTGAAGGCAAGAGAGGCGTTTCGTTCTCTGTGGGGATGGGCTTAGAGCGACGGCGCATAAACTGCGCAAGCTGATCCAATGCGATGTATTCTCCTGGCGGCAAGTGGTCAAGCACCACGCCGATGGCGGGCCCTTCCGCTTCTCCGAACAATGATATTGCGATGCGATGCTGCCAAATTGATGCCATATAATCCTCCATGATCGTCAATAATCGGTATTGATCCTCTCATATTATATCACAACTCGTTTAAAATGACAATACCCTATACAAAAGAAAAAGGGCGACGCACAAAGCATCGCCCTTTCATCATTGTAAAGCAGTTATGCACA
>CAYXBP010000022.1:0-29162 GCA_964463355.1 uncultured Ruminococcus sp. | reverse complement strand
TGAAAGTTATGTGAAACTTTCATCTTGCCCCTTGACTTTTATTTGCAGGTCTTATATGCGACTGCACGACCAGATACGAATACCCAATCGTGCAGTGATTGCAAAACACATTGCTATTCAAGTGGAATGTGTCTAGTGATGTTTTACTAGTCCTTTTCTTTTTTGATAATAGCTCTAAAGGATTCTACAATGGAAGAGGATGAGTTTGAGGTGTAGTGTAATTCAGTGAGTTGAGTTCTACAGGCAACTTCACCGCTCACCGCAACTGGTGGAGTTAACACAGTCTGAGTAATACCGTCGTTTGTTTTTGTTAAAATACGGTAGTAACCAGAAGAATTCTCCCCATATTGAATGTATTGTACCCACTTGTAGGAATCGTAATAAGAATTTTTTGTTGCCTCGATGGCTGTGTACTCTGGGTGCGCATAATGAGTTGCGTAATCATCTACATATCTAGCATCGTATGTTTTTACATCAACCGAATGGGCGATGAGGGTTGTCGGTTACTACAACATATGCAGAAACGGTAATTGCTTCAAGTGTAGCAATAAGGGTTGTGGCGGTTATCGCCGAGGCACAAATTCTTTTGACATTCATAAGTAACATCCTTTCTCTCAAAAACAAAAATTCATAGTATTCGGTCGGTTACCGTTTTAATGCTGCATGAATCATGCTAACATCTGGTAACAATATCATTATAATTATAGCACATTATATAAAAAATGTCAATAGTAAATTTGAATATTCTGGATAATCATTTGCGAAAAATAGACGACAATCCAACTTGTATATAAAACACAGAATAAATATGAGATAGATTAATTGCATATATGTTCCTGCCCTGATTGTGTAGAAACGATGAAAAAACATTGTTTTCCCTTGCCAAAATCCGCGGAATGTGTTACAATGAACAACAGTATCGTTGAAAGGGAAGGAACTCTATGCAGGAAAAAGACCAACAATCTACTGATGAAAAGCTTGCGTCGGTAGGGGATGAACACCTTTCTGCCTTTGAAAATGCCCGTATGATGGAAGCCAGAGCCAGACGAGAGGATGAATTGGCAGAGCGTGCCCGTCAGGCAAAGGAAAATGAGGCAGCCTATCAGGCGCGGGAGAAATACGCAAAAGAACTCTATGATGAGCGTCTGGATTTGATTCGTTTGAAACAGGGCGTGATTACAGATAGCGATAAGGTGTTTCCTGAGCAGGCACCGCCGAAAAAGTATACACTTTCTGAGAGAATCGGCAACTGGCTTTACCATTCCAAATGGTGGTTAGGTATCGCAGTGTTTTGCGTGGCATTGGGCGGATTCCTCGTTTATGATTATGTGACGAAGGTCGATGCAGATGTGAATTTGCTGTTGCTCTCCAATGACTACGAGGTCTATAACAAAAGCCAAATTCTTTCCGATATGATGCAGCGGGATTTGACAGATTATAACGGCGATGACCGTTGCGTGGCATCAGTGGTGTTTGTGCCTGTGTCTAAATCTTCTATGGAAACTGGCAATTATTCCACTTCGTATAATACCCAGTTGCTTGTGCAGATGCAAAGCAATATGTGTATGCTTGTTATTGGAGATAGTGAATCAGACGGCTATATAGAGAGCGAAAAGATCTATGCTGAGATTGAATCTCTTTATCCCCAGTACGATTTCATTGATAATGACCGTATTCTGTTGAAGGATACCTATTTTCAGGAGTGGCTTGGTACAGAATCCGAATTGAGAGAGGGTGCATATCTTGCACTGCGCCTGCCTACTGCGGGTATGAGTTCTCAGGAAGATATGCAGAGGGCGTATGATGAGGCACTTCCTGTATTGGAATCGTTGATGGAACAGCTTGCAACTAAGCCCCCTGTAGCCGAAACTACGAGCGGAGGTGCGTGAATATGGCAAATCAGCAGCAAGGTACAAATTTTGGAATCCTGCCGCCCAAGCAGTCTGCGGTGGCAAAGGTGACTACAGGTTCACAGCGTGCGGTGCGTCTTGTGGTGGTGCTTTGCGTGTTAATAGTCGCCGTCATTGTTTTTCTCTCAATACGCAATCGGTATCAAAAACCGATCAAATTGTATTATAAAGCACTGGAAGCGCAGAATGCCGATAAAATGTGTATGGCGTTTCCTGCATGGTTGGTCGATGCCGATGTTACTGAGGATTCTATGACCGTTTATACCATGTGCGCGTCTATTATTTCCACGGTGCGAGCCAATTTTGGTGATGGCTGCAACGTAGATATGAATTACGCAGGCAAAACAGCAATTGAGGATTCTTATCTGGTGAAGTTGGAAGAGGGGATTCAAAAACAGTATCAAGCAGATGTTGATATTTCTGAGGGGTGGCAGATTAAACTGGATGTCGTGTACTCCTATGTGAACCCAATGAATGCGATGGGTGAAGAAAACGCCATCAACATGACAGAATACGCCCGCGTGTATAGAATTGATGGCAAATGGTATCTGCTGGATGTTCCAGGCAGTCAATCATAAATAAAGCATGATCGCCCCGCTTTTATGGGGCGATTTCAATTTGGTTTCAATATCTGTACACATGCCTTACATATAATCAAGGTAGAATCAAGCCCGTACAGGAGATTTCATGATTGGAAAGAAGGATGATATATGAAGACACTTCTTCGTGCAACTGCGGTGATGCTTACTCTGACAGCCACATTGTTGCCACTTACAGGCTGCACCAATGTCGAAAGCAGCAATACAGATATTGTGAAAACGGATACAACATCGCAGGCAGATGGTATGGAGGGAGGTCATGCGGAGAATATCTCGATCTCCACGCAGGATATTGCATCGTATACTAACATCAAACTGAGCAATGCTGATACAGATACCGCATGGTCTGCTGATGATCCTGTGATTGTATGCGCAGGTGATTCTGCTACCAGCACCGCCTCCTCAGATGCCGTTCTCATTGAAGGACAGCAGATCACCATTGTAAAAGGTGGAACTTATGTGTTGCAGGGTGTACTTAGCAACGGGCAGGTGATCGTAGACTTACGCGATAAAACCGAAAAAGTCCATTTTATCTGCAATGGCATTACAATTACAAGCAGTTCTGCGGCTTTGTGGGTGCAGCAAGCGGATAAAGTCATACTGACCCTTGCTGATGGCAGTGAGAATACTTTTACGGACGGCAACGATTATGCCTCCGAAGATGAAAATACAGTTGCGCCCAATGCCTGTATCTACAGCAAAGAAGATCTTACCATTAATGGCAGTGGTACGCTGACTGTTAACGGAAACTGCAACAACGGAATCCACACCACAGATGATTTGCGGATCGTCAGTGGCAGAATTAACGTGACTTCCGTGAACCATGGCCTGCGCGGCAACGGTTCCGTGGTGGTGAAAGATGGAGAAATCCATATTGATGCGGAGGGTGATGGGATAAAATCTACTAAGGTGGATACCGAAGGAAAAGGATTTGTGGATGTTGAAGGCGGTAGTGTGACGATATCTGCGTTGCAAGATGGCATTGATGCAGCAGTGGCACTTGTTGTCAACGGCGGAATTCTGAACGTGGAAAGCGGTGGCGGAACGGTGAATGCGCCAACGCATAGCGATGATATGCATGGCGGTTGGCATGACTGGTCTGCGAATCAGAATGATAGCACTGATGCTGTGAGTACTAAGGGTATAAAAGCGGGTGCAATACTTGCTGTAATGCAGGGGGCTGTGCAGATCAACGCAGCTGATGATGCAGTGCATTGCAATGGAGATACGGTCATTTCCGGCGGTACGCTGATTCTTGCAGCAGGGGATGATGGGATCCACAGCGACGATGAATTGACCATTAGCGATCAGGCGAACGTGACCGTGACTGAATCTTATGAGGGATTGGAGGCATACCATATCTGCATTAACGGCGGGGAGATCCGTGTGAACGCATCGGATGACGGCTTGAATGCAGCTGGGGGTAATAACCCCTCTGCTGATGCGAATACCGCGCCGCCTGATCCGGAAAACGCACCTCAGAATGGTGGTGGCATGAATGGAGCTGGAGGCAATAATCCTCCTACAGATGTGAATATCGCGCCGCCTGATCCGGAAAATGTACCTCAGAATGGTGGTGGCTTTGGTAGTAGACCGTTTGGCGGCGGTTTTGGTGGAATAGCTGCAAGCTCTGGTGAACTGGATATCACAGGCGGATACCTTTATGTGAATGCAGGGGGTGATGGTTTGGATTCTAACGGCAATATTACCATGACAGGAGGTGTTGCGGTGATCTGCGGGCCAACCAGTAATGGAGACAGTCCATTGGACAGCGGCGATAACAATAATAAAATCACACTGACAGGCGGCACATTGATCGCAGTCGGTGCAACCGGCATGATGGAAACTCCCGAAAGCAATTATATCGCTTCCGCATCACTGAATGCAGCAGCAGGTACGCTGATTGTCGTGACTGATGCAGAAGGCACCGTGCTGGGTGCTTTGCAAACGCCGAAGGATGCGCAGGGCATTATTTTTAGTGCGAATGGTGCCAATGAGGGATATACTATTTATACAGGGGGAACTTACGAAGGTGAACTCAATGCAGACGGTTGGGCGATGGGCGGCAGCTATACTGTAGGCACTGAAATTTGCAGCGGCAGCGGCAATATTGATTTTACAGGTGGAATGGGTGGCTTTGGCGGCAAACCTGGTGTCAGATGGTAGCATTACAGTGACCAACTTGCTTTTTAGAAGATTGCCTCAATTGCTTGCAAAGCTGAGGGACAGTGAAACTGCTCTGTTGTGATTGGAAGAAAAATCATTGACGGATTTCGCAAATATGTGGTATACTATTTGTATAGGCAGTGTTGCACTGCAATTTGAATTTCGGGGGGTGTGTTGCAGCCATGCAACCGATAGCGGTAATTCTTACAGGTGGTACCATTTGTTGCCGCACCGATGATCGCGGTACTCGTCACAGTGATGCGTCCCAGATCGGATATCTGCTGATAGATGAATACCGAAAAACCCATGGCGATGCGCAGCCATTTCTTACGCAAATGCCCATGGATTCCCTCAGTGAGAATTTGCAGCCCATGCATTGGGATATGATGCTGGATGCCTTGCGTAAAGTGGATGTTTCGGCTGTTTCCGCTATTATCATCGCCCATGGTACGGATTCTCTCGCCGAGACTGCCGCCATGCTTTCCTGTGCGCTGTTGGGATACTCTCTCCCTGTGATTCTGGTTTCAGCACATACCCCTCCTGATCAGGCAAACACCAATGCACACAGCAATTTTGCAAACGCCGTTGATATGATACAAAAGGGTATTCCTAACGGTGTTTGGGTGGTTTATGAGAATCTGGATGGCATTGCATATCTGCATCATGCTGCAAGATTGCGTGCCTGCGCCAACGAAAGTAACGAATTCTTCAGCCGTGATATGCAGTGCTGTTCTGCGGTGGATATTGCTGCATTGCAATTTGCGTCATGGCAGGATGTTGTTCCCATGGAGCATATGCGTGCTTTTGCAGAGCAAACTTCTGTTTTGCGGCTTAGCCCTTATGTGGGGCAACGATACGATCAGATTTTGCTGGAGAATGTAGCTGCTGTTGTGCATGGAACATATCATTCCGAAACGGCAAATTCTTGCGGAGATTCTCCCTATTCTGTGCGATATCTTCTGAAAAAAACAAAAGCACGGCAGATACCGTGCTTTCTTGCGCCGTGCAATCGTGCAGCGCAGCAGTATGATTCCACCGAGGACTTAGTGCGTGCAGGGATCACCCCATTAACCGCCGCATCTATACAGCTTGCCTATGGGGCAGCAATGGTTGGCAACGCACTGGGGCTTACTGGTGATGCATTGTGCGCATGGGTTGCGCAGATTTGTCAGCGATTTGAAAGATAAGCCTTGCGCTGTCGCATATAGATCTTACGTGCCTGCGTTAGAAAATCATGTACCTGTGTGGTTTTGAAGTCCATATATGTCCATGGGAAGGGATGCCATCCGCCGCGCGCATAAAACAGGGTCAGTTCCGCATAAATGCCGTCCCGCAAAGGGATTCTGTGCCCAGCGTTTTTGGTAGTGGCAAGGGTCAATCTGCCACAGCCAATACACCCTGGATCAAGATTGACCCTGCGATTGCCGCCTATTGCGTATTCTGCTTCCATATCGTTTGTCATGCGCTTTATCTCCGCTAGTTGTGCAGGATCAATGCACTGTGCAAAGCTCATAAGCAGACGCTTTGGCTCACCCTGCATTTCATCGTTATAGTAGGGCGAAATCTTTGAAAAATCATACGGCTGTGCAATGACATCCGTTTCTCCAAAAACTGAAATGAGTCGCTGTTGTAATTCAGCTGCTGTTGCTTCCTCCGTGTAGAGCATGGCAATGACCAGCTTTTCCGGCTCAAAAGAAGTTGCAAATCCCATGAGTATATTAGTATGCCTCCTATCAAGATTCACTTCATCTTAACACGATGGGAGAAAAAAGTCAAGAGGAGTGTTCACATTTCATGAAAACAAATCAAAAGCTACAGGAAAAAGCGATTGCTGTCTGTGATATACTGGATTCCATATACCCAGAAGCACCATGCTCCCTTGCGTATAATGAGCCGTATCAGTTGATGATTGCAGCAAGGCTGAGTGCCCAATGTACCGATGCTCGTGTGAATATCGTTACAAAAACCTTGTTTTTGCAGTATCCGACTTTGCAATCCTTTGCAGAAGCAGACCTTGCCCAACTGGAAGAGGCTGTGCGTCCTTGTGGATTCTATCGCACAAAAGCCAAAAGTATTAAAGAGATGTGCGAACGCTTGCTGAATGTTTACGGCGGCGTGCTGCCCGATACACTTGAGGAGTTGTTGACGCTTTCGGGTATTGGAAGAAAAACCGCTAATCTGCTGCTGGGTGATGTTTACGGCAAGCCCTCTGTTGTTACCGATACCCATTGTATCCGCATTTCTGGCAGATTGGGACTTTCTACCAAGCACCAGCCAGAACAAGTGGAGGAGGAACTTCGCTCTGTTTTACCACCTGAGCGTTCATCGAGATATTGCCACCAGATTGTGCAATTTGGTCGGGATATTTGCTGTGCGCGGAATCCTTTGTGTGGCCAGTGCCCCTTGCAGGGGCTTTGCAAAGACCCTGCCTTCACTAAGGCAAGAACAAGAATTGCTAAAAAATAAAAATATAAAAAGATGCTTGACAAAATTGGATCCTGGTGCTATAATAGTTACAAAGCTGAGACGAAGACAAGTTCGTACCGTGCAATGCTTGCAGAGAGCCGACGGTTTTGGTGTGAGTCGGTAGTAACACGATGCGGATATCCCTTCCGAGCAGAAATGCTGAACTTTTATAGTAGGTGTTTCCGTGATGCTGCGTTAAGGCAAAGGGCTTAACTCCTACGTAGTAGGGGCGAGTTCGCAGAGGAGGCGCTTGTTTGAGAGATCAAACTGCGCAATTTGAGTGGTACCGCGGGTAATGATAATGATTGCTCGTCTCAAAGTCTTTTTCGACATTTGAGACGGGCATTTTTGTTTTTTTCTATCGTATTTTTAAAATGAAAGGATTGAGAAGTTTGAACACGCAAAACCAAATGGGAAGCATGAACACCGAGCAGAAGATCAAGGAGGTTGCGCGCCGAATTCGTGCATTGCGCGAGGATTTGGGCATTACCGTAGAAGAAATGGCGGAAAGAATCGGTTTTTCCGCAGAAGAGTACGCTGAATTGGAATCTGGTGCATGTGATTTCAGCTTCACATTCATTCACAAATGTGCAGGCGTGTTCGATGTGGATATCGCTGAGCTGATGGAGGGCCATAGTCCTGAGCTGACTGGCTATACCGTGACCAGAAAAGGGCAGGGTATGCCCATCGTTCGCCGTGCAGGATTTGCTTACAATCGCCTTGCACATAAATTCAAGAATAAGATCGCGGAGCCATTTCATGTGGTCATTCCTTATTCAGAGGAGGCACTTTCTCGTCCATTGCACCTTGGCAGCCATGCAGGGCAGGAAATGGATATCGTCATCAAGGGTACGTTGCGGATGATTCTTGGGTCGCATACCGAAACCTTGTACCCTGGCGACTGCATCTATTATGATAGTGCGATCCCCCACGATGAGATTGCATTGGGTGGAGAAGATTGCGAAATCTATGCCATTGTTATGAACCCTAATGGCAATGGCATGAGCGAATATGTCGAGCGCGTGCAAGAGCAGGTAACCACCAATGTGGATAAAGCTGGTCTTTCGCACCCTGTTGCCGAGAAGTTTGTCACCTGTGAAACAGACGAAGAAGGTGTGCTTTCTGCCGTACATTTTCAGAATGAGAATCAATTCAACTTTGCGTTTGACATCGTGGATGCAATCGCCGAAAAATCACCCAACAAAATTGCTATGATCCACGTTGCAGAAGATTTTACGGAGCGGCGTTTCACCTTTTCTGATATCAAGCGGTACTCCTGCCAAACAGCCAACTATTTTAAGTCGCTGGGTATTCGCCGCGGTGACCGTGTGATGCTGGTGTTGAAGCGTCATTATCAGTTCTGGTTCTCAATCTTGGCATTGCATCGTCTGGGCGCAATTGTCATTCCTGCGTCTAATCAGTTGATGAAGCATGATTTTGAATATCGTTTCCAGTCTGCTGGTATCGCAGCCGTAGTATGTACCGCAGATGGTATTGTTGCCGATGAGATTGATCTTGCGGCATCTAATTGCCCTGAGTTGAAGAATCGTATTTTGGTGGGTGGCAGCCGCGAAGGATGGCATGATTTCAATCAGGAGCTTCCTGCATACAGCACACATTTTTATCGTACTGACGATACCCCTTGCGGTACCGATCCGATGTTGATGTTCTTTACATCTGGCACATCGGGTTATCCTAAGATCGCGCTGCATAGTTTCCAGTATCCACTTGGTCACTATACCACTGCTCGTTATTGGCATAATGTCGATCCGAACGGTATCCATTTTACAATCTCTGATACTGGTTGGGGTAAGGCACTGTGGGGAAAGTTGTACGGGCAGTGGATGTGTGAGTCTGCGGTGTTTGTCTACGATTTTGACCGCTTCCACGCAGAAAACATTCTGCCGATGTTTGCAAAATATAACATCACCAGCTTCTGCGCACCACCTACGATGTACCGTTTCTTTATCAAAGAGGATCTTTCCAAATACGATCTTTCCTCTTTGAAGTACGCCACCATTGCAGGAGAAGCGTTGAATCCTGAGGTGTTCCAACAGTTCAAGAAAGCAACGGGTCTTTCCCTGATGGAGGGCTTTGGTCAGACTGAAACCACCCTCGCTATCGCGAACTTTGTGGGTATGACTCCAAAACCAGGCAGCATGGGCAAAGCGAACCCGCTGTTTGATGTGCAGATTCTTTCGGCAGAGGGTACACCTGTTGGCGTGGGCGAAACCGGTGAGATTTGTATCCGCTTGAAGGATAAGCCCATCTGCGGTTTGTCGTTGGGCTATTATCGCGATGAGGAAAAAACCAAAGCTGCATGGCATGATGGCTATTATCATACAGGTGATACTGCATGGCAGGATGAGGATGGCTATTTCTGGTATGTGGGGCGCGTGGATGATCTGATCAAGTCCTCTGGCTATCGTATCGGGCCGTTTGAGATTGAGAGCGTGATCATGGAATTGCCCTATGTGCTGGAATGTGCCGTTACTGGTGTGCCAGATGAAGTGCGCGGTCAGCTGGTAAAGGCAACCATTGTTCTGACGCAGGGCACTGAACCTACCGAAGAACTGAAAAAGGAGATCCAGATATATGTGAAGAACGCAACCGCACCCTATAAGTATCCTCGTGTGGTGGAGTTCCGTGACAGTCTGCCCAAAACCGTTGGCAGTGGAAAAATTCGCCGTGCAGAATTGCGTGAGCAGGATGCTGCAAAGGCAGCAAAACAGTAATATCTGCATATTGCAGGCCGCTTTTGAAGATGTCAAAGGCGGCTTCTGCTTGTCAACAAGTGTGATTTAATGTTTGCCGCTTTTATCAGAATTCGCTGTTGCATTTTTGGCTGTTTTGTGATATACTGTAACGGTATGTGAATCTGTGTATTGCGTATAGGGAGGGATATTCATTGAACAGCGAACAGAATCTACCAAAGCAGTTTGCTGCATTGGAGCCGTTGGTCGGGCATACACCGCTGCTGGAGATCACAATGGAGTATAAAGGCGAATGCCGTGTGGTGTATGCCAAGGCTGAGTCATATAATCTTTCGGGCAGCATCAAAGATCGCGTTGCCTATTATATGCTCAGAAAAGCCTATTTGTCGGGCGAAATCAAAGCAGGGGACTCCATTGCTGAAGCGACCAGCGGCAACACTGGTATCGCTTTTGCAGCAATGGGTGCCGCATTAGGGCATCCCGTGGTGATCTATATGCCAGATTGGATGAGCATGGAACGCCGTAACATCATTACTGGTTATGGCGCAGAGGTGCGTCTGGTTTCTAAGGAACAGGGCGGATTTCTCGGCTCAATTGCTATGACGGAGGAACTTGCCAAAAAAGGCAATGTCTATCTGCCACGGCAGTTTTCCAACGATGTTAATCCAGAAGCGCATTTTGAGACTACTGGTACTGAGATCGTTTCGCAGCTTGCCCTGATCGGCAAAACTGCTGATGCAGTGGTGGCGGGTGTTGGAACAGGTGGCACAGTCATGGGCATCTGCAGAAGATTGCGCCTTGCTAACCCTGATTGCGCCGTTTTCCCACTGGAGCCGTTGAATTCCCCCACACTATCTACAGGCTATAAAGTTGGCAAGCATCGTATTCAGGGCATTTCCGATGATTTTATTCCCGATATTCTTCGCCTTTCTGAAACTACAGGTATTGTTTCCGTAGATGATGTGGATTCTATTCGCATGGCGCAAATGCTTTCCCGTCAGTTGGGATTAGGCGTTGGCATTAGTTCTGGTGCGAATCTATTGGGTTGCCTGCTTGCTGGTGATCGTGTCGGTGGCAACAAAACGATTGTGACCGTTTTTGCTGATGATAATAAAAAGTATCTTTCCACTGATTATTGTACGGAATTTCCGCAGACAACCGATACAATGACCTCCCAGCTTAAACTAATCAGTGTGCGAGCGATTGCCTGCCCACACTAACATGATATCTTTATTATGTCTTTTCGCCTGTCAGTGTCGAAAGGATATCTAAGCCGCTTTTGCCTGGGACATTAGCGGCTTTTCTTTTTCAACCGATGCATGAAATGATAAAAAGAACGATACATTTCTGACCATCATATGGCAATATGAAACAGGAATCTTTGAAAAACGTGATTTTCACTTGACAGAACCCCCATCTTCGGTGTAAAATAATAGAGTATTAATATATAGAAAGGATGATTCTATCATGGGTCTAACTCTCACAGAAAAAATACTCTCTGCCCACCTTGTGGATGGCGAACTGGTGCGCGGTTCCGAAATCGGTATCCGCATCGACCAGACGCTTACACAGGATGCGACCGGTACTATGGCATATCTTGAATTTGAGGCAATGGGTGTGCCACGCGTTCGTACTGAGCGTTCCGTGGCATACATTGACCACAATACGCTGCAAAACGGCTTTGAAAATGCAGACGACCATCGTTTCATCGGCAGCTGCGCCAAGAAGCATGGCTTGTTCTTTTCTCGTCCTGGTAACGGCATCTGTCATCAGGTACATTTGGAGCGTTACGGTATTCCAGGCAAAACGCTGATTGGTTCTGATTCACATACACCCACAGGCGGCGGTTTGGGTATGCTTGCCATCGGTGCAGGTGGCTTGGATGTTGCCGTGGCAATGGGCGGTGGTGCGTATTATATTACCTGCCCTAGGGTTGTTAAGGTTGAATTGATCGGTAAGCTTTCTCCGTGGGTTGCCGCAAAAGATGTTATTCTTGAGGTGCTGCGTCGTATGACCGTTAAGGGCGGCGTAGGCAAAGTGATCGAATACTGCGGAGAAGGTGTAAAAACCCTGACAGTGCCGGAGCGTGCAACTATCACTAATATGGGTGCAGAACTGGGTGCAACTTCTTCCATTTTCCCATCTGATGAAATGACCCGCGACTTTCTGCGTGCGCAGCAGCGTGAGGATGTGTGGGTACCCCTTTCCGCCGATGAGGACGCTGTGTACGATGAGCATATCGTTATTGATCTGGGTGCGTTGGTGCCGCTGGCTGCTTGCCCCCATTCTCCCGATAATGTTAAGACCATGGATGAAATCGGCACGCTGAAGATTGATCAAGTGTGTATCGGATCCTGCACCAATTCTTCTCTGCTCGATATGATGAAGGTTGCCCACATCCTGAAAGGCAAGACCATTCATCCTGATGTTTCACTTTCCATCGCGCCTGGCTCTAAGCAGGTGTTGAATATGCTAGCTGCCAACGGCGCACTGGCAGATATGATTGATGCTGGTGCGAGAATACTGGAGAGTGCCTGTGGTCCCTGCATCGGCATGGGACAGTCACCCAACTCCGCAGGTATCTCGCTGCGTACCTTTAACCGTAACTTCGAGGGGCGTTCTGGTACCAAAGATGGTCAGATTTATCTGGTGTCTCCCGAAACCGCAGCAGCATCTGCACTGACAGGTTATCTGACCGATCCCAGAACATTGGGTGATATGCCTGCGTTTACGCTTCCGGATGTCTTTACCATTAACGATAATATGCTGACACCTCCCGTTGCCGAAGCAGATATGGAGAAGGTGGAGATTCTCCGCGGTCCTAATATCAAGCCCTACCCCGATACGACACCGCTGTTGGAAACCATCGAAGCACCCTGTTCCTTGAAAGTGGGCGACAATATCACCACAGACCATATTATGCCCGCTGGTGCAAAAATCCTGCCGCTGCGTTCCAATATTCCTGCTATTTCTCAGCATTGCTTTACTGTATGCGATGCAGAGTTCCCGACCCGTGCAAAAGAAATGGGACAGAGCATCATCGTGGGCGGCGCAAACTACGGTCAGGGTTCTTCTCGTGAACATGCTGCATTGGCTCCCTTATATTTGGGCGTAAAGGCAGTGCTTGTGAAATCTTTTGCCCGTATCCACCGTGCAAACCTGATTAACGCAGGCATTCTGCCACTGACTTTTGTCAACGAAGCAGATTATGATTCTATTGCACAGGGTGATGTGCTGGTACTCGCCGATGTCCGCAAGGCAGTTGAAGAAGGCAAATCGCAGCTGACCGTTGTAAACAAAACCAATGGTGCAGAGATTCCTGTGTTGTGTGAACTGACAGGCAGAACGAAAGATATCATGTTGGCAGGCGGACTGCTGGACTACACAAGGGAACAGCTGAAGTAAACGAATGGAGAAATGATATCTTTTGACCGCTATGGCGTTTATTCGCAGAATTCGTATCCGTTCGTGGACGGATGTTGTGATGATTGCGATTGCAATCGTAATTATCATGGGCGGACAGTGGCTGTTGGAAAAGTTATTTTCCAATATGAGCGAGAAAACCGCATACACCATCGCCACTATTATTGCAGTGATTTTTGTATTTATCTGGATATTTACTGTACCCGTCCCTTAAATAATCAGCAAGGAGGTTTTTCCAATGGAGAAAATCAAAATGACAACCCCTCTCGTCGAGATGGATGGCGACGAGATGACCCGCATCCTTTGGCAGTGGATCAAGGATATCCTCATTACACCCTATGTGGAGCTGAATACCGAGTATTATGACTTGGGACTTGCTCATCGTGAGGAAACCAAAGATCAGGTAACTTTTGACAGTGCAGAGGCAACCAAAAAGTATGGCGTAGCTGTAAAATGCGCAACCATTACACCCAACGCCGCAAGAATGCCTGAGTATAACCTTACCCAGATGTGGAAATCGCCTAACGGCACCATCCGTGCAATTCTGGACGGTACCGTGTTCCGGACTCCAATTCTGGTTAAGGGCATCACTCCCTATATCCCTACATGGACAAAGCCCATCACCATTGCGCGTCACGCCTATGGCGATGTTTATAAGAATACGGAGATGCAGGTAAAAGGCGGGGGCAAGGCAGAACTAGTCTTTACTGATAAAAACGGTAACGAAACACGTCAGTTGATTCACGAGTTCAGTGGTGACGGCGTGATTCAGGGTATGCATAACATTGATGATTCCATCGCAGGTTTTGCCAGAGCTTGCTTCAATTACGGTTTGGATCTCAAGCAGGATGTATGGTTTGCTACTAAGGATACCATTTCTAAGCAGTATGATCATCGCTTTAAGGATATCTTTGCGGAGATTTTTGAGGCAGAGTATAAGGAAAAATTTGAAGCAGCAGGCATCGAATATTTCTACACCCTCATTGATGATGCTGTTGCCCGCGTGGTTCGATCCCATGGCGGCTACATTTGGGCGTGCAAGAACTACGATGGGGATGTTATGTCTGATATGGTATCTACCGCGTACGGCAGCCTTGCTATGATGACCTCCGTGCTGGTGTCACCTACTGGCGTTTATGAGTACGAAGCAGCACATGGTACCGTGCAGCGTCATTATTACAAGCACTTGAAGGGTGAGGAAACCTCTACAAACTCCGTGGCAACCATTTTTGCGTGGAGTGGTGCGCTGCGTAAGCGCGGTGAGTTGGATCACATTCCTGCGCTGTGTGCGTACGCCGATAAACTGGAGAAGGCGACCCTGCAAACCATTGAGGATGGTGTTATGACTGGTGACCTTTATCAGCTTTCTACGCTGGAAAACAAGCAGAAGGTAAGCTCCAGGGCATTTCTTGAAGCGATCAACGAGCGTCTTTCCGCGCTCATGCAGTAAGGAGCCAATACCATGCCGAAACGGGCGATCTCATCTTCGGTTATACGGCGGTTGCCGCGCTACCATCGTTTTTTAAGTGAACTGGAGCAAAGGGGCGTTGTACGTATTTCTTCCAAGGCACTTTCTGCGCGTATGGGTCTGACTGCCTCGCAGATACGCCAAGACCTGAATTGCTTTGGCGGATTCGGGCAACAGGGATATGGCTATACCGTTTCCGCGTTGCGTGAAGAAATCGAAGGGATCCTGGGGATCCGCAACAGATATCGTACGATCATTGTAGGCATGGGTAATCTGGGGCGAACCCTCGCGACCCATATTGATTTTCGTGAGCATGGCTGTGAACTGGTAGGGCTGTTTGATTCTAATCCCACCGTTGCAGGGCGTGACCTTGCCGGAATGCAGGTGCATCATACCGATACTCTCGCGGGGTTTATTCGTATGGAACAGCCCAAGGTTGCCGTGCTATGTATTCCACGTGAGGCCGCACCCGATGTTGCCGAGCGACTTGTACATCTGGGAATCCGTGCATTCTGGAATTTTAGTCAAGCGGATTTGCGATTCTCTGACCCAAATGTTTTGGTGGAAAATGTATTTTTTGGCGATAGCCTTTCTCTGTTGGCGTATGGGCTGAATCAGCCCACGACGAATGCCGCAGATGAATAATGTTCATATGCCACGGCGTATGCTGTGGAGATGATATGATATCCCACAAATCATGTCGTTTCAATACGAAACAGAAAGGATTGACTATGCGTTTTCAAAAATTAATGTCGGTACTTGCGGCTTGCTGTATCGGCACAACTGCTTTGGTGTCCATGCCACAGGAAGTAAATGCCGCCGATGAAATCTTGACTTTTGATTTCCGCGTTGCTGGCTCGAACAAAGTCACTCTGACAAACGAGGCACTTGCGCAGGGAAATGTCTCCTTGGATGTCAGCATTTACATCACCGAGAACCCTGGCGTGAATGCCATCTCTCTGAAGATGCAGGTAAATGACGGCGAAGAACAAGAGGATGGTTCTTTTGGCAACTATGGCTTCTATATGGATGATGCGCAGTTTGCTTTTCCCTATTGTTTTGACAGCACTGGTGGTGATGCCACCGCTGCACTTTCTTCTATTATTGTGCCTGAAAAGATGAATCTTGGTTGGATCTTCAGTGGCGTCCAGACCGTGAATGCCGATGCATATGCTGAAAGTGGTACGACCAGTTGGAATTCTGATGTTAGTTGGGCGACGGATTATGCCTTTGCTACCGCCACCTTGGTGGTTCCGAAGGATACCCCCGCTGGTACGTATGTGCTGGATATTCGCCGTGAGAAGTATCTCAATTCCCTTTCTACTGAAACTACCAAGATTTATAGTCAGAGTAGCTGTCGCGGTGCAGGCGTAGATGCATCTCTCGCCTATGAAAGTGTTCCGTTGACTATCGTTGTGGAGGATTCGTCGGCGATCACCACTACCGCAGCAACAACTACTACCACAACAGAAACCACAACGGAAACTACCTCTACACAGATCACTACTACCGAAATCACAACTTCCACGGTGGTGGAAACCTTCCCAGCTGAAGTGCTGCCTGATGGTTCTGATGCTTACCTTGACTTGTTAGCGGGCGATGATTTCACCTATATCTACGGGAATGTCAGCGCAAGTCCAGGCGAAACTGTAAAGATGCCCATCTATATCTATAACGATCCTGGCACAGCAGGCGCAATGTTCTATATTGATTACGATCCTGCCCTGACTGCCACTGAGATCACTCCAGGCAATGCCTATCGTCTTTCCATGCAGTTCAATTCTGACATTAATCCCATGGCGATCACTTGGGCAAACAGCCAAGGTACCAATTTGTATGCGAAAGATGGCGCAGTGTTTGCATATCTGAACTTTACAGTTCCCGAAGATGCCGCAGTCGGCACCACCTATGAGGTGAATACTGCATCGGAAAGTGCGGATGGACGCGCGACTGAAGTGGCTGATACCAATAGCACCGCACTAGATGTTAAGTATATTCCTGGTGTGATTACCGTTGTTGCAAAGAATGAGAATGGCAGCGAAGCACCTGCTCTGAACCGTACTGATTATTCTTTTACCAAGGTTGGTGAGACTCTTGTGCTGGAATTGCTGAACGCAGGGGATGGCGAAGTCACATGGTATACCAGCAATCCTGATGTTGTTTCGGTTTTGGCAACAGGGAATATGGCGGTTGCCACCGCAAAGGCACTGGAGAATGCACAGGTGATTGCAGTTCTGGATGGTGTTGCATATACCTGCCAGTTCCGTGGCGGTCTGTTTGGTGATGTCAACCACAACGGCAGAGTAGATAGTGAGGATGCGGTTCTTGCACTATGTGAGTACAATAGTGTTGTGCTGTTGAACAAGTCATTCCTATCTGCATCAGATCGTGCTATTGCAGATGTCGACGGCAATGGTGATGTGCGAATCAACGATGTTCTCTATATTCTTAAATATTATAACAATGTTGAGATTATGCATAAAGATATTACATGGTATGAGATCACTGGAAATCCCAATGCTCCTGGCGCACCACAGTGATTCATAGGTTGATAGTAAGCAAAAGCAGCTGTATCGTAATGATACGGCTGCTTTTGCTTGTTGCTAAGCGGCAATCGGTTTCATCAGTTCATCGGTTTTCGGGAACTTTCGCCGCATGATGAGAAAGCAGATTAGATGCACAATAAAGGTGATTATCCAAGAGAGGGGATAGGAGAGAAACAGCATAAAAACTGTATGGTATTCAGGAATGCGAAAAATGGTAAAAATCCACAGGATACGTAAACCGCAAGCACCCAACAGTGAAACGATGGTAGGTGCAACGGCATAACCCATGCCTCGTATGCTGCCTACAATGCAATCCATAAGACCGCAAGTGAAATATAGACAGCAGACCAGCTGCATACGAATTAGTCCAGCAGCAATCACATCAGGGCGTTGATCGTAAATGTGCAGCAACGGCGTGCCAAACAGATATGCCAAGTTGCCAAATACGAGCCCTGATACACAGGCACAGGTGCAGGTAACCCACGCAATTCGGTTGATGCGACTATATTTTCCTGCACCAATATTCTTGCTCATAAAGGTGAGTGCGGTCTGTGAAAAGGCGTTCATGCAGACCCAGATGAAGCTTTCGATACTTGCGGCAGCTGCACTACCTGCCATGACGATATCGCCAAAACCATTGATAGAGGACTGGATCATTACATTGGAGAGCGAGAATACCACGCCCTGAAAGCCTGCGGGCACACCGATTTGCAGCAAGCGCCATGCGATTTTACCATCAGGCAAGCATTTGCGTATGGAAAAGTGAAAATCGCCTGTTTCCATTCTCAAACAGCGTATGATCAATGCCGCAGAAATGCCTTGGGAGATCACGGTAGCCAGTGCAACGCCTGCCACATCCATATGCAGCACAATGACGAAAAAGAGGTTCAATATAACATTGATAACGCCTGCAAATGCCAGATAGTAAAGCGGACGTTTGGTATCACCTTTGGCACGCAACAGCGAGCAGCCGAAATTGTAGATCATCATGGCAATCATGCCCAGAAAATAGATGCGCAAGTACAGTGTGGAAAGTTCGAGTGTTTCATCAGGAGTCTGCATCCAGCGCAGCAGTTGCTTTGCCATAATAATGCCGAACAATGTTAGAAAACCACCGCTTACCATACTCAGGAACAAAGCAGTGTGCAGTGTTTTGCTAACCTTTTCAGGTTCATGGGTGCCCATAAAGCGTGCAGCAAGTACGTTCGCTCCAGTAGAAAGCCCCAAAAACAGGTTTGTCATCAGGTTAACCAGTGCTGTGGTAGATCCAACAGCAGCTAGCGAATGTTCTCCTGCAAAGTTGCCAACGACAATGACATCAGCGGCATTGAACAGTAGTTGTAACACGCTGGAAAGCATAAGCGGCAGCGTCAGCCGCAACAAATTTGGTAGGATGGGCCCATCGCACATATCAATGGCAGCAGCACCCTTTATTTGATTGTTTTTTTTCAAAGAGATCATCGCTTTCTTTCTCTATTATCATGCATCGCATATTGTACCATAAATTTATGAATAATGTGTGACGCAATCAAGGCAGGAAGCGATTTGCCGCCTTTCATTTCTTAGTACAGCTTCTTCTTGTACGTTTATTGACGTAAAATGCTTCCCTTCATTAGACCGAAAGCTGGTGTATACACCACATTGCCTAATAAATGGGGAAGCATTTTAATTTCTGTACGTTTTTGCTTTCGCGGAAAGTTTATGATTTGCTGTTTTCCTTGGAATGAGATGGCGTTTCAGAGAGAGCGGTTAGCAGTCGTTCCAGTTCATCATGTTGCAGAGGCTTTTGCAGCATCCCCGTCAAATGGTTAGGCAGCGGAGCCATGAGTTGATCGGTTACGCCGTAAATCGGCATAGCAGCAATGCCCTCGCGCTTGATATCACGAATTGCAAAGAGGATCTCTTCGGGGCTGATTTCATCTGTCAGTTGCAAGTCGATCAATGCCAAATCATAGAACTGTTCGGGAGAATCGGCAAGCATCTGCACTGCCTGCGCACCGCTCCAAGCTTTGTATACACTTGCGTGTGCCATTTGTATAGCAATGGCGGCTTGTTCCAAAATAGATTCCTTTGCGGCAATGAGGAGTACACGCTTACCGCTGCAATTTGGCAGATCACCCAAATGTTGCGGGGTTGTAGTTTTTGCACTGGCGATTGTCCAAAGCTGGCGTGCAAGTGCCGAGCGGAAGATTGGCGAGGAGATGGACAGTGCCTCAACTGTTTCGGCATCTGTCTGTGCCTCAGGAGTTGGAGGAATATCCTGACGAATAAGAAATGCGGTATCTGGGCTGATAGCGCGCAGCATTTGCAAAGCTGGCAGTTCGTGTTCATTGAGCAGCGATTGTGGCAGAATGAGCAGATCGAAAGGATCCGCCGCCGCAGCCTCACGGAGCATAGCAACGGCTCTGTCAATGCTTGCAGGTGTTTCGATGCGCATACCAGTTTCCGTCAACATTTTACGCATTGCCTGTGCAGCAATCGTGATCGGCTCAATCAACATGACACGTTTGTTGAATAGGTGCAGATTTGGAAATACGCAAGGTGGCTCCATGGCAACGGAAAGCGGAACGGAAAGGATCACAGCACTAGCGTGGTCGGTAAGCGGTTCATAGCGAAGCGAACCACCCATTAGGGCAATGAGTTTTTTGTTGATGTGCATATTGATATTATCTTGCCCTGTTTCGGCGAACATGGAGCATTCCAATGCATTCATGCCAGAAAGAGCGCGCAACGGCGTACACAGCGATTTTTGTACATCTTGTGCGAAGCTGTCACCATAACTGATGATAGAAAATGTGAAACGTTCCAGATTCGGGGTGTCAGTTGGAGCCTGTGTCAGACTTAGCGTAATATCCGCATCATTTGGCAGTGCGCGGATCAGATGCAAAAAGATATTGACGATTAGATGGGTGAATCGGTTAGAATCGCAGTAAACGATCTCATTGACCACATCTTCTGCGTACATGGTCAGATTCAGATGCTTGCCAATGAGGAGAGGGGCTGCCTTTTCCTTAAGCAGCGTAAACAGCTCCGGCAAAGAAACAGGTTCCTTCATTAAAGGCAGCATATGATTCTCCAACAACAGTACATCGCGCATATTCTCAATCAGCCCCTCAATGTGGTCGCAGGCATCGTTGATATGGTTGAATTCTTCTTCCTGTTCGTTGTTTGAAATCATATTGCTATGTATCTGTTCCAGCAATCCACTGATGCGATTGAGTGCAAGGCGTGTATCGGCGGTAATATTAATGAGAAAATGTGCCTTGCGCACGCGTGATTGCTCAGATAGACGGATGGCAGACTGCAATTCCTGCTTTGCCTTTTCCAGATCCTGCAAACGTTGCTCGCGCTCACGGACTTCCGCGTCTATGTTCTGCAAATACAGCATCACAATGGGCAATCCGTCCTCGTCACGTATAAACCTTGCAACGATGCTGCACCAGAGATAATCACCGCTGCCGTGCAGATCAAAGCGGAACTGGTGGCTGATCTTGGTCGTGCGGTTTTTTGCGGCGCGTATGATGACATCATATCCGAAGTAGCGTTCAAAATCGTTGCGATCGTTGGGGTGCAGATGCTTCGATGCATATGATTTAGCCACCTGACTGAAAGATCTATGATGGGGTGTTAGAATATAGTTGCCTTCTTGCAGTTGATAGTGGTAGAAGGTATCATCTTCCAAGTGGATCTCGTCAATACTCAGATAGGAATCCTCTACGGAGATCCCGAATTTTTTGCGCAGCATTTGTTGTGCGCGCTCGGATTCCTCCGCTGCCAGCCGATTCAGCACCTCCTGATTCACATCAGCAATGTAGATTATGGAATGCAATCCACCGTTTTCATCATGGTACAGATGCATTTCGGCTTTGACCCAGACCCATTCATCGTTCTGACGGAAGCGGTATGTATGCGTAACGACTTTTACTCCCGCAGCCGCTGCATTTATCGTGTTTTCGGGAAGAAAATGCTCTGCCAATCCTTTAATGTCGGCAGGATGACAGTGGGGGATAAAGCCCTTTTCAAACAATTGCGAGAATGGGCAGGTGAAATGGTGTTCTGCTTCGCCTTGCACAATGCGGTAACATTCTGATACGCGTTTGGTGTAGTCAGACTCAATAAAGGCGAGAAAACGGTTACGGATGAGCAGATCAAACTTTCGCTTCAAGTCCTCCTGCTGATGCTGCGCTTCCAGCTGGCACCGTTTGGTGCGATTGATATCCTGTACAGCGTAGATGGCTGACGAGGGAACTTCGCCCTTCTTGCCAATCAATTGAATGACGGAGCGCGTCCACTTTGGTTCCGTGTCGTTGCCACCCGAGGTGCTTGGTGTCAGGCGTCGATATTCGAGGTAGATGCGTTGAGAATCGACCTCCATGGGTTTTTGATACTGTTTCAGATCAGAGAATGTACGGAGCATTGCCACATCATCGGGATGTACAAGACCAAGCAGCATTTCAGCAATGACAGGGAAGGGGTAGACCAAATCATAGGAGTAGATACCTTCTAAAGCTTTGTCCATCGAGCAGATCGTTGTAGCCTGTGATTGCAGATCAACATGAAACATCAGGCGGAAGATATCGGAAATACCAGAAAGAATGTGCGCGTTGCGCTGAGAAAGTTTTTCCAGAGCGCGCTGGTAATTCGCGGAACGTTCTTGTTTTTTTTGTGCATCTGCATAGTAGCAGCGTAGCAGCAAGGTATTGCGGTCAAGACGCATCATGGCATAATTTGCCCAACGCCATTCGTCCTCCACCTTGCAGCGCAGGGTCATTGAGGGCGCAACACCACCCTGCAAAAAGCGTTTGCAGGCAGCTTCGGAGAGTGCTGATGTAAAGGTCTGGGCATCATCGGGATGCAGTGCATACTCCGCGTAGCCATTGACAAACAGCGAAAAATTGGGAAAGCGGCTGACAGTGTGCATCAAAGGGTCGCTACTTTGCAGAATGGTGGTCTGCATTGTGGCGGCATCAACGCTAACCAAGAGAAAATAGGTTGCCCCCAGAATCTGTTGTGCCAGCGAAGTATCTGGCTCCAACTCATCGCTGCAAACTAGGGTGATAAGTATTGCGTTGGCATTTTCGAAGCATACAGGCGTGTAGCGTGCAGTGACGGCACTGCCCAGAAAAGGAATCGTGCCTACTGGCAACACCAATTCGCCGCTGCACGGTGTACTGTTTGTATGCAGATGTGCAATCAGGTCAGCGGGCAGAGAAGCACCTTCCGGCACAGCGGTCATGGCTACCGTATTGCGGTATAGGATTTTATCTGTTGCGGGATCTACTACAATGACAGCATCGTAGAGCTGTTCAGCTGTATCTTTATGAAATTCACGATAAACCATACATACGCCCCCATTGCAATTTACACTGTGATATCGAATTATGACACAATTTGCGGTTAAACTTATTCCCTATATTATAGCAAAATCTACACGAAAAGTCAATCAGTTTCGCACAAAAAATGAAGTATTTTCAATCAAATTTCTGCATCATCACACAAAAGAGGGCGCATCGAACCACCCACTTTGCAGCATCGAGATCAGTTCATCAGTGTTCCGCACACAGTATACAGCACCATGGGCATCCAATTGTGCAAGATCTCGGAATCCCCACAGCACACTGATGCATGGCAGACCAGCATTTCTTGCAGTATCAAGGTCTACATCCGAATCGCCGACATATACAGTATCCATAGCAGTTGCGCCAAGCTGCTCCATGGCAGCAAAAAGGTTATCGGGTGCAGGCTTGTTGCGGCGGCTTTCATTTGCACCGATCGCCACTGTAATGGTATCCTTGAAGAAATAACTGCAAAGCTGTTTGACATCGGCATCGGGCTTGTTAGATACCACGCCCATGCGATATCCGTATGCTTGAAGTTGCTGCAACATGGGTACAATGCCTGGGTAGGGCGCTGTATGATTACGGCTGTTTTCTCTGTAAATGCGGCGTGTTTCTGCAAAGATTTCGGCATAATGAGGATGTGCAGTACCATTGGGTAGAGCGCGTTCCACCAGCTTTGCGAGGCCATCGCCCACATAGCTGCGAATTCTTTCTAATGTGTGCGGTGCTGCATCGTATGCCCTCAGTGCTGCATTCACGCTTTCCTGTAGATCTTGCAGAGTATCGAGCAAAGTGCCGTCCAAGTCAAATAAAACCACATTTCTCATTGTATGATTTCCTTTCGTGTTGTCAAATCTCCAAAAGCGCGAAAATACAAAACTTCACATAGAACATTCTGTGTCAAAAAGGCAACCCTGATACCATCCGTTTGTATGCATTCTGCAATGAATGGCGTGCAATATGGCATCTCTGCGGATGATCCAGTCGGGAGCAATCAGCAGCTTGCGCAGACAGTTACCATGCAGCCTATGTATTACAATATCGGGTCGCAGATGGGTTAGCGCGTCCATTGTCCATTCTACATATTGCTGCATGGTGATAGGATGAAACTGCCCAGCGGCATACCAATCTGCAAGTGCAGTATTCTGCATCACAAACAGACTATGGATTTTGACACCTACAATGGGGTGCTGGTTGAGAAACTCCACCGTATGCAGAATATCTTCTCTGGATTCGTCTGGTAGACCGATGATCATGTGTACGATCACGGGAATTTGATACTGTCGCAGCAGCGCAATGGCTTTTGTAAAGCAAGCGTTGTCGTATCCACGATTGATGCGACAAGCGGTTTGTTCGTTGGCAGTTTGCAAACCCAATTCAACCCATACGGTGCAACGTTGCTGATACTCTGCCAGCAGTTGTACAATTTCTTCGCTGATGCAGTCAGGGCGTGTGCCGATATCCAATATGCGGACACGTGCATCGAAGAGTGCTGCATCATAGCGCAAACGCAGCACATCAACGGGCGCGTAGGTGTTGGTAAAGTTTTGAAAATAAGCGATCCATTGTTCATCTGGTGCAGATTTTGCAAGACGCTGTTGTACCTGTCTGCGAATGCTCAGCGTGGGATCAAGCTGTTCGCCTGCACCGCGTTCACCGCAGAATACACAACCGCCAACGCCACAGGTGCCGTCACGGTTGGGACAGGTAAAACCGCCATCTATGCAGATCTTTCGCATTTTGCGTCCATGTGTTTCGCGCAAATAGTCGCTGAGTGTACGGTATGGTTTTTCCATTATTCGTTCGTTTCCTGAATAATATTCTCAATTACAGCTGCAATGATCTCATGTCCTTTTTCGGTGGGGTGCGGGTCAAGATACTGTATCTCTTCGCTGCCCTTTGTACCGATCACAGGCACAGTATCCTCTGCGGCAAATGCTGTGTAAATATCCGCTGCCACAAGGTTGGTGTCGTTTTGCTTTGTGATAAAGTTATGGATGATATTGTTACATTGTTTGATCATTTTATCAGCATATTCTGCCAGAGAAACTTTTTGTTCGCCTAAATCAATTGTCATATCGGTATCGGCAAAGGGATTGTATATCGTCTGGATGATGATCTTACCTTCTGCGTTGCGGTCACGGATACCGTCATAGATGTTTGGCAGCTCTGTTTCAAAATCGGCAAGACCTGCTGCAATGGCAGTTTCCATTTCAGTAAATGCCGCAGAGAGTGCTGCTTCGTCGTTTTGCTGCTGCATCCATGTGGCGTAAAAATCTCCGGAGGGTTGCAGCATATTGTTTGCACCAATGCTGATGACGATGATATCGGCTGAGGGCAGACGCACCGCACGACCGTTATTGAGTCGTTCCAGAAGCTGCGCTGCCGTATCACCAGATACTGCATAGTTGCAGTCTTTCCATGTAACACTTTCAGTAGAGAGCGTTTCTGTTATTCGTGCTGAATAACGAGTATCCTCCGCGTTTTTCAATCCGTAGCCTGCCGCAATGGAATCCCCCAATGTGACAAGAATTCTTTGTTCAGGGAGTGTTGTTGTTAGGCTTTGTTCAAAGTTGTCTGCATCGTTGCAGGCGCAGCAGGCAAGTGACAGTGCGGTTGCAGCAAGTGTTCCAATCCATCGTTTCATGATAAACCTCCAATGCTGGTCAATCTCTATGCTTCACGATTATAGTATACCATGATTTGGTGCTTTTTGCAAGAGTAAGGTATTGCAAATGTTTCGTGAAAATGCTATAATAGGCTGAGGCGGCATCGCACACAGTAAATGGGTTGCATAGTTGTAGATAGGTTGTGTTTGATGTTGCCTTAGGTGCGGAAAGGATGGTTGCAATGATTTATTTGCTGGAAGATGATGATAATATCCGTGACTTTACCATGTATGCGTTAATCAATTCGGGTTATGAGGTGCAGGGATTTGCATTTCCGTCACAGTTTCGTGCAGCGATCGCGCAGCAGTTACCCGAACTGGTGCTGTTGGATATTATGCTGCCCGAGGAGGACGGTCTTTCCATACTGCGTTGGCTGCGTGGTAATGAGCTAACTGCTCATTTGCCAGTCATTATGCTCAGTGCCAAAGGAACGGAATATGATAAGGTGCTGGGTCTTGACAGCGGTGCAGATGATTATCTTGCGAAGCCATTTGGTGTGATGGAACTACTTTCCCGTATCCGTGCATTGTTTCGTCGTGTTGAAAAAATCGATCCTTCTGAGGTACTGCAAATCGGTGATGTCACGCTAAACAGCAAGCGACACACTGTTACACTTTGTGGTTCGCCCCTTGTACTTACTTGTAAGGAATTTGATCTGTTGGAATTGTTGATGCGCAATCAGGGTTTAGTGTTAAGCCGAAGCAGCATTTTGCAAAAAGTGTGGGGCTATGATTACGTAGGTGAAAGCCGTACTGTTGATGTGCATATCCGTATGCTGCGTGCTAAATTCGGTGAGAAATACAATATCATTGAAACTGTGCGTGGCGTCGGCTATTGTTGTAATCCACCTCAAAAGGAGATACAGTTATGAAACGACATCTGACTGCGTGGCTTGCACGCTACGCAACAGGTGTTCTGCTATTGCTGGCGTTTGTCTGCACTGTGATACTGGTTGCCGCAGAGCAGTATGTGGCTTTGGGTATCTTTTGGGGGATTATCCTGATGCTGCTGTTCATTCTGCCGATGCTTTCAGCGTGGCTTGCAAAGCATCTTGCACAGCGTTTGGCAGAACCTTTGAATAAGCTTTATTTTGAACAAGCATTGCAGCAGTGCCCATATCCCGAATTGCAGCCAATGATGCAGCGTATGGCAGAGTTGCACCGCAGTATGGTCGCACAGCGTGCAGATCTTTCCGATGAACGCAACCGGCTGTATGTGCTGGTAGAGAATATGCGTGAGGGCCTTGTGCTGACCGATGCTGACGGGCAGATTCTGATTTACAACAATGCAGCGTTGCAGCTTTTGAATACGCCACAAAACGGTACACCACCGCTGACGGCATCCGACTTAAACAGCAGCAGCGAGTTTCAAGCACTGATGCAAAGTGTATTGCGAGGTAATAGCGAAGAAACAATTCTTTATGCCGGCGATACCGCCTGCCAGTTGTTCGCAAGTCCTGTACGCACATCAGTGCAGGAGAATGCTCAGCCAGATGGCGTGGTGTTGATATTGCTGGATGTTTCCGAGCGCGAAAAGCGTGATGTGCTGCGACGTGAGTTCACCTCCAATGTATCCCATGAACTGAAGACACCCTTGACTTCCATTTATGGCATTGCGGATATGCTTGCTACAGGCATGGTGAAGTCCGAAGATGTCGGTGGTTTTGCGTTGCGCATTCGTGATGAGTCTTCACGGATGATTGCGCTGATCGAAGATATCATTCGTCTTTCGCGATTGGATGACGAAAGTTTTTCCGCAGAGCTGGTGCCGCTAGACCTATATCATATAGCAGGGGCAGTGCTGTTGCAGCTGCGACCTGCTGCAGAGTGTCGTCACATCACCATTACATTACATGGCAGCAGTGCGCCCATCATGGGTGTGCCTGTTATTGTAGAAGAAATGTTGTATAATCTATGCGATAACGCCATCAAGTATAATGTAGATGGCGGTAGCGTGAAATTATCCGTGCGATGTATTGGGCAGCATTCAGTTTTTACGGTTTCCGATACAGGTATTGGTATTCCAGCAGCAGAGCGTGAGCGCATTTTTGAGCGTTTTTACCGCGTAGATAAAAGCCATTCACGCCAGATTGGCGGTACAGGACTGGGCCTTTCCATTGTGAAACATGGAGCAGCCTTCCATAATGCTGTGATTGATCTGCACAGCACGCCCAATAAAGGCACTGAGATTACATTGCGTTTTCCTGGTGTCGAAACTGAAATGGAAGGATCGACCTTTTGAAATGAATCGGCAGTGGAAATGCTGCCTGTGATGTAGTAAACAACGATCAGGTATTGCTTGACAGAGTGATGAAGTAACCCATCTGGCTGCTCAAATCATGCGATTGGGTACCTTCTGTACTCACATAAATAGAGCCTCTGACTTTGCCCGAATTGGACATTGTCGGAGGCTCTAAGTTTTTTGGAGAGTGTAGGGAAAATGCCTGTGTTTATCACTTTGCTGAGGACGGCAAGGCAAATTTGTCATCCGTTCGAAAGTCTGCTTTGCTTTAGCGATAAGATTCCGCAAGCTTTTTGAAGGCAGGTAAACTGCGCTTGATCATTTCGGTAGATACGCAGTAAGAGATCCGTGCAAAGCCCTCGCATCCGAAGGAATCAGAAGGCACAAGGAGTAGCTCTAGTTCTCTTGCTTTTTGGCAGAATGCCTTTGCATCGTCCTCCATTGCCTGCACAAAGAGGTAGAATGCGCCATCAGGATAAATGCAGCGGAAGCCGTACTCTGTCAGTGCATTGTAAAGCAGATCGCGGTTTTGGCGATACACGTTCAAATCGGCTGTAATGCCAAGATTCTCAGCAATGACCTGCTGCATCATGCTCGGTGCGCAAACAAAGCCAAGGGCACGACCTGCTCCGCAAACGGCAGCGTACATGGTACGGCTGTCTTCCATCTTCGGAGAAACTACAATGTAACCAATACGATCGCCAGGCAGCGAAAGTGACTTGCTATATGAATAACAAACGAAAGTGTTGTCGTACAGCTTCGTCAAATAAGGCACTACGGTAGCGTCGTCATATACCAGTTCGCGGTAGGGCTCGTCGGCAATAAGGTAAATCGGGTGATTGTATTCCGCAGATTTCTCGCGGAGCAGCTTGCACAAAGCATTGAGATTTGCTTCAGTATATACCACACCGGTGGGGTTGTTTGGTGTGTTGATGATGATTGCCTTTGTCTTTGGAGAGATCATTTTTTCAAACGCTGCCAGATTCATCTGGAAGGAATCAGTATCCGCAGGAACGACAGTAAAGGTTGCACCTGTTTTTTCTGCAAATACACGGTATTCAGGAAAGAAAGGTGCAAAAGTCATGCACTCGTCCTCTGGGTTGAGAATGGCGTGCAGCGTTACAGTCAGAGAAGCCGCCGCACCGCAAGTCATGTATAAATCTGCCGCTGAAAGCCCTGCATTGAATCTCTCGTTGAGATTGGCGGCAATGGCAGCCCGTACAGATTCCGCACCGACTGCTGAAGTATATCCGTGCAAAGTGATTGGGTCGCAGGTGTTTACCAAACGGCAAATTGTATCCTGCACGGATTGTGGCGTGGGAACACTGGGGTTGCCCAGACTGAAATCGTATACGTTTTCTCTGCCGATCTCTTTTGCGCGACGGTTGCCGTATTCAAACGTTTCGCGTATGACAGAGGGTGCCTGTCCAAGAGCAAGCATAGCTGCATTGTAGTTTTGAGACATCTCATGTTACCTCATTTCATATTTTGTTTGGATTGAGAATGCGTACATCTTAATGATACCAGTATTTTATCGATTTGTCAATGCTTTTTTCATGAGGATGCCACGGCAATCGCTTACGAAACAGGAGCAGCAAAGACTTTAAGAAGATAGTCGTGA
>CAYXBP010000021.1:0-29272 GCA_964463355.1 uncultured Ruminococcus sp. | reverse complement strand
GCAATCCCTGTCTGCAACACCGTGATCACCAGTTCAAATCTGGTTCGCGCCTCTCGGCAAAAAGCACTGCGCAGAAGCCTGAGCCTTCTGCGAGTGCTTGTTTTTATAGAATAAGAACCATGGCTTGAGATCATCACGCTCCTTCAAAATCTGATGCGTAAGCTGTATCAACCGTGGTTTCGCAAGCAATAAAAAGACCTCCTATGGCGTCATGTTAACCATAGGAGGTTTTTCTTTACACTTATGAGCAAATCAAGTTGTGGCAAGCAAGTCTGTCATATCATACAGTTTGGGCGGGCGGTTGCCTGCCATAAAAATCGCTGCATTGACAGAGCCTTCCGCAAACACGCGTTTGGAGCTTGCCGTATGCTTCAGGGAGATGCACTCATCCGGACCTGCAAACAGCACTTCATGCTCGCCCACAATGGTGCCGCCACGCACCGAATGCATACCGATTTCTGTGATATCGCGCTTACGGCGCACACTGTGGCGATCGTACACAGGGTGCTTTGCAGGCGTTGCTTCTTCGCACAGGGCATTGGCAAGCATCAGGGCTGTGCCAGAAGGCGCATCAATCTTCTGGTTGTGATGTTTTTCGATGATTTCAATATCAAACTGATTGCCCAGCACTGCTGCCGCTTTTTTGGAAAGCGCGATCAGCAGCTGGATGCCCAACGACATATTGAACGAGAAGAAGATTGGGATTTGTGTTGCAGCGGTACGGATCTGTTCCATTTGCGCATCGGAATAGCCTGTAGTAGCAAGTACCAACGGCACACCTTTTTCCAGCGCATAGGCAAGCAGCCCATCAATGCTGGCTGGATTGCTGTAGTCGATGATTACATCGGGGGTTTGCGGCAGCTCTGCCGGCTTTGTGACCACTGGAAAGCCTGCTGCATCGTTGGGAAACAGATCAATTCCTGCGATCACTGTGCAGTTTTCCCGTTCGGCAATGCAAGCGGCAAGGGTTTTGCCCATTTTGCCGCAGACACCGCTGATTGCTATTTGAACCATCTTGATACCCTCACTTTTTGGTATGATTTGATTTCTCAGAGCAGGCCCCTTGCCTGCAACGCTGCACGCAGCTTTTCACGATTATTGTCTTCCATGGCGCACAAAGGCAAACGACATTCGCCGACCTGCTTGCCCATCATATTCAGTGCTTCCTTGACGGGAATGGGGTTGACCTCGCAGAACAGTGCATTGATCAGCTCATAATATGCAAGTTGCAGCTTTGCGGCGGTGGCATAATCGCCCTGAAGTGCAGCCATTGTCATCTCATGTGTTTCCCTGGGGGCAACGTTGGAAAGCACGGAGATCACGCCCTTTGCGCCCAGCGACATCATGGGAACAATCTGGTCATCGTTGCCGCTATACACATCAATGCAATCGCCGCAGCGCGCCATGAGCTTTGCAAGATAGCTGATATTGCCCGATGCTTCCTTAATGGCAACAATGTTCGGGATTTCCGCCAGCTTTGCCACGGTTTCCACATCAATGTTTACGCCGGTACGAGAGGGCACATTGTAGAGAATCACGGGGATATGCACGGATTCTGCAATTGCCTTGTAGTGGATGTACAAGCCCTTCTGTGTTGCCTTGTTGTAGTAGGGGGTTACCAGCAGCAGCGCATCTGCGCCGAGGCTTTCTGCCTCTTGAGAAAGGCTGATACAGAAGCTGGTATCGTTACTGCCGGTTCCTGCAATCACGGGAACGCGGTGGTTGGTTTGCTGGATGGCAAAGCGCAGCACCTCGATATGCTCTTCCTCAGTCAGGGTAGAGCTTTCTCCGGTGGTGCCTGCAATGATCAGTGCATCGGTTCCAGCAGCAATCTGCTCCTCGATGAGAGAGGCAAACACGGTATAATTGACCGAACCATCGGCGGAAAAGGGTGTAACCAAAGCCACACCTGCGCCGGTAAAAATCGTATTCTTCATAGAAATTGCAACCTTTCTGCCGATATGGTCACATCGGCGTAATTTGTTCCGCTTATTTTACAAAACGGAGAGGCTTGCAAACTGTTCGTGCAGCCATGCAATCAGGATATCGCACTCAGCGTTGGTCATGCCGCGCGGGGTATTGTCCTGCACGGCTGCAAACAGCAAATCACCGTAAATCGGGCAGCCTGTATGGTACAGGCAAGTGCCGCAGAAATTGGAATCCAGCTGACGCTCGCCACCTCTGCCATCGATATAGTAGCAGAGGGTGATGCCTTTTCGGGCGAATGCCTCAGGGGATTCAAAAGCGCGCAAACGTTCCGTTACCTCTGCCGTGAGGAGCTTGCGCAGCGTCTGCTCACTGCAATCGGGCACGGGTTCTTTTGTCACCGCTGCACCGGATGATACACGCACAAGATACATCAGCAAACCCTCCGTTACAGCAACCTTGCGAGGTTCTTCACCAGGGTCTGGGTAGATACCTTTGTGCCGATCTCGTCGTACGCCGCAGGCAGCCCGAAGGTATAAACCGGCAACGTATGCTCAGTATCCAGTGCGGAGAGTGCCTCATAGAGGGTATCCTCGCTGAGCAGGTTAATGGGGATAAACACGCGGTCTGTTTCATCTTTTTTTGCGATGACATGGGTTACGCATACAGCGCGCTTGGATGCCGTTACCGCGAGATAGGAAGTATCGGCAGAGAGCAGAAAAGCCTGATACTCCATCACGGGGCGTTTGGCACCCACGGATACGCACAGATCCTGTATGGCACTGGATTCCAGATCGGTGCAGTCATCGGGCAGAGCCACCAGATAATCGCAGTGGCGGTAGATGCCTTTACAGGCGTCGCTGCGGAGAAAATCCTTCAACAGCTTTGGCTGAAACTCGTAATCCTGCAAATAGGCAGGCACATAGGGCAGCGGATGTGGAATTGGTGGAATATAGTCGTAGAAATCCAACGGCCCGAAGAGATGGTCACCGTTGCGGATATCCACAGAGGCGATACGCAGGGCATCTGCCATTGCACATAGAAAGATGGATTTCATGGTTCACGCTCCCTTTTGCACTTCCCTGAAGGCAACGCGGCACAAAGCCCGCCTAAAAAGCATTTTGGCGGTGCATCGGGCACCAACGGCTCTGTGCGGTGTTTGCCTGAAATATGGTGTTTTTTTCTGATTTTAGTCGAAGTAGCCTTTTGCGGCAAGCAGCTCTGCCAGCTCCACCGCACCGCCAGCCGCGCCGCGCAGGGTATTGTGGGAGAGGCACACGAATTTGTAATCAAACATACGATCCTCGCGCAGGCGACCCACGGAAACTGCCATACCGCCTTCCAGCATACGGTCCAGTCTAGCCTGAGGGCGATCCGGCTCCTCGAAGTAGTGGATGAACTGTTTGGGTGCCATGGGCAGCTTCAGAGCCTGCGGCTCACCGGCATATTCTGCCCATGCGGCTTTGATCTCCTCGATGGAAGGCTTCTGCTCAAAGCTGACGAACACTGCTGCGGTATGGCCATCTGCCACGGGAACGCGCAGGCACTGTGTGGTGATACAGGGGGATTCCGCCTTCACGATTTCGCCGCCTTGCACCTTGCCCCAGACCTTCAAAGGCTCCTGCTCGGATTTCTCCTCCTCGCCGCCGATGTAGGGAATGAGGTTATCGACCATTTCGGGCCAACGCTTGAAGGTTTTTCCGGCGCCAGAGATTGCCTGATAGGTGCAAGCCAGCACGTTCTTGATGCCGAACTTGCGCAGGGGATGCAGGGCAGGCACATAGCTTTGGATAGAGCAGTTCGATTTTACTGCGATGAAGCCTTTTTTGGTGCCCAGTCTTGCTTTTTGCGCGGCAATGATCTCCAGATGCTCGGGGTTGATTTCGGGGATGATCATGGGCACATCGGGGGTGAAGCGGTGTGCGGAGTTATTGGAAACGATGGGGCATTCTGCCTTTGCGTACTGTTCTTCCAGGGCGCGGATCTCCTCTTTTTTCATATCCACAGCACAGAAGCAGAAATCCACTGCCGCTGCGATTTGTGCGACATCGGCTGTTGCGTCGTGAACGATGAGGTCTGCAAGGCTTTCGGGCATGGGCTGATCTTCAAACGCCCAGCGGCTGCCAACCGCCTCACGATATGTTTTCCCTGCGGAACGGGAGGAAGCTGCAAGGGTGGTTACCTGAAACCACGGATGCTCTGCAAGCAGAAGGGCAAAGCGTTGACCCACCATTCCGGTGGCGCCGATGATACCGACACGATACTGTTTCATTGGAAATCTTCTCCTTTTGATGTAGGTTTTGCGCACGAAGGGCATCCGACAGAAAATGCCCTGCTGTGCAGTTACAAAAAAATCCGCAAGAGGAAGTGTACCCTCTGACGGACTATGTGCTATATGAACGGTGCCTGCGGTGCGTGGGATGCAGCACAGCAGGAATCCGGTCAGCACTCCACGGCACTTTGCCGTGACAGTTACGCACCTGTTTGGATACGCAACCAGCACATCGCCCTACCGAACGGGAGATGTACTTCGGCGGTTTTGCCTTTTCCGATGGGCTTCATAAACGAGTTCGGCACCCTCACCCCACCGGGACTCATCGCAACCGCGCCTCTGTCCGTACACATATCATATCATGTTCGCAAGTATTTGTCAAGCATTATTTTCATTTTAGGTCAAAAAATCGCCCACACAGGCAGTATATGCAAATCCGCGCATGGTTGTGCAGAAATTTTTTGCTGTTATGCAGTACTCTTTCTGCATGTTTGCGCATATTCTCCAATAGCGTATCGCGTACCGCATATAGCATACCGAGAGGAGTGAGTGATTTGCGCAGGCAGCATAGATCCGCAGCGCAGGCAGACGACTGTAGCATGAACGAACGGGCGATCCGTTTAGGGGAATACATTGCGGAACACGGTGCAACGGTGCGAAGCACGGCGCAGGTGTTCGGCATATCCAAATCCACGGTACATAAAGATATTTCCACGCGGCTTCCATCGGTGCAGCCGGGGCTGTATGAGGAAGTGCGTGTCATCATTGAAAAAAACAAGCAGGAGCGGCATATCCGCGGTGGCATGGCGACCAGGCGCAAGTATGAAAAGCAACGGATCCGTACGCAAAGGCCATGAAACGCTCAAAAAGCACCCACTTTACAAAAGCAGGTGCCTTTCGAGTCATGCAATGAACATGGAGTGCTATATCAGCGCAAGCAGTGGGTGACGAAGATAGGAAGACGCCACCGCAACATACCTGCGCAGTACAGCCGTTATCTCGGCTCGCAAATAAGCTTGATGGCGGTACGCTCCTCGCCGTCGATGGAAATGTTTGTGAAGGCGGGGATGCAGATGAGATCAACGCCGATGGGGGCAAGATATCCTCTTGCGACGGCAATGGATTTTACTGCCTGATTTGTCGCGCCAGCACCTACCGCCTGAATCTCCACCACCTTGTTCTCACGGATGACGCCTGCGATTGCGCCAGCCACTGATGTGGGGATAGAATGCGCGGATACTTTCAAGATTTCCATTGGGGTAACTCCTTTCGTCGATGTGTTCTGCGATTGTTGCTGTGGGTACGCCAGCAAACAGATTGGGATGTGTGATTGTGCCATCGAGTTATTTGCTGCATACAGTATAATACATTTTTTGGGAAATGTCAAGTACTTACAGAAAATTTTGTGAGATTGTTCATGAAGTGGGTGTTCGCTTTATGCAACTTGCATAAAAATTTAATACGCTTTGTAAAATATCGCTGCGATTTTACGCATTGCGATTACACTTTCCGCAAATACAGCGGGGTGATATCGGTTGCCTTGCCGCTGCGGTCATCCACCGTAATGCAAGCACCATTGATCATGCAGTCACCCTGTGCCTCGGAAAAAGCAACGGGCGTATGCATCCGCAGCTTCTGCACGGCGAGCTCTGGTACAACCCCCAGCACGGAGCGCATCGGGCCTGTCATGCCAAGGTCGGTGATATATGCTGTAGTGCCTTCCAGCAGTTCGCTGTCGGCGGTTTGCACATGGGTATGGGTACCCACCACCGCAGAAACTCTGCCTGCGAGATAAAAGCCCATGGCGCGTTTTTCGGCGGTTGCCTCTGCGTGAAAATCCACCAGAATGATCTTGCTCTCGGTCTGTGCGAGCAGCGCATCCGCTATGGCAAAGGGATTATCCAGCGGCTCCATGTAGGCGGTGCCCATGAGATTGATGACGGTCAGCTGTGTTCTGCCCATATCTGCGGTGTAGATACCGCTGCCCACTGTGCCTTCCGGGAAATTAGCAGGGCGCAGGATGCGTGGGTTTTCGTAGATGGATTCACAGTGGCGGCGGAAGCAATGGTTGCCTGTTGTGATGACATCCGTGCCCAGTTCAAACAGCTGCTGTGCCGATTCCGCTGTGATGCCATTTCCGTTCGCGGAGTTTTCACCGTTGACGACAATAAAATCCGCGTGATATTCCCGCCGCAGCCTAGGAAGGTTCCGCCCAAGGCAATCGCAGCCAATTTGCCCGACAACATCGCCAATCATCAGGATCTTCAACAGTCGTTCTCCTTTCTTCAACCAGGGAACACCAGATGCGGTGCTGTGGTTGTTGTAGCTGTTGTGGTTTCTGTTTCGGAGGTGGTGGTTGCTTCTGTAACGATCGGTTCGCCGTTTTCATCGGTTGCAGCGGAAGCTGTCACGGGATTACCGTTTTCGTCGGTTGCGGTGGTGGTTGTGGTGGTTGCGCTCTGCCCATGGAGATAGTCCCAGAAATCGGTTGTTGTCGTTGCAGAGGTTTCAATTGAGGGTGGGGGATCTGTTTTGGAATTTGTGGGGGTATCCGCGCCAGTAATGCGTTTTGCGCAGAAAATCACGGAAACCACGGCAAGAATACTCACCAGCATACCAATGATGATTTTGCGTTCCATAAAAGCCTCCTGTGGAATGTTCACTCTTCTTCTTCCTTATGCGTGCCGTGGCGGCGTTTCCCCGCGAGGGGATTGTTATCGATTGCCGCCTGCCGCTGCTCATCTGCGAGGTGGGTATAGATTTCCGTGGTAGCAATGGATTTGTGCCCCAAAATATCACGGAGCGTGCGGGTATCGGTGCCGCCGTGCTGATACATCAGCGTGGCTGCGGTGTGGCGTAGCTTGTGCGTAGAAAGTCCTTTTCCGGCAAGTCCTGCTGCTTGCAGGGCATTTTCCACGATTTGCTGGACGCGGCGGCGGCTGATGCGGCGGTGATTGCGGCTTAAAAACAGTGCCTTTGGCTCTTCGGGGGGATTCTCGCGGGAATGGATATAGTCATGCAGCACGGAAAGGCAGGCATCATTGAGATACACCAGACGTTCTTTGTTGCCCTTCCCCAGCACGCGAACCTGTCGTTCAAAAAAATCCACATCGCCGACATTCATGCCCACCAGCTCGCTTAAGCGGAAGCCGCAGTTCAAAAACAGTGTGAGGATGCAGTAATCGCGCAAAGCCTCAGGGGAATCGGGTCGTGCGTCAGTGGTTTCCAGCAAGCGTTCGCTTTCACGCAGGGTGAGAAAGTGCGGCAGCGGCTTATTTGCCGCAGGCAGCTCCAGATTCTGGCAGGGGTCTTGTTCCAGAATGCCTTTTGTCCGCGTGAGATACCGGAACAAACTGCGCACAGCACTCATTCTGCGCGCCACCGAGCGCGGCGTGTTGCAGCGGTCATCGCGGAGGTACCGGATGTAATCATACAGCGTGCCCACAGTGACTTCGCAAAGCTGTTGGGGGCGCATCTGTGTGATATCTGCGGCATCGGGTTCGGTGCCATCGGGGGCGGTAAACCAGCGCAGAAAACGGGTGATATCCTGCTGATACTCCGCAACAGTGCGCGGGGAGCGTCCGCGGTTGAGGTCAAGATAGGTGAGGTAATCGTTCAGAAAAGCGGGGTTTTCATCGCGGTGGAGATTCATGGGACAGCTCCTTTCATCGGATACGTCTGGGCAGCGCAATTCTGCTTGTGGAGGATCCATTCTGCTGCCTTTACCATTATAGCGGATTTGTTTTGCTTTTGCAAGAGAAAACGCGCTTTTTGTGCAGATGCCATTGCAACACACAAATAAGCCGGATGCTCTCATCCGGCTCATCTTCTATATTTCCTGCAAAATGAGATAGTTCTCATGATACGGCAGCAGAAGGGTCGGATCTTTTTCCAGTTCTTCGGCAATGCGTGCAGCCAAGCCGTTTTGCAGCAGGAATCGGACAGCCTCTGCTTTGGTTTCCGGCAAGCCGTCACAGCCGCGGTACATGGTGAAATACCGTTTCCCATCCTTTTGCATCACGCGCACAGGCCACAGACTGCACGCGAAGGGCTTTTCTTCCGCGGGCAAGGTACAGCCGCTGCTTTCGTCCAGAAAAGGGCAGGGCTGCGCCGCACCTGTTGCGTCATAGCGCAGGGCGATGGAAAACCGTTTGCCCGAAGTGGTTGGGGTGATATCATAATCGGCAGCTTGCAGGCGGCTTCGAGACAGCATATCAAAAGAGGGCAGTTCCCACGCGCTTTGCGGCAGGAATACACAGCAGTTCCGGCACTGGGCGCAGGTACCCGGGGAAAGAATCTCTCTGAGCATGGCTTATCATCTCCATTCGGCAATGAACTTCTGACGAATCAATGTGGGGTAGTAGGATGCCTTTGCAGCACGCATTCCCTGTTCGCCCAAATCCTCCTCGCGATTGAGGTAAGTGGCTTGCGGCAGACATTTTGCCATTTCGTTTGCCACAACGGGCCACGCGTGCGGCTGCGAGGCAATAACTTTTTCAAAATGCACATCGTACACATTGTTGGCAATGCAGGAAACCATCGTCATACCCACAGGCTTGCCACCGGCATACAGCAGCAGCCCCTGCAATTGCAGGGTTTCCATGTGCGCGGCTGCCTCACAGATGCAGGAAAACTCCGCTTGCAAAGCAGGGGCAGCAGGATTCTCCCTTGTCATCAGCCATTGTTTTGCAACATCCACGGCAAGATCGGCATTCGCAGGGATCAGCGGCTGAATTTCCGCATCGGGGTTCTGCCGCCAAAATTGCGCGATATGATTGCGTTTTTTGTGGTATCGGCTGCCCCGCAGTGCTGCGATATCTTCGCGCAGATACAGATATTCATCGTACCCTTCCGCAGCGGTATACGCAAATTGTGTGGGGAAGACTTCATTCAGTTGCCGACACATTTCCTCCGTGAGCAGGGTCAGGCGCAGGGGCTGCCCGTTTGCATCCGCATCGGTTTTCAAGCGCAAAACCGCCGTCTGAAGATCGCCTGTACCCAACGGAAACCCATAGCATCCTGCACGGAACCCCGCAGTATAACGGCGAAACAATGTGTTTTCTGCAAAGGCAAGCTGGGTGCCGTATTTGTAACGCAGCAAATACAGATTGACAAATGCCGCATCGTTTTCCATGGCGGCGGTGCTTTGCAAAATGGGTTGTATCGCTGCCATATGCGAAAGCCTTGGTGGTTCAAATTCTAAGAGCATAGCAAGGGTGACTGCCTTTCCGTAAAAATCGCTTAGGGCGGCAGGGCATACCGCCACCGTCTGGATTCATTATACCACATTCCAAAAAAACTGTCAATCATGGTACAGATGCGTTTATTTTTGCGTATTCTGCCGGTCTTTCAGTGCTTTTTGCGCCAGCGGACGAAGCACGCAATATAAAATCATGCTGCTGAAACAATAATCGGCCACAAGCAACAGCGCACGCACCCACCAGGCATCGAACAGCCGCCAGATCAGCACAGCAAGCCCGAAAAACGAGATCAGAAAGAGCGCGAACTGCGATATATGCAAGCATTTTTCCAGTGGGGTTTTCTGCTGTGGAAGCTGTATTTTCATAGCGATTCTCCTTCTCTGCTTTGATTGCTGCTATTTTATCACATTTTGCTGTATTTTGCAAGTGCCTTTCAGCTTTTGCAGTGTGGGTAGCAGCCGCCATAGTCCATACAGATTCGGCAGTGCCATACAGCCGTTGCAAACATCGCAAAGCAGCCATACCGATTCCGCTTTGCCCAATGCCCCACAGAATGCAGCTGTCACATATATGGCAAGGTAGATGCCGCAGTGCTTTTCCCCGAACACATGGCAAAATGCCATTCTTCCGCAGCTGTACCAGCCAATGAGCGTGGCAAAGGCAAGCAGCGCGATGCAAACAGCAAGCAGCCATACCGCAATATGACCGAATCCTGCACGAAACGCCGCCAACAGTAATGCAGAACCATCCTGCGAACCATAAACGATTGTCCCTGCGGGAGCAGTCAACAGCACCAGCCCTGTAGCAGTGCAGCAAATTGTGGTATCCGCAAAAACTTCAGCGGCAGCCCATTCGCCTTGTGTTGTGGGGGATGTATGTGCCCCATCACCGTGCAGCAAAGCGGAACTGCCCAGACCTGCCTCATTGGAAAAAATTCCGCGGCACAGCCCGATGCGCATACAATGCAAAATCGCAGAAATGCTGATGCCACTGCCCATCGCACGCAACCCACAGGCTTCCCTGAATATTCTTGCAAATACCGCAGGCAAAGCATCCATTCGCCGTACAATCAGCCAAAAACAGCATAGCAGGTAGCCACCGCAAAGCAATGGCATCAGCCATTCTGTCAGCCGCCCGATGCGTTTGCTGCCACCAGTCAGAATCCATAGCAGCAGTGCTGCAAGGCATACGCCTGTGATCGGCAAGGGTACACCGATGCCCTCCAGTGCCAGAGCCATCGCATTGCTTTGCGCGAGGTTTCCCATGCCAATGGAGGCACCAATGCAGCAAATGGCAAATACAGCTGCAAGCTTTCGGGAACCGACTCCGTTTTGCAGATATGCCAGCGTACCCTTGGCTTTGGCATCGCAATAATAGCTACCCAGCAGATTTTCAGCATACACGAGTAAAATGCCAATGGGTGCCGAAAGCCACAACCAGAACATTGCGCCTGCACCACCCACAGAAATTGCTACCGCTGTGCCCACAAGATTCCCTGTGCCCATCGTTGCAGCCAATGCAGTTGCAAAAATCTGTCGCTGTGTAGGGGCATGGGGGTTCTGTGCCGATTGCAGCAAGGTTCCGTAGGTATGGCGCAGCAGGCTGCCGAACTGTCGCAAAGGCTGCATACGGGTTGCCCAACCGCACAGAAGTGCTGTCAGCGGCAGCAAAAACGGCAGCAGCCATTGCCATAATCCATTGTTGAGTGCTGAAAGCCAACGCATACTCTATCACGCTCCCTGTTTGCCAATACTATATGCGCAAATGCGCTGCTTGAGAAGCAGAGCAAGGTACAAAACTGGTGGTGCAGATGCGTTTTTTTCGCCCTCCAGCCCTCGTCCAAAGGCAACGAGGCAGCATCACCGCCCAATGACCTTGACTTTGTCCTGTTCCATCCATTCAAGGAGGGTGTTGGCATGGTTGGGGTAGTCGCGATCCTTGGTGCCCATGTAGGTACTCAGGCGTTCAATGTAGCGATCCACGGCGTATTCACCGTATCGCTGCACCAGCGTTTTGTACTCACCAAAATGAAGATGTACGTTTGCAAAACTTCCGAAGTAACCATCATCATCTTCTCTTGGCTCGAGGGGGTGGGTGGGGAGCTGCTCCTGTGTGATTTGTTCTTGTGTTGATTCTTTTCGTTTGTGTCTATCTTGTATCGTATCGAATTGTATCGTGTCGTTTTGTGTCGAATCGTGTCGTTTTTTGTCGTGTCGTGTCGTATTGTATCGTTTCGTTTGTTCTGTTTTGCCTACATGATGCTGCGAACTGTTCGGTTGTGCGGAAGAATTGTCAGCATTTTGATCGGTCGCGCAAGCATCTGTCTGCACATTGTCAACATAAGCATCGCTTTTGCGAACATTTGTTTGCGCGTTGTCGACATTTTCCTGTGTAGTATCGGATGCGGCATCGTCAGCTGTGTTGGGATGCAGCTGTAAAAGCTTGGGTAGTTTGTCATCACTGAGCAGCAGATACTTGCGTTCAAAATCGAATTTTTTGCGGCGTGCAACCGCATAGAAGAAATGCTCCTGAATCTCTACAGAGGTAAGAATATCATATTGCTCATACATTTCGCGGTCAAAGAGCCCAACATCAATTGCCGTTTGTATGATTTGGTCGAACAGGCTTAATTCAATGCTCAGGCGATGTGCAAGAACGCGCTGCACAGGGCGTGGAAATTCGCCATAGAACCCATGTTCGCCATAGATTTTGCGGTAGAGCGTAAGCAGCAGTGCAGTGGCAGGTGCGCCGAAATCCGCTTCCAGAACCTCTTCTGCCGTTGATGGTGTACATGACATAGGGAAAAACCCGATTCCTTTTTTCATACCAAAAACCTCCATAACAGTCATAAACGCTTCTACAAACAGCCCCCCTGAAAAGTGCGGAATGCACACCACCGTGCAAGATTTCCCAAAAATTCACAAAAAATTTACATTCGACACGGCAAGCAAAAGGGGAGGGGGGAACAGAACCGTTTCTCTTCCCCCCAAAAACATAGTTTGTTTTATAGATGATATCCCATTGCCTTCAGCTGTGTGATGACATCGCCCAGAATGGCAGTATTTGTGGTTGAAACCGAATGCAGCAAATAGATTCCGTTTGGATGCGCTGCTTGTATGAGTGTTTGCTTTGCTGTTTGCAAATCAGGCTGTGCATCGGTTTTCCAATCGACATACGCAAAGCTCCAAAAAACGGTCTTGTAGCCCATCTCCTGCGCGATATCCAGCGTTTCGGCATCGTAATCGCCACAGGGTGGACGGAAATACTGCATTTCATAGCCATAATGCTGCAGCACATATTCATGCAGCGAGCCAATTTCTTCGCGAAGGGCATCGTTTGTCAGCGCAGAGGCTTTCAAATGCTGCATACCGTGATTGCCAATGCAGTGCCCTTCTGCAATCATGCGCCGAATCAGTTCCGGTTGTGATTTTGCATAATCGCCGGTGATGAAAAACAACGCCTTAACATCATGCGCCTTAAGGGTATCCAGAATTTGTGCAGTGCAGCCGTTTTCGTAGCCCTGGTCAAAGGTCAGCAAAATGGAATCTGCCGCCTGTGTGAGTGCATAAGCATCGTTTTGGGCATACTGTGCCTGAAATTCCACTGCGCCTATGGGTTGATTCTGTGCATTCACCGCCTTGCCTTGACCGTATCCTGCGGCACTTGCTGCAATGGGCAGCTGCGCTGCAAGCAGCATTGCAGAACAAACAGAAACAAATGTTCTTTTCGTGTGGAATCGCTCCTTTCAGGAAAAAATTGCAAAAAAATCGCAGCCCGAGCATGAACTGCGATTTCAGGCAACATCATGCAAAGCCTGCCTTGCATGATGCTGTCTTTAGTGTATTCTGTTTTTTACAGCGGATACATGGAATCATTTTTCGCGCTTGGCAATTTCCTCCGCCAAACGCTTTGGGTAGTAGCTGCAATATCCGCCAAAGGTGGCAAGGGTTGGCAAAAATGGCAGCAGTGCCATCAGCAGACGCTGTAGCGCAGAGAGTGCCGAAAAGCATTCCTCGCCCTGTACAATCAGGTTGATGATTTGCACGGTGGGGGCATTCAGCAGCAGGTAGATGTTGAAATACGGTACACTTTCTGGCATAACCCACAGCAAAAGATACAGCAGCAGCGAAGGCAAAGCAGTCAACAGGCTCATCACAGCGGGTTGCCATCGGGGAATGATGCTGCGGTTGGTTCGGTACAGCGCAAGATGTTCCTTTGCGATGTTCACGGCGCAGCTGCCCATCAGCAGCACTTGTGTCAGCAGGCAGCAGAACAGGCTGAGATATTGCATGGCGTTTTGCGGCAGTATCGCAAAGGAAAAGGCAAGCACAAGGCACATGATATGGGAAAGCAGCAGCCAGATCAGGCAGTGCAGCGTGTTTTTCATCAGGTGGTACATAATTCCTCCGTTTCATTTGCAAAAAGGGGGGCATACTAGCAGCCAAAGGAGCGTGATGCAATATGGCTGAACCGTGGTTTGAAGCGGATATCAAAATCTACACCCCCAAGCTGCGTACATCCTATGCGCTTGCAGAGGATGCACCAGGGGCGAGTGCTGCACCAGTTGAGCAGGAAGCGTTATCGTTGTGGCAGCCTGCGGCGATGCGTACACTGCCCCCAATGGATGATCAGCCGTATATAGAGCCGTAGGCTTCACAGGCGCGGTAATCGGCGGCTTCGAGATCCTTTGTGCCAAATGCGCTCCACACATGGGGGCGGTAGATTTTTTCTTCCGGAACATTGTGCAGGGCTACGGGTATCCGCAGCATACTTGCCAATGTGATGAGATCAGCACCCACATGGCCGTAAACAAACGCGCCATGATTTGCCCCCCAGTTTGCCATCACCGAGTAAACATCACGGAAAGCACCCTCGCCGTTGGTGCGGGGTACAAACCAGGTGGTAGGCCAGGTGGGGTCAGTGCGCATATCGAGCGTGTTGTGCATTGCATCGGGCAGAACAGCTGTCCAGCCTTCTGCGATTTGCAGCACGGGCTTGCTGCCATTGATGATATTCACGCGCAGCATGGTAACGGGCATTTCCGCCTGTGTACGGAAGTGTGAGGAGAATCCGCCGCCGCGGAAGTAGCCAAGATTGGCAGGGCACCAATCGGTTGCAGAAAGCATTGCGTCAATGTCGTTTTGGGTGATATCCCACCATTGCTTCATCAGAGGGGTACCATTTTCGTCTTTGGCGCAGCCGGTTGCATCAAGGGCAGCCGCACCAGAATTGATCAGGTGGATGAATCCGTTGGCAGCGATACCAGTTGGTTTTTGCCCTGTCACGCGTTCCACCGCTTCGGGGCTCCAGTAGGTGCGCACATCGGCAAACACCGCCGCGCGGCCTGTCAACAAATGTGCAAAGAGCATCGCAGTGCCGTTTAAGCCATCGTTTTCGGTTGCCAGCAGAATCGGTTCTTTCTTGCCATTCCAATCAAAGGTAGAGTTGAGCAGTGCCTCAGAGAAATCGCCATTGGGGCACCAGTCTGTCCACTGTCGCTGCCCCTGGAATCCTGCACAGATGGCGTTGTGCCCATTGGCTTCTTCTTTCCAACCCATTTCGCGCAGCTTGGGGTTGCCAAGCATCAGGTCGCGAATGATCAGGGTCATCTTGCAGCAGAACTGTCTGTCGGCAAGCTTTTCCTCTGCGGTGTGGGGCTTTTGGTTGCATTCCATCCCTTCCGGACAGTTTGCGAGCATCCAGTTCAGTAGCTTTTCGTACTCTGTGTGGTCGTAAATTTCCAGCTGTATGCGGCGCAGGATTTCTGTCATATCCACCCATTCTGCACGAATGCCGAGGTAGTTCTGGAAGAAATCGGAATTGCAGTAAGAGCCGCCAATGCCCATTGCAACGCCGCCGATATTGAGGTACGAGCGGTTGCGCATCATACCAACGGCAATGGCACAGCGGCCGAATTGCAGCAGTTTTTCGGTTACATCCGCAGGGATCTGCGTATCGTCCATATCCTGAACATCTCTGCCATAGATTGCAAATGCGGGTAAACCGCGCTGTGCATGGGCAGCCATAGCAGCGGCAAGATACACGGCACCAGGGCGTTCTGTACCATTAAAGCCCCATACTGCCTTTATGGTCAGCGGGTCGATATCCATGGTTTCGGAGCCATAGCACCAGCAGGGGGTAACGGAAAGCGTTGCGCAGACATTCTGGGTAGAGAAGTAGTCGGCAGCCGCAGCAGCCTCTGCACAGCCGCCAATGGTCGTGGGAGCAATCACGCACTGCACAGGAGTACCATCCGGGTAGCGCAGCTGGGCTTCCAGCAGATTTTTTGCAGCTTCAGCAAGGCGCATACACTGTGCTTCCAGCGATTCACGCACGCCGAACTGTCTGCCATCAATAATGGGACGAATGCCGATTTTCGGGTAATTCATATGGGTGCATTCCTTTCAAATTATTTGCACTTCGGGCAGTGCGAGATACCGTTCCCACACCGCGCTGTAGTCGTTTTGCGGCAGATAGTTTTCCACCGTCAGTGAGGCAGAAACAATGCGTCTTGCCTCCTCCAGAGAGCCTACAGATTTGTCTGCAAGCATTTGTATCAGCAGATTGCCGCACACGGTTGCTTCTGTTGGCCCAGCCATGACGGGTATTCCGCAGGCGTTGGCGGTCATCTGGCACAGCAGGTGATCTTTCACGCCGCCGCCCACCATGTGGATGCAGCGGTATTTTTTGCCAGTGCATTCCTGGATCTGTGCCAGAGCCTTCGCAAACCGCAGGGCAAGGCTTTCGTAGATGCAGCGCATCAACGCGCCAGCGGAGCAGGGGATGGGCTGGTCTGTTTCTTTGCAGTAAGCGCGGATCTGCGCGGGCATATCTCCCGATGCAGCAAACCGCGGGTCATCCACATTGATGAGGCTGCGGAAGGCTTCCTCGTTCTGTGCAAGCTGTTCCAGCTGGGCATAGCTGTAGAGTTCGCCCTGCTGCGCGAGAATGCGTCTGGTTTCCTGAATCAGCCACAGCCCGGAGATATTCTGCAAAAGGCTTACTCTGCCACCGTAGCCGATCTCGTTTGTGAGGGCATATTTCCGTGCTGTTTCGGTCATCAGAGGTTTGGGCAATTCCGTGCCGAACAGTGCCCATGTGCCGCAGGAGAGGAAGATGAAATCCGCATCGTTTGCAGGGATGGCAGCCATGGCGCATTGTGTATCATGGCCACAAACCGCAGTAACGTTCGCCGAAGGGATTGCCAGCTGTTTGCAAAGGGCATCCTGCAACGAGCCGATCACTGTACCCGAGGGCACGATTTCGGTAAAGATACGGCGTGGCAGCGAGAGTTTTTCGATGAGCGTATCGCTCCATCCGCCTGCTTGTGCATCCAGAAGCTGTGTGGTAGAAGCAATGGAACGTTCTGTAATCTGTTCCCCCGTGAGCATAAAATGGAACAAATCGGGCATCAGCAGCATTGCTGCGGCAGCGTTTTGCAGCCATGGCTTTGCGGAGTAATCTGCGTAAAGCTGATATGCTGTATTGATTTCCATTTGCTGCAAGCCATTGATGCGGTAAAATTCCGCAGCGGATACCAGTTGCTGCACCTGTTTTGCCACACCCTGTGTGCGTGTATCGCGGTAATGGATGGGGTTTTGCAGCAGTGTGCCGGATGCATCCACAAGACCGTAATCCACGCCCCAGGTATCTACCGCCGCAGAGCAAAAGCCCCCGCCTGTGGCAGCGTTTTGCAGCCCTGTATGAATGCCATGCAGCAGGCGCAGCACATCCCAGTAGAACGTGCCGTTTTGCTTGTGGTAAACGGTGATGGGGGTATTGGAGAACCGGTGTACTTCTCTTGTATGAAGGGTTCCGTTTGTGATGGAGCCGAGTATGGCTCTGCCGCCAGAAGCACCGATATCAAACGCGAGATATTGCTTTGCCATAGTGATTGCACTCCTTGTTTTGGGTGATGCTTACTGCACAACACCTTTTTTCAGCAGTATATTGGCGTAGATGGCTGTTTCACCGGTTGCAACAATGGCATATGCCTGCTTTGCGCGGTCATAGAATGCCTGCCGTTCGGTTTTGCCAATGCGGATATTCTTCTGGGCGTTTTCAATGATGCTTTTGTATTCGCTCCAGATGGCAGGTGCTTCGGTATCCTGCGGAGCAAGTGCCATCAGCTGCACGGGTTCGTCAACATAAGTATCCAGCGGCAGAAAGCGCAGCATCGCCGAGAGGATCTCCGGCACGCCGTGCCCGTCCAGACGAATCAGCCGCTTTGCCATGGAAGCCGCAGGAAAATTGCCGTCTGCGAGAATAATTTCATCGCCGTGGCCCATTTCCATCATGACCTTCAGCAGCTCTGGTGAAAGAATTGCCGGAATGCCTTTGAGCATGGTGGCTCACTCCTTTCTGTCATCGGGTAGGGGAATACCGCCGTCATATTTCTGGTAGCCCGGGTGCTTGCCGGTAACGCCGTACTGCGCGCGCATATTGCAAAGGCGGTCAATGTTTTCGCGCGAGATTTCCTGTGCGCCACCCAGCAGATGTGCCGTCAGGTTGATTTTTGCAAACAGCTCCAGCGTTTCCATGCGATAATATGCCGTGATGAGATCCGCGCCAACAGCCAATGCGCCATGATTTTGCAGCAACATCACATCATGCTTTTGCAGATAGGGTGCAATGGCTTCAGGGACTTCATCGGTGGAGGGTGTACCATAGGGTGTTACTGGTACAGAGCCAAGCGCAATGACCGTTTCGATCATGCTGTAGCTGTCGAGTGCTTTATTTGCAACGGCATAGCCTGTGGCGGTTGGGGGGTGTGCGTGCAGCACGGCGCCGACATCTTCGCGTTCTTTGTAGCAGCGCAGATGCATTTTGATTTCTGAAGAGGGCTTTCTGCCACCAGCGGCATCCAGAATGGCTCCGTTTGCATCAATGCGCACCAGAACATCCGGTGTGATGAACGCTTTGCTGATGCCTGTGGGTGTTGCCAGAAAGCTGCCATCTGCCAGCCGAACGGATACATTGCCATCGTTGGCAGCCACCCAGCCCTGCTGCCACATCTTGTGGCAAATATCGCAGATGATTTCTTTGTGCTGTGTCAAAGTCATAGTCTGCATGGGTTTGTCCTCCCTATGAAGTTGAATTATGTAATACGAGCGTATGCTGCCTCTCATTATACATGATTTTCACAGCTTTGTCCAGTATCTTTGTTGCTATTTTGTAAAAGCAGCCGAAATCAAAAAAAAACAGCCGTAAGGCAAAGTGTGCTTGACGAATCATGGAAAGTGGAGTATAATGGATGTGTAACGTAAATGTGAACAACGATGTTTTTTTCGGAGGCTGTCCTATGACTATCATCTCTGCGTCCATACTCAATGCCGATCTTGCAAATCTAGCACAAGTGGCGAAAATCGTGGAAAATTCAGGTGCCGATGCCTTGCACTACGATGTAATGGACGGCTGTTTTGTTGATAATATCTCGTTTGGCTTGCCTGTGTTGCACGCCCTGCGCCGCTGCACCAATCTGCCGCTGGATGTGCATCTCATGGTAAAAGATCCTCTGCGGTTCGTCAGCCGTTTTGTAGAGGCGGGTGCGCAGTACCTCTCGTTCCATATCGAAAGCGATTCGGATCCCGCAAAAACCGTGGATGCGATTCACAGTTATGGCGTTGCAGCAGGCATCGCACTGTGCCCGAAAACGCCGCTTTCCGTGGTTTTGCCGCTGCTGCCAAAGCTGAAAGCAGGGGATTTTATCCTGTTGATGACGGTTGAACCAGGTTGGGGCAAGCAGGCGTTCATGCACGAGGTGCTTCCAAAAATCCAGCAGCTTCATACATTGCGAAAAGAGCAGGCATTGCCGCTGCATATTCAAGTGGATGGCGGTATTCAGGCAGAAACCGCCGCGATTTGCCGTGCAGCAGGTGTCGATTTTCTGGTATCAGGCTCGTACCTGATGAATGCAGAATCTCCTGCAAAAGCCGTGCAGCTTTTGCGAGGTGCGTGAATCGGGATATTGCATTTTTTGCCGAAAATATGACAATATTGCTTTAATCCTCCGCAAGAATAGCAGCAACAGCATCCTGCCTGAAAATGCAGCTGCCGTATTCTTCCAGCCTTGCAAGGCTGCGTTTTGTGATATGCCGCACAGAAGCGTATTCCCGCAGCAGATGCTGTGGCGCGTGGTGTTCCTGCACCAGATGAGAAAGCACCAGAAGCTTTCCATCGGCGGTTTCATAAAGGCGGCTTCTGGTTTGCGGCGCAAGATAGGGCTTGAGTGCCCTGCAACAAGCCTTCAGTGTTTGCATATCCGTGAAAACAGCCGCTGCCTGTGTGTGATTTTCCCTGTGCCTTGGGGCAATTGCCGTTAAATAGACAATCATCCCGTTTTCCGTGGTGGGCAGCAGTTCCGCCGTGACCTGCCTGCTGCAAAAGGGTATCCCGCTGAAGCATTCTGCGCGCTGTATGAGAAACAGCAGCAGCTGCTGCATGGTGTCCTCTGCCTGTATCTGGGCGGTGCAGCATAGCAGAGAAAGCTCTTCAGCTGCCAGTTCGATTTTTACGGTATCCGCAGAAAGCTGCTCGATGGTCATAGCATCATTCCTTTCATGAACAGAATCGTTTTGCCCCAATGCTAGCATATCCGCAGTAAGGGAAAATATCATTGGTATATTGTATGGTATTCTCCGCCCTGTATTTTGGTGCGGCAGAATCCAGACGAAAGAGAGAGAAAGAATCCGCAAAAGAACCTATCCCGAAAGGAGCATTCCAACCGTGCTTTTCCGAAAAAAAGGCAGAAAAATATATACCTACCGCGTAAAAAACCGCAGGGTGTTCAGCCGGTATTCCCCCTTGCGCTCTGCTGTTGGAGGCGTTCTTTCCGTGGCGGTGCTTGCCGTGCTGGGCGTTGTGGGGTACAGCGTCATCGGGCCGATTGTCACCCGCATGGAGCAGGAGCAGCAGCAGCCTACCACCGTGCCCGAACCATTTGTCGCCGCAAGTACTACGGCTGCATCCACTGCCGCAACGACAACAACAGCATCCACAACGGCAACGGAATCCACCACCACAACCACCACAAGCATCCCCGAAGTGCCCGATACCCTCTTTGTGTTGCAGCTTGCCGATGCGGCAGTGCATACTCCGGAAGCCCTGGCGCAAGCCCTGAATGATGCCAAAAATGCAGGCTACAACGCCGTTGTGATGCCTTTGAAGCAGTATGGCGGCCTGCTGTATTATGCCTCGGAGATCGAAGGTACGGATGTCTGTAAGGCTGTGCAGTCCACTTGCACCGCAGAAGAGCTTGTTGCCATGGCGGAAGATGCCGGGCTTGTGCCGATGGCGGAGATTTCTACCATTGCAGATTGCACCTACCCGCTGTATTCGTTTGCATCCGGCTATTTTTTCTCCAACGGAACGGATCGCTGGCTGGATGATAAAGAATCCGAAGGGGGAAAACCGTGGCTCAGCCCCTTTGCACAGGAAGGCAGAGCGTATCTTTGCGCCGTGGCAGAGGAACTGTATCAGGCGGGGTTTGCCAAGGTGCTGTGCGCCGATACGGAATACCCCGATTTCTATGCTTCCGATTTGCAGTATATCGGCAAGGATGTCAGTGAGCCGAAACGACGCGCGGATGGTTTGGCAGGGGTACTCAACGCGCTGGATGCTGCCGATGCCGCGTGTGCCTACTCCTTTGACCTGTATGCCGCCCTCAACCGCGATGAGGAAGCCGTTCGTTCCGATACCCTGGCGGTCAAAAACGCAGTGATTACCTTTGATTATTATCTGTTTGCCACGCCCTTTTATCTGGGCAATGACCGCTTTGACCCCCGTGGCATGACCATTGCCGAAAAAACAACCCTTCTGCTGCAAGTAGCCGATGCGATGGCCGGGGATATGGAATACCTCCCCTGTGTATCGCGCCGCAGCCTGAACGATGACGAACTCACAGAGGCGGTGGAAACGTTTCGTGCGGCAGGGTTCTCTACTGTGTTTGTCACGGAGTAAATTTGCTTCATTGCGGCGAATGCCGTCTTGAAAGTATATGTGAGAGGAGAAAAACTATGGGAAAATTCAAAAACCGTAAGCTGCACGCAGCAGCCCTTGCCGCTGTGCTTGCAGTAACCGCGGTGCCCCGTATCGATTTGGGGACGATGCAGCTTGCCAATGCAGTGCAGTCCGTGCTGGATTTTCAGCAGCAGCTTGCCGCGATGCAATCCCCTCAGACCGATGCGGTGCCCTTCGTATCCCTGCGTTACGATGCGCAGCAGGGGATGCTCTACCGTGACGGTAAGCCCGTGGGCGATCGCCTGGGCGAGTACGCTGTGATTGATGGCAAGGTGATGCTTTCGGCAAAGGCAGCTGGAAATGGAGCTGCCGACGCAGGCTATGTTTCGCTGGAACAGGCTGCAAAGCAGATCGGCTGCACGGTGACCGAAGGGGAGGACGGTGTGACCATTACATCGCCCTTTGATTCCGCTTGTCTGATTGTGCGCGCCGAAGGAGAACTCGAGCAATACGGCGCGTTGGATTGCGTGGAGTATCGCGATGGTCTGCGTGTGCTGCAATATGCAACGCCCGCCGATGCCTACCAAGCCTATCAGCAGTTTGTTGCCGATGAAAGGGTGGATTTTGCAGAGCCTTCCAGAACCGTTGCGCTTGCAGCTGCCGATGCCAGCCAAATGGCATATCGCTACAGCACAGACGAATATACCGACTGGGGCGTTTCTGCCATCGGCGCGGAAAGCTACAACCAAAACCTGATTGCAAGCCACGAAACGCTGCCTGAGATTGTCGTTGCCGTGGTGGATACGGGCATCTACTATGCGCATGAACGCTTTGCAGATCGCCTTGCAGGGCATGGTGCGGCGTTTTTGGACACGAACAGTTATACCGTGGATGATCAGAACGGCCATGGTACCCATTGCGCAGGTATCATTGTGGGTGCAACACCCGATAATGTCAAAATACTGCCTGTGCGCGCACTGGATGAGGAAGGCTACGGCAGCATTCTGGGCATCTATTGCGGCATGGTGTATGCCATGGAGCAGGACGCGGATGTTGTTAGCATGAGCCTTGGCAGTATCGGGGAATCTCCACTGCTGCAATATATGGTGGATCAGCTTTATGACGCGGATATTCCCTGCTGTGTGGCAGCCGGTAACGAGAGCATGGATGCCGATAATGTCACCCCCGCCCGCGCCGAACACGCGATCACGGTGGGTGCTGTGGATCAATACAAGGAGCTTGCGTATTTTTCCAATTATGGCACTCTGGTAGATGTGGTTGCGCCTGGCGTGGATGTTTACAGCGCAGGTATTGATGCTCCCGATGATTTTGTCTATATGAGCGGCACCAGTATGGCAACGCCCTATGTGGCAGCTTGCGCCGCCATGGTGCTTTCTGCGGATGAAACACTCTCCGTAGACAACGTGGATGCCTTCTTAAAGGCAAATGCAATGGATCTGGGTGAGCCGGGCAGGGACGATACCTTCGGCTACGGTATGGTGTATATGGGCGATTTCGTCTTTGATGGCACCTATTGCGCCGCACCGGAGATTCTTTTTAATGAGGACGATGCAGATACCCTTGGTGCAGTGGATATTGCCATGTCCTGCGTGACCGACGGTTCTGTGATCTACTATACACTGGATGGCAGCAAACCCGATAAGGAAAACGGCATCCTGTATACCAAGCCTTTTACATTGAACGAATCTGCCCTTGTGAAGGCTGCCTCGTATCTGGAAGACAGAGTGGGCGGATACAGTGAAGCAGCCATTTGCATCGGTGGCGAGGATGTCACCAATGCGCTCGTTGTCAAAGATGGCGTGCTGGTTGCCTATAACGGCGTGCTGACAGAACTTGACCTCACCGAGCGTACCGATATCACCGCCATTGGCGACAGTGTGTTTGCAGGCAATCACAGAATAGAAACGGTGCTGCTTGCGGATACGGTAACTTCCATTGGCGCCCACGCCTTTGAAGACTGTGCTGTTTTGCGCAGCGTGGAGGGAAGCGGTGTGATTGCTGTGGGCGAAGCAGCGTTCCGTAATGCAGCGATTTGGTGGCTGACCTCTGCACCGCTGGAAACCCTTGGTAAGGCAGCCTTTGAAAACTGCACCCAATTGGTGGAGCTTTTCCTCTCCGAGGAGCTGACTGAGATTCCTGACCGTTTCCTGAAAAATTCGCGTTATAGCGGTATATTAGCGCTGCCCAAAGTCACCGTCATCGGCGATGAGGCTTTTGTTGAGTGCGGCTACATGGAGTTTTCGGAAATGAACTGGAGCGGCATCACCGCAGTAGGCAAAGAAGCCTTCCGTGGCTGCTTCCTTCAGGGCGTGTACGCAGATTTTGAAGCACTGCAAACCATTGGCGAGGGCGCGTTCCGTGAATGCTATGACCTTGCAGGTATCACGCTGCCCAAAAACATCACCGAACTGCCTGCGTATCTGCTTGCCAATGTCGGTAATCTGGAATATCTCAAAGCACCGGGCGTAGCAACAGTGGACGATTGCGCACTCGCACTGCACGCGTATTTCGATGCGGAAACAATTGTGGAGATTCCCTTTGCGCAGATTACAACGGTCGGCAGGGCAGCCTTTGAGGGCTTCAACTTCCGTGAATCTGCAACGTTTACCGCACTAACCGAGATGGGTCAAGGGGCATTTTCCAGTGCCAAGGGCGGTATGCTTTCCTTCCCGTCCCTCAAACAGATTCCTGCCGAAGCCTTTGCCAATGCGCAAAACCCCGTGCTGTATTTTGAAAACGCAACCACCATCGGGGAAGATGCCTTTGGAGAAGCAACCAGTATTGTTGTGCTTTCGGATGCCTGCAATCGCATTGCCGATACTGCCTTTGTGGAGGGCACGATTGCTGCACCTGCACATAGTGAAGCAGCAAAGTTTGCGCAGAAGAACGATATCCTTTTCATTGAAACACCTGCGGTATACGCAGCAAAATCAGATTACACCTTCAATCCGCTGGATGCAATCAGCATTGAGGGCTACGGTCTGGGCTTTGGTATGCAGTATCAGTGGTATGATGCGGAAGGCAATGCCATTGCAGGTGCTACAGATTACATCTACTACCCAGCAATGCAGCAGAACGAAACCGAACAATTTACACTGCGGGTAACCGATGCAGAGGGCAATCTTGTGGGTGCGCTTGATTACACTGTTACCGTGCGCCCTGTGGAGATTACTGCAAAGCTTACCGCAGATACAGTAATTCTTTCCGATTACGATTCTCTCAACGATGAGTGGGATACTGTAACATCTGCCAATGATTACGACTACAACTTCAGTGCGTACCGTTACTATAGCTTCAGCCCCGATGCAGATGGTATCTACTATTTCCACCTCAGCGATCTTGATTGCATAGATGGTGCTTCTATTTCGCTCCTCGGTGCGGATCTGGAGCAGTGCCACTATGATACCACCAAGTATCTGGAAGCAGACCTGACCGCTGGGGAAACTTACATCTTTGTGATTCATTATACGGATCAAAGTGTCTTTGCCGGTGCATTGGGTGTATCTACTACAGCACCAGATGAGATTTGCATGATGTCTGGCTCGTGGTGGATGGATGCCGACCAATACAGCAGCGGCATTGTTCCCGAAGCCTACCCCTATGTGCCTGAATTGCAATTGTTTAATCCCAATTATGCAAGCAACGGTCTGGTACTGACCGAGGGCAAGGATCTGCTCCTTTTGATGACGAACAATGATGCGCCTGGACAGATGACGGTGTATGCCTTCGGGCAGGGACGCTTTTTGGGTGCCGCGGATAAGCTGCATATCACCCTGCTGCAATCCGTAACGGCAGAAGAACCCGTTACATTGCTTCCTACGAACAATGAACAGGATTTGCAGTTTATTCCGGAAAAGAGCGGTATCTATTCGATTCTGACCGCCTACGCACTGGATTACCTCGCGGATCTACCTGAATCGGAGCTGATCGATCTCATTGTGCTGCAAACTGACCCCTATTTCTATATTGAAGGCGAGGACGTCTACGATTTTTCGGATGACTATGATGCGATGTATCAGCGTACCTTTTTGGCGGCAGTTACGGTGGAGCTGACCGCTGGAACAACGTATACCATCGGGGTTTCCTCCTACGGGCAGGCACCCTTTGAGCTGTTGATTACGCGCGAGAAGAAGAATCTGCTGGATTGCGCACTTTACTGCGATGGCTGGGGCGAAGCGGCAGAGGTCACCCTGAACGATGAAAACGGGAATCCGCTGACCGAAGGCAAGGATTATACGCTGCAAACCTTCGATTCGGATACTTGGGTCTATACCGTGGTAAGAGGCATCGGCGATTACTACGGCACCATGTATGTGGAAAGCGGCGATTCGCAGAAGCAGGTTGACACTTATGTGGATATTGCGCTTGGCGAGCCATTCACGTTTGACCCCGGGAATGCATACTATCGTCTGACCGTTGAAGAGTACTGCAATGTGCAGCTGCGAGTGGCAGATACCGATTATGCGCAGTTCATTGTTTTCCGCCATAACGAGGATGGCAGCCTGAGCGAGTTTTCTTACTATTGCACAAGCGGCGCATTGATTTCGCTTGATCCAGGTGCGTATATCATTGCGTTTTACAACAATACGCAATTGACTGCGGATATCACCTTTGCATCTGTGGTGAGCATCTATGAAGCAAGCTATGAGATGGAGGATATGATCTACACTGGTGAAACCCTGTTTGCCCAGCCTGAACTCTACTACGATGGTGCGCTGTTGGTGGAAGGCGTGGATTATGTGCTGACTGGTGCGGTTTCTGTCGTTGAATGCGGTTTCTATCAGCTGAATGTACAAGGTATCGGCAGATTCGGCGATACGCTGGAGATTTACTATTCTGTGATGCCTGACCCTGCAACTGCTACAAAGCTCCTCTATGATGGCGAAAATGAGATCGTGATAAACAAAGCAGGCAGCACCGATATCTACAAATGGGTGCCTGAAAAATCGGGTGAATATGCAGTTGCCAGCCTGGATATCTACGATGTGGCGATTCGCGTTATGGACGAAAGCGGAAGTGTCCTCACCGAAATGAAGGGCTATGACGAAATCTACGGTTTTGCAAGCGTGACGGCAGGGAAGACGTATTACATTACAACGGCGTTCTCTGCAACCGACCAGACAGGTCGCTTTACACTGTTGCTGGGATATGACAAACGGAACCTCGCGGCTTGTACATACAACCTGGAGGATGCCTACTATGTCACTGGCGAAGCCATTGTGCCGAAGCCTGAAATCTCCTACCATGGCGAAAAACTGGTTGAAGGCGTGGATTATACCATTTTGACCTACGGCGCGAATATCTATGCCGGCATAGGCGTGATTGAGCTGAAGGGTATGGGCAATTATATCGGTCGATTGGAACTGCCCTTCCAGATTTATCTGGAAAACCTGAATGTGGATGATTTTGCCGCAGAGGAGATCATAGAGGCTGTTCTCGATGAGGAATATAGCTATGTGACAGCTGATATGGCTGATACACTGCTGCTGAAGTTCACAAATACAACCAAAGATACGGATGTCTTTCATATCGAACTGATGGATCCGGATGTCGTTGCCGTGGTGCAGGCTTACGATGCTGCGGGCGCGCCAATCCTGGATTTTGACAGCGACGGCTTTGTGTTGGCAGAAGGCGAAACCATTTATATTTCCCTTGTGAGCGATCGTATCTGGTGGGTGAATGAGAGTACAGTGCGTGTTTCCATCCACGCGATTACGGATACCTTTACCGTGGAGCATAACGGCGTGTTCTATCTTGTGGATCCGGACGGTAACGCGACGTTGACAGCAGTTTTGGGCGATCGTTTCGTTTATGAAATTGAGGAAAGCTTCACATATCAGGGCAAACAGATTCATGTGGTAGGCTGCTCAGAGGGGATAAGCATGTACCTGAACTGGAATCAGCAGGTGTTCTATGTGCCTGCAACAGATGACGGTGTGGGGCTTGCATTGCTGGAAAATGGCTATGTTGCAGTTTCTTTGGCTGATACGAGTACCGTTTCAGGCGATGCCGACGGAGATGGCGATGTGGATCTGAATGACCTGCTCCTGCTCAATGGATATGTTTGTGAAATCGCTGTGGTAGCAGAGGGGAATCTTGCAAACTGCGATTTGAACCAGGATGGTGTCATCGATTATAACGACATCGATATGCTTCTTTCGAATACCCTTAGATGATCCAATCAGTCGGAAAGCCCCTTGCCAAAGCAGGGGGCATTTCCATGGAAAGGAAGAAGCAGAATGGACGATTTTTCGTATACAGTGCAGGATATAAAAGCAGTGGAGCGTGCAAACAAATGTGAATTTTTCCAGAAGGGCTTCTTTTTTTTTTAAAAAAAGGCTTGACAAGGCTGCATCTTTGTGATATAATAAATATGCTGATTCCGAACGGAGAGGTGTCCGAGCGGTTTAAGGAGCTGGTCTTGAAAACCAGTGATGCAGCAATGCACCGTGGGTTCGAATCCCACCCTCTCCGCCATGATTCGTCTGGATGAAAAGCATTCACTGTTGGAGAAATACCCAAGTGGTGAAGGGGCTCCCCTGCTAAGGGAGTAGGGCTCGAAAGGGTCGCGAGGGTTCAAATCCCTCTTTCTCCGTCATTAAGCGTCGTAAACTGCGTGTTTGCGGCGTTTTTCTTATGTACTATCGTTTTGAAACTATGCCAGATTGTGTCCGTTTATTTTGGGTTTTTTTCTGCTATTACCCCATGAAATACGTCAAAAAAAGAGGGGGAAGCTGCCAAGCTTCCCCCTTTTTGTGTGTTTACACATTCAGAATTCTTTTTCAAGTGTTCAAGCCGACAATACTATGCATCAGCGGAAGAAATCAGAATAGGAGAGCGGCGTTGACCAGTGCCTTCGGACTATTGTTCGTCTGATTCACCGTCCGGCTGTTGTCGTTGTTGTAGAAGCTATTCACCATAAGACTTGACAAAAGCTGTGCTTTTCGGCTTGTGAACTGCGTGTCCAACGGCTCCATTTCCGTTTGCACCACATCTGTTTCATAATAAAAAGCCAGGACAGCACAATGACAGAAAATACATTGGTGTTGTTTAACCATCAATGGTTTTGAGTATTTTGTACCGCTTTCTTCTTTACAGACAAGCACAGAAAGATGAAGGATGGGCTTGATCTTATTTGAAATCTGCCTGCACAGCATGGAAGATGCGAATGCTCCAACGCTTGATTTGGGTGAGCTGAGAAAGGAAATCGGCACTATCAAGGGTGTTGGTGAAAAGCGGTTTGATGAGATTATGGCGGTGATTGAGAGACATTTAGGGATTTAATCTCCACCCGTGATACTTGCAATAGCGTAAAATTTATGGTATAATATCAGTAACAGGAAAGGAGGCGTGTGCCATATGGGAAAGTATGTGAATCCGGGGAATGGGGCATTTGCAATTGTGGCAAGCGATGAATCCTATGTTGACAAATCCGGCTTAATTGAGTTTACAAATAACAGAATCGGTAAGATGCGTCCGCTCATCTGCTTCAGCAGACCGCGCCGTTTCGGAAAGTCCATTGCGGCACATATGCTGACGGCGTATTACAGCAAGGGATGTGATTCGAGGGAGATCTTCTCTGGGCTGAAAATTGCAGGATTGCCGACATTTGAGAATGAGCTGAATCGGAATACGGTCATTTATCTTGATATGCAGGAGTTCCGCAGTATTGCACGGAGTGATCATAATATAGCGAAAGTTGTATCCTATATGCAGATTGAGATCATCAGCGAGTTGCGGGAAGTTTTTCCAAATATTCTGGACGAAAATGAAACCGTACTGCCGAGAGCATTAGGGGAAATTTATACACGGACAGGCGAACAGTTCATTGTGATCATAGACGAATGGGACTGTCTGTTTCGTGAAGATAAGGACAACGAAGCGATTCAGACGG
>CAYXBP010000020.1:0-35901 GCA_964463355.1 uncultured Ruminococcus sp. | reverse complement strand
TGTGAAAGTTATGTGAAACTTTCATCTTGCCCCTTGACTTTTATTTGCAGGTCTTTGCTTTCAGGTGTTATTCGGCTGCCTGTCCTGCGTTTTTTCTTCTGCCATGCGGCGCAGGCGTGCTTTGACCTCCTCGGGGTCAGGCAGCACTCTCCGCCCTTGGCTGCGATAGAGCTGTCGTTTCAGTTTGAGATTCTGGTGCTGCATCGCCCACCGTATCCATTTCATTGGATGGAGAACGGCGATGCGTGATATATTTTGGCAGCTCGTATTCATTTTTTTGCAGCAACGATATGGTAAAGTAGGGGTATCCCGGCTGTTTTTTCAGCCACTCACACTCCGCGATGAGGGACAGGCGATAATAGTTCAGCACAATGCCAACCACATCAAAGATGATGTAAACAGAATCAAAGTAATTGTAGGGTGCCAGAACAGTGTAGAAGATATGGGTGATGAAAAACGCAATCAGCACATAGGTGGGAATCCGCCACTTTTGATGTGCCCATAAACCAAATCCCAGCGTGACCAGTGCGGCAAGGATCTGCGACAAACCCAATGTAAAGCTGACATAAAATTTCTGTGGACCTTCCCACCTTGCATCACGAGCAACAACGCCGCCCAGAAACACTGCCAACGCGAACAGAATGCCTGCCATGAGGATATGCGCCCAGAAGATAAAATTGTTTTTTCGTTCCACGGCAGTTTTTCGGTTGCGGCACTCCATCAGAAATTCCTGCGCAAGGGGAGCCTCAGCAGTTTCGTCAAACTGATCAAAAGTGTCGTACCGTTCAGCCATTGTCATCATTTTTTCCTTCCGCGTTTGCTGATCGCTGCTTGACACTCTCGGCAATCTGCTCTGCAAGTTCCGCAGCTGCATCCCCAGCTGATGCATCAATCGTCTGCTTTTTGCGCTTGCGCAGAGATCGCGGCATACTTTTGGCATTCTTTCCGTTTTCTCCCCGATGTGCCATCAATGTCTGCATGACGATATCCGAGGTGGAAATATCAAACTGCTCGCGGAAATCAGGGTAACCGTCCATTTCGGCAAGGGCACCCTCTTTCTGCATAGAGCCCATGGAGTAGATATACAGCCAAAGCCCCACCACGCCAAGAATCGCCGACCAGTAATCCAGCTTGATGACCCCCATAACCGCTACCACGCCGTAGAACACGGTCAGAATCACGTTGAGGGTATGCACATTTGCCCATGCAAGATATCCCAATGCAGCGACAATCAGAGCAAAGACAATCTGAAAGATACCGCCGCCAAGCATCGCGCCTGGACCTTCCATGCTCGCGAAAGGCATACTAAAGATACCGAAAACCTGGATATAGATTCGGAACACGGAAAGCAGCGCGATGAAGATACATAATGCCGTATTGCCGATAAAAGTACGGCGGTAGCTTGCCTCGATATCACGCATCTGCATACGGCAGTGTTCATAATGCGAGCGGTTTTTCTCCAGATGTACAATCTTTGTTTGTTCCATTGCAAAAGGATTCTCCACAGGGGGCTTTGTCTTGTTCTGCGGCTGCTTTTGCTGTGGATTCTGTTTTTTCGCCATATCTATCGCCATCCTTTCTGGCTCGGCTCAGGTTGCCATGGACTTTCCATCCTCCAAAAAGCGGTTCATTTCTCCTTTACGCACAAATATGCTATTTTAGTATTATATCACAAACTTTCGAAAAAGTAAACCCGCGAACAGCATTTTTTTGTTTTTTTCAGTAGTGGCAAAACTGTCCACACGCGTGGCGACGCAAAACTGTAATAATGCCAAAAAAGCCGCAGTTCGTAACGGCGAATTGCGGCATAGTGCTGAAATTTTTGCATTTGGAAGGAAAACCCCTTGACAAGGAAAAAAATGTCCTATATAATGACAGAATGCCCCATTGTGGCGAAGTGGCGTTTTTCGCAAAATAGTATACCACATATTTTACGGCTTGTCAACCCCTCGGTGCGATGAATTTTTGTACCAGAGATTTCTACCGACTACCTGTAAGACACAAAACGCCCAGCAACAAAACGCAAACTTTTTCAGAAAAAAGTCAGGAGGTTTTTGCCCATGAGCTTGCAAACGAATCCGGGGACGCAGACAGAAATCACAGTGACACCGAAGCAGGTCGGAAAGAATCAGCGCATGAGCTTCGGCAAGATTAATGAGGTCTTGCAGATGCCCAACTTGATTGAGGTGCAGAAGAATTCCTACCAGTGGTTTCTCACGGAAGGACTGCGCGAGGTGTTCCGTGATGTGGCCGCCATCACCGATTTCAACGGCAATCTTCAGCTCAGCTTCGGCGACTTCAAAATTGACGAAACCCCGAAGTATACCATCGCAGAGTGCAAGGATCGCGACGTTACCTACGCCGCCCCCCTGCGTGTTGTCGCATCCCTGTGGAACAAGGAGACCGATGAAGTCAAAAAGAGCGAAATCTTCATGGGAGATTTCCCCCTGATGACCGAAAGCGGCACCTTCGTAATCAACGGCGCGGAGCGTGTAATCGTTTCGCAATTGGTGCGTTCTCCTGGTGTATATTATGCTTCTACCAGAGATAAAGCTGGTAAAGATCTGTTTAGTGCCACCATCATCCCCAACCGCGGTGCCTGGCTGGAGTACGAAATGGATTCCAACGATGTGATCTATGTCCGCATTGATAAAAACCGCAAGATCCCGTTGACCACCTTCATTCGTGCGCTGGGCATCAGTTCCAGTGAAGAGATCCTCGCCATGTTCGGCGATGACCCTCGTCTGCGCTGCACCATTGAGCAGAAGGAGATTGTCGCCAAGGAAGGCAGCGACAAGGGGAACGAACCAAATACCTCTGGTGCTTTGCTGGAAGTCTACAAAAAAATGCGTCCTGGCGAGCCTGCTACCATCGACGGCGCTCAAACACTGCTGAATAATCTCTTCTTTGATGCACGTCGCTACGATCTGGCACGCTTCGGTCGTTATAAATACAACAAGAAGCTTGGCATCGCTTCACGTCTGGTCGGTCACGTTCTCTCCCGTCCGGTCATCAATACAATGACTGGCGAGGTAATGGCGGTCGAGGGACAGAAAATTTCTTACGAACTTGCCCACGAGATTGAGCAAGCTGGCGTTATGGAAGCGTTCATCACCGTTGAAGTGCGCCGTACACGCACCGATGTCAAAAAGCACGAAACCATCTCTGAACTGGTCACGCGCGAGATCAAAGTGCTGGGCAACGGCATGGTGGATCTGGCAGGTTATGTGGACTGCGACCCCGCAGAACTGGGTATTTCCGAGAAAGTTTCTGCAAAGGTGCTGAGTGCTATTCTTGAGGAAGTCGGCGACGACCACGACCGGCTGCTGAAAACCATCAAACGCAGAGCAGACGAGCTTGTGCCAAAGCACATCGTCCGCGATGACATTTTCGCATCCATCAGCTATTTCTGCAACCTCTGTGACGGTGTTGGCTCCGTGGATGATATCGACCACCTTGGCAACCGCCGTATCCGTTCGGTGGGTGAGCTGCTCCAGAATCAGTTCCGCATCGGCTTTGCACGTATGGAGCGTACCATCCGCGAGCGCATGAGCTTGCAGGGTGCCGATGCTGAAGGGCTTTCGCCGCAGGCATTGGTTAATATCCGTCCCATTACCGCTGCCATTAAAGAATTTTTCGGTTCTTCGCCGCTGTCACAGTTCATGGATCAGAACAATCCCCTTGCCGAACTGACGCACAAACGTCGTCTTTCCGCACTGGGGCCTGGAGGTCTGTCTCGTGATCGCGCAGGATTCGAGGTGCGAGATGTTCACTACTCCCACTATGGCAGAATGTGCCCCATTGAAACCCCTGAAGGCCCGAATATCGGTCTGATCTCCTATCTGGCATCTTTTGCAAGGATTAATGCCTACGGCTTCATTGAAGCACCCTACCGCCGTGTGGATAAGGCAACCGGTGTGGTCACCGATGAAGTCTTCTATATGACCGCCGATACCGAGGATCTCTACTATGTCGCACAGGCAAACGAACAGCTTACCGAGGATGGCAAATTCGCGAAAAAGCGCGTTACCGCCCGTCACCGCGACCAGATCATTGAGTGTGACCGCGAATTGATCGACTTTATGGATGTTTCCCCGAAGATGGTCGTTTCCGTGGCAACTGCCATGATCCCCTTCTTGGAGAACGATGACGCAAACCGTGCCCTGATGGGTTCCAACATGCAGCGACAGGCTGTTCCGCTGCTGAAAACTGAGCGTCCATTCGTTGGTACTGGTATGGAGTATAAAGCTGCCGTGGATTCTGGCGTTTGCATTCTTGCCCGTGAAGCAGGTACCGTTGTTGCCGTCAGCGCGGATGAGATCACCATTCGCCATGGTAACCGCGAGGACGACCTCACCACCTATCGGTTGACAAAATTCAAGCGCAGTAACCAAGGCACCTGCATCAACCAGCGACCCATTGTTAATGTTGGCGAAACGGTGGAAAAGGGTCAGGTCATTGCCGATGGTCCCGCAACGTGCGAAGGCGAAATCTCCCTTGGCAAGAACGCCCTCATCGGCTTCATGACATGGGAAGGCTATAACTATGAAGATGCCGTTCTGCTCAACGAGCGTCTGGTGCGTGAAGATGTGTTCACCTCCGTGCATATTGAGGAGTACGAAATCGAGTGCCGTGATACAAAGCTCGGGCCCGAAGAAATCACCCGCGATATCCCCAATGTCGGCGATGACGCACTGAAGGATTTGGACGAACGCGGTATCATTCGCATTGGCGCAGAAGTACACGCGGGCGATATTCTGGTCGGTAAGGTCACACCAAAGGGCGAAACTGAATTGACCGCCGAAGAACGTCTGCTGCGTGCCATCTTCGGCGAAAAGGCAAGAGAAGTCCGCGATAACTCTCTGAAAGTGCCCCACGGCGAAGCAGGTATCATCGTGGATGTCAAGATCTTCGACCGTACCAATTGCGATGAACTCGGCCCAGGCGTGAATATGATGGTTCGCTGCTATATCGCACAAAAGCGTAAGATTTCTGTGGGCGATAAGATGGCTGGTCGTCACGGCAACAAGGGCGTTGTTTCCCGCATTCTCCCAGAAGAGGATATGCCCTTCCTCGAGGACGGCACGCCGCTGGATATCTGCTTGAACCCCTTGGGCGTTCCTTCTCGTATGAACATCGGTCAGGTGTTGGAGGTTCACCTTGGTATGGCCGCCAAGGCACTGGGCTGGCATATCATGACCCCCGTTTTCGATGGCGCACATGAGGATGATATTCGCGCCTGCTACCGTAAGGTCGCAGAAAACAATGCCGCTGCCAATGCCCAGAAAACCGAACAGACCTTCGAGTTGCTGCCAATGCAGAAGGTCATTGATACCGAATCCCTCACTTATTCTGAAGATTGTAAGTTTACCGTTTATGACGGCAGAACAGGCGAAAAGTTCGATAACCGCGTTACTGTCGGCTATATGTATTACCTCAAGCTCCACCACCTGGTTGATGATAAAATCCACGCGCGTTCTGTTGGCCCTTACTCGCTGGTTACACAGCAACCCTTGGGCGGTAAGGCGCAGTTTGGCGGTCAGCGTTTTGGTGAAATGGAAGTTTGGGCACTGGAAGCATATGGTGCGGCTTACACCTTGCAAGAAATCCTTACCATTAAGTCTGATGATACAACAGGTCGTGTCAATACCTACGAAGCAATCGTCAAAGGACAAAATGTCCCGAAGCCTGGCATCCCCGAAAGCTTTAAAGTTCTGGTTAAGGAGCTGCGTTCTTTGGGTCTGGACGTTCGCGTGCTTGACGCAGATCAGCAGGAGATCGACCTGAAGCAAAGCTTCGATGACGATTACTCCATGGACGGCCCTAAGGAGTATAATGACGAAAATGTCGCTGATACAACCCATTACGACGACGAAACCATCGGCGATGCAGGCTATCTGCCTTCTGGCGTGGAGGGAGAAGTCGATGAGGATGCTGCCTACACCGATGCTGGTTACGAGGACGACCTCGATGATGATTTGCTGGGCGGCGACTTTGACGGCGATCTCGACGGCGACGGTTTCGACGACGAGGATTGATCGCGAATCCTTTGTGGTTTTTCTCGGTTGGTGCCCCACTTTTGCAGCGGGGTAGCCCCGCGATTGATGCATCATCCGTTTATTTTCTAAATAGTAGACGATTTTAGGAGGGAACGCTTTGGAATTCACTACCTTTAAATCCATAAAGATCGGTCTGGCATCGCCCGAACAAATTCGTAGCTGGAGCTACGGCGTTGTGGAGCGTCCGGAAACCATCAATTATCGTACTCAGAAGCCCGAAAAAGGCGGATTGTACTGCGAACGTATCTTTGGCCCTACCAAAGACTGGGAGTGCCACTGCGGTAAGTTCAAAAAAATCCGCTTTAAAGGTAAGACCTGCGACCGCTGCGGCGTTGAGGTCACCCGCGCAAAGGTGCGCCGTGAGCGTATGGGTCACATTGAGCTTGCTACCCCTGTTTCACATATCTGGTACTTCAAAGGCACACCGTCCCGTATCGGACAGGTGCTGGAGCTTTCGCAGAAGCGTCTCGAAGAAGTGCTGTACTTCACAAAATATATTGTGGTTAACCCTGGCGAGTTAGCTGCTACCCCCGATAACAAGAAAAAATGCATCTACCAATCCGGTGTCAACAAAATGGATCTTCTGACAGAAGCAGAATACAAGGACGCACTGGATCGCTGCGGTACGGATACTACTTTCTCCGCTAAAATGGGCGCAGAAGCAATTCTGGAGTTGTTGCAGGAATATAGCAGCGACCGCTATGATATGTTCCGCGAGCAGCTTGTGGATGAGGGACAGCTCTTTCTTGATGACGCACAGCGCGAGGCTTGCAAGCACTGCGAACTCGGCTACGCCTGCAAGGAATGTTCCATTTGCGCCGATGTGGAAACGGAGTGGCGCAATAACCTTGAAATGGTTTCTGACCGGCTGAAAGCTGAACTGGAACAGCTCAACTCCCGCAATAGCGCAACCAAATCTGCTGCGCAAAAAAGTCAAAAGCGCATCAAACTGCTGAAACGACTGGAGATTATCGAAGCGTTCCGTCTTTCCGGCAATAAGCCCGAGTGGATGATCATGACGGTCATCCCCGTCATTCCGCCCGATATTCGCCCCATGGTCATGCTCGATGGCGGCAGATATGCAACCTCTGATCTTAACGATCTCTATCGTCGCGTCATCAACCGTAATAATCGTCTGAGCAAGCTGATGCAGCTGGATGCTCCCGATATGATCATGCGCAACGAAAAGCGTATGCTACAGGAAGCTGTGGATGCCCTGATTGATAACGGTCGTCACGGCAACCCGGTCACTGGCCCCAACAAGCGCGCACTAAAATCCCTTTCCGATATGCTGAAGGGTAAGCAGGGACGCTTCCGTCAGAACCTCCTCGGTAAGCGCGTTGACTACTCTGGTCGTTCCGTTATCGTTGTTGGCCCTGAACTGAGAATGTATCAGTGCGGTCTACCGAAGGAAATGGCTTTGGAACTGTTTAAGCCCTTCGTACTCAAGCGTTTGGTGGACTGCGGCAAAATCCAGAACATCAAGAGTGCCCGCAAAATGGTCGACCGCGCCAATGATGATGTTTGGGACGCACTGGAACATGTCATCAAAGATCATCCCGTGTTGCTCAACCGTGCCCCTACATTGCACCGTCTGGGTATTCAGGCTTTTGAACCCGTTCTCGTTGAGGGTCGTGCCCTGAAGCTGCACCCTCTGGTGTGTACCGCTTTCAATGCCGACTTCGACGGTGACCAGATGGCTGTGCATCTTCCCCTCTCCGCAGAAGCGCAGACCGAGGCACGCTTCCTTATGTTGGCGGCGAATAACCTGCTCAAGCCTTCCGATGGTAAGCCAGTCGCCGTTCCTACACAGGATATGATCCTTGGCTCCTATTACTTGACTATGGTCAAGGACGGCGAGCCAGGTGAGGGCAAGGTGTTCCGTGATGTCGATGAAGCAATGATGGCGTATCACGAGCATTATATCACCCTGCACTCAAAGATTAAGGTGCGTATTACCAAAGACAGCGGCGGCAGAAAGATCTCCAAGATCATTGATTGCACCGTCGGTCAGTTGATTTTCAACGAAATCATCCCGCAGGATCTGGGCTTTGTAGACCGTACCAACAGCGACCATCAGTTCGACCTTGAAATCACCAAACTGGTGAAGAAGGGTGTGCTTTCCGATATCGTGGAGCGTTGTATCCGCATCCACGGCACAACCACTACCTCTGAGGTACTTGATCGCATCAAGGCACTGGGCTTTAAGTACTCCACCAAGGCCGCTATGACCGTTGCTGTCGTGGATGCCGTCATCCCGCCCCAGAAGAAAGAGATCCTTGCACGTTCTGAGGCTTTGATTGAGGAGCTGAACGAGCAGTACGAGTTCGGCTATATCTCGCGCGAAGTGAAATCCCAGAAAACCATTGATATCTGGAAATCTGCAACCGATGAGGTCACCAACGCTTTGAAAGCAAACCTCGACCCGTTCAACCCAATCAATATCATGGCGGATTCTGGTGCCCGTGGTTCCATCAGCCAGATCCGTCAGTTGGCAGGTATGCGTGGTCTGATCGCTAACACTTCTGGTGCAACCATTGAATTGCCTGTTCGTGCAAACTACCGTGAAGGTCTGAATATTACCGAATACTTTATCTCCAGCCGTGGCGCACGTAAAGGTCTGGCTGATACAGCACTGCGTACCGCTGACTCTGGTTACCTGACACGTCGTCTGGTCGATGTTTCACAGGATGTGATCATCCGCGAGATTGATTGCGGCACAACTGAAGGCATTGACGTTTACCGTATCGTCAGCACACAATTCAAGGGTACGCAGGTCATTGAGCAGGAGATTGAAAAACTCTCTGAGCGTCTTGTGGGCAGATACCTCGTTGAGGATTTGCGTGATGAGAAGAATGAATTGTTTATTCCCAAAACCCGCGCAATGACCAAGGCAGATGCACAGCGCATCGTGGATGCTGGCATTGAACGCGTAACCATCCGCAGTGTGCTGCGCTGTAAGGCAAAGCACGGCGTGTGTGCAAAATGCTATGGCGCAAACCTTGCAAACAACAATCTGGTTTCCTTGGGTGAAGCTGTCGGTATCATCGCAGCACAGTCCATCGGTGAACCTGGTACACAGCTTACCATGCGTACCTTCCATACGGGTGGTGTCGCAGGCGGTGAGGATATTACACAGGGTCTGCCTCGTGTTGAGGAGCTGTTTGAATCTCGTCGCCCAAAGAATGCTGCAATTCTTGCACGCACCAACGGTATCGTGAATATCCACGAAGAGAACGGCAACAAGGTGGTTGTAATCCATGATCCTGAAACCGATCTTGACTCCGCACCGTACCAGATTCCATACAATTATACCTTGCGGGTGCGCGATGGCGCAACCGTTGAACGTGGCACAAGGCTCACCGGCGGTAGTGTATATCCCCCCGATCTGCTTGAGATTCTTGGTGTACAGGCAGTACAAAATTATATCATTGATGAAATTCAGGCAGCATACCGTCAGCAGGGTGTAGGCATCAACGATAAGCACATTGAGGTCATCGTTCGACAGATGCTTCGCAAGGTGCAGATTGTTGACGCAGGCAGTAGCTATCTGCTGCCCGAAACATTGGTTGACCGCCGCGAGATTGATGCTGTCAATGCTGGTATTCAAGCACGCATTGATGCTGGCGAAACGGATCTTTCCTTGGTCACCACCGCACCTGTGTTGCAGGGCATCACAAAGGCTTCCTCTACTTCCGAAAGCTTCCTTTCCGCTGCATCCTTCCAGGAAACCACCAAAGCCCTCACCGATGCTGCAATTCGCGGCAAGAGCGACTACTTGTTGGGCCTAAAAGAGAATGTAATCATCGGTAAGCTGATCCCCGCAGGTACTGGTGTCAGCACCTATCAGGATGTTGAAATCGTGCGTACAGATGGCTATACCGATCCCGTAACACAATCTGCCTATTAACTTGCAAAACAAAAGGCCGCCGTTTCCAATGGAAACGGCGGCTTAATTTGTTTAAAACACTATGGGGATTTCTGTAACGATCCACGGCAACACAAAAAGGAGGACTCTTTTTGATGATGAGATAGGCTCATTGAGCAGTTTTTTTCAGAAAATACGCAACCCAATCGGCAAAAAAATCTTGTTCGAAGCCGCGGGGAGAAATATACCCGCCCAGATGCCTCACCGCTTCTTTTACCGCTGGCTGCGCATCAGCAGGGCAGGCACAAAGATCGGCAGCAGCAAGCATGGAAAGATCATTGTCAAAATCCCCTGAAGCACCAATGATTGTCCCCTGCGGTAATAATTCACGAAGAGCAGATACCGCCGCCCCCTTGGAAACATCCTTGGGCAGAAGCTCCAAAAAGCAGGAATGAGAGCGCGTGAAATCAAGATACGCAAAGCGCGGTTGTGCCACATACGCCACAAGATTGTCAATCATCTCAGGGGAGGCAGCAAACAGTGCCTTGAAACAGGTCGTCGCGTCCATATCGGCAAGAGCGGCATACGTCGCCTGCACCTTGGTAATCTCTAAATGCTTTTGCTCATACTCGCTGTTCTGTACAATGAATATACCCTCACTGTTAAGCATCTCCACACCAATTTCCTGGGATATTCCCATAAGTTCCGCAATGGCTTTCTTTGCCTGCTGCGGCAGCGTCCTCGTGCGCAATTCTTGCTGCTTGCCCCAGTCATAGATTAGCGCGCCGTTGTACATCACCGCAGGAAAATCTGGCTGTAGCTGTTGCAAATAAAACCGCGTCGCCTCTATGCCCCTGCCCGTAGCAATGCTGAACAATCCGCCCAATGCACGAAAATCTGCGATTGCCTTTGCGTTACCAGAAGAAAGCGTCTTGTCGGCACGCAACAATGTGCCGTCCATATCAGTCAAAAGGGCAAGCTTTGTTTGCATATGCATAATCCTATTCCTTTCCATTTCGCGTCACAAACGACGAATCTGCCGCAGTACTGCCTGAAAATAATCGGGTAACTCGCAGGTAAAACACATCGGCTGCCCAGTAATGGGATGCGTAAAACGCAATTCTCGTGCATGCAGACATTGCCCCTGCAAGCCCTTTACCGCCTTCCCATAGACTGCATCACCATACACAGGATGCCCAATATACCGCATATGTACGCGAATTTGATGGGTTCTGCCAGTTTCTAGGCGACACTGGATATGCGTATGCTTTGCGTACTGGGCAAGGGTAGAATAATGCGTAATCGCTTCGCGGCTATTGCGGTCGATCACGCACATTTTCTGCCGATCGTTGGGATCCCTGCCAATGGGGGCGTTGATTGTACCATCGGCATTTTGCAATCTGCCGCAAATAACTGCCTCATACGTTCTGCAACAGCTATGGTCTGCAATTTGCTTGGCAAGTCCAAGATGTGCTGCATCCGTTTTGGCAGCCACCAATAAACCGCTGGTATCACGGTCGATACGATGCACAATACCAGGACGAATTACGCCGTTGATACCAGAAAGCTGCCCTTTGCAATGAAACAGCAGCGCATTCACCAGGGTACCATCGGGGTGCCCTGGCGCAGGATGCACCACCATACCCTTCGGCTTATGAATCACCAACAGATGTGCATCTTCAAACACAACATCCAATGGAATATCCTGTGGGGTTGCCTCCATCAGCACTGGCTCTGGAATCGTCAGCGAAAGCACATCATCCTCTTTCAGCCGATCATTTTTTTTTGCTGGTCTACCATTCAGCAGCAAATGCCCCTCCGCAATCAGGTTTTGCACTGCGGAGCGCGTCAGTTGCGGACATTTTTTTGGTACCCACGCATCCAACCTTGTGCCAGTATCTTCAGCCGATGCTCGCAATATTATTGTCTCAGCCATTGTTTTCCTCTGAGGGTGCATCCAATAGCTGCTCTGCCGCAGGGAGTGTTTCGGCATCGGGCAATGGCATCGCTTCTCTTGCGTATGGCACACGCTCTGCGCTGGGAAGCTTTTTTGCAGTGGGTTCTTCCTTTTCTACGAACAACATGCAGATGATGAGCAGCACCACGCCGATGCTAACGCAGCAATCTGCAAAGTTGAAGATCGCAAAATCGAACAACTGCAAATCCAGATAATCCACCACTGCACCACCGCGAAAGATTCGGTCAATCAGATTTCCAATGCCACCTGCGATCATCAGGGGCAGTGTAAACAGTACCCAACGATGCTCCCGATGCAGACGGTGCAGTATCACAACGCAGACTGCAATCATAATCAGCGGAAAAACAATGAGAAACACCCTTGAGCCACGAAACATACTGAACGCTGCACCAGTGTTTTCCGTGTAGGTAAGATGCATCCAGTCAAAATCGCCGATGGGTAAAAAACTGCGCGAGGGCTGCCCCTGCAAATTTTCAATTGCCCATATTTTGATCCACTGATCAACGCCTACAAGTACCCCAACAACGGCATAAATGGCAACAAACAGCCACATAAGTCATTCTCCTTTGGCATAAGATGAAAGAAAGCCACCTGCAGCGCAATCAGCAAGCAGGTGACTTTTGAAAAATCACATTGCGTGAAGGAAACACTGCACAAAGCCTTCCTGACGGTTCGGTCGCATCTCTGCGCAACCAACTTCACACACTGTAACCTTAAGAACGCTTTTTGCGGCGATCATCACGGCGGCGGTCATCACGGCGGCTGCCAAATTGCAGATCACTGAATCGGCTCTCCTGCTCAGCACGCACTGCCTCACGGGAAAACTCAGAGGTACGGAAGGGATCCACCTTCGGCTCTGCTGCCTTCTCCTCCGCAATGGGCGAACCGCCCCACGCATCAGTAGCAGCACCCCAACTATCAGAAGCTGCCGCAACAGCCTCCTCGTCAGTTACCTCCACGGTTTCGTCGTCTGCAATCTCTACAACAACTTCTGCCTCATCGGATGCGGCTGTTTCCGCAACATCCTCGTTCACGGCATCGGGCAGCTGCGAAATCAGTTCAAGGTGTTCCTTATACATCTCAAACAGCGTCTTTTTGAAGTTCGCGACCTGACGCTGCGCGGCAACCAAAGCCTGATTCTCCTGCTCCAACTGTTCAGCGGTACGCTGCAACTGCTCCTCCTGCTGCTCCAGTGCAGCGGCGTGCAAAGTGGCAGCCTGCGCTTTCGCTTCCTCCTCAATGGAGGCAGCCTTTGCGTTTGCCTCAGCAAGCACCTCGCGCGCTTGTCTTTGCGCACCAATCAGCGCATTTTTCAGGTCTTCCTCGTCAGCCTTATACTCACGAACCTTATCAGCAAGCAGCTGCACCTTGTTATTCGCGTCGGCAAGCTCCTGCTCCATCATGCGAAGATCCTTCTCGATCTCCGCCATAAAAGCGTCCACTTCCTCTGGGTTATAGCCAAACTTGATCTTCTCAAACTTCTTCTTGCGGATATCCTTTGCGGTCATCATGTGGAATACTCCTCTCTCGATTGCGTATGTGCAGCTTACATCATGGAAACGCCGTTCGATTCAAGCTCATTGACGAGATCTTCACCGATGAAACCGACATTGTAGGGCGTAATGATGTAAGTCAGGTTGGCAACGGGCTTGAGGCTACCGCCGTTTGCGTAGGCAACACCCACCAAAAAGTCGATGATCCTGCGCTTGTTGCTGGCATCAGCAGTTTCCAGATTCAGCACAACAGTTCTCTTCGCAATAAGATGATCGGCGATCTGTTTTGCATCGCTGTAGACCTCAGGCTTCACCAGAACCACTTGCAGCTGCGCAGTTGCCTGAATATTCACAACCTTGCTGCGCTGCTCTGCGTGATCAATGGCAGAGGTAGTGGCGCGTGCAGTTGCGGCACTACCTGCGGAAGCATAGCTGCTGGATTCGCCGTAGCGGAACGAGCGGGTGGCATCGGATGCGTACTCACGTTCAGAAGCAGTTTCACGTGCGGGTCTTGTCTCCCTCACTTCTTTGGATTCTCTGCTCCACTTAGCGTCAGAACGGGAGTCACGTTCGGTATCCACCTCATCGCCGTCATCCTCCTTGGGGGCTACGAAGTCAACGATCTTGTTCCAAAAACTCATGGTAATTCTCCTTTTCTTTCGTTTTGCGGCTTGGAATATCATACAACCATACGGTTGTAAATTATGTGGTACTTTCGGGCTTTACAGGATACACCCGCGGCCCAAACAAGGCACTGCCGAGCCTGACCATGGTAGAGCCATGGCGCACGGCAGATTCATAATCCCCAGACATACCCATGGAAAGCACGGGTAACGGAGCGATCTGCTGCATTTTTTGATAGAGCGCGGCGATCTGCTCAAACATCGCATCCGCCTCTGCCTCACAATGAACTGGTGGGGGAATGGTCATTAAACCCTTTATCGCAAGATGTGGCATCGCCATCACCTCACGCAGCAAATCAGGCAAGGCGTTTGCCGTTACACCAGATTTGCTCTCTTCCCCTGCGGCATTCAATTCCAACAGCACAGGCTGTATGATTTGCAGCGTGGCGGCTTCCTTTTCAATAGCAGCGGCGAGTCGTACGCTATCCACGGAATGGATCAAGGTCACGTCACCCACGATCTGCCTGACTTTATTTGTTTGCAGATGTCCGATGAACTGCACCTCGGCAGCGGGGTCATACGCCGCCCGTTTTGAGAGGTACTCCTGCACACGATTCTCGCCTAGCACATGAATCCCTGCTGAAACTGCAACATTGACGAGTTCTGGTGCAACGGTTTTGGTCACAGCCATCAACGTGACTGCGTCAGGATCTCTGCCACAGGCTGCACAAGCCGCGCGGATCTTCTCCTGTGCGTCTTTACATCGTTGCAATACTGCAACGCGTTCGGTTTCAGTTGCCATCAGCCATCACTCCATCCACGATAATATCATCGTACAACGCGACATAATCTGTGCCGGCATTGAGCCTTGAGAGATAAAAATCCTCTGCCTCGTAGACGATATCCAGCTTTTTGAACAAAGCATTCTCACCCACGAGAATCCACACGCCCATATAGCGGTTTTGGGTGGTGTATTTGGAACCATCCTCATTCTCCGCCGTTTCCTCAAGATCAAGAAAACGAATGGCAGAACGCGGAACTTTCACGCCCTCTACAGTCTCACGCACGATTTCCACGCGCTCAGCACGGTGCTGCACGATATCATAAGTCATGGTTTCGCAGCGCAGAACGATCTGGGTTTCACTGATATCACCAGCGGAGGTTAGCGAAACAACCTTTGCGCTCATCGTTTCCGAAGCGGAATCTGGTCGAACGCGAAGCGTATCTCCTTCTGAAAGGCGCAAGGTAGTATTATCAAATATGCCCACAATATACCATGCGTAACCATCCACCAGCTTTCCAATCACGCCTGCACGATTGGCGGCATACGCACCGTCATCATTCACAGCGGCAATCTGCTCTGGTGTCAGTGTGCCAATCGTATCCACAGTAAACTGTGTTTCATATCCGTCAATATAGCTGATGAAATATGCGCTTTCTTCAGCTGTAATGACCTCTCTGGGACTGGTTTTCTTCGCCTCCAACGCGGTGATTTCCTGTTGCAGCGCAGAAATACGCCCAGTGAAATCCACATTATCCTCTGTAATCTTTTGATAGGTACTCATCAGTGCGGTAAGTTCGCTTTTTTCCTCAACAACGCCATCAAACCGGCCCTGCTCACGCATTTTCATCAACGCTCTATACCGGTCGTTGATCAGTGCTGCGAGATTGGACGGCTGTGCATTTTCGCTGGTACCCAGATTCTCAATCTTGTTGAGCAATGCAAGCTCGTCCTGTTTTTCCGCAATCAGGTTACGCAGGTCGATCTGCTCCTCAGAAGTATACACCTCTGCGATCACGCTACCAACGCCAAGCTTTGCGCCATCTGTGACGCAATAACGCACCACACCGTTTCCAGAATACTCCGTAACGGTTTCATCGCGAACATACACGCCCTGAAAGGACTCCGTTTCACTGACAGAACCATATACGGCGGTTTCGGTTTTGTAATCGCGGTTAAACAGGTTGAAAATCATGCTGACCACCAGCACAACGACAAACGCAACGACGAGCCCCTGAAGGATTCGCGTTGTGATCTCATTCATGTGTTAGCCTTCTTCCTTCTCGGCTGCATCCAGAATGGAGATCGGTCTCATGGGGATAATGGTAGAAATGGCGTGCTTATAGACAAGCTGCTGCTTGCCATCGCAGTCCAAAATCACGATATAGCTGTCGAAACCGCGGACAACGCCCTTGAACTGGTAGCCGTTGGTCAGAAAAATGGTCAGAGGGATACGTTCCTTGCGTGCCTGATTCAAAAAAACATCCTGTAAATTCAAAGTTTTGCTCATAAAATCAATGCCTCGTTTCTTTCCTTAAATTATGTGTCTGTTTTGAGTACGGTTCTGCTTTTTTGCAAAGCGGATACCGATACAACTACGCAATCTACATTATATCACAACTCGCCGTTTTTGGCTATGATTTTTTGGCATTTCGAAAAAATTTCCAAATTTTCACAAATATCATCTCTGTAGATCCAGTTGATTTGCTCATTTCGACGAAACCACGTACCCTGTCGCTTGGCATATCGTCGGGTTTCCTGCTTCAATTTTGCAACACAATCCGCCATAGAAGCCTCACCATACAGCCACGGCAGCAACTCCTTATACCCGATTGCAGCAGCGGCAGTGGCTCGGCGGCGGCAGCTTTCGTATTCTTCGCGCACCTCATCGGCAAGCCCCATCTCCAGCATACAGTCTACGCGGCAGTCGATGCGCTCATACAATTTCCGACGATCTGTAAATCCAATGCCAAACCATGTCACATCCCACGGCGATGGCACGCTGCGGCTTTGTCTTGCAAACTCGCTGAGTGTTGTCCCAGTCAGCTCATACACTTCCAGCGCACGGATCACCCTACGCAGATTATTCTCATGCAACTTTGCTGCTGATTCAGGATCGCACCGCTGCAATCTGGCAAACAAGGCAGCTGCGCCATCGGTTTCCGCTTCCGCTGCAAGACGTTCACGCACTGCCTGAGAAGACGGCACATCGGGAAATTGAATGTTCTCCAGCAGACTGTCGATATACAATCCCGTACCGCCCACCACAATGGGCAGCTTGCCCCTTGCGTGGATATCAGCAATAGCCACACGGGCGTACTCCACGTAATCAGCAACGGAGCAGGGTGTTTCGGGAGATAGCATACTAATAAGATGATGGGGAACTCCCTGCATTTCATTGGAAGTGGGCTTGGCTGTAGCGATATCCAACCCCTGATATATCTGCATAGAATCGGCGGAAACCACTTCACCGTTGTAATGCAGCGCAAGCTGCACGCCCAGCGCAGTCTTGCCCGATGCAGTCGCGCCGACCACTGCCCATACAGGCGGTTTTTGCGGCAAAGTAGTCACTCCCTTCAATTCTGTATACGCTTAAACTGTTTTTCCAGTTGATACTTTGAGAGGATGAACATCACTGGTCTGCCATGGGGGCAATGCCGAATCGCATCGTCCTCCCAAACACGGGTCGCAAGCACCTGCAATTCCTCGGTGGTGTTATGGTCACCTGCGCGAATAGCTGCCTTGCAAGCGATTTGATGAAAAAAGTCGTCCAGCAAATGCGCTTCAGGCTGCTGCATCTCCAGCGTACAATAATATGCAAGCTGCGGCAACATTTCATCAAAATCCAGCCCTTCACAACTCATCGGAATCCCAGTCAACCGAACGATTGGCACATCCTCAAAGGCGAAAGAGAATCCCACCTGCGAGAGCGTTTCTGCCTGTTCCTGCAACGCTGCACAACGATCCATCGGCAGCAGAACCGACACTGGTTGCAGCAAAATCTGTCGATCCTTACACTGCCTTGCACGAAAACGCTCAAACAGAATGCGTTCATGAGCTGCGTGCTTATCCATAATAATCATCTGGTCGCCTGCTTCTGCAAGCACATAGTTGGAGAAAACTTCGCCCACCACATGGATATCAGGCTGTTTTACTTTCGGCGCAGGAGGCGGCGTTTCTTCCACAGGGGACGATATCTGTTCCTGCTGCTTGACCGCCGCCATCAAATGTGGGAACGACTGTTTTTCCTGCTGTGTTGGAACAATTATCGGTGCAGGAGGCGTTTGCGATATCGATTCGGTCTGCATGATGGTTTCATCCCCTTGCAAAACCGATGCATAACATGATTTTTGTTCTTCCGACTCGCCGCCCAGCACGGAAGATACCTGCGACTGTTCGCGCTTTTCAAACGCTTCTGCGGCAGAGGACACCGTTTGAATGACGATATCAGGCTGTTTTACTTGCGGTACAGGTGTGGAATCCTGCGTGGCAATTCTTGTATCTGCTTTTTGCTGATATACGGGCAGGGGCGCAGCAGGTGTATTGTTATCTTGTCCAGGCAAAGGCGCATACCAATCCGTTTTTGGTTTTGCGGAAGTCGAAGGCATCTGTGCGGGATTTGCCTGCGCCAAACGAAAATCATACACCAGCCCATTCTGCGATAATGCATTCAGTGCGGCAAAATACACTGCTGAGAACACTCGCTTTTCATCGGAAAAGCGCACCTCTGCCTTAGTAGGATGCATATTCACATCCACCGTGCGCGGCGAAACTGTAAGCTGCAATACGCAGGCAGGATATTTGCCCGTCATCACCAGATTACGATACGCTTCCTCCAACGCGGCAGTACAGGTCACAGAGCGCACTGCTCTGCCATTGATGAAGAAAAACTGAAACGAACGGTTCTGCTTGGCATACAGCGGCTTTCCGGTATAGCCATTAACAACAATGCCATTGCCGCCATCCGTGGTTTCAGTATACTGAACAGGCAGCAAATCATGGGCAAAGTCTTTTCCAAAAATGGCATATATTGCCGAATACAGCTTACCATCGCCAGGGGTACAGAACTCAGTTTTGTTTTCGCGAATCAATCGAAAGGAAATCTCTGGATGCGACATTGCAATCTTCTGGAACACTGTAACGCAAGCATTGCCCTCGGCGGCATCTTTTTTCAGAAATCCTGCACGCACAGGCACGTTGTAGAACAAATCACGTACAATGATAGTAGTCCCTTCCGGGCAGCCGATTTGTTCGCACTTACCCTCCTCGCCGCCATCTACGGCAAAATGTACGCCGTAATCAGCCCCCTTTTGACGCGTCATCAGTTCCGTATGCGATACCGCACAGACCGACGCCAACGCCTCACCGCGAAAGCCCAGCGTACCAATGTTTTCCAAATCGTCTTTTGCATGAATTTTACTGGTAGCATGACGCAAAAACGCTGTTTGCACCTGCTCAGGCGCAATGCCGCAGCCATCGTCTGTCACGCGCATATACATTACACCGCCGCGTTTCAGTTCTGCTGTGATGCGTGTAGCACCTGCATCAACAGCATTTTCCGTCAACTCTTTCAGCACCGATGCAGGTCGTTCAATAACTTCGCCTGCCGCAATCAGCTCTGCAATTTCCTTTGGCAAAACATGAATTTCTCCCATGAAGCGTCCCTTTCTATATGATCCTTGCAGCGCTGCCTTTAATGCAACATCGCCACAAGGTCGTTGAGCAACTCACGACATTCGGCATCGCTCAATTCAGCAATATTGGTTTTGCGCAGCTGTGAAACTACCTGCTCGTCGGTATCCGCAGTAAAGCTGATCTGTGCGGTATCCCGCTTTTGCATCGCACGATGCGCCTCTTTTTCGGCACGGCTCTGCGCTTCCAGTTCGGTCAGCAGCGTTTTGGCTCTTGCTGTCACCTTTGAAGGTAGCCCTGCCAACTTTGCTACTTCGATACCATAGCTGTCATCTGCTGCACCATCCACAATCTTGCGCAAAAAACGGATTGTATCCCCATGCTTTTTCACAGCAATGCTCAGATTACGCACACCATCGCACTGTTCTTCCAGCATGGTCAGCTCGTGATAATGCGTGGCGAACAGTGTTTTGCAGCCAATATTCTTCCCTGCAATGTACTCCGCCACCGCCCTTGCGATGCTGATGCCGTCAAAGGTTGAGGTGCCCCTGCCCACCTCATCCAGAATCACCAAGCTGTTTGCCGTGGCATTCTTCAGGATGTTGGAAACTTCGTGCATCTCGACCATGAAAGTACTCTCACCGGCAGCAAGGTCATCTGACGCACCCACACGAGTAAAAATCTGATCCACCACAGAGATCTTCGCATAGGATGCAGGTACAAAGCTGCCCATCTGCGCCATCAGCACAATCAACGCCGTTTGGCGCATATATGTAGATTTACCACTCATGTTTGGCCCAGTAATGATTGCCAGACGATTGCTCTTACAATCCAGCAAAGTATCATTCGGCACAAACACGGTATCCGTCAGCATCTGCTCCACAACAGGGTGTCTGCCGTCGCGAATTTCGATTCTGCCGTCCACTGCGATCTCTGGCTTGCAGTATTCGTTTTGTGTAGCAACCACCGCCAGTGAACATAGTACATCTACCTGTGCCACCGCCGATGCGGTCTGCTGCACAGGCACCAAACGCTGTGCAATAAAATCGCGCAGCTCGTTGAAAATCTGACTTTCCAACGCCAGTGCCTTATCTCTTGCGCCAATGATCGTGTTCTCCGCTTGCTTCAGTTCTGGTGTAACAAATCGTTCGCAGTTGGCAAGCGTCTGTTTTCTCGTCCAGTTGTCGGGCACCATATCGTAATATGAGCGGCTCACCTCAAGATAGTATCCAAACACACGGTGATAGCCCGTTTTCAGATTCTTGATTCCAGTGCGCTCACGCTCTTGCTGCTCAATGGCCTCAATCAGTTCATTGCCATGATTCATCGCATGACGCAGGCTGTCCAATTCCTCGTGAAAGCCATCCCGAATGATGCCGCCGTCTTTCAACAAAAGGGGCGGTTCATCCACCAATGCACGCTCTGCCAAATCAGCAATGTCATCAAGAGGTGCGATCTCTTGCTCCAAACGCATCAGCAGTTTGCTTTGCGGCAAGCCACGCAGCTGTTCTTTGATATTCGGCAATTGTTTTGCGGTACACGCCAGTGCCTTGATATCGCGAGGAGTAGCTTTCTGGAACATCACGCGGGACATCAGACGTTCCAGATCAAACACCTGTTCCATCAAATCTTGCAATTCCATGGTAATCACACTGTTACGGATAAGATGCTCCACCGCTGCATGACGCTCAATAATACGGGCGGGGGCAGTCAGGGGCTGCTCAATCCAAGTGCGAAGCATTCTTCTGCCCATAGCGGTTCGTGTGTGATCAAGAACCCCCAGCAGGGAGCCTTTTTTCTCATGAGAACGCAAAGTTTCGGTTAGTTCCAGATTTCGTCTTGCGGCAGAATCCAGACCCATCACGCTATTCGTGGCATGTACTGTAATGGCGGTAAAGCGATTCACCATTGCTTTTTGCGTTTCCGCGATGTATTCAAACAGACCACACACGCAGGCTGCATCTACGCCACCTTCAGAAAGCCCCAGCTCTGTAAAAGAGGATGCCGCACATTGTTGCAGTACAGTTTCTCTTTGCTGTTCTGGGGCAAAGCAATGGTTATCGCGCAGCGTGACCAGGCAATCAGTGCGAGTACGCAGGAAATCGGTCAAGGGCTTGCAATCCAGCAGATCTTCGGTTATCAGCAATTCGGAAGGGTGATAGCGATCAAGCAAACCGATTAACTCGTTAAATCGATCCTTGCCCTCGGTGAAATGCAGATTCACCGCACCGGTGGAAATATCCGCCGCACAAAACGCACAACGTTCTTCATCCGCAAACACCGCTGCCAGATAATTACAATTTGACTCGTCCAGCATGGTTGATTCAATGATGGTACCCGGCGTTACGATACGGATCACACTGCGTTCTACCAGCCCTTTTGCCGTCGCAGGATCCTCCATCTGCTCACAGATTGCCACACGGTAGCCCATGCCCACCAATCGCTTCAGATATTGTTCCGCACTGTGATACGGCACACCGCACATAGGGGCGCGGGTAGGCAAGCCGCAATCTCTGCCCGTCAGAGTCAGCTCCAGCAGTTTGGAAACCATCACGGCATCGTCAAAAAACATCTCATAAAAATCACCCAAACGGAAAAACACAATGGCCTCGCCCACCGCCTGCTTGATTTTGAAATACTGCTGCATCATCGGGGAAAGCTGCTGCTTTTCCGATTCCGTGATCTGTGGCATAGAACCCTCCTCGCTCTCACACTTCCTACTCAAAAACGAATCAATGGCAGCCGCCGCAAGCCGAACAATTCCCGCTGCAAGCACTCTGTGCATTTGGGTCGTAGGAATCGGGGTCCTGACCTGCTGCACTCATGGCAATCACGCGGTTGATGCTGTCCAGAAGCTGTTCAAACTCAGCTCTTGCCGCCTGATATGCCACCATGTTCTGATTTTGCATGATTTCGGTGTAGACCTCCTGCGCTTGCTTTTGCAGTGCTGCCATACGGTCACTATCGGGCTGCTCCTTGTCCTTTTCGTTTTCCAAATCAAGTCGCAGCAGATTGAACTTCCCGATCATGTCTTGCAGTGTGCTGTCGCCATCGTTTTCATCGGCTGCCTTACGGAATGCCAGGTAACGGTCATCCGTTTGCAGTGCCTTTCCCAATGCTTTTGCCATTTCAATCAAATTTGCATTTGCCATAACTAAGAGCCATCCTTTCCATTTACGCCTGCTTCACAGCGTATAAGCAGAGTATGCAAGGCATTACCGCACAAAACCCGCCGAATGGTTTTGAAAACCCAGCGGTATCGCCTCTGTACGATATTGCACTAAGGGATATTCTGCCCCGCAAATCACGCAGGCAACGATAAAAATCCAACATAAAATATACCATATTTTCTTGTTTTTGTCAAGGAAAAAGGAAAGCCTCATATATCCGTAAAAATGAAAAACCGGGGGAACCAAATTGTTCTCCCGGTGTAGTTTATCCCCCAAGACCGATTCAGGTTTTGCGTCATATTATTTGAAAACATTGCATAGAATGCAGCAAAGGAGGAGATCATAATGAAAAGAAGCCGATATCAACTCATAGCAGTATCTTGCATGGCACTGCTCGCAACTGGTGGAATCGCGGTGGGTGGCACATTTTTAGTGCCCTGGTTGCAATCTGTGCAATTACACGATGCAACTGAAACCATCACACAGCCCAATATCGCACCCGATGACAGCGTAGTCTATATCAAGCATTCATCAGCAGACCTTTTGAGCTACAATTGGGCGCAGGGTGTTGGAGCAATGGCATCTGCGACAGCAAACAACAATGCTGATGTTCTCACCATAGAAAGCGAATATTCCAAAACGCTGCATGACGAAAGACCGTATCCAACATCGTTTGATTCACAAGATGGCTTGATTGTGGAAAAGCATTACGGCACGCAAAAGGGGAATCAGTTTTTGACATTGGATACAGCAGGACAGGTTCGCAATTGTACGCACCACAGCAATGCAGACTTGCTTGCAGAAAGCCGCATATCCCCCGATTTACCGCTGCGTGCCGATGGTACGCCAATGGTATTGATCTATCACTCCCATACCACCGAAAGCTTTGTGCAAGGGGAACGCGGCTATTATGACAGCGAATTCAACTACCGCACAACAGATCCTGATAAAAATGTGGTAATGGTAGGGGATGCCATCGCGGCAGAACTGACCGCTGCGGGCATCGGCGTAATCCACGCGGAAACCATCCACGATTACCCCAGTTGGAGTGGCAGTTACAGCCGCAGTGCAGAAACGGTTTCTGCGATTCTGGAAGAGTATCCGTCTATTTGCATCGCATTGGATATTCATCGGGATGCGATCACTACAGACAGTAAAATCATTGCACCTGTTGCGCAGATTAACGGAAAAAAATCAGCCCAGATCATGATCATTTCAGGATGTGATGACGGTACTATGGGTATGCCAAATTATTTGCAGAATTTTCATCTTGCAAGCCGCTTGCAGCAGCAGATGGAGGGTTCTTATGCCGGGCTGACGCGCCCTGTGCTGTTTGATTATCGCAAGTACAATCAGAATTTGACGACTGGCAGCCTCCTGATTGAGGTTGGCGGACATGGCAATACTATGGAAGAAGCACAATATGCAGGTACTCTGTTTGGTAAATCGCTGGTACAAACGATTTTTGCACTGATGGAGGAGGAAGGCAATAATTGAAAAAGCAAAAGAAACGTGCGCTTCGTGGTACGGTGACAGCCGTTTGCTGTTACACCGCTGTGAATGCGGCACTGCTTGGCATTTTGCGCTCTACGGAACAAACAAGAAAAATCCTGTATGGGAATGATGCAGCTTTGGTGCAATGTACTGAAACAAAAACCGCCGCAGGCACGACATATATCATGCAGCTTGGCGGCGGTGAATGGTCTTTTTCATTGCTAAGTTCGCAGCTTGCAGAGATCAGCGCACAGGCTGCCGATGATTTGCCGCCCTGCGTGATGAAAATGGTACTGCGTATGGTTTCTGTGGTGGGGTATTATACCACAGAACGCATCAGTTCATAGGGAGAATCATGAGCCGATTCACTGTAGTATTCATTCAATTCCCCACGATAAATCAGCGTTGCCGTTGGCAGATGGCGTAAATCCTCTGGTGAATACAGTGATGCAGACTTATCCAGTTTCACATTACACTCCTGAAGCATATATGCGACAAACTGGGAGCAGACAAATTTATAGCGTAACTCATGCTGAATCTGCAACGGAACTCGTATCAATCCGAGCAGGCTGTAGGAATATCGCTTGCGGAAGTGTTGAAAATGCAGCAGTTGTTTGCATAATTCACGATATTGCGCTTCTGTTAAGGGGATTTCATAAATTTCGCAAGGGATATTATCATATAAGCCAAACACACCCTTGCCTACATATTCCTCATTGAAGGTTGCAGGCAGCGGAAAACGCGGATTATTACGGCAAAAACTGAACAGTTCCCGCAGAGAAACATCCATGGAAATGGATGCATGAGAATATGGTTTTCGTGTCAGAATTTGAATGACCCTGGCAACTCTGGTATCGGTGCGCGTCAGTACAACATACACCGAATGGGTAGATGGGACAGCCGTCGCCGTTGATCGGCTCATAGTACCAGTTCCTTTCTTTTTATTATCATGTCGCGTCTTTTCGCGATCTTTTGAGAATTGCGCTTTGGGAAGATTTTGTATAAAGTGCTATAATTTGAAAACTTGTGGAAAAGGCTTGCAATTGCTGAACAATTCTGGTATAATAAGGGATGTACCATGTTCTGTGGTATCGCAGATATGCGCCTGTAGCTCAGCTGGATAGAGCGTCAGACTCCGACTCTGAAGGTCGTGCGTTCGAATCGCATCAGGCGTATCTTCAATATCAATATCGAAACAACGGTTCACACCTTGCGGTGTGAGCCGTTTTTCATATGGCGATTGGTGGTAAAAGAGGAAAGACATCGTTTTTCCCGCTTCTTTTCTTGTGCAGGTATGGTCAATCACTCGGCAGCATCAGCAACCGTAAATTGACTTTCATGACGAGTGAAGAAATCGGTACGAGGGGGCAGGAATTTCAATGCATGGTTTTCTTCGGTAAAGTAAGAGATCGGCTCGAAAATAGTATCCCACGACCAGATGCGGTCATCGACCTGCAAATACTCCTGTAGCTTTTCGGTACCAATTGGTGCAATCGGATGCAGCAAAATGGCCGCGATCCGAATGGTGTAAAACAGGTTGGAAAGCACCTGCTCCAGCTCTGCTTTCGGCAAATCGGATTGTGTACCGCCCAGTGCTTTTGCCATATACTTACTGCTATTACGGATATAGCTATCCAGCACATAGATACACTGGTGGAAGTTAAACTTAGACATATGACGCTCGTACTCAAGCACCGCCTTTTTGCCCTCTTCGATGAATTTTTCTTCGGGTGTTTTGGCAGGCAGAATACCGCACAATTCGTTCTGCGTGGTATAAAACGCCGTGCGGATGATACGATTATACACATTGGATAGCAGCAGACCATCTTTGACCACGGGATCGGAATCTTCTGGTTTTGCGTCAGGATTATAAGGTTTGGGCATAAAGCTGACCGAACGCTGACCAAGCCCCAGCCCCAGCCAGTGCATCCGCAACTGTTCAGGCGTGTAATAGTTGAGAAGATCATCTGCCATGGGTGGCTTAACCGCGCCAGAACTGGATGCTTTTTTATCCAAAAACAGAATATGATGATTTGCCACAATAATGGGCATCTGTAATTCGCCATCTGCGGGGTCTGGCGTTTTCTCTGCGGATGATTGCTGTGCCATCCACATAGCAGGCTCAGCAATACCGTAAAAGTAGATATTATCCTGCCCAATAAACTGATACACAGCTGCATCCTTACTGCACCAGTATTGCTTCCAATCCTCGCGAGATTTGCCGCACTGTTCCAGGTAAGTCTGTGTAAATGAGATGGGTGCCCACAGCGATTCTGGCCACACCCAGACAGTCAGACCGCTTGTGCCTTCCAGTTCGGGTGCTGGCACGCCCCACGCAATATTGCCTGTCAGGCGGAACGGCACCAGTGTTTTACCAGTACGGAAGCGAATTTTGTTCGCGGTAAGAATCCGGCAGGCTTCATCGCAATCAGAGAGGTTAGCAAATTCAATCGTGAACGAAGGCTTCTTCTTCTCCTCCAAATAGGTATGCGCGGGCATGGTATCCTTGAGTGTATGGTACAGCTCTTCATATTCGCGCTTGACATAAATGACCGGAGGCTTTAAAAACTCCGAGATGGTTTTATACACAACAGGCCGCACATCCTTGCGCTTTTTCAGCATCTCAACCCATTCCAGCATCAGTGCTTCGTAATCGCGCAACTTGAAATACCAGTTGGTAACGGGGCGCATGGTCGGCGTTTCACCAGTCAGCGTACTAACTGGATTTAACAAATTTTCGGGCATATACTGATGCCCGAGATCGCACTCATCCGCATAACCCTTTTCGGAGGTACAGCCTTCCACAGGGCATTTGCCCACAACCTGTCTGCCATTTAGAAATGCCCCTGCTTTTTCATCATAGAACTGCTGTGTGGTGATCTGGTACAGCTGTCCTTTTTCATACAGAGCCTTCAGCCACTGCTGGGTAAACTCCGCGTGTATCTCTTTGGAGCGACCTAAGCCCGAAGCAGCAAACAAATTTGGAGAGATGGCATACGCAGCCAATGTATCTTTTTGCTTTTGGTGATTGGCTGCAACAAATTCTTCAAGAGTACCCTCAAATTGCCCATCAGCGACCTTTTTGCGCCAACCCTCAGCAATAGGAGATCCGTAGCAATCCGTACCAGATACAAAAATGACATTCTCGCTGCCGATCCGATCGCGCAAAAAGCGGGCGTAGGTATCTGCAAACACCAGCATACCGCCCACATGACCAAAGTGCAGTTCTTTATTGCCATAGGGCATACCGCCTGTAACCACTGCACGCTTCGGAAATACAGGACGGGGAATCTCAAATTTTTTAGGATGGTTTACCGCATTCTGCTCGGACATCGAAACAAGACCTTTCTGTTTTGAATTGTATGAGCGCACTGCTCCTATGTATCATTATAACACAAAAGCCCGTGAAAATCAAGATTTACCACATAAAAAGTGAAGCATTACAAAAAAAGACCACCCCCAAGCGGGGGATGGTCTTTTGCAAAATACATCAGTTAATGATGGTCTTTTCGGTTTCCTTGTCAAAGAGGTGGATTGCCTCTGCGTCAAAGACAACATCGATCTCATCCTGAGGACGAGCGGTAGACTTCGGAGAAACACGAGCGGTGATCGGAATACCCTCGCAGGTCAGGTGCAGATATGTCTCAGCACCCATCAACTCGGTAATCTCAACATTGCACTTTACGATACCAGTAGTGGCATTTGCCAGATACTGCGGCTCGTCATGTACATTCTCGGGACGGATACCCATGATAATTTCCTTATCGATGTAATGCTCCAAATCAGGAGTAACCTTGCTCTGCGGCAGAACGACCTCATATTTTACGCCTCTGGTGGACTTGGTATCGTTGGAACCAAACTGCACCACATACTGACCATCACGGTACAGCAGGATTGCGTCGATAAAGTTCATCTGAGGAGAACCAAGGAAGCCTGCAACGAACTTGTTGCAAGGTGTTTCATACAGATTCTGAGGTGTATCAATCTGCTGGATAAAGCCGCCTTTCATAACCACGATGCGGTCGCCCATGGTCATAGCCTCGGTCTGATCGTGGGTAACATAGATGAAGGTGGTGCCCAAACGCTTGTGCAGCAAGGAAATCTCGGTTCTCATCTGCGCACGGAGCTTTGCATCCAAGTTGGAGAGCGGCTCATCAAGCAGGAACACCTGAGGGTTACGAACGATAGCACGGCCCAAAGCCACACGCTGACGCTGACCACCAGACATTGCCTTTGGTTTTCTGTTCAGCAAGGGTGTAAGATCCAGAATTCTGGCAGCCTCTTCAACCTTACGGGCGATCTCGTCCTTAGGAACCTTACGCAGCTTCAGACCAAAAGCCATGTTATCAAACACGGTCATATGGGGGTACAGTGCATAGTTCTGGAACACCATTGCGATGTCACGATCTTTTGGTGCAATATCGTTCACCAGACGGTCGCCGATGTACAACTCGCCCTCAGAAATCTCTTCCAGACCTGCGATCATACGCAGGGTTGTGGACTTACCGCAACCGGAAGGTCCAACCAAAACGATGAATTCTTTGTCGCGAATCTCCAGATTGATATCAGAAGCCGCAACAACGCCACCGGGGTACTTCTTGTAAATGCCCCGCAGAGACAGACTTGCCATTCTCTTGTCCTCCTAGAAAATTCAAATTTATTCAAGAGGGCGTCTTTCAAAATGGCTATGAAAGCGTCCTCAAGTATGCGCCTGACCGCATACAAATTGAAACGAAACGACGGCGCAAATCTACGCCTTACTCTATTTTATCAGATTCTTCGCCGCAGGTCAAGATACGAAATGCCCAAACTTGCACTCCATTGTTTATCTATAATGACGAATTTCTTGTTGAAAATTTGTTGAAATCTCAGAAAACGGCATTTCCTCAAAAATTTTCTGCACATCCGTTTCTGAAATAGCGGTATACTCGCTTGGCTGCAAATCATCTGGCAATGCCAACGCGCCAATCTGCACACGCGCAAGTTTCTCAACATGGTTACCCAGTGCCGCAAACATTCGCTTCACCTGATGATATTTCCCCTCGTGCAGTGCAAGCAGGGCGATATGTTCAGTGATCGCTGCAAAATCCGCAGGCATACAAGGTTCGGGTTCGCCGTGCGTTTCCAGCGTGATGCCTTCGGCGAAAGCATTTGCGTAATAGTTCTCAATCGGATCACGCAGCGTTGCAAGATAATACTTTGCAACATGAGATTTTGGCGCAAGCATTCTATGAGAAAGCGCACCGTCATCGGTGATCAGCAGCATACCTGTTGTGTCGATATCAAGTCTGCCGCTGGGAAACAATCCGGGCAGACGATGCTCCTCCGCAAGCAAATCAAGAACAGTTTTCTGTCTGTGATCGGTGCAGGCAGTCAGCACACCAGCAGGCTTGTGCATCAGAAAATAGTGATTTTTTTGATAAATGATGGGCTTACCGCCCCATGATATGTGATCCTCGTCGGGGTCTACATTCAGATCTGGCTTGCGCTGAACGGTTTCGTTTACGGTCACCTCTCCGCGTCGTACGGCGATTTGGGCTTCCTTGCGGGAAAGTGTTGTCTGAGCCGAGAGAAAGCGGTCCAGTCGCATGATAGAACTCCTTTCAAGATCACAAGCTTGCGGCAACTACGCCACAGTATATTGGACAGCCATTGTTACATATCATACAGATATGTGACAGCGACAAGGGGGTATTCACAATGGAAATCAAACATAAAAACCTGCGCTTGCTTTGTGTGGCGATACTATGCGGCACGCTGACTGTGTATGCTTTGTCGGAAAAGGTACAGGCACAACCAGCAGGCGACAAAATCGTGTTGGAAGATGCCGCAGCGCGAGAGGACTTTCTGAATCTCTGCGGTTGGGCTGTTACAGAGGTATCTGCCTCTGAGACTGTCATACCGCAGCAATGGCAAACGCAAGAAGGGCAATACTGGCTGATGCTGCAAGGTCGGCAGGGGTTCTCCCCACAATGTTACAGCGGACAGCGTGCTATGCGATATTGCTATCACGTTGAAAACATTGCAGCGAAGGGCTTTGCGAACGATTTGTGGTACGCAGAGCTATTGCTTTGCGGTGATGCACTGGTGGGAGCGCAGGTATACTGTGCTGCTTCTCCAGATTCAATGCAGGCGGTGCGGTAGATCAGGCTTGCAGTTCGCTGATAATGCGTACAAAATCATCCACATCAGAGAAGGCAAGGTACACGGACGCAAACCTTACATAGGCAACTGGATCAATCTTGCGCAGCCTTGCCATCACCATAGAGCCGATGGTATCGGGAAGAACGGTGCCTGTCATTTCTGCGGCAAGTTCCACCTCGATTTCATCTACCATTGCTGTCACAACCTCCATTTGCACGGGTCGCTTTTTGATCGAAGAATAGATCCCTGCGATCAATTTATTACGGTCAAACGGTTCAAAGGAACCATCGCGCTTTGCAACCATAAGCAACGGTTTTTCCACAGATTCAAAAGTAGTAAAGCGGCGGTTACACTGCTGGCAATGACGGCGGCGACGTTTTTTTCCCTCAATGGAACGAGAATCCACAACCTTGGTATCTTCATTTCCGCAAAATGGACAACGCATGGTGAGGACTCCTTTCATTTTGTGATTTACGCGCTCTGCGCACGAACGATCAGCCGATCAAGCCGCTGCCAATCCTCGCACAATTCCTGGGCATGGTCGAATGCATCGCGATACAATTCCAAGGTTACTGTGCCATCGAATCCCTTTTTTCGGAGCAATGTTAAAAAAGGCACAGTTTGAAATCTCCCGCTGCCGATGCGCAAGCAATCGCCCAGTGGGCCGTGGTCGCTGATATGCAGATGCTGCACATTTTTTCCAATGGCCTCTACCGCTTCCATGGGGTTCATTCCTGCACGCACCGATTGTTTGACATCAAAGGTCAGCACGGCAGCATCGCCAAGGATACGACAAAATTCGCGCAAAAATTTCAAGCTGGCACTTTCGTGTCGATAAACATTTTCCTGCGTAACGGTTACACCGAAGGCTTTTCCCGTCATATACAGCTGATAAAACCGTTCACAGTAAAGCTGCATATCCTTGCAGGTGCCTTGCATTGCGCCGTGCAGAATGTAATACTTCGCGCCAAGCGTCTGCATCGCTTCAAAAACGCGCTTTGTCTGCTCGATAAAATCCTCGGCTCTGCGCTGATACATTGAAAAGAGCATAAACCCTTCATCCGGAGCAGTCCACGGATGCACTGCTGTACACGTCGTGCCGAAGCGATCACAGATTCGTCGAAGATCATGGGCAAACACGGGCTCCGCTTCCGAGGGGGCGTTAAGAAAGATCTCTACGTTGTGTACGCCTGTTAAACAAAGGTCGTACAGTGCTTCCTCCGTGACTTTTGGAAACAGACAAGCAGTTGAAACGGCAGCTTGCATAGAGATTTCCTCCTTTTACGGTATAAAAACACACCTTAAATATAGCACAAAAGCACCCTGCAATGCAAGGTGCTTTGAACATTTTTGTCGTTTTCCACAAGGAAGCAAACATTCCGCAAATCATTTTTGATCTATCGTTCAAACTTTTTGGGTTCTATTCTTCCAAGTGACCCACAGAATCGGTGCTAGGCAGATAGAGGAATAGCTACCAGATACCATACCAGCGATCATGGGGAGGCTGAAGCTGAGAATCGAAGAAACATTACACACCAGTGCTACGATGGTTACAATGACCATGGAACTAATGGTAGTAATGGATGTGCGGATTGCGCGGCGCATCGTCTGGCTCAGGGAAAGATTGACAAGATCTGAAAGCGGCATTTTGGGCATCAGCTTCTGATTTTCACGGATACGGTCATAGATCACGATTGTATCGTTGACGGAATAACCCAGAATTGTGAGGATTACCGCCATGAAAATGGAATCGATTTCAAAGCCGAGGATCACGAACGTGGCGAATACGATGATCAGGTCATGGAACAAAGCCACGATCGCGAACACGCCTGCGCTCCAACCAGAAATGCGCTTGAATCGCCATGCGATGTAGACAACCAGCAGAATGGTTGCAAACAGTGCGGCAACGATACACTTAATGAAGAACACTTTGCCAGAAGAAGGTGCGATATCGTTGCTTTCCAGCAATGCAATACTCGCATCGGGATACTTTGCAGTCAGCTCCTTCATAAGCGTATCCTGCAATTCCGTACCGAAAGGCTCATTCATGCTGAACGATATGGTAAAGCAGGTAATGTTTTCACCAGTAAAAGTTTCGCCCAACTGGACGGTTACGTCGGTGTTCAGCGTATCGGCAGCAAGATTCTGCAACTCACTTTCAGAAATTGTGCCCTCATACGAATAGGTTGCAATGGTACCTCCCTTGAACTCGATCGAGAGGGTGACCCCAAAGATGAAGCAGGAAAGCAGTGTCAAAAGAATCAGCACAGAGGAGAGTATGAAGAACACCTTGCGCTTACCGAAGAAGTCGATCACTCTGACATTTTGCGCCATAGGAGTCATAGTTTCTTTTTTCTTGCTCATTTTTCAGTACCTCCATATAGCTTTCTGTTCTGGAAACACTTGAACTTGGAAAGGGAGGTCAGCATCAGACGAGAAGCCAGAACGCCCATCACGAAATTGAAGAACACACCAGTCAGCAGCGTGAAGCCGAAGGAGTAGATCGTGCCTTCGGTAGAAACACCAAACCAACGGAACACGAAGCTGAGCATCTTAGCAAAGAAGCTGTCGGAAACGCCGAACGCACCCATCAGAATGATCGCGACGATGATAACAGTAACATTACCGTCAAAGATCGAAGAGAACGAATTCTTATATGCAGATTTCAGCGCAGAATCCAGATTCTTGCCCAGGTGCAACTCTTCACGGATACGCTCGTTGGTGATGATATTACAGTCAACGCCCATGCCGATTGACAGGATAATACCTGCGATACCAGGGATGGTCAACGTACTGGAATCGTTGAAGCCGAACCAGCCGGAGATCACCGCCAATGTACCTACAGACTGACCAAGCAGTGCGATTGCCGCAACCACGCCAGGCAGACGGTACATACAGATCATACAAACCATAACACACAGCAGCGCGATCACACCAGAGATGATCATGGCCTGCAATGCGCCACTGCCCATACTAGGCGAAATGGTTTTAAAGGTTTGAGTTTCAAGGTTAAAGGGCAGCGCACCGCCGTTGATCTTATCAGTCAGTGCCTTCGCTTCATCGTAATCCATGTCACCGGAAATCACCGCAATGCCATCAGTGATGACAGCTTGTACGGTCGGGCAGGAGATACAGGTTTCATCCATCCAGATAGAGATGACGTAACGGGTACCTGCGGTGTATGTGGTATCAAGATAGTTGGCATCCTTGTTAACAGCCGCCTGCGTTGCGTTTTTAAAGGCTTCTTTGCCTTCCTCATCCAACTCAAGAACGGTAGTGTAATTGCCAGTAAAGCTGCCGTCATCGCCCATTTCAGGTTGCGTATAAGCTTTTGCAACGCGCGCTCCCTCCAGCACAACATCGCCCTTTGGCGTCACGATCACCGTGCCATCTTCCTTGGTTTCTGAGGTATAATTGTAGCCTGCGAAGAATTTCAACTGTGCAGTATCGCCCAATTCCGCAACGGCGGTCTTGGGATCAAAATCCTCTTCACCGCTTTGCCAGGGGAAGCGGACGATGACTTTATCGTTATTCTCGTCCATGTAAACTTCGTAGTCGTTGATACCCAGAGAAATCAGACGAGATTTCATGACCTCCTGCACAGCCTCAAGCTGTTCCTTGGTTGCGTCCACGTTCTCGTCGGCAGGGGCAAAAGTAACATCCACACCGCCTTGGATATCTATACCCAGACGAATGTCCTCCACGCCCTTGATGTACACCGTTGTCAGATCGCCGTACTGCACTTTAAAGCCGCAAATGGTTGAAACAGCATAAGCGATAATGAGAATGAACACGATGAAGAAAACCGATTTTCTATTCTTCACTGTCAAGCCTCCTTGCTTTCATAATGTATCGGCACAACAGATTCCACTGCTGAATATGCCGAAAAGCACACTTCATTATAGTGCATTTTGCTGAAAATGTCAAGCATTTTCGCAAGGTTTTCATTTTCAGCGCAGATTTTACTGCTCCGAACCGTTGAGGCAAATGCACAGTCAGTTTTTATTGATCGCGGATGAATCGCTGCTGCCTTTTGGTGGTTCTTTTGCAGTGCTGCCCCAAATGGTTAAACGGTCAATGCAACATCCTGCGCAAGGGCAGCGTTCTGCAAGGCGGGAGCAACACACTCGGAAAGAAACTCATCCACCTGCTGCGCACTTCTGCCGATGAAGTTTTCGGGTGCAAGCATCGCATTCAGTTCCTCCTCGGTGATACAGAAGGCGGGATCCTGCAAGATCAGTTCACAGAGATTGTTATCCAACCCTTCTTTCTTGACACGTTCGCTTGCCATCATGGAATACTCCCTGATTTTTTCATGCAGCTGCTGACGGTCGCCGCCCTGTTTTACGGCATTCATCATGATATTTTCAGTTGCCATAAAGGGCAGCTCACGCATCACGCGCTGACGAATGACCGCAGGATATACCACCAACCCATTGGTTACATTCATCATGATATTGAGAATGGCGTCGGCTGCGAGGAAGCCCTCTGCCACGGCGATTCTCTTATTTGCGGAATCGTCAAGGGTGCGCTCGAACCACTGCGTACCTGCGGTAAATGCGGGATTGAGGCAATCCACCATAAGATAGCGTGCCAGCGCAGTAATACGCTCGGAGCGCATGGGGTTGCGCTTGTACGCCATTGCAGATGAGCCAATTTGCCCCTTTTCAAATGGCTCCTCCATCTCTTTGAAGGATTGCAGCAAACGCAGATCGTTGGCGAATTTCATGGCTGATTGTGCAATACCAGAAAGAGTATTCAACACCATGGTATCTACTTTTCGGGAATAGGTTTGCCCAGATACCGGAACAACAGCATCGGGTGCAAAGCCCATTTCTACCGCAATTTTCTGTTCCAGCGCGCGGACCTTTTCGGAATCGCCCTGAAACAGCTCTACAAAAGATGCCTGTGTACCAGTGGTGCCCTTGGAGCCTAACAGTTTCAGGCGGGCAATGCGTGTGTCCAGCTCCTCCATGTCCATCAGCAGTTCGTTTATCCATAGTGTGGCACGCTTGCCAACGGTGGTGAGCTGTGCAGGTTGGCAATGCGTATATGCAAGGCAGGGCTGTGATTTCCACTCCTCAGCAAATTTTGCAAGATTGGAGATAACAGTTAACAGCTTGCTTTTGATCAGCTGCATCGCATCGCGCATGATGATCACATCGGTGTTATCCCCCACATAACATGAGGTTGCGCCCAGATGAATGATACCTTTGGCATTGGGTGCAACCAAACCATAGGCGTACACGTGTGACATCACATCATGACGGCATTCGCGCTCACGGGCTGCGGCTGCCTCGTAGTCAATATCGTTGATATGTGCTTCCAATTCCGCGACCTGCTCTGCGGTTACTGGCAGACCCAGCTCGTGTTCAGCGCGGGCAAGTGCAACCCACAGGCGACGCCATGTGGTGAATTTTTTGTCAGCAGAGAAAATGTACTGCATTTCCTTGCTGGCATAGCGGGTGCAGAAGGGGCTTTCATAGCTTTGCATGGTGTTTTGATCCATGATTCAACGCGTCCTTTCCATTATACAAATCGGTTATTATCCCAAATATATATTATAGCATAGCGTGCAGAGATTGTCAACCTTTCGATTCTACAAGGGAGTGGACAATCAGGGAGTTAAAAGAAGTCGATCAGCCCAAAGGGAACTTCA
>CAYXBP010000019.1:0-36999 GCA_964463355.1 uncultured Ruminococcus sp. | reverse complement strand
GTTGGCTTTTTCATAGAAACAGCTCCTTTAGGCTTTTTCTATATTATACCACAAACTCCCTGATTGTCCACTCCCCCATCAGAGGGTCAGGGCTTACGCATGAAAAAAAGAGGGGTAGTCAAAGTGAAAAGAATGTGTTAAAATGGGTATGAGGTGAAATGAAATGCTACAAACCTATTTTGAAGCACTAACAGACGAAAGACAAAACTGGAAAATCAAGCATAGTTTACAGGAAATCGTGGTGATGACAATTTGTGCAGTAATCGCAGGGTGTGATGTGTGGGAAGACATCGAGGATTTTTGCCGAGTAAAAGAGCAGTGGCTGAAGGAAAGTCTGCATCTAGAACTGAAAAATGGAATATCATCCCATGACACGATACAAAGAGTCTGGGCGATGATCCATCCGGATGAATTTGAAAAATGTTTCTGCCAATGGGTGGAATCTGTCTGCAAACATGCAAAAGAAGAAGTAATCAGCATTGACGGAAAAACCGTGCGCAGGAGCAAGGATACCAATAAGGATCCGATTCACATGGTAAGTGCATGGGCAAACAAGAACCAGCTGGTTCTTGGACAGCTGGCAACAGATGAAAAATCAAACGAAATTACTGCTGTACCAGAATTGCTTTCTGTGCTGGACATCACAGGAACAATCATTACAACAGATGCGATGAGTTGTCCAAAAGAAATTGTGAAGAAAATCATTGAAAAGAATGCACACTATGCCATTGCACTGAAAGAAAATCAGCCAACACTTTACGAAGATGTGCGCAGATATTTTTCTTCTGCTATTTCTGAAAAACAATTTTATCCGGATTTAAACGCATGTCAGACAACAGAAAAAGGACATGGTCGTATTGAGAAACGAACCTATTATCTCTCAACAGAGATTGATTGGTTGGAAAATCATTCCTTGTGGAAAGGATTAGCTGCAATCGGCATGGTACATTCCCATGTGGAACGAAACGGTGTGATTTCAGAAGAAAACCGATATTATATTACATCCTTAGTCGATGTAAAGCAGTTTGCATCTGCGGTACGTTCTCATTGGGGTGTTGAAAATTCCCTGCACTGGTGTTTGGATATGACATTTCATGAAGATTACAGCCGTATCAGAAAGGATCATTCCGCTGAAAATATGGCTGTTGTACGTCATATGGCACTCAACATTCTGAAACAGCATCCTGCAAAAATCAGTCTCGCCAGGAAACGGCGTCGTTGTTCCTATGATGATACTTTCCTCGCTTCTGTTTTACTCGCTTTTCATGCGTAAGCCCTGATCAGAGGGTTCTTTTCTTTATTGTAGCACAACACGGTTGCCGTGGAGAAATTGTAGAAACTACTTGCAATCTTTTGCGAGATATGATAGAATAATAAGGTATGTGAAGCCAAATCGCTGCAATTGTATTGAATGAAAGGAAGTTTTTTCATGAGAGTAAAAAAAATGCTCGGTGAGCGTTTTAAGGAAGCCCCGAAGGATTGTTCTATTGAAAGCCATGCATTGATGATGCGCGGCGGCTATATGAAGTATATGGCAAACGGCATTTATTCGTTGTATACGCCTGCAAAGCGCATTACTCGTAAAATTGAGCAGATTATCCGTGAGGAAATGGATGCCATTGATGGGCAGGAGGTTATGTTTCCTGTGGTGATGCCTGCAAGCCTGTGGGAGGAATCAGGTAGATATTACAGCATCGGTAGTGAAATGGCGCGATTCAAAGACCGTTCTGGCAACGGCGTTGTGCTGGGTATGACCCATGAGGAAGCCGCTGTGCATCTGGCAAGGGATACCGCAAAATCCTATGCAGACTTTCCTTTTATGATCTATCAGGTGCAAACCAAATTCCGTGATGAGCCTCGTGCGCGTGGCGGGTTGATTCGTGTGCGTGAGTTTACCATGAAGGATGCATATTCTTTCCATACCACCCAGCAGGATCTTGAGGAATACTATCAGTGTGCTTATGAGGCATATCACCGAATTTTTCGCCGTTGTGGTTGTCAGAATTTCATTGCAGTGCAGTCGGATTCTGGTATGATGGGCGGCAGCATTTCGCATGAATATATGCTGTTGACCGAAGTCGGTGAGGATACCCTTGTGATCTGTGATTGCGGCTATAGTGCCAATATGGAGGCAGCAGCTGTCGTTTTGGAGAATGCTGCGGGGGAAGAGCAGCCGCTGACCAGGGTGGATACTCCTGATGTTAAAACCATTGAAGAGCTAACCGCTTTTCTCAAAGCGGATGTCAAAACACTGTGTAAAGCGGTTGTCTACCGTAAAAACGAGGACGATAGCCTGATTGTCGCGTTTGTTCGCGGGGATTTGGAGGTCAACGAAACCAAACTGCGCAATTATCTTGGTTATGAGATTCATCCTGCAACGGAACTGACCGCAGAAAGTGGTGTTGTGCCTGGTTTTATCGGGCCAGTTGGTATGAGTGAGGATATCGTTGCTGTGTTTGATGCTTCACTGGAAGGCATCGCATCGCTGGTGTGCGGTGGTAATGCAATGGATACGCACTATACTGGGATGAATATCAAGCGCGATGTGGGGGATGTGGCTTATGTGGATATCGCAAAAGCATTTGTAGGCGGTATTTGTCCCAATTGTGGCAAGCCCCATCTCCGTATTGAAAAGGGCATTGAGATCGGTAATATCTTCCAGTTGGGGCAGAAGTATACCAAAGCAATGGAAATGACCTATCTGGATGAAAATGGTGAACGTCAGTATCCCATTATGGGTTGTTACGGCATCGGTGTCGGCAGATTGTGCGCATCCATCTGTCAGGAAAGCCGTGATCAGTACGGTCCCATCTGGCCCATGTCCATCGCACCGTGGCAGGTGCAGATCTGCAATCTGCGCGTGGATGATGCCGCAGTGACTGAAGCCGCCGAAAAGCTCTATGCCGAGTTGCAGGCAGCTGGTGTTGAAGTGCTGTACGATGATCGGGATATTCGTCCAGGAGCAATGTTTGCGGATGCTGATCTGTTTGGTGTTCCCGTGCGTGTCATCGTCAGCCCAAAGACCCTTGCAGCTGGCTGCGTGGAGATTGCAGCGCGCGATAAGTCTTTCCGTGAAAATGTGCCCTTTGCAGAAGCCACAGCATGGTTGCGTGAGCGTGTCAATGCAATGCTTGCTGCGTTTCAATGATAGAAAAATCTCCCTGTTTGCAGCTGCAAAGCGGCAGCGTATAAATGAAGTGGAGCCGGAAATACTACCTATGCCCTGCATCGCAGGTGATTTTGCGGAAAGGAATGGGCAGTATGAAGAAAATCACGATTGCTGTAGCAATGGCAGCACTTCTGGTAAGTGGAGCCTTTACAGGCTGTGGTTGTATGGCAGAGGAAAGCTCAAAGGGAAACGAGAGCAGTAAGACCTCATCAACCACCACAACAACCACCACTTCCAGTGCGTCCTCCAAAAATGATGCGTCTGTGACTACAACATCGTCAACCAGGAAAGATGATTCTATTCTGGACGATGTAACGGATGCGGTGGACTCCGTTGTGGATGATGTGACCGGTATTCTTACGGAAGCAACAAAGCCAGTCGGTACAAACTGACAAAAAACAGCCTCCTGTGCAATGATCTGCATAGGAGGCATTTTGATTATTGCGGTTCATAGGGGAATGCAGGCATCATGGAAAGCTTAAATAAGTTGAGCCTGTGCTTGTGGTCGATTCTCGCCTTCGTTTCAGCATCCAGTTCGATCCCTTCCCGAATGTAAGCATCGAGTGCTGCGTAGGTAAAGCCCAGATTATCCTCATCGGTTTTACCAGTCAGCCCATCAGAGGGTGCTTTCTCAATGAGATTTTCGGGTAAGCCCAAAGCGCGGCCCATCGCCTTGACTTCTGTGACCGTAAACTTTGCAAGGGGAGCAAAATCGCCCACACTGTCGCCCCAGCGTGTGGAGTACCCCACCCAGTCCTCAGAGAGATTGCAGGTATTTGCAACTCTGCCGCCCACACTTTGAGAAACTGCGTAAACCGTTGCCATGCGCAGGCGCGGCAGCAGGTTGACCTCTGCCTGCTGTGTCATGGGCAGTTGGCTGCAAATTTCCCGAGTGAGGGCATCGGTGCAGCTGCCAATGTTGACGGTATAATGTACAATGCCCAAATGTTTACAGAGCTGTTGTGCGTCGGCGATATCCGGTTGCACACAGTTGGGCATCATTACGCCGATAACGCGATGTACACCGAGCGCGCGGCAAAGCAGGGCAGCGCACACAGAGCTATCCTTTCCTCCAGAGATTCCCAGTACAGCAGGGCAACCATCGCCGTTTTCAGCAAACCAGTGCTGAATCCAGCGGCAGCAATCCGTAATGGCTGATTCTACATCAAAAGTGTACATAGTATTCCCTTTCCGAGCAATGCGCTCATTGCAGATTCGAAGTGAGCATGGTGACAAGCATCATGCCGATATGCAGCAGTGCAGCAAGCCATAAGCCCCATGCGCCTATGGCAACAGGCGTGCAGCGGATTCTCTGGAAAGGTGTGTCATCTGGCAAACGCTCTGTAGCAAGGGTGTAAAGCAGCATGATGACTCCCAGAATAAAAATCATGATGGATACCAGTGTAAACAATTTGTCCGCTGAGCTTGGTGCAATCTGATCAAGCTGCGTAAAAATGGTAGATGTGACATTCACCACAAAGTGAACGATCATGGCAGGAACAAGAGAGTTATGCTTGATGGTGATATATCCCAGCAGGATGCCCAACAAAAAAGCGAGTACCCCCTGCGGAATATTCTCGTGGGCGAGTGCAAAAAGCAACGCGCTGACAAAAATGCCAAATCGTTGACTGACGCGGCTCAGGTTCTTCATTATAATGCCGCGGAAAACAAGTTCCTCAGTAATCGGCGCGACGAGGCAAGTGTACAGTACGGTTACCATCAGCTTTGTGGTAGAGGTGCCTGTAGAAAAATCCGGTGTGTAAAACAGGTAATTATCCTCTTTCAGCAGTGAGCCGATGGCATCCACCAAATAGCCAGCGAAAAACTGAATGAACAACCCCAGTGCGCAGTAGCGCAGCACAGAGAGTGGTTTGATATTGCGGTCGCGGAAGAATGACATCGGTTGCAGTCGGCTCAGCTTGCAGCCAAGGAAGAATACCGTCACATTGCTGATAAGAAACCCCAGCAGATTGGCAGCTATCATAATGGAAGAATCATTCAGGTACTGTTGTGCGATGCTGCTGTAGTTTTCAGGCAATTGCCCTTTGAGGGCGAAGAGGTCAACAAATTGCAGAAGAATTGTTGCGCCTAGCGAGATTGCGCTTGCAAGAAAAGCCGCCAGCGCGAAATCAAGGAACGCGAGCAATCCAGCGAGATTATAGTATCTGCGAATTGATTTTTTTTCATGAGATGATGGTATATAGGGCAAACGACAGCCAGCTATGCGGATTTGCGGTACGATTTCTGCGTAATCAGGCGCGTAATCCATCTCCTGGGTGGGATTGCAGAAAGGATTATCCGGGTCAATTGGTTGCGTTGGCAGATTAACATACGCATTCTCAGGAGAAAGCTTTTCGATGGGAATCCACAACCTTTCCAAGTATTATCGCAGGGTGACGATCGTTACGCCGTCCTCACCCTCGCCGTACAAACCAAGACGAAACTCTTTGATATGCTTCATTTTGCGCAGATGCTCGTGAATGGCACGGCGCAGTACACCCGTACCCTTGCCATGAATGATTGTCACGCAATGCAGCCCAGACATGACCGCACCATCAATGAACTGGTCTACCATCATCGTGCCCTCGTCGACCGTGCAGCCGCGAATATCCAGTTCCAGAGAGGCTTTTCTCGTCATTTGTGATTTGGAAGTGATCACCGCATTTCGTTTTGGCTGTTTCTTTTGTGTGTTGTCAGCAGATTTTTCCAAACGCAGCGTGTCCAGCGGCACACGGGTTTTCATAGCACCGATCTGCACCATGACCACGCCTTTGTCGTCGGGCAAAGCGATCACCGTTCCGCTTTTCCCCATTTTGGGTATGGTCACCGTGTCGCCAATCTGTAAGGGTCTGGGTAGCTGATATGCACCTTCAACGATTTGAGGTTCTGATTGCTGGTACAACCCATCAATTGTCTGTCGGGATCTCTGCTTTGCTGCGTGGATGCGCTCTGCGAAATCTGCCTTGTCTTTCTCTTTTTTCAGCGCGCGCAATTCATCCAGCAATGCCGCAGATTCTGTCATGGTCTGTTCAATGATCTGTCTTGCCTGTGCGCGGATGCGATCTAACTCAGCGTTGCGGCGTTGTTCCATTTGTTCCGCTTCTTCGCGCAAAGCCTTTTCGTGAGCGGCAGCATCCTTGCGCAGACGTTCCAATTCTTCCGTCTGTGTTTCCAGCTTGATTCTTGCGCGTTCCAGCTCATCGACAGCCGCTTCAAAGCGCGTGTTTTCCGTGCTGACGAGCATTTTTGCGTGTGCTATGACATCCTCAGGCATACCAAGCGATTGCGAGATTGCGAATGCATTGGATTTTCCAGGTGAGCCAAGCAACAGGCGGTAGGTCGGGCGAAGCGTATCCAAATCGAATTCACAGGAAGCGTTTTCGACATCCGGGGTTTCAATGGCATATCGTTTCAACTCCTGATAGTGTGTGGTAACCATCAGTGTTGCGCCCTGATCTTTCAGCCGTTCGATCATGGCAACAGCGAGTGCTGCGCCCTCTACAGGGTCAGTACCAGAGCCCAACTCATCAATGAGTACCAGTGTGCGATCATCAGCGCGTTCCAGAATCGAAATGTCCTGCAAGGTGTGTGCGCTAAAGGTTGAAAGGTTCTGTTCAATGCTTTGACGGTCGCCAATATCCGCCAAAATACGATCAAAAACGGAAAGCGCGCTGCCATCTGCCGCAGGGATCATTAATCCGCACATTGCCATTGCCGAAAGCAGACCGACGGTTTTCAGGGCAACGGTTTTACCGCCCGTGTTTGGGCCGGTAATGATCAGTGCGTGGTAGTCTTTTCCCAATGTGAGGGAAATGGGCACAACCGTTTTCGGGTCAATGAGTGGGTGCCTTGCCTTATTGAGTGTAATGCAACCGTTTTCGTTCATTTGCGGAATGCAGCCTTTTTGTTTTGCACCGAGATTTGCTTTTGCAAAGTAAAGATTCAATTCAGCGGTAATTTCATAGCCGCTCAGCAGGGCGGGTGCTGACTTGCTACAGGCAGCGCAGAGCCGTTCAATAATGCGTTCAACCTCTTCCTGCTCCTGCGCTTCCAGCAAGCGGATATCGTTGTTGGCATCGACAATTGCCATTGGCTCGATGAAGTACGTCTGTCCAGTTGCCGAGGTATCATGAATCAGACCTGCCACATCGCCTCTGTGTTCCGCCTTAATGGGCAGTACATATCTGCCATCGCGAATGGTCACGATAGATTCTTGCAAATAGGTTTGCATAGCAGGGGATTTGACCATTTTTTCGAGCTTTTCACGAAGCCGCTGACCTGCCTGTGCAATTTTTCTGCGAATGGTACCCAGAGCAGGGCTGGCGGTGTCCGATAAGCGTTCATCGCTTTCAATAGAGTGTTCCAGTAAATCGGCAAGATATGCATCCGGCTGCAAGCGGGAAAACAAATCGGAAAGCGAGGTTTCTATGCGATCACAATGGGCATACCAGTCATCCAGTGCAGAAATCTGACGCAGCAATCTTGCGATTTCGAGCAGTTCGTGCAAAGAGATTCTTGCACCAGATGTGGTGCGTCTGACTGCATCGCAAACATGATCGAAGGAAGAAAAAGGCGGGGTGCCAAATCGCACGGAAAGGGAAAAAGCGTCCTCTGTTTTTTGCAGTTCGTTGCGCACACGCTGTAGATCGCAATCGGGAATCAGCGAGCGTGCCAATTGTTTTGTGCGTTCGTTTGCCGCTTCATTGGCAAGCGAATCCAGCACTTTATGTAATTCAAGTGTAATATAGTCCTGAGAAAGTGTCGTATGTTCCATTGTTATTATCCTATTGGTTGTTGTTGTCACAGGGATGATGTCCCTGTGCAGTCAGAGCATGATAAAACTGTAAGGTTTTGCAGCGCATTTCGAGCTTTGCAATGAGGTATCGTTCTGTAAAGTATGAAAGCTCGTTCAGTTCGTTTGCCCCCATGCGAATGTGAAACAATCGATCAAAATCCGCCAAGGTGATGTGACGAATCGCGCGCAGTGTTCCTACCGAGATGGGGATATCATCGGAGTTTGGTTCATCCAGGCATTCTTCGCAGAGAAAAAATCCGTCATGCAATCGCATAAATGCCTTTTTTGGCAGATAGCAGCAACAATCACGGCAGCAAAGCACATCGGGCATCATACCGATATCAGAGAGCAACCGCAGTTCAAATATCGATTTGAGCAATGCAACGGGTCTGGTATGTTCCGAAAGATAATGCAAACAATGCAAGAACAGCCGCAAGACCTGCGGCTGTGATTGAGCAGTAGCGATTTTCTGGATCAATTCAGCGAAGTATGATGCAAGAGCAAGCCCCTCCAAGTCATTTCGTATGCCATAAAACAGCGAGATGGGCACTGCACTATCGAGAAAAAAGCGGTTTGCATTCTGCCGCATACAGTATTCAGCGTAAGCAAACAACTGTGTCAAGGCGGCATATTTGCTGCCGATTTTGCGTACCCCTCTCGCCCAGAAGGTGACGACGCCGTTTTCGGTGAGAATATCAACGATCTTGTCGTTCTCGCCGTAAGCAATCTCCCGTATCACCAGTCCCTTGACGGTACGAAGCATAAGGGTATTCCTCCTGTCTTGCGCAGTTGCGGTATTGCAGATACTTTTTGACAGATCCTGTGCGATAAAAAGCAGTCCAGTGTGCGGCAAGCTGATCATCGTTGTGCTGCGGATGCATCTGTTCCATCCAAACTACCTCCTTTCCAAGCGGCTATAGAGGTAGTATTTGCAGTTTCGCTGATTTCTTACATGGAAATTGAGATACTATTTGTCGAACAGACCAAAGCTGTGTATGAGTCCTTCGCGGTTGCGCCAGTCCTCCTTGATCTTGACCCAGGTTTGCAAGTTCACCTGAATGCGGAAGAAGTTCTCCAACTCTTTGCGTGCCGCAGACGAAATTTTCTTGATCATTGCACCATTTTTTCCGATGATAATACGCTTGTGAGATTCTTTTTCGCAATAAATGGTGCAGGAGATATCCAGAATGTCCTTATTCTCGCGCTCCGAGAACTGTTCTGTTACCACAGCGATACCGTGGGGCACCTCATCTTGCAGGCGGCAGAGCATCTGTTCACGGATCAGTTCGGCTGCCAACACGCGTTCTGGCTGATCGGTCATCATATCTTCGGGGAAGTAATGCGGCCCTGGTTTGGCAAGCTTCATCAGCTCGTTCATCAGCAAATCAATGCCATCATCGCGCGTTACGCTGATGGGTATAATGGTGTATGGATTCCATCTGCGCTGTACTTCTGTGAGCATCGGCGCGAGTTTTGTCATATCGGTCAGCAGATCAATTTTGTTGTAGAGAAACAGAACCGTTGCTTTCTGCGCGGAAAGCTTGTCCAGCATAGCGCGTTCGGGTTCACCGAGAGGTCTGGTGCAATCCGCCATAAAAATAACGCAGTCGATATCGGAAACCGCATCTCTTGCCGCCTGCATCATGTGGTCGCCCAAGCGGGTCTGTGCCTTGTGCAACCCGGGCGTGTCCGTAAACACGAGCTGCGTTTCTTCACGATTGACAATACCCGTAATGCGCGTACGAGTGGTTTGGGGTTTGGGGCTTACCGAGGCAATTTTTTCGCCGATCAGGCGATTGAGCAGCGAAGATTTACCAGCATTTGTTCTGCCGGCAATGGCAGCAAACAAAATTTTGGAATCCTGCTGAGGCTTGCATGTAGTAGTCATTAGTCTTTATCTCCAGGTGCAACATAACTGGTATCTCTGGCATAGCCCAACTTTTCCAGCACAGATTCTTCCTTTTCGCGCATCAGTCGTTGTTCCAGCGGAGATTTTTCGTGGTCATAGCCCAACAGATGCAGCATGGAATGAACCGTCAGAAACGCCACTTCGCGTTCCAGCTGATGCCCATACATATTGGCTTGCTTCATTGCCATTTCCATGGAGATGACGATATCGCCCAGAACCACAAAGCCATTTTCGGGATTAATCTCCACCTTATCGCCTTCACTCTGTGGGAAAGACAGTACATCGGTGACAGAATCCTTATTGCGACAGGTGCGATTCAGCGCGCGGATTTCACTGTTGTTGACGAAAGAAACACTGATCTCCGTATCCCTATTAAAGCCTTCTGTGGTGAGTACCGCCTGGCAGCAGCGGCGGATCAGCAACCGTACACCCACTGGGATCTTTACCTGATTTTGATCGTCTTTAATATAAACCTTCAACTTAGCCATTTTTTGATTTCTTCCTTTCTTTGATTGCTTGATGCTCGTAATTGGCATATGCTGTAATGATATCCTGAACCAGGTGATGGCGCACAACATCCTTTTCGGAGAAGTGATGGATGGTAATGCCGTTGATGTTTTTGAGTACCTTCATCGCCTCAATCAATCCTGAGCGTCTGGGGTCGGGCAAGTCAATCTGTGTGATATCGCCAGTAATGACCATTTTGCTGCCAGTGCCCAATCGTGTAAGGAACATTTTTATCTGTTCAGATGTGGTATTCTGTGCCTCATCCAAAATGATAAACGCTTCTTCCAGCGTGCGGCCGCGCATATAAGCAAGCGGTGCAATCTCGATGATATTTTTCTCAAGGTCGCGCTGAACATTTTCAGCACCCAGCATATCATAAAGCGCATCATACAGTGGCCGCAGATAGGGGTCAACCTTATCTTGCAGATCGCCGGGCAGAAACCCGAGTTTTTCACCAGCCTCCACGGCGGGGCGGGTGAGTATAATGCGGCTGATCTCATGCGCCTTCAGTGCTTTTACCGCCATGGCAACGGCAAGATAGGTTTTACCAGTACCGGCAGGGCCAATGCCCAATACAATGGTATCCTTGGTGATTGCATCGAGATATGCTTTTTGCCCGACCGTTCTTGGACGAATGGGCTTACCCGAAATCGTCACGCTAACGGCATCTTCGGTCAGCTGTCGAAGGTCTTCGGCAGCACCGTCAGTGATCATTGAAACGACATATCGTACGGTTTGTTCGTTGAGGGTGCCGTTGCTGCGTGCCGATGTGATGAGAGCGTCCAATACACGGGCAGCCTGCGTGACACCTGGTTCTTCGCCGCTAATCTTGATTCCTGTGCCACGATTGATGATCATGACATGAAACTGTCGCTGAATCATATCAATGTGTGAATCGTAGCTGCCGAATACCGTAGCAATCAGTTCATTGCTGTCGGCATAGATGATTTTTTCTGCCATCTGATCCTTGTGCTTCCCAGCAGAAAGCAGACTCCTTTCGTGCCATATCGGCGATATAGCAAAATTCTATGTTCATTATACCATACTCGCCCTAAAAAAGGAATAGTTTTATTGCATTTTCACAAAAATTTCGCTTGTTTTTCCGATAACACCCTCGAAAACATAGTTGATTTTCAGCGATATACCCAAATCATCGACAGTTTTTATGCATTCTTTTCCGAGGATGGTATCCGCTTCATGAAAATTCTTTTCAAAGCGCAATGCTTCTTCGTTTTGTAGCAATGCAATTTCCTCTGCTGAATACACAGCAATCGTCGTTTCCTGCATGGTGTAATTGCATCGTATGTGGCAAAAGGGCAGGGTGTGTTTCCACAGAGTGAAAGGGCGTGGTTCTTCCGTGTAGATATAGCTGTCATGGGGTTCTTCAAATCCAACTGTCAGCGGAAGCCGTTTGCCAAAGCATTCCAGATATTCTGCTGTATATGTTTTTCCCTTCACCGTTGTTTCAACACAAAAGGGTTGATACAGCGTGAGTGTTTCCTGGTAGATCCCACAAATCTCGCCATCGGCGTGTTTTAGCCTTGTGATACCTCGTGCGTCCTCCATCACACCGCTGATAAGGATATCGCCCTCTTTCACGGCATCGCCGATGCCGACAGCAGCCGTGCCGTTGTATATCTTCATATCGGTTATTTGTGCGCAGACCGTTGCGATGTAGTTGGTGGGAATGCGGTCATTATAAAGTGGTGGAGCCTTGGTTTCTTCCTCCAATGTAACCACCAGTCTACCTCCTGTGTGCCGCAGAGAGATCCATTCAATATCAGAGAGTTTTAATCGAAGCAACTGTTCTGCCAGTGAAAAATCAATATCCGCGTATTTCGCACCACGATAAATGCCGATTTCTTCCATGATCGTCAGCAAATGCGTATCAGATATGCGTTCGTTTCCGTAGATTTCAATACTGCGTACCGTGTAGTTGCTCCACCAAAAAAAAGCAGCCACCGGCAGCAGTCCCAGCAGTAATCCGTATCGTAAACGAATCGGGCGCAGCCATACGCGCCAGCCTTTTTCCTCTGTAATATTCACCGTGATATCATGCTCTGCTGCAATTGCAAAGAAACGTTTGCGGTGTGTGGGGTGTATCATGCCGTGATATACTGCACCACTGACAACCTGCTGCATACAGGGGATTCTGTTTTTGCGCAGCGCATCACGAAATGATGCAATATTTGTGCCCCTTGCTTCAAATCGAATATAAGACCATCGTTTCATCGCAGGCCACCATCGAATTCAATGGTTGCAATGGTACCTTCTATGTGCAGCCCATCGGCACCAAAATCGGTTGCAGTCAGATTCTGCCCCCATACTGCGATGTTGTGCTTTGTCATCTGAAGCTGAACCAGCATATCGCTGCATTCCAGTAAACGCTTGCAGGGCGTAAAGAAAATATCAGTATTGCCGATTATTTGAATATGATCGTGCGGGAACAGCAGTTTTGCGCCCATAGTATCCTCCCGTGTAAGCCTTGTGAAGTATCTTTTACAATGTATGGGGCAGGTTCTGAAACTATGCAGCGTTTGCATACATTCATACAATCAAAAAATGAGGGAGAGAGGGGAGTACATCATGTTTGCAGCTGTATACAAATGTAAACCCGGTGTTTTGTTACTGGTCTGTCTTGCACTGCTGATTCTGCTTACTACCTGTTCAGCGGAACTCGCTGTGATCTTGTGTCAACGCCTGGGATACTGTCTGCAATATCTGATTCCATCTCTGTATGCAGGTATGCTGATCTGCCAATGGATGGTATCATTGGGTGGGCTTGATCTGCTGCAACGGGTGATGGCGCGCTTTGGAATGAATGGTGCATTGTTTGGCGTATATTTTCTCAGCCAGATTGCAGGCTACCCCATTGGTGCCTTCATGCTGCGTAAAATGGTTTTTGATGGGAAATGTTCTGTTATAGATGCAAAACGATATGCAGCAATCTGTTTTGGGGCGGGGCCTTCTTTTCCGGTAGGGCTTGCAGGAGCGCAATTGCTGGGCAGCCCTGAAGCAGGATGGCTTTTGTTTCTCTGCTGTATTCTAGCGAATGCGGGTGTTGCAGCAGTAACGCTCCGTAAAGGGTGGCATACCCCAATGGAAAACAGCAAAATGTCAGAGCAATCTGCTGTTTCTGCTCTGGTGAAATCTGCACAGCAAACACTGGAAAGTTTGTTGCGTATCACGGCAACCGTGCTGTTATTTGGCGTAATTCGTTTTGTGTGTGATACAATCGGTATAACGCAACTGCTGCAAACGGTAGGCAACTTTATCGGCATTGCTCCAGATATCACCAAAGCCCTGTTTTATACCCTTTGCGATATTACCAATCTTGCAGAACTATGCAGTGCAGGAATACCGTATTCTGTATTGCTGCCATTGCTTGCAGCTTGCATCACCTTTGGTGGAATCTGCGTGCATTGCCAGTGCCTTTCGCTTGGAGAAAGTGCCGTATCATTTTGTAGATTGTTGTGTACACGCACCATGGCAGCATTGCTAGCCGCACTCATCTGTCACCTGATGCTGCCGATTTTTCCATCCCCAACCAGTATGGAGGTTTTTTCCAATCAGCTTGCCATGTCGAAGACGGGTTCTTTCTTGCCTGCTTTTTTGATATTTTGCACTGGATTTCCCATATTTTCAAAAAAAGACTGGACAAATTGAGAAAAATGTGCTATAATGAACTCAAATCTTTTAGACTGAGGTGACCATAATGGGTTTGTTTGATGTGTTTTCCAAAGGTGGAAAATATTTCGGTAAGTCGATTGAGCCTCGCTGTGAGTATTGTGAATTTGGTAAGCGTGCCAAGGATGGCAACATGGTGCTTTGTTCCAAAAAAGGTCTGGTCAATGCTACTGACCACTGCCCGAAGTTCACCTATTCACCCCTGAAGCGTATCCCCGTCAAGCAGATGAAGATTGTCGGCTTCTTGGAGGGTGACTACGACGAAAAGAATTATGATGATGAGGAATCTGCCACCGAAAAGGATTCCAAGGCAAAAGGGAAGAAGCATGAGCCGAAGGCAGAAGCGAATGCAGCACCTGCATCGGCACCAGTTTCTGCCCCTGCAAAGGCTGCTGTCGATGATCTTGCAGCACTTGCCGCCGCCGCTGATGCTGTACCCGCAACAGACGATCTCGCCGCGTTGGCTGCTGCCGCAGATGAAACATCTGCCGATGCAAAGGAAGAAACAACAGATACTTCTGCGCTTTCTGCCATGTAAGCATCGCTGTTGAAGCATGAAGAAACCCGTATCGGTTATCCGGTACGGGTTTTTGTTGCGGTGTAGTTATAGCAGAAACAGTGCCAGCGAAAAAGTAAATGTCAGTGCCAGCTGGATCACTGCCGCCAGAACAATATTGCCTACGCTTGTGCCACCTGCCTCTGTCAGGTTGGGATAAAGCTGCTCTGGCACTTGCGTTTCTTTTTTCACGCTCTTGATTTTTTTCCGCGCAAAGCGGTAGTAGAAATAATTGCCGAATAAGCAGCAGATTATGGAAAAGGCGAGGTCCGCAATGCTTGTGACATTAACGATCATGTTGAAAAGTGTGGATTGCGTGTCGAGCCACTCGAAAGTCAAGCCCAACCGCTCGGAAAGAACCAGCAAAGAGGAGGGGATAGCAATGGCAAACCGAAGCAGGATGGAAAGGAGTGCCATCGCCCACATTTTGCGGTTGGCAAAGTAATACTGCGGAAAGAACAGACAGGTGAGGTTGAAGGAAAGCTTTCTGCCAGTGACTTTCATCATGCGGAAGATCGGAAGGTAGTAAAAGCGGTTTGTGGCGATGAACGAGGTCATTTCCTTGACGGTTACATCATCTAGCTGTTCGTCAGGGTCAAGCCCTAGACAGGGATCGTTGTTCATGCGGAAGCCGTCGTACATGGGAGAGTTCGAAACATCCGTCATACCGTCACGGGCGCGCTGTGCAGCCTGCTGTTCCATTTCAGCCCGATGAGCTGCCTTCTTCTCAGCCTCTTGTTGTTGATGTTTTTCAATCTGCCAACTGCCGCCGCTTTGGTGCAGAGCGTCATTTACGCAGTGCCCAGCAGCATGGTAGCATTCGCGATGATATGGCGTACCGCATTCAGGGCACACAACAACATCGTCATGTTCGGTAAATGGCTTGTTGCAGACAATGCAAACTTGTCCACTGTAATCAATCATTTGAAAACTCCTTTGGTAGATGATCGTTTTATCCTGCTAACGGATATTGTACCATATTTTTTGCATTTGTACAAGGGTCACGCTGAGATTTTTACAGAATCTTCATCTAATATGCATAAAAAAACGCATAGCGCAACTTTTTCTGCAAAACCCCTTGCAATTTTCGAATAAATATGCTATACTTGAGAGGATGTATGATTGGATTTTATATCCGCATGGAGTAGAAAGGAACGAAGATTATGGACATTGTTGAGATTATTGGTGGTATTATCCTGTTGATTGCTTGCGTGCTGATGGTGATTTTGGGTCTGATGCAGGATCAGAAAACTGACCAGAATATGGCATCTGCCATCACGGGTTCTGCATATGATTCACAGTTCAGCAAGAATCAAGGCCGCACCAAGGAAGCGATTCTTAAGAAGTGGACACTGTGGCTTGCAATTATTTTCTTTGTTGCAACATTGGTTGTGACCATCGTGCCCGTGTATTTCTGATGCTGCTGAAACGCTCTGTGTTCCGTGAGAATACAGGGCGTTTTATTTTCCCAGAAAGGAGTGCCGCGTCATCAAGCGGCAAAGATTATGGCAAAACGAACAAAAACCCAAAAGCGTCGCGTGTCTGCGCGTCAGCCACGCAGAGAAAGCACACAGACAAGAACGTTTTCACAGCGCACTACGTTCAACGAGCAGGAAGTGCAGCATTTCTGTAATGTGATTCGGACATTCTTGCAAAAAGCGGGTAGCAAACCGATTTCCGCAAAAGATCTTGCTGCAAGAACCCGGGGCAAGGGCAACGAATCTTATACGGAGGCGTTGCATCGTTTGGAAAAACAAGGCGAACTTACAAAAAAGCATAACGGATATGTGTCACCAGCAGCGGTGGGCATGATTCGCGGTAAAATCACAACCGTTAAGCGTACTTATGGCTTTGCATTGCCTGATTCCGGTGGCGAGGAGATGTATGTTGTTGGCAGAAATCTGAACGGTGCGCTTCCTGGCGATTCCGTCTTGCTGCAACCCTTGGGTAAAAGTCCCCATAGAGATTCGCCGGAAGCATCAGTCGTAATCGTCACAGAAGAAAGCCAATTGCCCGTGGCAGGTGCGCTTGTGGTGGATGATATGGGTACGATCCGCTTTTTGCCTGATGCCCTTTGTAAGCAGCCTCTGGCGGTGGTCAATGCTGCCGATTGTGGTGCCGCAGCAGGGGATAAGGTGCTGGCAACTGTTGTCCGTCGCGGTAGGCGGCATTCTGAGCATATTGTTCGTGTAGATGCGGTTTTGGGCAGCAGCGATACCGCCAAAGCCTGCTCACAAGCGGTCATCGCAGTCAGTGGTGTACCGACTGTCTTTTCCGATGCCGCCGCTCTAGATGCCGTCGCATTGAATGAAGCGGGCATTTCCGAAACAGAGCTTTGCCATCGTCTGGATCTGCGTGGTAGTGAACAGGTGATCTTTACCATCGACGGCGCAGATACAAAAGATATTGACGATGCTATTTCTATTGCGAAAACTGAAAACGGCTATGCGCTGGGTGTGCATATCGCTGATGTTTCCCATTATGTACAACGGGATTCTCCCCTTGACCACGATGCATTTGCCCGTGGTACCAGTGTGTATTATGCGGATCAGGTCATTCCGATGCTGCCAAAAGCGTTGTCCAATGGGATCTGTTCGTTGTTTCCGCAGGTGGATCGTCTTGCACTCTCCGCGCTGATGGATCTTGATGAAAATGGAGAGATACGTTCTTACCGTTTTGAAAAAACCGTGATTCGATCTGTTGTGCAGGGTGTTTACCGTGAGATCAACGGGATTATTAACCAAACTGCTGATGCAGCCACAATTGAGAAATATCAAGCAGTGCTGCCTTCGTTGGAAATCTTGCGTGAATTGTTGCAGGTTCGTCTTGCAGCGCGTAATCAGCGCGGCGCACCAGGCATTGAAACGGAAGAAAGCGCATTCTGCATAGACGAAAACGGTGTCTGTGCGGCAATTGTGCCCAGGGTGCGCGGCGAAGCAGAGAAAATGATTGAAGAATGTATGTTGCTTGCCAATGAAGCAGCAGCAAAGTTTGCACGTACGCGCGATCTTCCCTTTGTGTATCGTGTTCACGAGCAGCCCCCAGAGGAAAAGGTGGTGCGGCTGAATGAAAGCTTGCAGATGCTTGGCATCACGCAACAGGTGGAAGACAATCCTTCTCCCAAAATGTATTCGTCCATTCTTTCCGCCGTTGCCGAAGACTCGTTGAAGCCGGTCGTGCATCATCTTGTGCTGCGTGCCATGGCAAAAGCAGCGTATTCTCATGAACCTTTGGGGCATTTCGGTCTTGCTTTGAAAGATTATGCGCATTTTACTTCGCCGATACGCCGCTACCCTGATTTGATCGTTCACCGTATGATTTCGTCTGTGATTGCAGGGGAGAGGGTGCCCAATACTATGAAAATGGTTGTTGACGCGGCAGAGCAAAGTTCGCGTGCGGAGCTGCGCGCACAGAGTGTTGAGCGTGATTGTGAGGAGTGTTATCGTGCAGAGTATATGCAGCAGCATCTTGGCGAAGAATTTGATGGCGTAATATCGGGCTTGACCGAGTTCGGAATCTATGTGATGCTGCAAAATACAGTGGAGGGTATGGTATCCCTGACAGAATTGCCGGCAGGGAATTATGATTACGATGGCTATTTTACCATTACAGAAGTGTGCAGCGGCAAGCGGTATCGTTTTGGCGATGCTATGCGTGTTAAGTGTATTCGCGCTGATGTAAATAGCGGCAATATTGATTTTGCGCCCGTGTCGTGTAAAGAAAAAGCAATATCGTTTTCATGATATTGCCTGTTCTGTTGCAAAAGCTGTTATTGAAGCTTCGCGTAAGTCTTTGCAAAGGTTTGCCGATGCAGCAGGCAGCGAAACACCTCATGGGATATACTTCGAGGGGAAAGCGAACAAGACCGCTTTCCCCTCGTTGAACTTTCTATTCTATTTTCATTGGCGCGTGCCGTAGATGTGCAACAGAGGTACCCCATGCATTGTGGAGAACGTCAATGTACTTCCGTTATCCAAGGTGGGAATGCCTTGCGTCCAGCAGCTGTCGGATTTTCTCATGGGGGTCAATCACCGAGCTGATGGAGATATTGTGGTTGATCGCAGCAACGAAGTAAGCAGTGTACTTTGTCACATCAACTTCATGGAACCAGGGGCGTTGAAGGAGTTCTGGCATACGGTAGGTGAGGTTTGTGCCGAATACCGCGTCTAAGATTCCCTCTTCGTAAGCTTTATCAAATTTTTCCAAACCATGTGTAAACAGCGCATAAGTTGCATATGCCAGAATACGGTTTGCGTTCTTTGCCTTCAGAGAAGATGCAAGATCCAGCATGGATTCACCAGAGGCGATGATATCATCAGCAATGAAAACCGTTTTACCGTCCACGGGGTTGCCCAGATACTCATGGGCGACAATGGGATTCTTGCCGTCAACGATTTTGGAGTAGTCGCGGCGCTTGTAGAACATACCCAGATTTACTTCCAGCATGGTGGCATAGTACATATTACGGTTGAGTGCGCCCTCATCAGGGCTAATCACCATAAAGTTATCTGCGGTGATATCCAGGTTGGGGAGTGTGTGCAACATGGTTTTCAGTACCTGATACGATGGTATGACGTTGTCAACACCCATCAGCGGCACAGCGTTGCTCACGCGGGGGTCATGTGCATCAAAGGTCACGATGTTTTCCACGCCCATGCTTTCCAGCTCCTGCAAAGCGTAAGCGCAGTCCAGTGACTCACGGTAGTTTCTGCGATGCTGTCGTCCACCGTACAGAATCGGCATAATGACATTCAAACGGTGCGCCTTACCCGAAGCAGCCTGAATCACTCGCTTCAGATCCTGGTAGTGGTCATCGGGGGACATTGCGTTATCCTTGCCAAACATTTTGTAGGTACAGCTGTAGTTGCCGACATCAACAATAATGAATAAGTCTTTGCCGCGCACGGTAGATTTGATCAAACCCTTACCATCACCTGAAGCAAAACGAGGGCATTCGCAGTCGATCAGGTAGTTCCTGTCGGGAATACCGTTTTCATTTGCCCATGAAACGAGGTACTGGTTGATTCGTTGACCAAGCTGTTCAGCACCGGGCATGGCAATAATGCCAAGGGGTGCAACGGATTGGTTCTTGCGGTAAAGCGTATCACTGGCTGCAAGCGTCATAATTGGTACATCCTTCCACATTTCTTTTCATTCGGCGAACGCGCCGGTTTGGGGAATATCTCAGGCCGCAGATCCTACGGCTGAAGGTACGGCTTTATTTGCAGAACTGTTCGATGTAGTTATTGATATCCTGCTGAATGATGTTGCGCGCGGTTTCCGCATCACCGAATTCGTTCACGTTGGTAGATTTCTTTTCAAGTTCCTTGTAAACGGAGAAGAAGTGTACCATCTCCTCAAAGATGTGTGGGGGCAGCTCATCAATATTTGTGTAGGAGTTGTAGTTGGGATCATCGAAGGGAATGGCAATGATCTTGTCATCGTGCTTGCCCTGATCAATCATGCGAATGACACCAATGGGGTAGCAGCGTACCAGAGTCATGGGAAACAGTGTTTCAGAACAGATGACCAACACATCCAGCGGGTCATTGTCGTCGGCATAGGTGCGGGGGATCAGCCCATAATTTGCTGGGTAGTGGGTTGAAGTATGCAAGATGCGATCCAGTTTGATCAGACCAGTTTCTTTGTCCAGCTCATACTTATTCTTGCTGCCCTTTGGAATTTCGATAACCGCAACAAAGTCATCGGGCGTAATACGCTTGGGGCTGATGTTGTGCCAGATATTCATGGAATCATCGACCTCTCTTTCCAACATTCATACATCTAATATAACACAAACTGCACTGAATGTCAATTCCACCTATGCTTTTTTGTGATTTTGCATGAATTATGCCTATCTTCGGGCAAATCTATGACAGCTTTTTTCTTCTGTTCATATTTTTTAACCGCTTCGACTTGATTCGCCAGAAAAATACTTGTCCATGTGATATAATAATGATACCACTGCACAGTTGCAAAAACTTGCAAAATGTGATACAATACTATAAATAGGGAAAAAGAAAGAAAAACGAAACTGGCAGAAATGAACAATCTATTCCAATGCGTGTATTTTGCCAGATGCTTTTTGTTTGTAGATGCAGATTATGCGGTGATTCCGAAGATGTACCTGTTGTGCAGCATCCATTATGTATCCATTTGGATGTCGTACCAGTGTTACAAATCTGTACAGAAAGACGAGGAAAAGAATGAAACAAGCCGTATCGTATGCCTCCACTATGACCTATCGTGAGGGATACCATTGTATTCAGGAAATAATGTGTGAAATGCGCAAGGTGATTGTCGGCAAAGATATCGTTGTGCTGAAGGTGCTGATGAGTATTTTGGCAGGGGGGCACGTTCTCTTGGATGATATGCCTGGTGTTGGCAAAACAACTCTCGCATTGGGCTTTGCGCGAGCATTGGGTCTGGATTACCGCCGTGTGCAGCTGACACCAGACGTGCTGCCCAGTGATATCACCGGGTTTTCCATGTATCAAAAGCAAACGGATTCCTTTGTGTTTCATCCGGGCGTGGCGTTCTGTAACTTGCTGCTAGCCGATGAGATCAACCGTACCTCCTCGAAAACCCAGGCTGCCTTGTTGGAACTGATGGAGGAGGGTGCCGTTACAGTCGATGGAATCACGCATACATTGCCCAAGCCGCACTGCGTTATTGCAACGCAGAATCCTGTTGGCTCGGTTGGTACGCAAATGCTGCCCGAATCACAGCTTGACCGGTTTATGCTCTGTCTGAGCATCGGCTACCCTGATCTTGAAAGTGAAGTCAATATCCTGCGCGGCAACAGTGGAAACATTGCCATGGAGAATGTTCGTCAGGTTGTAGATGCGGATCGCTTGCAGGCAATGCAGCGGCTGGTTGCCGATGTATATGTGGATGATGCCATTTTGCGGTATATTGCAAAGCTTGCAGCAGCTACGCGCGATCATCCTATGTTGCGGTTGGGGATCAGTCCCCGCGGTACATTGGCACTGAGCGCAATGGTGCGTGCCATCGCCCTTGCAAGGGGCAGAGATTACGTCATTCCCGATGATGTTTCCGTTGTCATTGGTGATGTTTTTCAGCATCGTATGCTGTTGCATCCCAAAGCGCATATGGAGCATTGTACTGTTGCCGATGTGCTGCAACAGGTAATCGCCTCAGTACCCATGCCAGATATTCAAGGTAGTGCGCAATGATCAAAAGTCGAATCATCTATATTATGTTGCTGATTGGTGCGTGTTTGTTCTGGGTAATGTACCGTGGTACGCTCTCTTTGCAGTTGGTGATTGTCGCTTTGCTGTTGCCGGTGCTGTTGTGTTTGTTATTGATGTGGCAAAAGCGTACCCTGACCGTTCGCATGGAGCCAACGGCAAAAGAAGTAAACGCCAATGCCGATTTCCAGATATTGATGCGGATTTGCACACGCTGTCCCATTCCCATCCACCATGTATCAGTGATGTTGCGGTATTCTCATTCTATTACGCAAGAGGAGCATTCGCTCTCTCTGCATCTGCCTGGTATGGGCAGTGCGTCGCAGAGCATTCGTCTGCCATTCAGCGTGAGCTGCTGCGGAAAAATCCGCTTTCGCCTCGCAGAGATGAAGCTATACGATCCACTTTCACTTTTTTCATTTTCCATCTCCTGTAAGGATGCCTTTTCTTTGTTGGTTTTGCCGCCAGCTGATGTCAGCCCCACTCTGCCAACTCTGCTGGATACGATTATATTTGAGCCAGGTGAGCGTTTTTCGCAGCATTGTAAGGGTGATGATCCTTCAGAAATTTTCTCAGTGGATACCTATGCGGAGGGCGATCCTCTTTCTCGTGTTCACTGGAAGCTTACCGCCAAAAACGATGCAATGATGATCAAACAATTCAGTCTGCCCTTGCACGATAAACTGGTGCTTTTTGCAGATTATCGTCGCTGTGGCAGTGATATGATAAGCAGTATGAGATTGCACCATGTTTTGTCGTTGTGTGTGTCCATGTCGCAGCAGCTGCTGCGTGAACAAAAACCGCATTATTTGTGGTGGCAGCCTATGGAAGCAGAAAGCAGCGATACATTTCTGGTAAATACACCCGAACAGTTGGCATTCTCTCTGCGTGAGATGCTATCTTCTGTACCGTATCTACAAAACACAGCTGCCGTTTTCAGTTTGGAGCAGCTGTGTGCTGCCCATTTGATCTATTGTACAGCATTTCTCGATGAGAAAACCGTGGCGTTTCTCAGTTCGTTGGCAATGCGATGCCGTATCTTGGTGTTGTATATTTGCAATGCGCAGCCAGAAAAGCTGCCGCAGGATGTTGGATTTCTGTGTTGTCCTGTGATAATTGCGGAGGATACCCAAACGGAGGTGGAGCAGCATGGCAAAGAAACATCCACATAACAAAGTGAAAAACCAACCTGCCGCAGGGTGTATCACACTGCATGATTCCGCCACTGTGTCCGTTCAGGAGGGTCATGCGCTGTCACGTGGACTTTTGCGTACAGCACTTGCATTGCTTGGGGCATGTTCCAGCTTTGCGATGCTGTTCGGCTTTATGACAGTCCCGATTCATATGGGGATTTTTTACACGTGTTTCGTGATTTGTACATTGTTCTTTTCCGAGATGGCACTGATCAAGCATCGTGCTGTCGTTTTCTGCAATACCTTGGCAATCATGTTATTGCTGATTGTACTATTGCGTCATAGCAGAGAAGTAAGCATTGCCATCACGGAGTTGATACGATTTCTCTCAGCCGCTGTGCAGGAAAAAGACTATGAGCCAACACGGCTGCCCTTTGACGAACCCTATTCCATCTCGCAATATCTGACCTTTGGTTTTTGCTTGTTTGGATTCCTTGTCAGCCTTGTTGTTACCCTGTTGACTGTCTATCGTCCAAGAGCCTTCATGGCAGTGGCGTTGTTGTATGCGTTTCTTGGCGTTGGATTGTTCAACGGGCAGCATACCAATTCTATGGCAGTGTTCTGCTGGATCGCCTATCTGGTTGGTATGTTCGTTATTACCGATAGCTATAATCGTTTTGAGTACCGTAAAACGGAAGGGCATACATTTTCTTATCGTGGTAACCAGCTGATTGCCAAACCAAATCGCCGTTTGATGCGTACCGAAGCTGTTGCGTGGGTGTTGGCGATTGCTGTAATCCTGATGGGTGCCTGTAGCTGTGTGGTCACAAAGAATGAATCGCTAATCGCTTCGGCGCATGATCTTCGTATGAGTGTGCGAGGAAAGTGGAAACATATGGTGGATGCCATTACAAACAGTAGTGACGCAGAGCATTTTCCAGAGCATTCCATTTCAGAGAATAAACAGCATACGGCTACGATGCTTGCCAATCGCGGAAATCCCATTTTTAACGATGAAACCGTTTTTTCGGTTGGGATTGAATCCACAGAGCCACTCGAATGCCTTTATCTGAAAACGGGAACCTATTCTGTTTATTCAGGCACCGATTGGGAACAATTGCCTCAAAAAAACTATGATACCTGGAGCGAGAGCTTAACTGTCATGCAACGCAATCGATGTGTACCACAGGCACCTCTTTCCGAAGAGAATGCAGTAGAGCCAATTGCCAACATCTGGTTTACGCATATCGAGCCATATCCCACTACCTATCGTATGCTGTATCATCATACCATGTTTCAGTATGAGTATGACTTTGTTGTGAGGGAAAACTACGAACACGGTTATCCAAAATGCCAAATTGAGCAACAGTTTCTCTCCAACAGTGATGCGTTGTTCTCCAGCGTATCATATCCTACCGCGACCGCACAGGATTTTTATTTCTCCAATGATAGCAGTTTGGAAATTGAAGAAGCATGGAAACGGTACGACAGCTTTGTGCGTGAGAATGATTTGCAATTGCCTTATTCCGCCGATATGGATGCGATTCGTAATGATGCTTCAGCCCTCTTTTCCCGTTCTTACAACGATACTGCGGAAGCCCTCTATGCCATCCGTGCGTATATTCATAGCAAGGCAGAGTACTCTCTGACACCTGTTGTCATTGATGAGCAGCATGACTTTGCCTCAGCGTTTCTGCTGGAAACAGGAGAGGGCTATTGTGTGCATTATGCAACGGCAGGTGTTTTGCTTTGTCGTATGATGGGGATTCCTGCACGGTTTGCCACGGGCTATGTGCTGTTTGGTTCGGATATTGAGGCGAATTGTGTGCAGTATGATGCCACATCGCCTGAAAGCATAGCGAAGACTTTGCCCACCGATATTGGTGTGTCATTTGCAGATCTTCAAGTGCAGTCAAACTTGTATTTCATTGATGTGCTGGATTCCAACAGTCACGCATGGACAGAAGTGTATCTGCCTGGCTATGGCTGGATGCCCTTTGAGTTCACTGAAAGCGGTACATCTGAGGATTCTTCACATACGCAAGGAACAAGTGACACAACATCGTCTGTAATCACGACAACAAGCAGTTCTGTCAGTAGCATGGCAACCAGTATATCTTCTGCTGCGTCGTCGCAGAGTACCGCAACCACCTCTGCAACACAATCGGGCAGCATCGTCACTGTTTCTCGTGAGCAATCTGTATGGAAAAAAACGCTTTGTATAATTGCCTTGATTCTGCTTTGTACCGTCGGCAGCCTCGGATTGTACCTTTTGGTGCATCATGTGGTGTATATACGCCGTGAGCAAAAACTGACGCACGCGGCTACAAATTCAGCTGCCGGAGCAGCTTATGCTTTGTTGTTGAAAGTGCTTGCATTTGCAGGTGTCACTCGGCAGCCGCAGCAATCTCATGAAGCATTTGCACGCATGGCAGAGCGTATCTGCCCATATCTACCCGAGGGTGCAATGCAGCGCGCGGTGGAAATCCAGATGGCAGCAGCTTTCAGTCGAAATGGTGTGACACAGGACGAAGTGACAGAGCAGGTTGATTTTGTCCATGCGTTGATTCGTACCATGTATCAGAAAATGCCGTTTTGCAAACGTTTTGTCATACGCTGGATCCACCATTGGATTCCATAAAAATACGAAAAGCCCCGAAGCAGCAAGCAGTAGCCGCCTCGGGGTTTTTCAATCGAAGTATGGATTGATGTCAACCAGTGTTGTTTGATCTTTGGTTCATCAGGTCATTCAGTGGGCGTGCTGCTGGTGGGTTGTTTCTTTGCCACTTCATTGACATCCAACCCAAGCAACAGTGAGGAATCCGAACCGTTGACCATAGGCAATTGTCCGTCCCATTGTTCGAGCATCTTGTTTTGCAGCACAAGCTCTGTCAGAGAATTATTCAGCAGTTCATTGGCATCCGCTTGTGCCTGCGCCTCTGCCATGATGGCTTTTGCCTGTGCCTCTGCCGCAATGACCTGTTTTTTTGCCTCAGCCTCAGCAATGACGATCGCCTGTTCCTGTTCCGTCTGTGTTTTCAGCAAATTTTGTTCAGCGACCTGTTTTTGCTCGATTGCAGCATTGAATTCTGCCGAAAAGTCAAAGTTCACGATGTTGAATTTCTCAATCTGCAAGCCGTACTCGCTCACTTTTGCGGCAAGATTATCCTTGATCTCCTCGCCAACCGCGCTGCGTTCCGTGATGAGTTGTTCCGCAGTAAATCTTGCTGTCACCGATTTTACACTTTCCTGGACAGCAGGCATCAGTACCACAGATTGATAATCAGCACCGATATTGCGGTAAATATCTGCCGATGCAGAGGACTGTACACGATAGTTGACCGCAATCGTGCTGCTCACGGTCTGCAAATCCTTGGAAACGGCAGGTGCATCGACCTCGTATACCTGGATCTGATTGCTGACATGCTCAACGGTCTGTACAAAAGGAATCTTGAAATGGAAACCTTCGGGCATGGTGTTCTCACTGACCTTACCAAGGGTCACGACAACGCCTGTATGACCAGCAGGTACGACTGCCGCAGAAGAAGCCAACAAAACGATTGCAGCGACCGCCGCGCATCCCATGCCGATATATTTGCCGATTCTCATACCTTTTTTTGCGCGTCTGGGAAGATTGCCTGTAAATACATTCTGTGCCATGATTAAAACCCTTTCTGTTTGAAAAACTTTGGAACCTTGTTGCGTTCCATGTTTCTATCATACCATATTTAGAAAAAATACGCAAGTCTCCGTAGCGCGAACTGAGAATCGAATTTTGAAAAAAACACCATTTTGCGATTGATTTCTTAAGAATGCTTCATTTTTCACGGGTGTTCGACTTTCGGGCATCTTCTTCATACAGATATTGAAAAAAGCCGATTCATACGGTGCGTTTCGCGTGTTTGAAATCAAAAAAAGGGCAAATCCCATTTCATGGAAAAATCCCTCTTGTTGATAGCAAGAGGGATTACATTATCTGTGATATCGGGGCAAATCAATCACCAAGTAGATGGACAATTACAGCATTGGAAACAAGCATACCTTCTTCTGTCAGTGCAAGTCGCCCATTGTGAAAAGTGAGATATCGCGGTATCAATGGTGCAGCTTTTTGAAGAATATGTTCCTTTTTGTGAGGAAAATCATCAGGAGATATGCCCTGCGAAAGCCGCAATCCAAGCATGATCCGTTCTTCCTCGTCGCAAGCAACAGGAGATTCTTCTTGTTCCATTTGCAGTGGTGCAGCTATAAATGCACGTATATCATTGGAAACAAAACTGCGTTTGCCCTGATAGCAACTATGTGCCGCAGCTCCTAATCCGATATATGGTTGACAGAGCCAGTATTTGCAGTTGTGGCGGCTTTCGCAGCCAGGTTTTGCATAATTGGAGATCTCATAGTGAACAAATCCTGCTGTACGCATTGCCAAGGAAAGCTGCGTGTAATAGTCGGCAGCGGTATCAGCGTCTGCGACCGCAGGTGGTGATTGCCCGAAAGGCGTGCCCTCCTCAATTTTCAGCAGATATGCCGATAAGTGGGTGATGGGCAGGGAAAGTGCCGTTTGTATGCTTTTTGCAAGGGAATCTGCGGTTTGCAGTGGTGTGCCAAGCATCAAGTCAAGAGAGAGATTCTCAAACCCGGCTTGTGCGGCATTTTCTATGGCGTAAACTGCTTTTTGTGCCGTGTGATTTCTTCCAAGCTGTGCCAATTCGGCATCTACGAAAGATTGTACCCCCACTGAAAGCCGATTGATCCCGGCAGTTTTCCATGCTGACAAAGCTTTCAGGGTCATGGTACAGGGATTTGCTTCCAGCGTGATTTCCACATTTGGCGTAATATTAATATGTTTGCGTAGAAGTTGCAAAATGTGTAGTAATGCTTCACCACTGAGCAGTGAGGGTGTTCCACCACCGAAATAAACAGTATCTGCTTTGAGGGAAACTGGCAGTGCTGCAATGTTACGGCAGAGTGCATCTACATAGGCAGAAACGGTATCTCTGCGGTAGGGGAGTGCATAGAAATCGCAATAGGGGCATTTTTTGGCGCAAAACGGCACATGAATGTAAATACCGACAGGGCAGTTTTCCTTCATGATGCGCGCTTAATGGCAGGAATCAGCTTGCCCACGAACATATTAAAGACAAAGTTAAAGATATATGCAAGCACTAAGGGCAGTACGCCAAATAACAGCAGATCCATTGTGCTGTCATGGGTGAAATAGGTAATAAAAATCATGACCATGGCAGCCCCCAGCGTAACGGAATTGACTACCAGCACAAGCTTCCCGTTCACGGCGCGAAAGCCGCATTTTGGGCATGGCCTGCCAGCAGAGGACATTCCGCCGCAGAGTGCTTTTTGCAGGGGAGAAAACGTTTTTTCTCCGCAGTGAGGACATTGGTGCTTCATAGAAATTTCCTTTCCGGTTTGGATCATTCATCAAACTTGAGAACCGCCATAAATGCATCCGATGGCACCTCGACCGTGCCCAACTGACGCATTCGCTTTTTACCTTCTTTCTGCTTTTCCAGCAGTTTCTTCTTACGGGTGATATCGCCGCCATAGCACTTGGCAAGAACATCTTTGCGCAAAGCCTTTACCGTTTCACGGGCGATGACTTTCCCGCCAATGGCAGCTTGAATGGGTACCTCGAACAACTGTCGTGGAATGTTCTCTTTGAGTTTCTCTGCAATTTTTCTCGCGCGGTTGTATGCCTTGTCTGCGTGTACAATAAAGGAGAGTGCATCTACAATATCGCCGTTGAGCATAAAATCCAGCTTCACAAGCTTGGAGGAGGCGTAGCCTGCAAGTTCGTAGTCCAGCGATGCATACCCTCTTGTGCGGGATTTCAGGGCATCAAAAAAGTCGTAGATGATTTCATTCAGCGGAAGAATATAATGGAGATTCACTCGATTTTCGTCAATGTACTGCATATCCTTAAATACGCCTCTGCGTTCCTGACAAAGCTCCATAATACTGCCTACATACTCGGAAGGCGCAAGAATATCCGCCTTGACCATGGGTTCTTCGGCATCTGCAATGTTGGCAGGATTTGGATAATTGGAGGGGTTGTCGATCATCATTACCTCGCCATTGGTCAGTGTTACGCGGTAGATAACAGATGGTGCAGTTGTAACCAGATCAAGATTGTATTCGCGCTCCAAACGTTCTTGAATGATTTCCATGTGCAGTAATCCTAAGAATCCGCAGCGGAAACCGAAGCCCAGTGCAATGGAGGTTTCTGGTTCAAAGGTGAGGGAAGCATCATTGAGCTGTAGCTTTTCCAGCGCATCGCGCAGATCATTATAATGGGCACCATCCGCGGGGTAAATGCCAGAGAAAACCATCGGGCTTACTTTGCGGTAGCCTGCTAAGGGCGCAGCGCATGGATGATCCGCGAGTGTAACAGTATCGCCCACCTGTGTATCCCCAATGCTTTTGATAGAAGCGGTCAGATATCCCACCTCACCAGCGCGAAGAATGCCAGTGCTGACCAGTTCGGTTGCACCCATAACGCCTGCTTCCACCACGGTAAATTCTGCGCCAGTTGCCATCAGCCTGATCCTGTCACCTGCGCGAATTGTGCCTTCTTTCAGGCGCACATAAATAATAACGCCCTTGTATGGATCATAGTAGCTATCGAAAATGAGAGCCTGTGGAGGGGCATCTTCATCACCAGAGGGCGCAGGAATATCCGTTACAATGCGTTCTAGCACTTCTTCGATGTTGAGTCCGCGTTTTGCTGAAACACGAGGGGCATCCATGGCAGGGATACCAATTACAGATTCGATCTCCTGCGCTACGCGCTCAGGATCAGCGGAAGGCAGATCAATTTTGTTAATGACTGGGATCAGTTCAAGATCCGCTTCAATAGCAAGATAAGTGTTGGCAAGTGTCTGCGCTTCAATGCCCTGTGAAGCATCAACAATCAGCAACGCACCCTCGCATGCAGCCAGTGAACGGCTGACCTCGTAGTTAAAGTCTACATGACCAGGCGTGTCGATCAGGTTGAATAAATAGGTTTCACCATCCGATGCAGTGTAATTGAGCGTCACAGCTCTTGCCTTGATGGTAATGCCACGTTCACGTTCGATATCCATGTTGTCGAGCAGTTGTTCTTCCATATCGCGAATGGCAACGGCCTGAGTTTTTTCCAGAATGCGGTCTGCCAATGTCGATTTACCGTGGTCAATGTGTGCAATGATACAGAAATTTCTGATTTTTTGATTTGCCAAAAGCTTTTCCTCCGTTCTGTATGGCATACTCATCTATTATAGCACAGAATGTTGCAAATTGCAATTGCTATTTTGCAGAAATGCCAACTGGGTTTTACAGAAGGAATACACCTATGATAAAATTGCTTTTTGCTGTTTTATAAAATTGTAATTTTGATTTTCAACACCTTTTTCGGCGAAGTTACTAAAAATCGGATGTGTTTTTCTACAGGCGAAAACCAATAGTTCATATTTCGTTCATGAAATGTACATATATAGGCAGAAATTTTTGGTATAATGTATTTGTCGGTGTTTGTGCCGATATTAAAAAGTGGGAAAATAATGAAAGAGAGGCTAATTCCATGTACCATTCCTTTATGAAGCGGGCGAAAGCAGTTTTGCTCAGCACAGCTGTGCTGGCAGGCGCACTTTCGGTTCCAGCTGCAACATCCATGTCAGCATCGGCGGCAGATACTGACAACTATGCAAAACTCCTGCAATACACTATGTATTTTTATGATGCCAATATGTGCGGTTCGCAGGTCAGCGAGAACACTGCTCTGAACTGGCGCGGCGATTGCCACACTGGTGATGAAGTCAACGGTGGATTCCACGATGCTGGTGACCACGCAATGTTTGGTCTGCCTCAGGGCTATACCGCAGCAACCCTCGGCTGGGGCTATTATGAGTTCAAGGATTCTTATGATACGCTTGGCCTTACCTCACACTTGAAGACCATCACGGATTATTTCTGTCAGTTCTTTAAGGATAGTACTGTTCTCAGCGGTGGTTCTGTTTCCAAGTTCCTTTATCAGAAAGGGGATGGCGATGTAGATCACAATTATTGGGGTAAACCAGAGAATCAGGAATCTCAAGCAGGTGTCAGAAAGATGTACTGGACGACCAACAGCGCAAGCGATATTGCAGCTGAGTACGCCGCGGCGCTGGCAGTCAACTATATCAACTTTGGCAATGAAGAGGATTTGACCTACGCAAAGGCACTGTATGAATTCTCTACAAAGAACAATTCCATTGCTACCGATGGTCCCGCAAGCTTCTATGGTTCGGAGGATTATAAGGACGATCAGGCATGGGCAGCAGGTTTCCTGTATATCGCAACCAAAGATTCCCAGTACAAGAGCTTTATGGATACCTACTTTGCAACCGATAACCGTCAGTGGGGCGAGGTTTATTACACCCATTGCTGGAATAATGTGAATCTGGGTGCAGCCTGCCTGTATGCCGAAATTGGAGCGGATTGGAAATGGGCAAATTCCTATGTCAGCAAGAACTGTACCGGTTCTGCATTTGTTCCGATTCAGCAGTGGGGTAGTGCCCGCCTGAATACTGGCTTGCAGTTGGCTGCAATGGTTGTTTCCAAGCATACCTCCAATGATTATACGACATGGTGTAAGGGTCAGACCGCAATGCTTCTGGGCGATAACTCCATCGGCAAGAACATGATTGTCGGCTTTAACAGTGATTCTCCCAAAAACCCGCACCACAGAGCAGCATCGGGTTATGACAGCTATGATGAAATGAACAAATCCACCACTGTTCATCCTTCCAAGAGCCATACTCTGGTAGGCGCATTGGTTGGCGGACCTACCAGCTCCGATTTCTCAACCTATGAGGATAGCCTTCAGAATTATACTACCAATGAGGTTGCCTGCGATTACAATGCAGCAATCGTTGGTCTTGCAGCTGCATTATATGAGCAGTATGGTACAGGCTCTCTGGATAGCACCATCGAGGGCGTTGGTAGTGTTAATACGAATCCCGTAACGACACAGCCTGGCACAAGCACCACCACTTCCAGCACGACTACATCTACATCTACTACCATTGAAAGCGGCACCAATACTGAAGAAGTGGAGCTTTCCATTGCAAAGAACGAAAAGAAATGGATCATCACCAACCAAGGCGCTTCAGAAATCACCGTAAAGATTACTGGCGGCGTAACAGGCGCGCAGATCAACGGCGGTTATGGCTATTGGGACAACGCCAAAGGCGAATGGATGAGCGGAAACTGGACAGCTGCGGATTTTGACAGCACAGGCAGTTCCAGCTTTACCCTGACCGTTCCAGCAGCGGCTGCAACCGTGGAACTTGAAGTTTATTACTACGCAAAATGGGATAACGCCGTTTCCGATATGGTCGTTCAGGATCAGGATCAGCTGGACTTCAAGGCGTATGCCGAAGTGAGTACCAGTACTTCCACTTCTTCGACAACAACGACTACTACAACTAGTACAGTTATTGATACCACTACCACCACGACCGATTCTCAGAAGGTTGAAGCAACCAAGCTGGGCGATGTCAACTGTGATGGCAATGTAAAGATTAATGACGTGATCTTGCTCAACCGTTTCCTCGCCGAGGATGATGATGCGGTTATTTCGGATGTAGGTCTTGTCAATGCTGACTTTACTGCTGACGGCGACGTTGATGCTTCCGATGCCGTTGCCATTTTGAAGCTTCTTGCAGGGCTTTGAGTTGGCTCTTTTGTGCATTAAAAAAACGAGTACGGCATATGTCGTACTCGTTTTTTTTGAACAAGCTGCTTTCTATGTGATACAAAACTGGTCGCTTTCTGTTGTGTATCAATCCAGTTGAGATATTGTCGTTCATATTGCACAGGAATCAAAAACGCCGTAAGGGATTATTCTTCCCCTACGGCGATTTTTACAGCGTTTTCATCATGAGTACCGCGGCTTCAGCTGGTTGTTGGTAGTAATTAGCACGGTACCCGTTTTGAACGAATCCTAGATTCTGGTAGAGCTTCTGCGCCGCAAGATTGCTTTCGCGTACCTCAAGATAGCATATTTTGCAGATCTCTTTCGTCCATGCAAATACCGCATCCATTAAGGATTTTGCAATTCCCATGCGACGATATTGTGGTAATACCGCCAATGCGTTGATCGTCAGTTCATCTGCAACAAAGCCGCAGTTGACGAATCCCAGCACTGCAATGGTATTCGCAGCTACCAACGTAAGGGCTTGCGGATTATGTAACTCGCGATGATAAGCCCCCTCCGACCATGGCATGGAAAAGCAAACCGCTGCAATGCGTGCTACATCGGCAACTGTCCCTTCTCCCATCAGATCAATGGAAAACTCAGCCTTTGGCATCATACCAGCTGGTACCCTCCTCCACATCGACCGTCAGTGGAACAGAAATCTTGCAAGCCTGTTCCATTTCCTCTTTCAGGATCTTTGCAGCTAGAGCTGCATCTGCAAAAGGCGCTTCCACAATCAGTTCATCATGAATCTGCAAAATCAACCGTGCGGAAGGAAGTTCGTCACGGAGTCTCTTCCAGACGCGCACCATTGCCATTTTAATGATATCTGCCGCACTGCCCTGAACAGGAGTATTCATGGCAATGCGTTTCCCGGCAGCTTGTACCATCTTGTTGGATGCTTTTAGTTCGGGCACAGGGCGTTTTCTGCCAAACATGGTGGAAACATATCCAGTTGCCTTAGCTTGTTCCACGGTATGCTCCATGAATGTCTGTACCCCTGGAAAGGATCGCAGATAATCCTTGATGTACCTATCTGCTTTTGCAACAGATACACCGATATCTTTAGAAAGGGAGAACGCGCTGATGCCATATAAAATACCGAAGTTCACAGCCTTTGCCGCACTGCGCATTTCCCTGCTAACCATCTCTTCAGGCAGATTCAATATCTGTGCTGCGGTGGTGCGGTGAATATCTCTGCCTTCGGCAAAGGTTCTTTGCATATTCGCATCGCCGCAAAGATGTGCCACCAATCGCAGCTCAATTTGGCTGTAGTCGGCATCCAACAGCGTATGTCCGTCAGCCGCAATGAAGAACCTTCGCATTTCCCGACCCAATTCAGTGCGTACAGGAATGTTTTGTAAATTGGGTTCGGTAGAGGAGATACGCCCTGTTCGTGTTTCGGTTTGGCGGTAGCATGTGTGGATACGTCCATCGGGAGCAACGGTTTTCAGCAGCCCCTCAACATAAGTTGAATTGAGCTTGTTGAGCTGCCGGTATTGCAAAATGGCGTTCACAATGGGGTTTTGGTCGCGCAATCCCTCCAGAACCTCTGCGTTGGTCGACCATCCAGTTTTTGTCTTTTTGCCCGCAGGTAGCTGCATTTCTTCAAAGAGAACGATTCCTAGTTGCTTTGGCGAAAGAATATTGAAGCTATGCCCTGCCATTTCATAGATTTCTTGCTCCAGTTGCCCGATCTCTTTCGTTAGCATTTCACCGAAATCCCGTACACCATTCGCATCAACGCGTACACCAACGGTTTCCATGTCCGCCAAGATTTCCACCAGTGGCATCTCAATGTCGCGCAGGAGCGGTTCCATTTCCTGTTTGCGAATCTCATCCAGCAGGGCATTTGTGAGTGTTGGCAGAATGGCGATATCTGCATATGCAGCCAATGTATCGGGATAGGCAATGCCCATAGTCGCGCACAGACGTTCGATTGTGTATTCAGGGGAGGAAGGATTCAGCAGATATGCACAGATCACCGCATCATCGGTGAGATTGCAAAGAGAGAAGCCCTGTTCGGCGCAGTGACGATATACAGGCTTTGCATCAAAGGTTTGTTTTTTCACAGCCGATGCGAAAAACGCATTCTGGCTGTCAGAGTCAAGAATCAGGCTCATGCTTGTATCCCATGCAAGGTAGAGCAGCTTGTCACGGTAAAGAAATGTCACTGTGCGTTCCTCGCAGCTGCAAAGCTGCTCCAGTTCTTCAGTTGAGATACTTTTTTCGATGGGTAGCGGAAGTTCCTTTGGGCGGTTCTCCACAGTGTCTGGCAATGCTGAGGCTTTGATTTGCAGTCGATCCATTAACTTGAACAGTTCTAACTCCGTCAGTACAGCGGAAAGCGTCTGTTGATCCTGTTCCTTCGGCAAATAGAATTGCAGATCATCGGGAATAGGCGCATCGGTGACGATAGTAGCAAGAAATTTGCTCTGCATTGCATCCTCATAGCCTGTTTCCAGCTTGTGGCGAACCGAGGGTGTTAGCTTGAGTTTTGGCAGTTGCTGATAGATGTTTTCCACTGTGGTATATTCCTGAATCAGCGTTTTTGCAGTTTTTTCGCCAATGCCTGTCACACCCGCAATGTTATCAGATTTGTCACCCATCAATGCTTTTAAATCAATCAGATGAATCGGTTCAAAGCCGTATTCGTTGTAAAACAGCGCAGCATCATAGAGTACCTGCTCGTGGTTTTTTGCAAGGCAGACTTTTACATTTTGGTTGATCAGCTGCAAATTATCGCGATCACCCGTCAGCAGAATGCATTCAGCACCGTTTTTTGCGCAGTTTGCCGAAAGTGTGCCAAGGATATCATCTGCTTCCCAACCCTCACAGGAAATGACCGTGTGCCCCATTGCTGTTAGAATCTGCTTTGTATATGGCAGTTGCATTGCGAGTTCATCGGGCATACCCTTGCGATTTGCTTTATAGGTTTCCACTGCCTTATGCCGAAAAGTCTTTGCGGGTAAATCAAAGGCAACGGCAACGCCATCGGGGTGGTATTCAGCGATGGTTTTCAGCAAGATACTAAAAAAACCGAAAACGGCATTGGTATAAATGCCTTTGTGATTGGTCAGGGGCTTAACGCCGTAATAAGCTCGGTTGAGTATACTGTTTCCATCGACAACAAGTAGCTTCATAATGGGTGTATCCTTTCGTGCCTTACGTTTTGAATTGTTTCTTCTATATTGTACCATGATTTTCAAGAACCGTCAAGTGTGATATTCTCCTACTTGACCTTTTCCAGATTTATGGTATAATAAATAGTGCAAGTTATGGTTCAGGAGGACAACGCCGTTTTTGCGGAAACTCCGGTGCAAATCCGGGTGCTTGCATAGGGTGCAGAAATGTGCCCTATTTTTATATCATACATTAACCGTTGGCTGTTTTTCAGTCAGCGGTATTTTTATACCCAAAAATAAGAGAGGTGAAAACACAGATGCATATAGACAAATTCAAGCACGATTTTAATAAGCTCAACGGCGTTTACGCCACAGACAGGGTGATCTTATTCCGAAATCCGCTTGAGCTGTACGATATGAGTACAGGTCAGATCATTGCCACTTTTAAGAGCCTTGATGAGGCTTTAGCTTATGAGATCAACGGCAAAACACTTGAACAGCGCGTATCAAGTTGGGCTGAAATCGTGTTTCCGATTGATAACGGCGGCAGAGGTGGCAGCTCAGGTATGGGCTTCAGCGGTAAATGGCCGTCTTCCGGTGGCGGCGGTGGAAAAGACGAAACCACAGCGGATTTTCCCGCTCGTATGAATACGAAGGTCAGCGTCAATCGCAGTTATAACGATATGCTGAAAGCCTTTGCAGATACACACCGTGATGCGGATATTGAACACGGTGCTGTTATTGACGCACAGGGCTTTACAACGAAATATTTACACGGTAACGCAGGCTCTATCTCAGGGTTGAGCGGAAATGGTACGGAAATCGCAGTACATAACCATCCGGCAGGCGGTTGGCCTACGTTCTCCAAAGAGGATGTGGTAAATACCGCTCTCGGTACTCGAAAAGGCATTGTTGCAGTAAGCGGTACAAAAGGACGGTCCGAAGATAGTGCTAAATACGCAGGCACATATAGCTTCGTAAAAGGGACGCACTTCAACGCTTCCGGTTTTGTCAAGGCTATTAACACGGCTACTCTTAAGGGCGCTGACTACAACGATGCTGTCAACAAATGGCTCAGGGCTAATCAGAAAAAGTACGGCTATAAATACAGCTATACAAAGGGCTAAGGAGTCCTACGGTGAAATGTCAATAGGCAAAAAAGAGAAAAAGCAATGATTTT
>CAYXBP010000018.1:0-39141 GCA_964463355.1 uncultured Ruminococcus sp. | reverse complement strand
CAAAAGGCGGATGGAACACCAAGCTTCACGTGGTATCCGCAAATGACAAGGTCATCGTTGAAATGCACCTATCCGGAGGAGATTGTCACGATGCACCACAAGGCAGAATCTCAATCAAAAACATAGGAGATAACTATTCAGGCATTCCAATTTTGATGGACAGAGCTTACGAGGGTGACAAAACCCGAGAACTCTGTCGCTCTTTCGGACATGAGCCGATAGTTCCGCCAAAGAAAAATCGCATAATTCCATGGAAATATGATCACGAACTATACAAACAAAGAAATATTATTGAAAGACTGTTTCGGTGGCTGAAAGCGTTTCGTAGAGTGTGTACCAGATATGATAAGCTCGATTTAATCTTTTTGTCATTTGTTCAGATTGCTTGTATTTTCATGTGGTTGAAATAGTGTCAACAGGCTCTACTTACACTAGGTTGTGCTGATTGTTTATTGCAAAAGAATCATGGTAATGTAGAAGTATTCTATCAAGAAAAAGCAGTTCTGCTCTGTAAAAAGACAGTAATTGAAAAATACATTCTTGAACTAGCTGCTGGCTTAGACTATAACGTGGCTTCAACAACGGAACAGATGAAAAGCCTGATCAAAAAATTTCACGACATAATGAAAACAACATCCACCATCTCTATATTGTGACCGACCATGTTAAAAGTGTACTTCCAATGTGGGATAATGTTGTTTCTATATCTGAGTTGCTTTGTCTGTAATGTAGTACTAGCATCGATTTCTAATGGGATTCTGTAGTTTTTGTATGAGTATTGTTTCTTTTTTATCGTTGAGTCGCTTTCAAAAATCTGATATGATATGTAGAAAGCGAACACGTCTTATTTTTAGATGATGTAAATAATAGTGAAGCACAGAAAATTTGAAAGGATGAATCACAATGATTTGTAAAAGCTTTATTGATCTCTGTAAATTCTTGAAACAGGCAACCAAGAGCCCTCCTCCGTTTCTTTTCATAGAGTCACGGGAGCCGCTTTGCTTGCCTTTCCTGGAGATGGTAGCAAAAGAACTGGAGAAGCATGAAAGTATTAAGTTTCTGACAGAACGCAAAGTGTTTACTTTCAATCTGAGATTCTGTGAACCCTCAACATATTTCAATGAGTTACATCAGTATGTATATGAATTACAGGATGCAGGAGGATTTCATGGAGATTTCAAAGGGCTTGTCGCAGTTGATCTTTCCGAATGGTGCGGTCAGGAAGATGCTGAATATCTTGATGCATTCCTTGCGTACCTTCATGATCACAATGAAGGTTTGTACTTTGTTTTCGGCATCACCAAAAAACAGCACCATCATGCGGAACAAATGTATAGAAAGCTGGCAGAGTACTTCCATATAAAGCGTGCTGAAATCAACTTATTCCATCATGAGATCCTTGTTCCCTATATGAAATCCTGCTTTGAATTAAATTCCTGCCAGGTTCCTGATTCAATATTAGATCACTTTGCAGGTGTTGTAGAAGACATTGCTAAGGAGGATTTTTCATTCAATCGGGTTAAGCTTCTGTGCGAGGAAATGATGAATCATTCATGTAAAAAGCATAACCGTAAAGTACTCAAACAGGCGTATATACGTTACCTTTCAGACCATTTATTTCTGGAATCAAGTGCTAAGAAAGAGACTTCTATATAGACATTAGCCGTGAAACTGGCTGGGCATCGGCTGAAGAAATTCAGAAAACTACAGTTAATCTTGATCTTTCCAAGACAAAATGCAAAACTTGTGGTTTGCCAATCATGAGTGATGGGAAGAATGCGTATGTACACGCAGATGATAACCACGCTCTAATCTATGGTTCAACAGGCAGCAAAAAGACACGTTGTCTGATATTGCCAATAATTAACATGATCATTCATGCGGAAGAAAGCTTTGTTTGTACTGATCCAAAAGGTGAACTGTACGCCAGAACAGCATCAGCCGCTCAAAAGCAAGGATATAACATCATCGTACTTGATTATAGAAATTTTCAGTGCGGCGATGGGTGGAACCCCTTCTCCATGATCTATAATCTGTACCACAACGGGAACAGAGATAAATCTATTGATATGATGAATGATTTTATTAGTAGTATTTCCGCTTTGCAACGCAAAGCCTCAAATGTCGACCCATTCTGGCAACAAAAAGCCTCTGCCTTAGCTTTGGCATCTATGATGTTTCTGATCGAATCAGCAACAAAAGAAACCGCAAATATTTCTAGGGCACCACCGCATAATCTCCACCTACAAATAAAAACGCCCAGCAAAAAGCTGAGTGCGTAGGGAAACATTCAATTTTCCATCGCAAGGGTGCACTGAATCAGACTGTCAGAGATTTTCTGTCAGCCAGATACAGATTCGCCAATGCGAACATAATATTCAATTTAGCAGTCTGTTTTCGCAGACCTCGGTATCGGGTCTTTCGATACCGAAAAATATTTTTTATGACTGCAAAGACATGTTCCACCTTACAGCGGACGGATGATTTCTGATGTTCCTTTTTCTTAGCGGCATACTGACCGCTCTTCGATAACTTTTTGATGGATGACGGACGTCTGTTGATCAGGTACTTGATCTTTTTTCCATTTTTGTTTTTCTTGATTGCTTCCGGTCTCTTGTTTGCTCCAATATATCCGCTGTCACCATATGGTTTATCGCCAAGTTCTCCTTTGTAATAACTCGGCTGTATCAGTTCAAGAAATGTTTCCCATGGTATGATTGCTTCAAGTTTCCCTAAAAATTCTTTTTTATTGGTTCTGGCTGCGCCAAGTTCATCATTGATTTCTGCCAGCGTCATTTGTCTTTCCATGTCTCTATTATATCACATTTTGGCTCGTTTGGCAATTGTGCGGTGTTGCCTTAAGAAAGATCAGAACTTATCCCAATGGATACGTTCTTTAATATCAATATTCTTCTGTTTTACGATAGGTGCATTCTCTTGAGGTTTACCGATTCCAATGAAGCATGGCATAAAGTAGTCGTTCGGGAAATCAAGTACCCCTCTTGTGTACTCTGCTTCATTTCCAAGCGGCACTCGTAAATTGCAAGCATAACCCTCCGCAGTCGCGGCAAGGAATATGTTCTCGATACTACACCAAATGGAAGCAAATCCATTAAGATGAGAGATGTTATCTGGATGGAGCAAATCAACTTTTTGCTTTAACAACGGAATAATAATTGCAGAAGCATCAAACAACATCCGATACTGTTTCGGAACTGCATTTCTGTAACATTCCTGCTGCAAGCTATCACTCAGATTCCAATCCTTTATCAGTGCGTCCATATCTTCATCAGAAATTCCTTTTGGAATAATATCGAGCAATTTTGCAATCACTCTTTTATCTTGGACGATGATATAGTGCCAATCACGCATATGGTCATTTGTCGGTGCTTTCAAAGCTGCGGAGATAATTCTCTCAAATGTATCCGTGGAAATAGTTGCTTGCTCAAAATCTCGCACCGTTTTTCTATTTTCTATAACTTTATAAAAATCCATATGCTATATCTCCCTGAGAATATTATTTCCTATATTATACCACATCCCAACGCCATTTTCAAGAGATTAGAGGTTACAGATCTCAAAGAAACCTGTAACCTCAATCGTCTTACATCGTCATATCCATATCTTCCGTTTCGTCCATATCCTCATCCTCGGTCTGTTCCTGCAGCTGAAAGTAAATTTTCATGAGTTCCTCGCCATATTCCTCATCGGCAATCTTCTCAATCATCACGCCGTTGGTGGAGATCAGCTCGAAGCCATCGTCATTCTTGATCTGCACATACTGCGATTCAGCCTGAATTTCAAGGGGACAGTAGAGTTTCATTTCCTGCGTCGGCTTTGGAATAACCGTAAGGTCGGGCTGTCCTGTAATTCCGAGGTAATGGTCACGAACTTCTTCAATGTCACTTCTTCTGTCGAGCATTTCAGCTACTGCCTGAATCATCATGGCTTTCATATTGCCATCACCAAGTATTTCGTCAAAGCTGAATGTGTTCTCTCCCATGTGGGCAAGCTCCGCAATGCGGTGCCATGCCTTTCAGCTCTGCGTGAAGCTGACATTCTCCGGCGGTAATGTCATTCGCCTCAACGATTGCTCTTGCATTCGGAATGAACTGTGACTTCCGAGCGTAGTCAGCACCCTCGGCTTCAACGAGGATTCCGTCATTGCCGTTGGCATCGAGGAAAAGGATGCAGTGGGCTGTGTTGCCCTCCATATACATCAGATCCCTGTTCTCGATGATTTCGGGGCAGTCATCCAAGGGATGATCTCTCATCTGTTCGAACCGCTTACCGTAGAGGGGGATGACCTTCTCCACCTCAATCTGCATTGGCTCGTAACTGTAAGCCTTGTGATTCAGCGGAGCATTAAATGTGATTTTCTTCATTGGCATCATCTCGCTTTCATTTTAATAGTATAAGGGAAACAAAAATGCCGAACCAATCGAGATACTTGATCTCAATCAATTCGGCATAACGAACAAGAAACCGCCAGAAAATTTGTGAAAGATTTTCGCAGCAAAAAAGAGGAGATTTCGGAATTTTTCTTCCAAATCTGCTCTCAAATCTCTTGAAAATGAAAAAACGCCCGTTCAAATCCTCTTTTAAGGCTGAAAAGGCAAAATGTCATCTACGGTTTTAGTATAAAAAATTTCGACGTCAGAGCATAAAAAACCACGCAACTGCGTGGTTTTTCGCCCTGTCATCTATTTTGGGCATAAGAGATGGTGGGAGAGGGTGGATTCGAACCACCGAAGTTAAAGAACAACAGATTTACAGTCTGCCCCCTTTGGCCACTCGGGAACTCTCCCATGCAACATATAAAGCTGGTGGACGGACTTGAACCCCCGACCTGCTGATTACAAATCAGCTGCTCTACCAACTGAGCTACACCAGCATATTCGGCACGGAATCAATGCTCTCCGTAACCAGCTTCATCATTATAGCACACTTGAGTAGAAATGTCAAGGACTTTTTCAAAAAAAACTCGTTTTTTTCGTTTTTGTATGATATCGCCTAAAATTGTACTTTTCCTCACCCGATACTGCATAAAATACTGCATAAAAAAGGCAACACCGCACAAAGCTATGATTCTTTGTACGGTGCAGCCCAAATCAATTGTGTGATTTTGCTTACGGTTGCGTCACTCACGACCTCCCGTCATCAATTCATCCCACGTAATGCTATCGTTAAGGATATCATGATGCGTATAATACCGCAGGATCAACACTGCATCTGCGATATCTCGAATGCCATCCTTATTGACATCGGAGACTGCAAACGCCACATCGGGAGCCGCTTGATCCAGTTTTTCCATATAATCTCGCTCCACACCGTTGCCCATAACATGGCAAGCGTTATAGAATTGCAGCACGCGAACAGCATCTGTCGTGTCAATCGCGCCATCACTGTTAACATCACCAGGAACGCCCTCAGCAACGGAATCGTCTTTCACCGTAATGGTACAGCCAATCACATCAACATCCGGCAGATCATCGCCATACTCCCCTGCTTCGGCGTGCAATTTGAACAGCGGAAACTGTTTGCCCGAAGACAATGTCAGCGATCGCTGATCAAGATAGATATCATACGAACCCGCTGCCGTACCCTGTGGCACACGCACGTCAAACACAATAAATGATGCATTTTCGTCGGAAACGGGTGTATCAGCATAGCTAACACCATCTGCGGCATTGGGGCCATACCACATTACCAGATTGGACACATCATGCACCTCAGAATACAGATTGTAGACATTGCGCTTTTCGTCACGTCCCTCCAAATAGCAGGGGTCAGAAAAACCGCCATTTTCCACTGTGATGCCTTCATCGGAAGCTACCACAATGCGCATGGAACAGATGCCGCTGTAGTGTTCGATATACAATGCGCCATGAATCACTACATCAGCATTCTCCAACGATGCAACGGTTACCTCGGTCTGCTCCAGCTCCAGACGCAATGCCATATTCTCACGTTCGGCAGCAGCAGGCAATACCAGCGATTGCACACCCAATACGATTGACAAAGCGAATCCTGCAAAGGATCGTAGCTTTTGGCTTTTCATATCGCATCCTCCATCAAATTCAAGGTATAAAGGAGATTTCAATGGCAACCGCACCCAAACGCAGTCTGCGTATGCGATACGGCAGCACACCGCTTTCCCGCATTGTATCGCAATCAGTGGAGTCTTGCACCGCAGGGCACGCTGTCATCCACGAACATGACCTTACAGCTTCCATCGGGCAGATCCGCTGCACAAATCATGCCGCAGCTTTCCACACCGCAGAGCTTCACAGACTTGAGATTCGCAACCAGCATGACTTTTCTGCCGATTAAATCTTCAGGTTGATACCATTTTGCTATGCCCGATACCACCTGACGCTGCGCTGTGCCATCGTCCAATTGCAGGCACAATAACTTAGAAGATTTCTTGACCTTTTCGCAAGCAATGACCTTTGCTACGCGCAGATCCGTCTGGAAGAAGGTATCAATGTCGATTTCCGCAGCAAACGGTTCAACAGCGGGCTGCTGATCTGTTTTTGCAGCTACAGCCTTTTTCTTCTCTTCCGCTTTCAGCTCTGCGAGCAAGGCTTCGGCATTCACACGAACAAACAGGGGCTTTGCCTCACCAATGATCGCACCGAGCTGCAATCCTCCAAACACAGAACAACGCGCAAATGCCTCTTCCTCCGTGCAAGGTACAGCATCGGGGGTATACGCAAGAATCTTTGCGGCAGTATCTGGCATAAACGGCATCAGCAGGCCGCCAATACAACGGATTCCCGACAGCAGATCATACAGCACTTTTGCAAGGCGTGGCTTTGCATCAGGATTCTTCGCAAGCACCCATGGTGTTGTTTCATCAATATATTTGTTGCAACGGCGTGCAAGATCCATCACCGCTTCAATGGCATCGCTAACACGGAACGCATCCAGCAGCGCAGCAACGCGGGGGGCAGTATTCTCTGCAACAGCGCGAAGATCAGCATCCACCGCTTCATCGGGCGCAGATGCAAGCAATTCAGCGGAAGGAATCTCGCCACCAAAGTACTGGTGCAGCATCGCCACGGTGCGGTTTACCAGATTGCCCAGCGTATTGGCAAGATCAGAGTTGAAGCGTTCGATCATCGTTTCATATGTGATAGAGCCATCAGTAGAAAAGGGCATCTCACTGAGCAGATAGTACCGAACGGCATCCACGCCAAAGCGTGCCACCAGTTCATCAGCATAAATCACATTGCCGCGCGATTTGCTCATCTTATCATCGCCGAACAGCATCCACGGGTGGCCAAAAATCTTTTCAGGCAGCGGCAGCCCCAGAGCGTGCAGCATGATAATCCAATAAATGCTATGGAAGCGTACAATATCTTTGCCGATAATATGCACGTTGGCAGGCCAGTATTTCTTGTACAAGCTGCCGTGTTCGCCATTGATATCATAGCCCAGCGCGGTAATATAGTTGGAGAGCGCGTCAATCCAGATATAAATGACATGATTCGGATCAAACGGCACAGGAATACCCCACTTTACCGTAGTACGAGATACGCAAAGATCCTGCAAGCCCGGCTTAATGAAATTGTTGAGCATTTCCTTCTTGCGGCTTTCCGGATAGATAAAGTCGGGATGCGCTTCAATGTACCGCTCCAGCCACTGCTGATACTTCGACAGCTTCAGAAAATATGCTTCCTCTTTGGCATCGTGAACCTCTCTGCCGCAGTCGGGGCACTTGCCATCCACCAGCTGCGATTCCGTCCAAAAGCTTTCACAGGGAGTGCAATACTTGCCCACATACTCTCCCTTGTAGATATCGCCCTGCTCATACAGCTTGGTAAAGATATCCTGCACAGTTTTTTCATGATGCGGATCGGTAGTGCGGATAAAACCGTTATAGGTTGTATTCAGCAAGTCACAAATTTCACGGATCTCTCCTGCAATCTTATCCACATGCTGCTGCGGCGTGATGCCGGCTTCTTTTGCAATTTCCTCGATTTTCTGACCGTGTTCATCGGTGCCAGTCAGGAAATACACATCATAGCCCTGCATACGACGAAAACGTGCCAGTGCATCGGTCATTACGATCTCATAGGTGTTGCCGATATGCGGCTTGCGCGATGTATACGCGATTGCGGTTGTCAGATAATAAGGTTGCTTGTTCATAATAAAAGACCTCCTCTTATATTGTCCATTGTCGCAGATGTGGTGTGACAGTTTTCTCCACTTATCATTATAGCATATTTTTCAGTGTTTGTCATGTTTTTTTTGAAATTTCATGAAAATACCAGCAATACATCTTAAAACACAAGCGATTCTGTATTGCCTTCCTTGCGTTCTGCGAAACGCAAACTCTTCTTTCCTGAAAAAGCATCAAAAAACCCATACCCCCTGCATAGAGGATATGGGTTCCGGATATGCCGAAACAGCTTCACCGCAGTACAAGATCACTTACCCGACTGTTCCTTAAGCAAATCGCGTATCTCGGTCAGCAGTACTTCCTCCTTAGAGGGTGCAGGCGGTGCCGCAGGTGCAGCTTCCTTTTTACGCTTGAGCGCATTCATGGCCTTAACGATGACGAAAAGGCAGAGCGCAGTCAACAGGAAGGTAATGATGTTCTGGGCAAAGTTGCCAAGGTTGATGTAAGGGTGATTGCCCCACGGGATCGTGATGCCGAAGTTGTCGAAGTTCAGACCGAACAATACAGTACCAATCAACGGCGTGAAAATATCATTCACCAGAGAATTCACGATCGCGGTAAATGCGCCGCCAATGATCACACCGACTGCCATATCAACAACGTTGCCCTTGGAGATAAACTCTTTAAACTCCTTAAAAATGCTTTTCTTCTCGTCTGCCATATGTAAAACATCCTTTCTGTGGCCGCGTTTGCCGCAGCAATCTTATCCTATCCATTATAGCACATTTTGTCGAGAATTGCACTATCTAATACGCCGAATTTTTTATTGAATTTTCGCGAAATTTGTACATTTCAACGAATCGAACCGCGCATATTGTACAAAATCTGCTTGGGTTTTTGTACAGCTTTCACAAAGATTTGAAAAATCGTTTCCATTTTTGCAAAAGCTATGGTATAATGGTTACCATAGCAAGGAAGAAGCACAGCTGTACTCGATATACTGTGCAATGAAAACCACTGTTGTGAAAGGAGAATGTACGGCAAAACATGACGCCGTACATGATATTTTTTATGGCTGTATACCATACCACAGGCAAGGAGCTGCGAAAATCTCCGAAAAAGCTGATTGCCGTTCTGGTTGCTCTGCTTGCCGTTGGCGGCACAGCATTTGGTGTAATATCCATCAAAGACAATTTGCAGGATATCAGAACGAATCCTCCAGAAGAAAGTCATATTGACATCAGCGTGCCCTCATCTTCGGAAAGTTCCACCCCACCAGAGAATCAGGTGATCTACGCCTACGATGTACGCTTCCATGACGAAATCGCAAACGGTTCGCTGGTGCTTGTGAACCGCACCTACGGCATTGAGGATACCGAAAATGGACTGGTGCCGATTCACGAATACAAAAACGAACACTACAAGGTTCGTGACCACGAAGTACTGTTGCAGGAAGAAGCCGTTCTGGCACTGAATGAGATGACCGCCGCATTCTATCTTGCAAAGGATGTTGATGATTTGCAGGTAACAACGGGTTACCGCACCAAGGCATATCAACAGGAGTTGTACGACAACTACAAGCCCGATCCGGACGAAGATCCCTCCGAAATGGCAGCAGAAGGCGGCCACAGCGATCATGAAAGCGGCTATTCTGTCGATTTTAATATCTATCGCCACGGCAAAAGCTTTACCATGGATGGCACAGAGGATTACGCTTGGCTTGCAGAACATTGCGCGGAATATGGCTTCATCCTGCGCTACCCAGAGAATAAAGTGTCCGAAACGGAGTTCGCATACGAGCCGTGGCACTTCCGATTTGTGGGCAAGGCGCACGCAATGTATATGCAGCAAAACAACCTGTCGCTGGAAGCATATCTCAATTTGCTGAAGAATTACACCTACAGTGGCACCCACTTGCAAATCACCGATGCACAGAATAATCTGTGCGAGGTATTCTATGTTCCTGCAAATATGGACTCCGAAACCACGGAGATTCCCGTGCCCGCCACCTGCGAACACGATGTATCGGGCAACAACATGGATGGCTATATTGTCACGGTGTATCCGGATCGTCCCTTGCAGCCCAATGATGCCTCTTCCACTATCACCGACGAATCTACCGATGCAGCAACTGAATAAAAACGCAGACGAAAGTTCGCGCAAGCCTTTTCAAAGGTCTGCGCGAAACTTTCGTACAAAGTAAGCCTGAGAATTCATTCTCAGGCTTTGTTTGTTTTATTGAACAGTGACGCTGATGGTATCATTCACAACAGCAATTCGCAGCGCAGTGACCATACGATCAGCCTCCAGCAGCACTGCCGCGATACGGTCATCGACCTCATCACGCAGCACACGACGGATATCTCTTGCACCGTATGTGTGCCCATGCGCGTTTTTCGCTACCCATGTCAACACATCCGCATCCCACGAAAGGATCGTGTTGCGCTCGGCAAGTGCCTCGGCGGTTTCCTTCAGCATCAGCTCGGTAATTCGTGCAAAATCTTCTACCGAAAGCGGACGGAAGACGATGATCTCATCAATTCTGCCGATGAACTCAGGGCGCAAAAATTCCTTGAGTGCTTTCATTGCCTTTTCCTTAGAGATGTCCTCCTCAGTGCGATTGAATCCCATGCCAGTGGTGCGGTCGGTGCTGCCAGCATTGGAGGTCATAACAATGATGGTGTTCTCAAAGCTGACGGATCTGCCCTGTGCATCGTTGATCTTACCTTCATCAAGAATTTGCAGCAGAATGTTCATCACATCGGGATGCGCTTTTTCAATCTCATCGAACAAGATCACGGAATACGGCTTACGGCGAACTTTCTCGGTCAACTGCCCAGCCTCATCGTATCCAACATATCCAGGAGGCGAACCGATCATGCGGGAAACAGAATGCTTCTCCATAAACTCGGTCATATCCAAACGAATCAGCGGATCAGCGGAATCGAACATTTCCTCAGCAAGCACCTTGACCAGCTCGGTTTTGCCCACGCCTGTAGGGCCAACAAAAACAAACGATGCTGGTCTGCGGCGTTTGGTCAGCTGCACACGCGTACGCTTGATGGCGCGCGCCAATGCAGAAATTGCTTGCTCCTGCCCGATCACTCTTGCGGCAAGCCGATCTTCCAGTTTACCAAGCTTTGCAAATTCGGTTTCCTCAATCTTGTCGGCAGGCACACCCGTCCACAACTCCACAACCTTTGCCAGATCAGAAGGCTCAACGGCAACCTCAGCAGCAACGGCTTCCAATTTTTCCAGTTCCGCCTTCCTGTGGATCAGCGTACCTTTTTTCTCGGCAAGCAGTTGATAGTCGGGATTCACATCCGTTTCCATTTCCTCAATCTCAGCTTCCATTTTCTGCACATCGGCTTTCGCCGCATCCAACTGCGACAGCTCTGGATGACGGATACTCGCATGGGCGCAGCCTTCATCCAACAGGTCAATGGCTTTATCGGGGAGAAAACGATCGTTAATATAGCGTTCGGAAAGCACTGCACAAAGCCGCAGCAGCGAAGGTGCGATCTTCACGCGATGATACTGCTCGTAGTAGGTAGCAATGCCGCTGAGGATACTGATGGTATCCTCCAGATTCGGCTCTTCAACCTTTACAGGCTGGAAGCGACGCTCCAACGCGCCATCTTTTTCGATGTATTTGCGATACTCGCTAAAGGTCGTTGCACCGATGACCTGCACCTCGCCACGGGAAAGTGCTGGCTTCAGGATATTGGCGGCATTCATAGAGCCTTCCGCATCACCCGTGCCCACCAGATTATGCACTTCGTCAATGAAGAGAATGACATTGCCCTGCTCCTTGACTTCTTCCACCAAGCCTTTAACGCGGCTTTCAAACTGTCCACGGAACTGCGTACCCGCGACGAGTGCTGTCAGATCCAGCAGATAGATTTTTTTGTTTTTGAGATGAAAGGGTACATCGCCGTCTGCGATGCGCTGCGCAATCCCCTCGGCAATGGCAGTTTTACCAACACCAGGTTCACCAATCAGGCAGGGATTATTCTTTTGGCGGCGCGAAAGAATCTGCACCACTCTTGCAATCTCACGATCTCTGCCAATGATACGGTCAAGCGCACCTTCCTCGGCGCGTCGGCTGAGATTTGTGCAGTAGTTATTCAGGAACTTCAATTCCTTCTGCTGTTTTTTTTCTTCCTTACGTTTCTTGCGTTCTTCCTTGTTGCTCTGCTTATCGGTAGGCGCATTGTCCTGGGAAGCATCCTGCTCCGCTTTTTTCTCACCAGATGACGAAAAGAGCTTCTGCAAAAACGGCGGCATCATCTCTGCACCACCCATTTCAAAGGATTCGCCGTCCATGACCTCCATCATCTGCTCGCTCATTTTGTCCAGTTCATCGGCAGAAATGCCCATCTGCTCCATATATTCATTCACCTGCGGAATGTTCATCTCTTTGGCGCAGGTCAGGCAAAGCCCTTCGTTTTTTCGCTCCTGCCCCTGCATGGTGGTGATGAATACCACCGCAGGACGTTTCTTACATTTGCTGCATAAAATCATAGTTTCTCTCCAATTCTCAGTGCAGATAAACGGTATGTCGCTTACAGAAGCACACCTAGATGCTCATAAAAGAACGAAAACAGCTTGGATGCCATCACTGTTTCCTCATTGAAAAACAGGAAGGTACCACCGCCAAGCAAGATTGCCAGCCTTGTGCCGAACGTCAACAGCGTGACCATCATGGTCGCCTCAATCAGACCGATCACACCGCCCATGATATGCTCTGTTGCGGGATAAATATTAAAGAAAATGCGGTTTTCCAGCATGGATGCGATCAGCGCGGCAAACACCATGATGATGGAAAACAAAATCAGGTTGATAAAAATGCGGAACACCTCAATCGTAGATTCCTTGACAAAGGTATCCTCCACATAAGCAGCCACGCTTTGCGCAGACATACTAGAACTGTATGTATTCCCGATGAGCGTATACATGACATTCACATCCTGTGCCAACGCCTCTCGAAAATTCGCAGCAGCATAATCGGGCAGCTCCTCCAGCATCAGATCGCTGTAATATGCCGAGAAGGCATCTCGCATCAGATAGTGAAACTGCAACTCCGTCACAGGCTCATAGCCCGCCTTGCGCACAACATACTTGTATAGATTCTGAACAAATTCATCAGTATCGGGTGGCAACAAAAAAGCCTCCGTCTTACTTTTTTCCAGGTCCATGCCATAATTCTGCGCATTGACAGCATCCGTCAACGCTTTGGCGGCATCAAATTCGCGGTTCATACGCACAATGGCTTCGATGTTGCTTTCTCTCGCCATTATCTCATACAAGCCAGGTGCCACGCCGGCACTGATGAGGGAACTTCCCACTGTTGCAACAATATACCCGATGCACATGACCAGAACCTTGGAAACGCCTCGTCTGGCATTCGAATAAATGAAATATCCAGCAACAAGCACCAGAAGCGCATCAAAAACCCACCAAAACTGTGTTGTCATTCAGGTATCCTCTCTTACTCACAGCTCATGAGCGCGGCTGTGTATTCTTTCCCTCAAAAAAAGCAACCTCCACAAAGTCGGCAGTACATAATGTGCCGCCTGGCCGTCAGGCGGACTTTGCGCAGTGTTGCCTAAAATCAAATCACGGTACTTCGATGCGGTCGATCGTATCATAGCTCATCAGGAAGATATACTGCCCCATGGGCAAAAAGCGGTCAAACCGATCAAAGCGTTCGCTGTTTTGGGTGGTGGCTGTTGCAGTCTGCTGTCCGTTATGGTCGCAAACTTCAATGGCGGTGCGTGTTTGTACAGTGACGGTATTGCCATCCACTGCCACATCTTTTACCGTTGAATCAAAAGCCATCATCACAGGTTCGGTGCTGTTATTCTTCAGCAGCGCAACGGTATTGGTTCGTTTTTCTTCATTGCGCAGCAAAATAGCGGCAGTATCATTGCAAAAATCGCCGCACACAAGCGAATCAGGATACACATAGGTGCTGCGCACTGCACCGCCTACATCCAGATAGGCGCATCCCACATCACCCAGCACAAAAACACCGCCGTCACTGGTATTATACACTGAAATACACATCATGTCAAGAGGTGTACTTGTCCATCGCGGCTGTTCGCTCTGAAAATCATAGGAATTGACCACTGATTGCATCACGCCATCCTTCGTGCGAATGCTAACGGCATAGCAGCCGCCATTTTCGGTATCAAAGATCACCTCAGCGAGCTGGTTGATGCAGTTTCGCTGATAAACAGCCTTTCCGCTTACATTATAGACAATTAACGTACACGCCGAGGTATTGGATGTCGTCACCAGGGCAACCATACCATCTCGCGACACTCTGCCAAAAACGATACTATCACTGCTGTTTTTCTCGTAGACGGTTTTATTCTTTGTTTCCAATCGGAATCTTGCACTGCCGCTTTCATACACCAGCGCATAATCCCCTGCGGTTTGCAGCATGGCACTGCCGTAGGCGTGCTGTCGGGCATCCTCCAAGGAACCATCCGCTTTGTAGAGATACAAGTATGTATCGCTCAGAATCAGCAAGCGGTCATTAATGGTACCGGTTTGATAGGACGCGCCGCCATAAATCGAAAGCGGAAACCGGTTTCCCAAAAGTGCGCCCTCGCTTTGCTGCACAAACTGCTGCGATTGCCCAATTCTTTCAAGCTTAGGTATCCACAGTTCGCGGTTGACATACAGCACCAGAATAAAAGCGCTCAGCACCACAAACAGCAGCACGCGGCGAATCAATCGCCGCCTGCGTTTGATTTTCCGAAGTGTATACACATCCTGTGCTGGCTGCGCACCAGATGATGTTTGTTGTTCGTTCATACTGCTCCTTTCACAATTGTTTCCTTTTGGGGAATGCTGCACAAAACGCACGCTACACCTTGAAGGCATATCTGCGTCATCGGTTCCGTGCGATGCTTGCTTTACGCTTTATGGGCAAAATCCTTCGGGTCATAAAACACACGATTAAGATACAATCCATGCGCCATTGCGGTTCTGCCTGCGGCAAGGCGGTCTTTTGCGGTTAAAATGGCGGGCAGCGCATCAGGGGCAATCTTCCCCTCGTTGATATCCAACAGCGTGCCTACAAAGATACGCACCATATTATACAAAAAACCGTTGCCACTGATATAAATCTCCACCATATCTCCGCAGCGCACCACAGAGGCATCGTAGATTGTTCGCACCGTATCGGATTTTTCAGTTGCCTGCGCACAAAAACTGTGAAAATCATGCGTGCCCACAACATCGTGCAGTGCCTGCTGCAAACGCTCCTCATGCAATGGGCGGCGGTAATGATATGCCATATCAGTAAGAAATGGGTTTTTGCTTTCGTGATTATGAATACGGTAAAGATATTCCTTTCCCAGGCAATGGAAGCGTGCGTGAAAACCCTCTTGTACTTCCTCGCAGGAAAGCACCGAGATATCATCGGGCAGGTAGCCGTTAACACCACGCACCAGATTTTTGCAGGGAATGGAGCGATCCGTGTGCAAATGCAGGCAAAACTGATTGGCGTGTACGCCAGTATCGGTGCGGGAACAGCCATACACAGTCAACGGATGATTCAACACCTTTGCAAGGCAGCGTTCCAATTCTCCCTGTACAGTAACGGCATTGGGCTGCCGCTGAAATCCATGATATCTTGTGCCGCGATATGCAATAAACAGCTTCAATGTTCGCATAAAATATAGTCCTTTCTCAATTACAGAAAGGTATTGGAAAGAATCACCGCTGCAAGGAGCAAGAGCGTGAATCCAAGTGCGATATAGTCCCTTACGCCGCTTTGCATGATACGCAGTCGAGTTCTGCCCTCACCGCCATGATAGCAGCGGCATTCCATTGCCAGTGCCAGTTCCTCGGCACGGCGGAATGCTGACACAAACAAGGGAATCAGGATCGGCACCAGCGCGTGCGCCCTTTGCAGTAGATTGCCGTTTTCCATATCTGCGCCTCTTGCCTTCTGTGCTGCCATGATCTTATCTGTTTCTTCGATCAGCGTAGGAATAAACCGCAGCGCGATGGTCATCATCATAGCAAGCTCGTGTACCGGCATTTTCAGGCGCTTCAGCGGCGAAAGCAGATACTCTATCGCATCCGTCAATGTGATGGGTGACGTGGTATACGTCAGCAATGCCGTGCCGGCAATCAGCAGACAAATACGAACGACCATAAATACAGAAGTCTGTAATCCCTCAGTAGTAATCCGCAAGAATTTCCACTGCCACAGCACATCGCCACCGTTGAGAAACAGCAGATTCAGCACGCCTGTAAACAGCAATATCGGGATAATGGGTTTTAAGCTCTTGCAGATCATTTTGAATGGAATCTTCGAGCATAGCGTTGCAATCACGGTAAACAGCAATCCGGCAATAATACAGTAGATGCGCTGTCCCAGAAACAACATCACCAGATACAGCAGCGTGATGATGATCTTAAAACGAGCATCCATGCGATGCACCACGCTGTCCATGGGAAAATACTGCCCCAATGTGATATCCTTCAGCATGACGAAGCACCACCCTTCAGACGCTTCAGTACCATAGCAGCAGCAAAATGAACGGTATAAACTTCCTCTGGAAATACGATGCCCTTTTGCCGCAACTCTGCAAAAACCTGCGTAATCTGTGGCAGCGCAAGCCCCATTTGTTCCAACTCATCGGCTCTGGAAAAGACACTCGCGGGTGTATCATAGCAGGGGGCAGCACCGTGTTGCAGCACCAGCAGCTTTGAGGCATACTTTGCCACATCTTCCATGCTGTGGGATACCAGCAGCACAGTACAGCCCGTGCGCTTATGGTAAAGAGCAAGCTGATCAAGTATTTTCATTCTGCCAACAGGGTCAAGCCCAGCCGTTGGCTCATCCAGAATCAGCACTTTTGGTTCCATTGCCATAACACCAGCAATGGCAACACGGCGTTTCTGTCCGCCAGAAAGCGCATAGGGAGCCTTATCCAGCAGTTCCTCACGCAAGCCAACGGCATGGGCAGTTTCTCGCACGCGGCGGTCGATTTCTTCCTCGGTAAGCCCCATATTCTTCGGCCCAAAGGCGATATCACGATAGACGGTTTCTTCAAACAGTTGATATTCGGGATACTGGAACACAAGCCCCACCTGAAACCGCACCTGACGGCGGTCTGTCTTTTTCGCCCAGATATCCTTCCCATCCAGTAGCACGGTACCCGATGTGGGCTTCAGCAATCCGTTGAGCATCTGCATCAGGGTAGATTTTCCAGAGCCTGTATGCCCGATCACACCCACAAACTCGCCCTGCTCGATTTGCAAATTGATATGATCAACAGCGGTTTTCTCAAAAGGCGAACCGATGCTGTATGTGTATGTCAGATCCTGCATTTCAAGAATCGGCACCGATATTCTCCCTTCCTTTCAACAGGTCATAGAGTGCTGCAACACATTCTTCTTTGGTAATAATATGGCTGTCCAACGGATATCCCGCCTGCCGCAGCAACGCAACAAGCTCCGTCACTTGCGGCACATCCAGACCAAGTTTTTTCATCTCCGCCACCCGTGAAAACACATTGCGTGGCGTATCATCCATGCATATCTTGCCATGATCCACCACAACCACACGCGCGCACTGTGCTGCTTCGCTCATCTCGTGGGTGATAAGCACAACAGTAATGCCATATTCTCGATTGAGCTTGCAAATGGTACGCATGACCTGTCCTCTGCCGTGGGGATCCAACATGGCGGTAGGCTCATCCAGCACGATACAATCGGGGCGCATGGCAATCACTCCTGCGATTGCCACGCGTTGCTTTTGCCCTCCTGAAAGCTGGTGGGGCGCGTGTTCACGATAATCATACATATGTACGGCTTTCAGTGCGTCATCCACGCGCTGTCGCATTTCAGGCTGTGGAACACCCATATTTTCAAGGGCAAACGCCACATCTTCCTCCACGATCGTTGCAACGATCTGGTTATCGGGGTTTTGAAACACCATGCCAACTTTCTGGCGAATATCCAGCAGGCGTTCTTCATCGGCGGTATCCATGCCCTCCACCAGCACCTTGCCCTCGGTGGGCAGCAGAATCCCATTGCACATCTTTGCCATGGTAGATTTTCCCGAACCATTATGTCCCAGCACCGCTACCATCTCACCGCGGTGTATAGTCAGTGACACACCCTTGAGTACCTCCTCTGGGGCAGTGTCATCAACAGCAGGATAATGAAAACGTACATTTTTCAGTTGCAAAAGAGGCTGCATAGCTTCTCCTCTCAGATCATTGGTTATTTCAGATCGGCTGAATGCCAGATGGCAGTAGAACCACATGGCAGAACACCGCCCGATTCCCTGACGGGCAGGCCAATCTCATCGGCAATGACCGCGCCGCCAAATCGTTTTTTTAGCAGTACATTGAGCATATAGCCCATCACAGAGGGGGAAAGTCCTGTTGTATAGCTGTTCAGTACAAAGAACAGCGGCTGTTGGGAAAGCACATTCAGGCAGCCCTCCACCAAGGGATAGATGCTGTTTTCAAGCTTCCAGATTTCTCCGCCTGGGCCTCTACCATAACTGGGCGGATCCATAATAATCGCATCGTACTGTCTGCCACGACGCGCCTCACGTTGAATGAATTTTTCGCAATCGTCCACGATCCAACGAATCGGCTTTTCGCTCAGCGAGGAAAGCGCAGCATTTTCTCTCGCCCACTGTACCATACCCTTAGCGGCATCCACATGGCAGACCTCTGCGCCAGCTTCGGCGCAGGCAAGAGTCGCGCCGCCCGTATACGCAAACAGATTCAGCACACGAATGGGTCTGCCCGCACTGCGGATGGCGTCCGACATCCAATCCCAGTTCACCGCCTGCTCCGGAAACAATCCTGTATGCTTAAACCCTGTAGGTCGCACCTGAAAAGTCAGCGCATTGTAGCGGATACTCCACGATTCGGGGGGAATTTTGGCGTAGCTCCAACTGCCGCCGCCGCTTTTCGAACGATGATAGTGGCCATCTGCCTTCTGCCACAGAGGAGATTCCTTTGGCGTTTGCCATATCACCTGCGGGTCTGGACGAATCAAGGTCACATTACCCCAACGTTCCAAACGTTCCCCACAGGAAGTATCCAACAAGCGGTAATCCTGCCAATGCTCTGCTACTCTCACAAACAACAATCCTTCCAAACGGCATAGCAGCCACGCTCACGCGCCTGCGTACTCCTTGATTTTTTCTGCAATATCCAGTGCATAACGGTTGATCCTGCGAAAATCTCTTCCTTCCAGCAAAACCTGTATGGCAGCCTCGCGGCTGCGTTCCCTCACCAGGATTCTTCCCTCGTTGCCAAGCTGACGCTCGCACTGCGCAATGAAATCGGTGATGTGATAATCGTTCTTCCAAATTTCTTTCCAAAGAGGCGAAATCCGCACAGAAACGGAAACCTGCGGGTCGCGCTCCAAGCAATCGGCAAGCGCGTGCAAGGACTTTTCAGTATGCTGCATCACGCCACAAAGTCGCAATGCAGTACAAAGACCATCCGCGCCGCACATATCGTCAAAAAAGAGATAGCCGCTACGCTCACCGCCCAAAGACAATCCAGCATTACGGATCTTTTCGGGCACGAATCTGGCACCGGTACGTGTTGTATGCACCAAGATTCCCTTTTGTTCGGCAAAACGCAGCAATCCCAGATTCGACAGCACAGTTGCTGCAATGCCCTTATTGTTGAGCATCCCCTGCTCCAACGCATCGCTTGCTAAAATTGCAAGCATGGAGTCGCCATCCAACAGTTCACCCATTGCATCCACAGCAAGGCAACGTCCGCCATCCCCATCAAAGGCAAAACCCGCATCGCATTGATGCTCCGTGACATACTCCAGCAATGTTTCCATGGATTGCACACCGCAATCATGGTTAATGGACAGCCCGTCAGGCGTATGATTGAGCAGATCGACTGTCATACCGTAATGTTCAAACAGTGGCTTTGCAATGGCACTGACCGCACCGTTGGCGCAATCCAGTGCAATGTGGTAGGGCATTTTCGGCAAAGGATTCTTCGCCATCAACAATTCACGGTAACGCTCCACAGCGGTATCCTCCACATGCTCAATCACGCCGCAAGCACGAAAAGATGCTACCGGCAAGGGCATATTAGTGGGCAGCAACGCTTCAACCGCATCACATTCCTCGGCGTTCATCGGAAAACCATCTGCGTTATACAAACGGATGCCGTTATATTCGTATTCGGCATTTTCGGCGGTAATGGCAACACCTGCTGAAACTGTATCGTGCGCAATGAGCAGAGCCATACCCGAAGAAGGCAGCACGCCCAAACATCGCGCGATTCCGCCACCCGAACAGATTCCCGCGCACAAAGCAGCTTCCAGTGCATCGGCAGAACGTCGCGGATCTTTGCAAACCATGATAATCGGCGTGGTCATGCCCCCGCGGGAAAGACATTGTGCCAAAGCACGTCCAATGCGCATCAGCAATTCACAGTTCAGCTCTGCAATCGCGATACCGCGCATACCATCTGGTTTGATGATCTTACTCATCAGCGTTCTCCTTTCGGGCTGCATTGTGGGAGGTAACCCCAAATGCGACGATAACGCTCCGCAAATACAGTTCTTCGAGCGAAGTAGTTACGGCAGAGGGATGGCGGTTATATCGATTATACACCTTTGCCATGCCGTCCCCGATACCGCAAAGGCATACGATGTGCGCTGATGACAGAAACGGTTTTTTCGTCCAGTATGCCATCATCATCACCTGATCTTGCTGCAAAAAGCTTTGGGCAGCCTGCAAGCCGACAATCCGTTTGGTCTTTACGCCAAAGTGACGCATCGCACGGCCGAGAGCAAAAAAATTCACGCCGAAAAGCCCCCATAACAGCCGATAACGCTCCATAAAGCGTGTTACCTCTGCAAGGGGAAAAGCAACACCGCAAAGGGCAAGTGCATTGAACACTGTGATCACACCACAACCCCTTTTGCCCAGCGTGTCAACACCGAATTTCACGCCCGATACCGCCCCCAACGCCTGTCCATTCACAGGCACGGTCGGGAGCGGTATCGTTTGATTATATTGATAATTGTCTTCGGCAAAGAGAATCAATGCATGGCTCCTTTCACATTATCCCTCGGCACCGTCCTCCGTGACCTCCTGCAAAGAAAGCTGCAATGCGGTATTTTCGGGTGGCGGATACCCAAGGTGTACATAGGCAAGCGCAGTGGCACATCTGCCTCTGGGCGTACGAGCAAGCATCCCCTGCTGCATCAAAAACGGCTCACAGACATCCTCGAGCGTCACGGCTTCCTCACCCAACGCAGAAGCCAGCGTTTCCAAACCCACAGGGCCGCCGCGATACCCACGAATGATCATATCCAGCATACGGCGGTCGAGCTTATCCAAACCAAGGTGATCAATCTCCAACCGTTCCAAGCCCATAGCAGCAGTATCGCGGTTTATGATACCATTGCCCATTACATCAGCAAAATCGCGCACACGGCGCAGCAAACGGTTTGCGATACGGGGGGTACCGCGGGAACGCTTTGCAAGCTCCATAGCACCATCCACCTCACAAGGGATATCCATCAGCATAGCACTGCGGCGGATAATATCACAAAGCTGCTCTGGAGAATACAATTCCAGCCGCTGCGTAATACCGAAGCGGTCACGCAAAGGCGGTGTAAGCTGCCCTGCACGAGTGGTTGCGCCCACGAGGGTAAACGGCTGAAGATCCACACGAATGCTGCGTGCCGAAGGCCCTTTGCCGATCATGATATCCAGCACTCTGTCCTCCATAGCGGGGTACAAAATTTCCTCCACCGCGCGGGAAAGGCGATGAATTTCATCCACAAACAGCACATCACCCCTGCCAAGATTGGTCAGCAATGCGGCCAGATCACCAGGCTTTTCGATGGCAGGCCCTGATGTTACACGCAGATTAACACCCAGTTCATAGGCTATAATACCGGAAAGCGTGGTCTTGCCCAATCCAGGCGGGCCATACAGCAGTACATGATCCAATGGCTCGCCGCGTCGTCTTGCTGCTTCAATGTAAACGGCAAGGTTTTCCTTCACCTTATTCTGCCCGATATAATCCGCCAGCGTTTTGGGGCGCAGCGACAGTTCCAGATCCACATCCTGTGAAGTAAATTCGGGATTACTGACGCGCTCCTCATCAGAATAATCAAATGCGTTGTCGCCTGTCTGAATCATGCTGCCTCCCAAAAAGTAAACAGGTAATCAGCGTTCAAAGTAACGCTTCTTTCGGATGTAAAACGGCTCAATGCCTTCAATTGCCTTCTTCGCAGCAGCCTCCTCCAGGCTAAGAAACACCAGACTGTCACCAGACTTGGTGTAACTCTGCATATACTTGGAAAGCGGGAAGAACAGCTTGCGAGTATTACCGATCATATCAAACACAAACAACGTTTGGGGACGCTCACACCCACGAATCATATCCAGCACATAGCAGCTATCCACATTCGCCTGCCTTGCCAGATAACGCACCATGGGACGAATCAGATGCTCCACATCTTTCTGGCAGCGGCGATACTCGATGGTTTCCTCTTCCTTCATGGAGATGGCAGGAATGTTAAGATTTTTTGCGACCATCAGAATGCTCTTAATCTCCTGCGAAGAAAACTCCTTTCCGTAGGAATTGGGGTTCAGCACAGCAGAAGCCGACTGAATCAGATCAAACAGACGCAGGCAGTTCAGGCGATAGCAGTTGACATAACGCTTTGCAAACTGCTGCACGGCGCGGTAGCTGGTGAAAAACGGGATAAATATATCGCCATCGGGATTCTGAGTAGTGACCAGTTCCATGGAAATACCACCTGCTGTCTGATCCTGTTTCACAGGCTGCTTGCAGATGACATACACATCGCTTTTGATCAATGTCTGCAAGAAAACAGAGCGTTTTTCTGGTTTTGTTATGGCTTCCTTCAGCAATTCGTCGAGATTCATAGGTATGCCCTCCTTGAAAAAATAATATCATATAATCGAGTCACGCGATGTATTTTGAGAGAATCCGTTACGGCATCATCCGAACATCTGCTTGCCCAGCTGCATCAGCGAAAGACGAATCAGCTCAGAAGCAGGCAGTGCTGGATCCAGCGATGAAAGCACACCAGCAACCTCGGGCTGACCATATCCCAGCACCATCAGTGCCGCCATAGCTTCTTCTATATTACCGCTTGCGGGCTGTACACTGACAGCATCCGCATAGCCTGCCGCCTGCGCCGTTTTGGAAACCTTATCTTTCAGCTCCAGCACAATGCGCTGCGCAAGCTTCGGCCCCACGCCCTTCGTTTTAGTAAATACCTTGTAATCCCCTGCCGCAACCGCAAGAGCAAAACGATCAGGCGAAAGATCAGAGAGAATCGAAAGTGCAGCCTTGGGGCCAACACCTGAAACGCTCAACAGCTGCAAGAAGCAAGTTCTCTCGCCGCGCGTACCAAAGCCATAAAGCGAGATTTCGTCCTCACGCACCGCCAGATGAGTGAACAGCGTGGTTTCCTCGCCCACGGTACCAACGGCAGCAGCTGTTTGCAGGCTGACTTTGCATCCATAGCCCACACCGCCGCAGGCAATTACAACGAGCGATGGTTCTTTATACTGTACAATGCCACTTAAACTGTCTATCATAACAGAAATGCGACTCCTTTTCAATAATCGGGCTGCGCACAGTGGCCGTGACAAATCGCCAGTGCCAAAGCATCGGCTGCGTCATCGGGCTTTGGAACCTCGTCCAGATGCAAGATACGCCTTGTCATATCCATGACCTGTGCTTTTTCCGCCTTACCGTAGCCCACCACCGCAGATTTCACCTGCAACGGCGTATATTCATATACCGGTGTCTGGTGCTGCCCAGCGGCAAGCAGAATCACGCCTCTTGCCTCTGCAACCATGATACCAGTGGTTTTGTTGGTGTTGAAGAACAACTTTTCCACAGAAATACACTGGGGCTTATAATGCTCCAGCAGATAGGTCATATCCTCGTAAATGATGCACAACCTGTCAGAAAAATCCGTGTGTGCCTCTGTTAGGATTGCACCGTATTCCACCGTAGAAAACCGCATTCCCTGATAATCGAGAATGCCGAAGCCAACCGTTGCATAGCCAGGGTCAATGCCCAGAATACGCATAAATCCTCCTCACCGCACACATATCTGCGTACCATTATACCATGAATTGCTCATAAATTCAAGGGGATTTGCACAAAATTTCTGAAAATTCACGAGTTTTTTCCAATCCTTTATGCGATTTCAGCATCTGCGTTCGCACACGCGATGTTCTCTACGGTAAACCGTAGGCGTAACGCCATGATTTTTTTTAAATTGCCGCATGAAATGCTCCTCGTTATCGTAGCCGCAAAGCTGCGCAATATGTGAGATGGTATAATCCGTAGCGGTCAGCAGTTCGCGGGCGCGATGCATTTTGCAGTTGATTACATCTGCGATACAGGTCATCCCGAACGTTTCACGGTACACCAGTTGAAAATAGCTGCGGCTCATATTCACCTCGGCACAGAGCATTTCAACCGTCCATTTCTCCCGCGGATTGGCATAGATCTTCTCGCGCAGGCGCACCAATGCCGCGTAATGCGGGTCACCGCCCTGCATGGTTGCCGCACCTGCCGGAGCAGCCGTTTCTGCAACGCGGATGAACAAAGCCTTCAACAAGCTGTCTGTCATATCAACTCGCTTTGGGTTGCCTGCATAGAATTCCGCGCAAAGCTGCCGCAGCAATGTACACAAAAAATCCGTATCCGCGCAGCGCAGCAGAACATTTTCAGGAATCTGCAAAGAACGAAAGAAATCGGTATCCGCATCAGCATCAAATTCCACCCAGTCGTACATAAGCATATCCCCCACCGCCTGAAAATACAGCGGGGCTTGTTTTTGCAGCACGACCATATCCCCAGGCTGTGTCGTAACGGTTTCATGCTCCAGCCTCAGTTGCATGGGTGTATGGGTAAGCAGCAACATTCTGCCCTTCATGCCGTTTGGCTGATCACAGATCGTTTCCATATCCTGCAAAATATGGTATCCCATTGACAGCACCTGCATCTGCGCACCTCCTCTGCATAACGGATTCTTTGGATTACAGCGTCAATTGCCCTGCTATTTCCAAATCTTTTGCCATACCGCCCACGGCAGGTATGTTCTTCACAATGTATTTTTTCAGCTGCTCCAACTGCGCATCATCCACAACAGCCGCATACTCCAGTGCCGCCTTAGCCTTCAGTGACATCACCTGCACACCAATGCTGTCGCGGCTTGCCTTGGGCAGCAGCATTTCACTGCGGAACACCAATGCCCTGCCATTTGTGGTACGCAGCAGTACTGAAGCCTCCTCGGGCAACGCAATCACAGCCACCAGCGGCGATTTATCAGAATATGCATTGGCAAGCTTTCGGCGATTTGTTTTTGTTTCATAGGCACGCAGCGGCACCTTTGCCACCTTGCCGTTTGCATAACAGAACAGCAAAAATCCACTATAATCGGTAGTATATACCATAGATACTACGCTCTCGTCCTCATCAAACCCAAGCTTGACTGGCACATAATCGCCCAACACACTGGTTTTACTATCCTCAAACTGCGCTGCACGAGATTTATACACCTGCGCCCGATCGGTAAAGAACAACAACTCTGTACGGTTGGTCGCTTCTGCCTGCTGTGTCAGCACATCTCCCTCTTTCAGCTTATGCTCGCCGCTCATACGTAGGCTCTGGGGCGTAATTTTCTTGAAGTATCCCCCTGCGGTCATAAACAGATGCACAGGATAATCCGGTATATCCTCCACGGGATCTTCCTCTGGCTCATCGCTCATATCATAGAACAGCGTTTTACGCGGCTGCCCATACTTTTTCATGACATCCTTTAATTCATCGACCATGATGCTGCGGATCTTTTTGACATCGCGCAAAATCTCTTCCATTTCGGCGATCTCCGCAGCCAGTTGTTCGATCTCCTTGGTACGATTGAGGATATACTCACGATTTAAGTGTCGCAGTTTGATCTCTGCCACATACTCTGCCTGTATCTCGTCAATGCCAAAGCCGATCATCAAATTGGAAACTACCTCGGATTCCTCCTCCGTTTCACGAACAATGTGAATCGCCTTGTCAATATCCAACAGAATTTTTGACAAGCCCTGCAACAGATGCATCTTGTCCTTTTTCCTGTGCAGATCAAAATACACTCTGCGGCGGATACACTCTGTACGAAACGCAACCCACTCTTCCAGAATCTCACGGATGCCCATCACGCGTGGCGTGCCTGCAATCAGAATATTAAAATTACAGGATACGGCATCCTGCAAAGGTGTCATGCGGAACAGCTTCTGCATCAGCTTGTCCGGATCAGTGCCGCGCTTGAGATCCAGCGTCAGCTTCAGACCGTTGATATCGCTCTCATCACGCAGGTAGGAAATCTCTCTGATCTTACCCGCCTTGATGAGTTCTACTGTTTTCTCCATAATGGCTTCCACCGTGGTGGAATATGGAATTTGCGTGATCTCAATGCAGTTTGCCGCCCTATCATAAGAATACTTCGCACGCAACCGCACGCTGCCTCTGCCTGTTTCGTAGATGCGCTGCATTTCGGCTTCATCATACACCAGATAAGCACCCGTTGGAAAATCAGGGCCTTTGAGGGTAGAAAGCAGGTCATGCTCTGGATTTTTGATATAGGCAATGGTTGTTTCGCAGACCTCCGCCAGATTGAACGGGCAGACATTGCTTGCCATAGAAACGGCAATACCCACGTTCGAATTGACTAGCACCGTTGGAAAAGTTGCCGGCAGCAGTGTCGGCTCCACAGTAGTATTATCGTAGTTGGGCATAAAATCAACGGTTTCTTTGTCGATATCGCGGAAGAGTTCGTTGCTGATGGCTTCCAGCTTTACCTCGGTGTAACGCGGCGCGGCATATGCCATATCGCGGCTGTACGCCTTACCGAAATTGCCCTTGCTATCCACATAGGGGTGCAACAACGACTCATTGCCTCTTGCCAAACGCACCATAGTTTCGTAAATGGCAGCATCACCGTGCGGATTCAACCGCATCGTTTGACCCACCACATTGGCGGATTTCGTTCTTGGCCCGTTGAGCAGCCCCATCTTATACATCGTGTACAAAATTTTGCGGTGCGATGGTTTAAAGCCATCAATCTCAGGCAGCGCACGGGAAACAATCGCGCTCATGGCGTAGGGCATAAAGTTTTTGCGGAGGGTTTCAGTGATGCGCTCCTCTACTACAAGACCTGCACCCTCAATATACGCATTGGAGGGGTTGGCAGGCTTTGCAGGCAGTTCTCTTTTTTTTCTTGCCATGTTCTGTCCTTTCTATGCACTTACGAAATATCGGCAAGGTCGAGGTAATCGCCGCCGTGTTCAGCAATGTAATCTTTTCTGCCCTGTAGATTATCGCCGAGCAACATTTCAAACATCTCAGCAGTGGCAGCAGCATCCTCTGGCGATACCTTGATGATGCGTCGTGTATCGGGGTTCATGGTGGTCAGTGCCATCATTTCCGCCTCGTTTTCGCCCAGACCTTTGGAACGTTGCAGCGTATATTTCTCGCCCTCAATCATTTTCAGGATTTTAACCCGCTCTTTTTCGTCATAGGCGAAATAGGTACGATTCTTTGTGGTAATCTCAAACAGCGGAGATTCCGCGATATACACATATCCCTCACGGATCAACGTGGGTGTTAACCGATACAGCATGGTAAGAATCAACGTGCGGATATGGAAACCATCCTCATCGGCATCGGTACAGATGACGATCTTATGCCAGCGCAGGTTATCAAGATTAAAGTTGGAAAGCTCCTTGTTGCTTTTGGTATTAACCTCCACGCCACAGCCCAGCACCTTCAACAAATCGGTAATGATTTCGCTTTTAAAGATACGGGTGTAATCGGCTTTCAGGCAGTTTAGGATCTTGCCACGCACTGGAATGACCGCCTGAAACTCCGCATTTCTCGCCATTTTAACAGAGCCCAATGCGGAATCACCCTCCACAATATACAGCTCACGCTTGCCTGTATCCTTGGAACGGCAATCTACGAATTTCGGCACCATATTGGCAAGATCAATGTTACCAGACAGCTTCTTTTTCAGGTTCAGACGAGTACGCTCAGCGTTTTCCCGGCTATGCTTGTTCACCAGCACCTGCCCTGCAATTCTTGCTGCATCATCGGGATTTTCGGTAAAATACACCTCAAGCTGATGCTTTAGAAATTCCACCATTGCCTCATAAATAAAGCGATTGGTAATCGCCTTTTTCGTCTGATTTTCATAAGATGCAACGGTAGAAAACGAGGATGACACAAGCACCAAACAATCCTGCACATCTGCAAAGGTGATCTTGCTCTCATTTTTGGTATAACGATTATTGGCACGCAAAAATGCGTCAATCTGTGCAACAAAAGCACGCTTTACGGCATCATCGGGCGTGCCGCCATGCTCCAAAAAGCTGGAATTGTGGTAATATTCCAACTTTTGCACCGTATTGGAAAATGCAAACGCCACCGAGAGCTTAACCTTGTATTCAGGTTTATCCTCACGATCTCTGCCCTTGCGATCCGCCTGCCAATACTGCACCGTGGTCATACCCTGCTCCCCAAGCATTTCACTGACATAATCAGAAATACCATTTTCGTAGCAATACTCGATGGTTTCAAATCTGCCTTTTTCCACCTCGTTACGATATACCAGCAGCAAATTCGGATTTACCACTGCCTGACGGCGCAGCACATCTTTATACCATTCGTCCGTAACCATGATATCGGTAAACACTTCCAAATCGGGCTTCCAACGGGTACGGGTACCAGTATGGCGGCGTGAAACAGACTCTTTTTGCAAGCCGCCGATGTTCACACCCTTTTCAAAATGCAGTGTGTACCTGGTATTATCACGCACGATCTCCACATCCATATACTCCGAAGCAAACTGCGTGGAGCAAAGGCCCAGACCGTTGAGTCCCAGAGAATACGCATAGGTATCGGCATCGGCATCATACTTGCCGCCTGCATACATTTCGCAGTAAACCAGTTCCCAGTTATAGCGTTTCTCGGTACTGTTCCAATCCACAGGGCAACCTCTGCCAAAGTCTTCAACCTCAATAGAGCCGTCTGCATAACGCGTTACAATGATTTTATCACCAAAACCAGCTCTCGCCTCGTCAATAGAGTTGGAAATGACCTCAAAAACCGAATGCGCACAGCCATCCAAACCATCAGAGCCGAAAATAACCCCCGGACGCTTTCTTACTTTATCTGGTCCTTTCAGCAGCGTAATGCTGTCATTGCCGTACTCCGGCACTTTGGTTGCCTTTGCCATGAAACACGATCCTTTCTTTCCCCTCATGATAGCACACAGGGGCATCTATACAACTCACATTATAACATAATCTACCGAAAAAAGCAAGTACGCCATATCCGAAAAAGGTACTTTGGAAAAGCCGACCGAAAATAGTATACCGCAACAAAATACTTGCTTTTCCGCTGATGTTATGCTATAATGAGCGAGTATCTACAATGTATGAATCATCTGCACATCAACCCACAACCAGTTAAGGAGAATTATGAACCGAAATACCGCAATCAAGATAATTGCAGCTGCCCTGCCCGCCGCTTTTTTCGCTGCTCTCGCAGGTGGAATGGGCATCGCACTACTTGCACAACGCAAAACCATCAACAGCATGACTGCCATGCAGCAACAAATCAAAGAGTACAACTCTACCACTACCACCACGGTAACTTACGAGAGTATTCTGGTTGACCGCTTTTACGAGCGCAGCGGACAAAAGATCCTATTGAAGGATGAAGTATATGGACAGATCTGGCTGCCAGTACTGGAGGATGTTGCGCTTTCCACGCACCCGCTGGAACTGCTTAAGGAAGAAAACGACCGCATGATATCCTACGACAGCTACGGCAGCATCAATGCCATGACGGGCATTGATATCTCGGTGTACAACGAGGTGTACGACTGGAAGGCTGTGAAGGCCGATGGCATTGATTTCGTCATGATGCGCGTTGGCTACCGCACCTACGGTGGCGGACAGATTAAGAAAGACACTGCCTTTCAACAGAATTACAAGGCCGCCAAGGAAGCAGGTCTGCTCGTGGGCGCGTACTTCTTCTCGCAGGCAGTTACCATCGAAGAAGCCATTGAGGAAGCCATCTTCACTGCACAACAGTTGGAAGGGCTGAAACTCGATTTTCCCGTGGTGTATGACTGGGAAATCATCTATGATGATGAGGCACGCACTGATACCATCGCGGTAGATGTATTAACCGATTGTACGCTTGCCTTCTGTCAGCATATCGAATCCTTTGGATATCAGCCCATGATTTATCAGAATAAGCGCACATCACTGCTGAAGCTGGATCTCCCCCGTATACAGGATTATCCCTTCTGGCTTGCTGAATACGGCGATGGCCCTACTTACATCTATGATTACGATATGTGGCAGTTCACCTGCACGGGCACAGTGGACGGCATTAATGGCGCAGTAGATATCAACCTGAGCTTTTATGATTACTCCAAAGAAGGTGCGCCCGCCATCGCAAGACCTGCAACACCCTCTACCGAAACTACCACTGACTCCTCTACAGACGCAACAGCTGAATAAACGCCAAGAGGACACCCCACTTTTTCACGCGGTGTCCTCTCACACTGTAAGCCTTTGCAATAACTCGCATTGGCCTTTTACAAGATATTCTTTGCATCAATTGGATGCCTCCTCGATTCTTTCAGAAACAGGGAGGCATTTCTCTTTTCTCATAGCATATCACACTGCGCCGCAAAGCGTCAGCAGAGCATGAACCGCCATGCAAAGCAATGCGCCAGTTGCAAGCGGTAAGATCCACGCAAGCAGCGTACAGCGTAAGCTATGGGTTTCTTTGTGAATGGTCAACAGTGTGGTGGCACAGGGCGCGTGAAACAACATGAAGATCAGAAAACATACTGCCGTAATATGATCCCATCCGCAGGCGGTCAGCAATGTATGCAAGTCTTGCGTTGAACTGTAATCCAGCAGCTGTGCGGCACCGGTGTAGCCCGTCAAAGCAATGGGCAAAATGATCTCATTGGCAGGCAACCCAAGCACAAAAGCGAGCAGCAGGGTACCATCAAGACCCATTGCATTCCCCAACGGTGCCAGAAGCTGCGCGCCGTATTGCAACAGAGATTGCCCTTGCATCCGATAATTGGCAAGCAACCATATCAGCAGATTGACAGGAGCCGCCACTACTATGGCACGTACCAGTACCTTTGCTGTACGCTCAATAAGAGAGCGCACCAGAATCTTGCAAAGCTGTGGTCGACGGTAGGGCGGCAACTCCAGTACAAACGATGACGGCTGCCCCTTGAGTACCGTTCGGCTTAACAGATACGATACCCCCATCGTTGCGGCAATACTACCAATCACCAATCCAGTAACAATGACTGTGGCTTGCAAACTGCCGCCAAACCCCATGCCGCAGAACATCGCGGCAATTGCCAGCAGCGACGGAAATCCGTGTGGTATGTGAAACATCAACATAAACACTGCTCAAAACTGATATTCCCTACTGCCGCAGCGTCAGTTGCAGTACCTTGCCGTCCCATGTGGCAGATTCCGTTAGCAGACGCACGATATTTTGCCGTAACGTCATGGGTATCTGTGCAGAAACGGACAGCGCACCATGACGAATACATTGCGCCCACACAGCAGCATCGGCAGCAATTCCAGCACAATTTGGGCAATCACAACGCTTCTCCCGATTTTTCGCACGGCATATGTAATCAAACTGTCCCTCTCTGCCACTGCGACGCTTGCATTCCATCGCATCACCGCATAGCCCGCAGCGCAGCAGCTGAGAAAGCATCCCCACAGGGGCGCGCACACGCTGAATGCCTGGATGCGGATTGAGAATCTGCCGCAGTTTTGCCCATGATTTGCCATCACACACCGCAGGATGCTCTCCCAAAGCAGCAAGCATTCCAATATCGCTTTGCTTTTGATTGGGCCGCTTCCCGTAGGGCATCACAGCATTCATGCAAGATTCTTTTGGCGCGAACAAAACGGTGTAACCGTCCTGCCTGAGCATTCGAGCAGTGATTTCGTCTGCGGCAAAATATACAGGATTGTGAAGCATCCGCCGCAATTGACGCATCGTAAAGCCGTGCTGCAATCCGGCAGAAAGCACGCCTGCTTGCAGCACCGCCTGCATCATCTCACACAGCTTCGGATATGCAACTGCATCGGGAACAAGCACAGTCCGCGGATAAGGTGGCGGCGAACGTTGCAGCATATACCCAAAGGGTGCTTTGCCACCCAACCAACGACCGTCCTCTGCAAGGGTGTACATATTATCTCGTACACGCTCTGCAATGGTTTCACGCTCCAACTGTGCAAATACCGAAGCAATATAGAGCATTGCTCTGCCCATAGGTTTTTCGGTATCAAAGGCTTCAGCAGCGCAAAGAAAGCTTACATTGCAGCGTGCAAATTCCTCCATGAGGGCGGTAAAATCGGCAATATTGCGGCTGATTCTGTCCAAACGGTAGCACACTACGCAATGAATATGTCCCGCGCGCACATCATGCAGCAACTGTTGCATCGCTGGTCGGGCAAGAACAGCTCCCGAAAAGCCCTCGTCGCGGTAAATCAGCGCGTTTTTCGCTTCAAGCGGCGAACGATGTACAGCGAGATAGGCACGGCAATGCTCCACTTGACTTTGGATGGACTCACCCTGCATGGTGTTTACTGATTTTCGGCAATAGATCGCTGCAAACATAATAACCTCCCTATGCTCGTGCTGTTGTGAAGCACTTTTCCATGCCCCACTGATAGGATATTATTCATGATGCATCCAATTATAGCATACAGTAAAAGGACAATACACTGCCACAGTTTCTGGTTCTTACCATGCATTGCATTATCACAGGAGGTGCAATTATGCCACATCAAACAAAAATCAATGTTATCGTGCTACAAAGCGAACAAACCTACAGTCGGGCTGCATTACAGGCTCTATGCAGTACCACTTATGCCGCTGATATGCGACAGACCAGCAATCCAAAAGCCAATTGCACAGTCAGTGCAGGAACCGAAAGCAGCTTGGCACGATCATCCGAAGCAGTTTTACGCGCATAGGGTGTCATATCAAACAACGCTGCCAGATCCTCACCGCCTACTGTAATTGCCGTTTCGATTCGTTGCACATCGCAAAGCGTAAACCCTTCTGGAGCTGCAAGCACAGGACGATTCTCATAGGGCTTTTCGTACACTGCCCGTTTCAACTCCCAGAGATGCTTTTCCAAGGGGATCGCACGAAGCAGTACGCCATTTTGTTTCAGTACGCGGGCAAATTCCGCTGCCTCACAAGGTGCAAAAAAGTTCAACAGCACATCTACCGAACGGCTGGCAATCGGCAGATGATTAATACTTGCAACTGTCCAATGATTCTCACAGCAAACAGTACCAGCAGCACGTCTTGCGGCATATTGCAGCGCACTGGGAGAAATATCCACACCCACCAGCACAGGCGATTTTCCAGCATTGCAAAGGCCCTGCGCAAGCTTGCGTGAGTACCACCCTTCACCGCAGCCTACATCCAACAACAACGGTGCAGCAGCAGATTCGTATAATAGAATCTGCTGTGCTGCCTGCAATAGTGGAAGATAGTAATCCTTTTCCAGAATAATACGCCGTGCTGAAACCATGTTAGGATCATCTCCGCGTAAACGGTGGCTTTGTCGCAGCAGCAGATTCACATAGCCCGCACGAGCGCGGTCAAAACTATGACGATGTTCACAGCAGTAGCGTTTGGATTCCTGCAAAAGTGGTGCGCCGCATACGGGGCAGCGCAACACGGTTTCTTTCAGCCAACCAGCAGTTTCACTTTGCGAAACATATGGCACGGCAACAGAGTGTTTTTTGTCAAACATAAGCTTTATCCACCTTAATGACGGCACGGCAATGCGGAAACTGCTCGGCAATGGCTTGTTCAATAGCAGATTTCAAATCGGCATCCTTGATGGGAAATGCAAAAGGAATGCAAATATCAAAAATAAGATTGGTGTGCGTAGGGCCTTCCACCATACGAAAATCGTGCATAGTAATATCGCTGTGTACTGTGTTAATGATTTTCGCAACAGCCACGCGCATGGCAGAGATTGCTTTATCATCCACTGCAATGGGATCCATATGAATTACGGCATCACAGGAAAAATGCGCAGAAAGTTCGCGCTCAACATTATCGATCATATCATGCAACAAAAAAATGTCGCCATTGGCGGGCACTTCCGCGTGCAGCGAAATCATCATACGACCAGGCCCATAGTTGTGGATTACCATATCATGCACACCCACAATCATTTCATGGGACAAGACCATGCGGTGAATCTCTTCTACCAATTCCTTGGATGGCGGTTGCCCCAATAGGGGAGAAATGGTATCTTTTGCAGAGGTAAAGCCTGCACGCAGAATCAGAAGCGATACCAAAATACCGCAGATGCCATCAATATTCCAGCCAAGTGTTGCAGAAAGCACCGTGCTGACAATGACCACAATTGTAGAAATGGCATCACTAATGGAATCTACAGCAGTTGCCTGCATGGCAGCAGAATCTATTTTTTTCCCGATACTATGATGATAGAAAAACATATACAGCTTAATTGGCACGGAAATGCAAAGCAAGATCATGGTGGGCAAGGAAAGCACTACAACTACAGGAGAAAACAGCGATTGAACAGAAGATGTCAGCAATTCAACGCCCATGTAGAGAATCAGCACAGAAACCCCCAAACCAGCAAGATACTCCATTCTGCCATGACCGAATGGATGTTCCGGATCAGGTGCTTTGCCCCCCAGCCAAAACCCAAGCAATGTAATAAGAGAAGAGGCTGCATCTGAGAGATTATTAACAGCATCGGCAACCACTGCCACCGAGCCACTGAAGATTCCGGCAATCATTTTCACAATAACCAGCAAGAGATTCAGTACAATTCCCAGCACAGAGCAAAGCATACCATAACCCTTCCGCACCTGTAAATCGCGGTAATCCGTATGATTTTTAATACACAGCTTTGCAAGGATTCCAATCATGCAAATCATCCTTTCGATGTGAGGTGTTTCCCAGACGGCACGGGAATCTGCCGTTACAGGGAACAAAACTGTTGGTGAAAATCGCAATAAGACGTTCCCGCGGGCTTGCGATAATACGGCACTCTGTAACGCCCACCGCATTGCAGCCGAACCCCATTGCCATGGTAAGGGATTGTTTTCCGCAAGCGTGACATCTCGCAAAGGCAGAATCAGCATTGAATGCAATGCGAGGCAAAAGACCGCTGTCTTCCAACAAAGTAAACAATGGAAAAAAGATCGCCATGGGCGGAAGCATGACTGATATAACACGGCAAGTTCCGCGTAATGCACCATCAATCAATGCGCCACTGAACCAATGCGGCAGTTTCCATTCTGCCGCCAATATGGAAAGTACATTACAGCCATGCTCCAGTGCATCAAACAGCAATGCCGATGGCACATTCGCTGCCGAAGCCGTCAACCAGAACACCACAAACAACAGTGCTGCCATGATTCCCCAGCCATAGCGTTTACTGGTCACCACACGGTCAATGCGATATTCTTTCTGCTTTGCTTTTGACGATTGTACTACAACCTTTGCACATATGCTGGCTGCACGCAGAATCACAGTTGCTGCCACGAGCTTTTCATACTGTTTGACAGTTGTTTTGCCTTCGTGCAGCAATGCTCTGCCTTGATGAATACCTTCTTCCACAAACTGCATTTTTTCTGCATCTGCCCATAAAGGCATTTGTGCATCGGGCATAAGCAAATGCACGGCAAGCCACCGTGCAAGATGTCGACGTTCTGCTGGCAGGGTGGCGGCAATGGGTTCGATCACTTTTGTGATCGAACGCTCCGCTATCTGTGGATAGCGGATCTCCGTGCCACTGGCACGGAGCATTGCCGCCCGCTCCATGACCGCCTCCATCAACGGTTCCAACGAACGTTTCTGCCGCGCCGTTACCGCAATCACAGGAATCCCAAGCATCTGTGAAATCCGCTTTATATCAATCTCAATCCCCTGCTGCTTTGCCGCATCCATACAATTGATGCACAAAACTGCTTTATTGGTCATCTCTGTAATCTGCAACGCCAGAATCAACCCACGCTCCAATCTCGTGGCATCGCATACACATAACACGCAATCATAATCCACATTACAGAGCGTATCTCTTGCTGCACGCTCCTCTGCCGTATCTGAAAGCAACGAATATGTCCCTGGAGTATCTAGCAACGTAATCTCATGCCCTTGATATGTAAACTTTCCTTTTGCACTTTCCACAGTTTTACCGCACCAATTTCCTGTGTGCTGCCGCATACCCGTTAATGCGTTAAAAACCGTACTCTTCCCAACATTGGGATTCCCGGCAAGCACCACCGTAATGCCATTTTCACAAGACTGAGCCGCATTCTTCTGCAAGTGGATTCTTTCGCAATCGCAGCGGCGCAACGCAAGGGTTGCCCCACGCACTCGATATGCACCAGGTTCACCACCAGGGGCACGCATCACACACTCGATATCTGTGCCCTCAATCAAACCGAACGCCGCTAACCGTCGCTGCATTGCGCTTGAAAGATCTATTTGCGAGATCACACCACTTTCACCGATATCCAGCGCAGCCAACGAGGAAAGCTCCTCCATAATTTCCTCCTTTCATTGCACACAGACGGTCACAGCATCGTCCGTGACCGTCTGTTTCAGCATATGCGCCCAGCAAAAAAAGGGTTCTCAATAAAGGCATTTTCCTTTTGATATTACATTCGATTCTTATAATCTGAAAATGAAAAACTATGCAGCACCGTACAGCTGCCATCCGATTCTTTTACTGCCACACAGGGCAGTGGCATACCAGTATACATCACCGCCTTAGTAATGGTATTGATCGCCATATCCTCAAACACAAGCTGTGATCCAACCTGCAACGGATGATCAAAGCAATAATCCCCAAACACATCCTCTGGCAGACAGCTTCTGCCTGCAACACGAATCAGATATCGCCCTCTGTCCTCTTCCACTGCCTGCTGCAACGGCGGTCGATATCCAAGTTCTGTCACATCTGGTGCATGACACACCGCAGAGGCGTCAACAATGGCAATCGGCAGACCGTTTTCCACAATATCCAGCACGGTAGTAACAAAGAATCCTGCCTTCCAGACAATCGCCTCACCCGGTTCCAGATACACCGTCAAGCCATACTCCTGCAAGCGTCGCACACATTTTTCCAAACGCGCAATATCATATTCCGGACGCGTCATGGCATGACCGCCGCCCAAATTGATCCATTCCAAAGAGGGCAAGAGCCCTGCATACTGTCGGATAATCACATCTACCAACTGTTCCAGCGCATCGCTGTTCTGCTCATACAATGCGTGAATATGTAGCCCTGAAATCAGCTTGCGATCCTCACGCGGAAACTGTGCCAGTGTTGCGCCAAATCGTGAATGTGGCGCACAGGGGTCATAATCCGAAAACCGCTGCAACGGCAATTCCGGATTAACTCGCAATCCCACCTTACAGCCTGCTGCAACGGCTTGTCCTCCAAAACGATGCAACTGTCGGGGTGAATTGAATGTGATGTGGTCGCAAATCTTACAGAGATTTTCCATTTCTTCCGGGCGATACACTACACTGCATACATGGTTTTCACCATGAAAATACAGATGTGCAAGCTGTGCTTCGTATTCCCCTGTAGCTGCGGTACCATCCAGATATCGCGCCATCATCGAATAAAAAGGATAGCAGGAAAACGCCTTCTGCGCAAACAAGATTTTACACCCCACACGCTGACGGATTCCATCCAATATCGCGAGATTCTCCTTGAGTCGTGTGCGATCAATCAGATAACATGGTGTTGGCACTTGCAATTCCGACAAAGTGCATCCCTCCTTTTCATTTTTCATCTGCTGCACAGTTTGCCGAAGGCAAACGTGATTCACGAAAACCACATATGTTCCACAAAGATTTTCACACCGATGCCTATGAGGATCAGTCCACCCAGAATCTGTGCCTTATTATTAAGCAGCTTGCCGAAACGTTTGCCAAGCACCACGCCCACACAGCTCAAAACCCATGTAACACCGCAGATCAGTGCTGCTGCCGATACAATATTCACATCGGGCAAAGCGGCAAAGCTCACGCCAACCGCCATGGCATCAATACTGGTAGCAACCCCCTGCATCAGCAATAATTTGATGGTCATTCTGCCGCTTTCTACTTCTCCATCCTCATCGGGATGCAGTGCTTCCCAGAGCATCTTTCCACCAATAAACCCCAGCAGAATGAGCGCAATGAAATGATCGAATGCAGATATCACATCTGCGAAAAAGGTGCCGAGAAAATATCCCAACAAAGGCATAATCCCCTGCATGATACCAAAACAGGCACCAATGGCAAGTGTCCATCCCTTGCGGATATTCCGATAGCACATACCGTTTGTCATGGAAACGGCACAAGCATCCATGGAAAGCCCAAACGCCACCATACAAAGTTCGATAATACCCATAATTGCTCCTATCTCCCCAAAAATGATACTCTTTGCATTATAGCACATTTGACAGGATTTGTAAAGCATTTTTCCACATATCCCACGGAAATCGCTTGTTGTGCTACAATAGATATTGGACAAAGAGAAAAAAGAATTGAGAGATAGACGAAAATCTGTTAGAATAAAGTTACCACACCCAATTCAACAGAAAGGAAGGTCTATCTCTCATGGGTATTATAACACAAGATATGAAGTTTCGTCAATCCCTAATGAAGTATGCAGAAAAAAATGGGGTGTGCAAAGCGAGCCGCAAATACAACAAAGGTCGCTCGTACATATACTTCTGGCGAAGCCGCTGGGACGGGAGTGTAGAGTCACTGGCAACGCAGTCACGTCGCCCACATCACCATCCGGCCGGGGAGTGGACAAACCAGGGATTTTGTGGTATAATATAGAAAAAGCCTAAAGGA
>CAYXBP010000017.1:0-39739 GCA_964463355.1 uncultured Ruminococcus sp. | reverse complement strand
ATAAGCGTTATATAGGCGTTTACACATACAAAGATACAGAAATTCCAGACGGTATTTGAGAAGTCAGTGTACCTGTAACATCTTCCCAAGTGTGACCGCCAAGACGTGATGAAGCACCAGGTTCAAAGGCAATCGGCTTTTCATCATCACTTTCAGTAGCTTCACCACTCTCAGGAAGAACCACATACGGCTTGTTACTACCGCTTGTACCATTGGCAGCAGTGAGGGTAGGACAAACATCTGTCATGATCTCAGCGTTAGCCTGCTGTGTTGCAACACAGAGAGGTTTGGAATCATACTCCTCAAGGATATCGTTTCTGCCTGTTGAGTTTCCGCAGTTCGTACCCAAAGTAGAAGATTCATACACTTCAGATGAACACCATCCCACTGCAACTCTGTCTGACAATGCGGACAGAACTTAGGTAATTCTGCTGTACCAGATGTAGCGATGACTTTGTTGATTGTCGGAATGATTTCTCCATGTTTTTCGATTTCCAGAATAGCACCGACAGCAATATTATTTTCCTTGATGTACTTTGCATTGAAACCGGTGCAATATTGTACAGTTGTTCCAGATAGGAAAACAGGTTTGAGCCGAACTTTCGGAACTGCATAGCCGGTCTTGCTCATATTCCACTCTACATCAAGCACCTCTGTCTGAGCTGTTTCAGCTTTGAACTTGAATGCCTGAGATTCCTGAATGATTGCAAAACCGCCATTCTTTAAGTTGATAGATGTAATCACCAAACCGTCACTTGGGTACTCATTTGCCCACTCTTCTTTCATACCTGTGAAAGCATCCAACATGTCTGCTTCTGAAAGTAGATAATTGCAGTTCGGAGCAGTGTGTTTGAAGTAGTGTTTGAGCCAACTCCGTATTGCATAAATGTTGCCAGGGAAATTAGATGTAGTTTCACAACCGACTACGGAATATACAACAATATCCAGCAACTTCAACTCAGCCTTTTCCATTGACTTCTTGTTGATGATACCTGCTGTTGCATTTCTCGGATTCTTTGCTTCTTGGTGCAGTCTCTTGTATTCATCAAAGCTTCTGAATGACATAACAATTTCACCGCGTACTGCGCCGGTAAAGTTTGTATTGTCACTATCACCAAGTTTAATAGGATATTCTGTAAACTTACCCATATCAACGGTGATGCCGATTTCAAGCACCTTGTCTGTAATATCAATGCCGACTTCTCCATCACCTCTTGTTAGTGCTTGGTACAGTTTTCCGTCACGATAGTACAGCAGAACACTGATTCCGTCCAGTTTTAATGAAACATCTACAAACTGATTACGGAAAACAGGTTTCACTTCTTCCCATGTTCTGCACTTATCAAGAGAACCTGCAATTCCATATCTGTGCTTGTACTTCATACCTGGTGTCGAATCAGATTCCACGGAATATCCCCAACCTGTCTTTTGGAGCAGAGGGGATTCCGGATTTTCTACCCTCAACTGCTCAACCAAGTTGTCAAACTCAGCATCAGAAAGTTCAGAAGAACCGTCTGTATAGTAAGCCTGTGCTGCCTTTTGAATCTTTTCTTCAAGTTCTGTCATTGATACCTCACTCCTTATTAAAATAATCTCTTACTTTTTAGCTTGTACTTCTTTTTTACTTCCTCCACAGTATCAAACAAACCTCGCAGTTTACGGATTTTTGAATTTATATTGGCAATCTTTCTTTCGTATGATTTGTTGATATTTTTAATCCGATTTTGGTGTTTTGACGCATCCCATTTCTTTATTTTAGCCGTAGAGACACAGGATTTTATATCAGTAATACGAGATTCTTCACAGTACTTTATTTCTTGTATACATTGATTTATCTCTTCCTGAATAGCAACCATCCATTGCTTAATTGTATCAGTATGATACACCTTATCAGATTCAATGGACATTTTAGCGAGTACCCTGAATTTGGATACAAAACTTTGACCTTTTAGGAAAAAATGAGGATAAATTGTCATATGACCTGTGCCGTACATGATCATTATATTATCTGGTTTTATAGGATTCATACATTATATCTCCATTTTTAATATTTCCTCAGCTTCATCAGCATATCTCCAACGCCATCCACCCTTATCAGCAAGCTTGAACTTTGTTGTTGGACGCAAACCGAACTTCCTTAAAAGTTCCAGCTCTTTTTCTGTCAATGTGGCAGATACGTCAGTTTCAATAGTTGTTGTTTCTCTATATGGGTATGACACCTTTACAAATGCACCGTTTCCAAGACAACAAGTTTCTATGTCCTCTAATGCAAGTCTGAGCAAGCGTCTGAGTTCTGCATTCAACTCTCGGAGTTGCTGTAACTCATTTTCAATATCCATTGCAGCACCTCTCCATAAACTTCTTGTTCATTGCAAAGGCAACCTTGACGGCATTGTACACATCTTCTGTGATGTTAGGCATATCCTTTGAAAGGAAGTACAGCATACCGTTACGTTCCACCACTTCTGATTCCTGATAGGATTCAGAAACAGGAACATTCTTCTTGGGTCTGCCTGTGTTCGTATCATAGAGTTCTGTTTTGAGCATTTTTGCTACCTCCTATTCTTTATATAGAATAATAACGATTGATTGTCATTCCTGCGGATCAGAATCCTCAGATAGACCCTCAGATTCAAGAAACTTCTGATATTCTTCCTGATGCTCTTGGATATAAGCAACCATGTCACTCCATATTGAATTGAGGAAGTCTATGGCCTGCTTATCACTGACAACTATATTATCCATATGGATACCTCCGTAATTTTTTATACGGATATTAACGATTTCAGCATTTTAGTATTGACAATCAGAGTGATTTGTGTTACAATAGTTATACGGTATATTGAAAAGAGGTGGTATATTTTATGGCATTTGATACAATCATGCACGTCCGAGTTGATGAAAAGATGAAGGCAGAGAGTGATGCTTTGTTCAAAAGCCTTGGCTTTGATACGGCAACAGCGGTCAGAATGTTCTTGGCAAAGGCAATCAATATACAGGGTATGCCTTTTGATGTTTCAAAAGCAAACCCTGACGACAAAGAAAATATCCAAAATAGATAGAAAGGATTATTCCTTAGTATGAATGTTGTGATTTATGCACGGTATTCTTCACACAATCAGCATGAAACCAGTATTGAGGGGCAATTAAAGGTATGCTATGAGTATTGTGAGAAGAATGGCTACACCATAGTAGGTGAGTATATTGACCGTGCAATTTCCGGTAAGACAGATAACAGACCGCAGTTCTTGAAGATGATTGATGACGCTGCCAAAAAGACCTTTGAATATGTCTTGGTATATCAGCTTGACAGATTTTCAAGAAACAGATATGACAGTGCTATTTACAAGGCAAAACTGAAAAAAGTTTGGTGTCCGTGTTCTGTCTGCAAAGGAGAATATATCAGATGATGCAAGCGGAATCCTCATTGAAAGCATTCTTGAGGGTATGGCAGAGTACTATTCCGTAGAATTGGCACAAAAAGTAAAGCGCGGAATGGACTTGAACGCTGAGAAGTTCCTATGCACCGGTGGCAATGTAGCTCTCGGATTTAAGGTGGACAAAGATAAACGCTTTCAGATTGATGAAGAAACAGCACCAATCGTGAGGTATATATTTGAAAGCTATGCAGCCGGACAGACTGTTACAGAAATCACCAGATACCTCAATGAGCGTGGTTATAAAACATCAAAAGGTGCAGTGTTCAATAAGAACTCTCTCAGAAATATGTTACAGAACAAGAGGTACATTGGTACATACACATATAGAGGTACTGAGGTTCCAAATGCTATTCCAAGAATCATATCTGATGAGTTGTTCAATGCTGTTCAAGAACGCTTTGAGAAAAATAAAAGAGCCCCTGCAAGAGCAAAGGCCAAAGCTGAATATTTATTGACAACAAAACTGTTTTGTGGACACTGCCATGAGATGATGGTCGGCTACAGTGGTACAAGTAAAACAGGAAAGACACATCACTACTATGCTTGTAAGTCCGCTTTGAAGAAGAAATGCAAAAAGAAGATAGTCAAGAAAGACTACATAGAGGATTATGTCATTCAGAAGTGTAGGGAGTTGCTTACTCCTGAGAGTATTGATGTTATTGCTCGGAATGCTGAAGAGATGAGTAAGCAAGACCGAGATAACTCAAATATCAGAATGCTTGAAAAGCAATTGAGGGAGATTGAGCGTAAGCAGAAAAATCTTATGCAGATTCTGATTGAATGTGAAGTGGAATCACTGAGAAAGCAGATGTATGAGGAAGCACCCAAATTGGATGAAGCCAAAAAGAGCATTGAAGCTGAGATAGCAAAAGAAGAAATCAGTTTGTTTACAATAACTGCTAAACAAGTTAAGTTCTTCCTGAATGAGCTGAAAAATGGTGATCCGAATGATATAAAGTTCCGCAAAGCTTTAATCAGTATGCTTGTAAACAGAATCTACTTGTATGATGACAAAATCACATTCATATTCAATACAAGCAGAGAGCCTGTTACCGTAGATTCTGACCTTTTAGAGTTCATAGATACGGAGAATAAGGGGTTTTTGAGTTCTTATTTGGATCAAGTTGCTCCATATGAATGAAAGGGTGTCACAACACGTGACACCCTTTCTATTATTCGGAAAGATAGGATTTTACCAAAGCCTGCATTAGCTCGTCACGATCAATGCGGCGGATCAGACTTCGCGCATTTTTGTGAACGGTTATGTAGGTTGGATCCTCCGAGAGAATATAGCCTACAATTTGATTGATGGGATTATATCCCTTTTCAACCAGCGCGTCATAAACGTGCTGAAGATTGCGCTTCATTTCAAGCTCTTTCTCTTGTGGAATCGAAAATGTGATTGTTTTATCGGACATATTACATACTCCTTTCGTGCGGATGTGCATCGTGTACTCTTCTATTATACGACAAATTGACTCCAAGTTCAAGCACTTTTCCGTTTTTTGTATAAAATGCCATAATTTTCCGATTTGTTTTGTGCGTTATGTACAGACTCTGCGGTTGGGTCGCACCAGTCGCAGAGCCTTGTTGCCTATGCGCGATTTACTCGCAGCAGCAGGATCGCTTTTCGAAGGAATTGCAATCTACGCATTCCTTCATGGTGGGATTGTTCTCGTGGGTGCCGATATTGACTACATCCAGTGTGCAGTAGTTCTCGCTGCACATATTGTGGCGGCACTGGTCAACAGTGCAATGAATGTTGGGGTTCTTCTTCTGGTTCATCATGGAAGAAAAATCTCCTTTCGCTTTGTATTCGCACGGCAGAGCAACGGTTTGTCCTGTCGGCATATCTATAGTATGCACAAATGTGGTGCCGTTATGCATTGTATGGAATTTCTTTGATTATTGGCTCTGCACCGTGCTTTCTGAGCTGTTTTTTTCAATCTTTGAGAGCTTTTGAAATCCGAAGAAATTTGAAGATATCATGAGTAAACTACGCCTTTTCCTAATTATTTGCCCATATTTGGAGTTCCCTCAAAAATCTCTTTGATTTTGACGGTTGCAAAATCGCTGCAGGTGTGGTACAATAATGTCATAGCCACCTTCTAGAAGAAACAAGGCGTTGTGTGGTGCGTTGATTTATCATGCAATTTATTTGAAAGGAGGAATTTTGCCATGACAAGTATGATGATTTTTTGGGGCGTTGTGTTTGTCCTTATGGTGATCGCTGAGTGTGCCTCTATGCAGCTTGTCAGTATCTGGTTTGCGGTTGGTTCGCTGGGTGCTTTTTTTGCAGCGATGCTCGACCTAGGTTTTACTGGGCAGCTTGCGATTTTTGTGCTGGTATCCCTTGTGCTGCTTATTGTGACACGCCCGCTCCTAAAAAAACTGCGCGTTCAGAGTATTGTGCCTACCAATGCAGATAAGGAAATCGGCGCAACTGCTTTGATTATCGAAGAAGTTGATGCCGCCGCAGGTACTGGTAGAGTACGTCTGAATGGCGTAGATTGGATCGCTGTTTCGGAGAGCGGATCTGTTTTGCCTGTGAATACTGTTGTGATTGTGCGGCAGGTGCAGGGCGCAAAGCTGATTGTTGCTGAAGCAGCAGTTGCACAAACTGTTTCGTAACCCATTTTCATCAACGATGGAACAATAATATTTCAGGAGGACTTTATTATGAACGTTATTTCTACAGCTGCAATTCTGGCAGGCGCTGGCGGATGGGTGGTCGCGTTGATTCTAATCGCGATTCTGCTGATTATCTTTATCGCTAACATCAGAATTGTCCCGCAGGCAAAGGTCTATGTTGTCGAGCGACTTGGCTCTTTCCATCAGGAGTGGCATACTGGCCCCCATTGGCTGATCCCTTTTATTGATCGTGTGGTCAAAATCGTGTCGATCAAAGAACAGGTTGTGGATTTTAAGCCGCAGCCAGTGATCACTAAAGATAATGTTACCATGCAGATTGATACTGTTGTGTTTTTCCAAGTGACCGACGCAAAGCAGTATACCTACGGTGTGGAACGCCCTATGGCTGCCATCGAGAATCTTTCTGCCACGACACTGCGTAATATCATTGGTGAGATGGAACTGGACGCAACCCTGACATCTCGTGATATTATCAATACCAAGATCACATCAATCCTCGACCAAGCAACTGACCGTTGGGGTATTAAGGTCAATCGTGTGGAGTTGAAAAATATTCTGCCCCCTCGTGAGATTCAGGATGCCATGGAAAAGCAGATGAAGGCCGAGCGTGAACGCCGTGAAAAAATCTTGCAGGCAGAAGGCGAAAAGAAATCCGCTATTCTTGTTGCAGAAGGTGAAAAACAATCTCAGATCCTGCGTGCTGAGGCACAGAAGGAAGCTGAAATCTTGAAGGCACAGGCTGAGCAGGAAGCAATGCTGCTGCGTGCAGAGGCTGTTCGTCAGCAGAAGATTCTGGAGGCACAGGGTGAAGCAGAGTCAATTCAGCTGACTCAAGGCGCATTGGCAGAAGGCTTGAAAATGCTAAACGCCGCTGCCCCAGATGATCGCGTGATTCGACTGAAGTCGCTGGAGGCCTTTGCAAAGGCTGCTGATGGTAAGGCAACCAAAATCATTATTCCCAGCGAGATCCAGGGGCTGGCAGGTCTTGCAGGATCGTTGCAGGGGATTGTTGAGGATAAAAATAAGGCTTGACAAATCTTTGTAGCTGTGCTATAATGATACATGTCATGACAATAGGGGAGCTTGTGCGACAGGCTGAGAGGATGCGTAAACGCATCGACCCGTAACCTGATTCGGATAATGCCGACGGAGGGAAATGCCGATTTTTTCGGATTTTGATGCACCGCAGGTATTGTCCTGCGGTGCATTTTTTTACTTTTTTTAGAAAGGATGTTTATTGATAATGAAGCAAAATAATACACAACGCGTGGTCATCAGTGGCGTGATGATTGCCCTGGGTACGGTCTTAAGCTTTGTCAAGCTGTTTGAAGCACCAATGGGCGGGTCCGTCACATTGCTGAGTATGTTGCCCCTTTGCCTGATATCCATTCGCTACGGCGTGAAATGGGGCGTTTTCTCCAGTGCAATTCATGGGCTGCTGCAAATCGTGATTGGCGGCAGTGCGCTGGCAAAATCAGGTATTTCGTTCTCTGCGCTAATCGGCAGCTTTGTGTTCGATTATCTGCTTGCCTTTGGTGTGCTGGGACTTGCCGGTATGTTCTGTGTTCGTGCAAATCGCGATGATGATGCATGGGATGGGAAGTATCACAACAACATTCTGCGTGCTTTTATTGGCGTGATGGTGGCAGTTTCGCTGCGGTTTGTTTGCCATACGATCTCGGGCTGCATTTTTTTCTCAGAATGGTGCTGGGAGGGCTGGAATCTGGTGTTGTATTCTGTCTGTTATAACGGCGCGTATATGCTCCCTGAGATGGTTTTCACCGCCTGCGGTGCTTGGGCGATGCTGCGGTTGCCCGTGAGTCGTAAACTCTTTGCCCCTGTTTGATATGATCAAACCCTAACACAAAACCCTCCGCGCACTGACTGGATACGCGGAGGGTTCGTTTTTTCGATTCAGGCTTTCAGTAAGTCTCTCAAAGTTTTGCAGGATACGGATATCATGTTTTGGGGCGCAACGCAAATTTTGCGCGATAGCTTTCGTATAGGTCATGGTAGCCTGTATCGTCGGCTTCTCTTACGTTATGGAGGTAGCTGTGCGCTTCAAAAGTATCATGTTCGGCTTCAATGAGCGCGACAGCAATATTGGAGCAGTGATCAGAAATACGCTCGTAATTATTCAGCAGATCAGTTAGGATGAAGCCAAGTTCGATGGTGCAGTTGCCGTGCTGCAAGCGGAGAATATGCCTTGCCTTTATCTCTGAGATCAGGCTGTCAATAACCTGTTCCAGCGGCTCTATGCTGGCAGCAAGTGCAAGGTCGTTTTCGTTGAACGCCTTGATGGTACGTTCTACGATCTCGTGCAGTGCCTGTGTCAGGATAGTAAGTTCTTCGGTGGCGTGCTGGGAAAATGTGATTCCCTTTTTCGTGATCTCATCCGCTACGCCGATCAGATTCTTGGCATGGTCGCCCATACGTTCCAGATCGTTGATGGAGTGAAGCATTTTTGCAACCTTGCGGTGGTCTGCATCGGACAACTGTGTGTGTGAAAGCTTTACCAGATAGGTGCCAAGCTTGTCCTCGTAGCGGTCAATATCATCCTCAAGCTGATCGACTTCCGCAGCGACTTCCTCGTTCCATTTGGTCAACAGCGAGGTGCCCTTCATAACGGCAAGCTTTGCCGATGTTGCCATCTCAATCGTCACTTCATTGGCTTTGGCAACTGCAAAAGCGGGCATTGTCAGCAAGCGATCGTCCAGCATGATGCTCTCTTCCACCTTAGCAGTAGGCTCTTCCTTGATAACCTTGTTTGCGAGCTTCTCCAACTGCTTGGTAAAGGGCAGCAGAATGATTGTTGTCAATACATTGAACAGGGTGTGACACACGGCGATCATAAAGGGAGAAATGGGGGTATCAATGATGGCTGGATGCAAAATCGCCTCCACGAGCATAAAAGGCACAAGGAAGATGATCGTGCCGATAATATTGAAAGAGAAATGCACCACTGCGACTTTTTTGGCATTTTTGCTAACACCGATGCTGGAGATCAGAGCAGTGACGCAGGTACCGATATTCTGCCCCATAATGATTGGAATGGCAATGCCGTAGGTGACCTTACCAGTCAATGACAGGGCTTGCAAAATACCCACCGATGCGGCAGAGCTTTGAATCACGCCAGTAAACGCTGCACTGAACAGCAGTGCCAGCAGCGGATTCTTGAACGCGGTCATGAGATCTGTGAACTGAGGCATATCGGCAAGGGGCGCCATGGCATCAGACATCATGGTCATACCGTACATCAGAACAGCAAATCCTACAGCAATATTACCGATGCTCTTACGCTTTTGCGTTTTAGAAGCCATGATCATGATGATGCCGATGAGGGCAAAAACGGGGGCAAAGTTCTCAGGCTTTAGCAGGCTTATGAAGATACTTCCGCTTTCCATGCCTGCAAGGCTCAGCAGCCACGCGGTGAGCGTAGTACCGATATTGGATCCCATCAGAACGCCGATGGTTTCACCAAAGGAGAGGATGCCTGAATTCACCAGGCCAACCAACATCACAGTCAGTGCAGAGGAGGACTGAATCGCAATGGTAATGCCTGCGCCCACCACCAGACTCAGCAGCTTATTGGATGCCACCTTGCGGAGCATATGCTCCATTTTGCCGCCTGCGATCTTTTCCAGACCTGACGACATGACATTCATGCCGTACAGGAAGAATGCAAGCCCACCGATGAGTTTGATTACTGAAAAAATATCCATAGAATTCGTAGTTGTGCCATCGCGCACAACGCTCCTTTCCACATCATAAAGCACTATGGAACATTCTATCAACGCAATGTTAAATCCAGTTTTGATCTTTGTAAAATCTGCGTTAAATCTGCGCATATTTCGACAGCTTTTTCCCATTTTGCAGGGTGGCTTTCGTTCAAAGTGCTTTATTGAAGCAAAAATTGTGAATCATAGTGATATTAAGCTTCATTCTAGTAGTTGGAAATAGCAAAATGCACAGAAATCATTCCATATCTTGCAAAAATTCACAAATTATGATATAATGACAGTACTTTGAATTTTGGGGAGGCTTTTCACCATGAAAGAAACTTTCAAGCGTTTGCATTCGGGCGTCGTTGCAATGGCGATTTCTGCGAATGCTGCTGCGTGTATGCTTGCTGTGCCGGCAATGCAAGTCACCGCAGCCGAGCCTTTGCTATTCGCTGAGGCAGAGGATTGTGATCTGATCAGCGGTAGCCAGATTGCGACAGATGTGTACGGTACGGCATATCCTGGATACAGCGGCGAGGGCTTTGTATGGGTCGCAAACGGCGGCGGTATTCAGTTGAATGTTGACCTTGCCGAGGGCGCAATGTATGAGATCAGCACACGTTGCTGGATGTATCTGGATGGCACCCGTTCCCAGACGGTTACTGTGGATGGCGAACAGGTGGCAAATGTACCCATTCCAAACAAGGGCGAGTGGATTGATTTCAGCTTTGGCTACTTTTACATTCCCGCAGGCAAGCATACCATTGAAATCAGCGGCGCGGGCAGCTACTATTTTGTGCTGTATGATACCGTAACCTTTGACTATGCCGATATGCCGGAAATGAATGTGCCCTCCACGACCAGCGACCCCAAGGCAACTGCGGAAACAAAAGCTTTGATGGAGTACATGACCGCCAATTACGGCAAGAACATTATTTCTGGTCAGCAGGAGATCTACGGCGGAGGAAACGATGGCGACAGTGAGTTGGAGTTCGAGTACATTTTTGATGCAACGGGGAAGTATCCTGCTATCCGTGGCTTCGATTTTATGAATTACAATAATATGTACGGCTGGGAGGACGGTACCACGGGTCGCATGATTCAGTGGGTGACACAACGTGGCGGTATCGCAACCGCCTGCTGGCATATCAATGTGCCCAAGGATTTCGATAACTACGAGATCGGTGACATTGTGGATTGGCAGGAATGCTCTTATGCAAACTACCAGAAAACGGGCAGCAGCTTCAATACTGAGAATGTGCTGACCGAAGGCACGAAGGAGCGCGAATTCTTTGAGGCGAATGTTGCTCTGCTTGCAGAACAGCTTCTTCTGCTGCAAGAGGCAGGTGTGCCTGTGATCTTCCGTCCATTGCACGAAGCACAGGGCAACTATGGCAGATATGGCGATGGTACAGCGTGGTTCTGGTGGGGCGATCGTGGCCCAGAAGTGTTCAAGGAGCTGTGGAAATTGCTGTACACTATGCTGACCGAGAAACACGGTGTTCACAATTGTATCTGGGAACTGAACCTCTATGAACTTGACAATTCCGACGAGTGGTACCCGGGTGATGCGTATGTCGACATCATCGCATACGATAAATATGAAGGCTCACCCTATACTTGGAACTATGATGCGGCGACTTCGGTGTTTCTGAAGCTTGTAGGCTATTCCAACGATACCAAAATGGTCGCACTAGCCGAAACTGACAAGATTCCCGCTCTGGAAAACATGCTCAACGAGGGCGCGATGTGGTCGTATTTCTGCCCTTGGTACGGCTCTTTCCTCACCGATGGCTCGACCAATCCAAAGGATCATCTCAACGCATTGTACAACAGCGAAACAGTTATTACACTCGATGAACTGCCCTCTGATCTTTATGGATACGAGCGCGGAAACGGCGGCAACTGGGATGTTGCTGGCGCATACGAGTGTGAAGATGGCACGCTGACCCGCAATGATGGCACCGAGATCATTGATTACAAGTATTGCTCTGGTACGGGCTATGTGTTTCTCAAGGGCGCAAACGATGCCATCGAGCAGACCATTACGGTGGATAAGGCAGGCACGTATTACCTCACATACGGCTATCAGCAGAGATATGAGGAACTTGGCAAAACGCAATTGCTGTATATCAATGGTACAGAGTATGGCGATGTGTTCTTCCCGTACTCCATCATGTTCGGCGAATCAGAGAGCATTCCCGTGGAGCTGAAAGCAGGTACCAATACCATTAAGCTGGTTGCTGTGGAAGGCTGGACTTATTTCGATTACCTGCTGGTGAGCGATACCGCTAAGCCGGTAGCGCCTGGCACCACCGAGCCGCCTGTTTCCGATGATTACATGGCGGGCGATGTCAACTGTGACGGTGACGTAAAGATCGGCGATGTGATCTTGCTGAACCGCATGGTTTCCGAGGATGCTGAGGTCAAGGTGACGGAACAGGGGATGCTGAATGCTGATGTCAACAGAGATGGCAAAGCCAATGCTGAAGATGCAGTGCTGATTCTGAAATCCATTGCAGGTATTGTAGAGTGATTGTACCGATGTACGGTGAATGTGTATAAAAGCACAGCATCATGGCACGAAAAAACATTGTATCAACCAATCGGATATGCTATAATATGGGCGGAGTGGGCAAAAACCTACTCCGCCTGTTGCATGATAGGGAGCAACGGGGAATCCAAAAAAATAAACGGGGGTTCAAGATGAAAACACGCAAGAATCTGATGAAAACCATCGCATTTATTATGGCTTTGGGCATTTGTTGCAGCAACGTAACGACAGATTATGCCAAGGTGCCGCAGAATGCTGTGGTGGCACAAGCTGCCAATACAGGTAATCGTATTCTGGTGGATCTGAATAAGAACGACGGCAGAAAAGCATCCTATGCGAGAAACGCTGTCAACTGGATCATTGATAACGATTCGGTGATTACAAAGACAGTCAACGGTATTACATTCAAGCTGACGGCAAACGGTGGTTCGCTGCGCGGTGAAAACAACAAAAGGCTACAGCTGATGAGCGGACAGTACTCCTATCTGACTATGGACGGCGCAACAGTGGATGCCAATAGTGGCGGCACGCTGACTCTTGAGATTTCTGGGCTTGCAGATGGTGAGCATTCGCTGAAAACCTACCACAGTGCAACGGGCAATGAATCAGTCAGCGGCATCAGCGTTTCGGCAAGCGGTGGCACTTCCATGAGCGGCATTGCCTGTCCCAAACAAGTGACCACTCCTGATGATGCCGGGCTTGGTTATGTAACATTCAGTGGCACGTCTGCAAAAATTACCATTCAGGCAACCAGCGGTAATGCGTGGCTGAATGCCTTTGAACTCGATGGCGGTGACCCAATTAACGGTATTCACCATGCGTATCCTGCGGATCAGGAAGCACATCTGGAGATTGCCGATGGTCTGAGCTGGCAAGCTGGCAAGAACGCTGCAAGCCATAATATCTACATTGGCACGGATTATAACGATGTGTACAATGCAACCACCACTTCAGGTTGCTATAAGGGCAATACAACAGGTACTTCCTACGCGCTGGATGATTCCTATATATCCGTCAACACCTACTATTGGCGCGTGGATACGATTGACAACAGCGGCAATGTGGTCAAAGGTTCTGTGCTGTCATTCAATACTGCAAGACTTGCCTTCCCCACTGCCGAGGGCTACGGTCGTTATGCAAGAGGCGGTCAGGGTGGCAAGGTGATTCATGTGACCAATCTCAATGACAGCGGCGAAGGCTCTCTGCGCTGGGCATTGTGTGATCCTCAGTGGCAAACCGATGACTGGAAGGGTGTGCCAAGGATCGTGGTGTTTGATGTGGGCGGCGTGATCACCCTGAAGGATACACTTTGCATTCCTGACAATGCTGGCAGCGTATATGTAGCAGGGCAAACTGCCCCTGGCGATGGCATTACGCTGACAACCTACGATTTTGGCGCAATGGGTACGTCCGATGTGATTATTCGCGATATCCGCGTGCGAGTGGGGGACGATAACGGCTCCTCTCACGGTGGTATGGGGCTTTCCAGCTGTAATCATACGATCATCGACCACTGCTCAATTTCGTGGGCAACGGATGAGGGCTTCAGCTCCCGTCAGGCGCAGAATATCACGTTCCAGTGGAATATCATTGGTGAATCTCTTCACGATTCCGTACACTATGACGGCGACAGAACTGGAACGGAAACGCACGCCTTTGCCGCCTCCATTGGTGGATATACAGGCAGCTATCACCATAATTTGCTGATCAATTGCACGGGCAGAAACTGGTCACTTGCAGGCGCCATGGAGCAGGACGCTGTAACCTACGGCGGGCAGGCAGATATTCGCAATAATGTGGTGTACAATTGGATGGATCGTACCACAGATGGTGGTGTGCGTCGCCTGAACTTTGTCAATAACTATTATAAGGCAGGGCCTGTTTCCAACACCAATCTGCATGTAGTATCTATGGATGGCAACGAGCTGAATACCTCTGATATGCAGATGATGTATGTATCGGGAAATATCATGCAGAATTATGACGGTACCTTCTCACTGAAAGCATCCGATGACGCATGGGCGAAAGGAAAAGCGAAATCGGGAGGAAAAAATTCTACTGATGCGGATGTCAGAAGCGATACACCATTCTTTGAATCTTTTGTGAACACGGAAACGGCTGAGAACGCATATAAGAGCGTTTTGGCAGGCGTGGGCGCAGGCGGTACTTCTTCAACAGGCAGAGATTATATTGACAGCCGCTACATTAAAGAGGTCACAAACGGTACATATACCTATACGGGCAGCAAACAGGGGCTGAAAGGCATTATTGACAGTGAATCTGATGCAGGCGGTTACCCGAACAGCTCCAATTTTGCACACAGCACCGATGGCGTATGCAATGCCACCAACGATACTGACCGTGACGGTATGCCCGATGCGTGGGAATTGGCACATGGTCTGAATCCCAATGATGCTTCTGATGGTGCGAGGATTAACCTTTCTGATGATGGCTATACCAATGTGGAAATGTTCCTCAATGAGCTTGCGGGGGATCCTGTGGTATACGGTAAGGGGATTGATACGAATACTCCTGCGGTGATAGATGAAGCCTATCAGTATACGATCATCAATAGCAACAGTGGTTTGCCTCTTTCCATAGCAGAAGCCGCAGAGGGAGCAGCTGTTCAGAGTGCTGCGGGCTTTATTGGTTGGCGCGTACAGGCGGCCGATAACGGTTACTATGTCATTTGCTCCGAAGCTGGGGACGGCAAGACCTACTACCTCAATGTTGCCAATGCCTCCAATGCAAATGGTGCGGCGATTACTGTTACCACGGGTAGCCTTACTGATGCAAATCTGTTCCGTTTTGTGAAAAACAGCGATGGTACCTATACGCTCTACACCAAAACCAGTGAAGCAGCGTCTTGTTTGGGAATCGGTGCAGGTTCAAAAGAGGATGGTGCTGCGGTCATTCAGTGGGCAAGCGATCAATCCGCAAATCAGAAGTGGATTTTGCAGGTCAAGTATGATCCCATTGTGGGCGATTTGATCCAGGGCTTGGAAGTCCTCAATACTGATATGTACACGCTGTGGGATATTGATACGGAGCTAACCGTAGGTGATGCAATGTTCTCTGACCGTGATGCGACTTATGCTGATATTCCAGAAGCATTGCAGGGCGCAGAAATCGTTCGCACACCATGTGATGCGAAGGGTGCAACCAATAATCAGGCAATTATCACGGCAGCAAAGGATATCACCCTGTACGTGGCTTTGGATCAGCGCGTGAACCCCGTTCCTGCATGGCTTGGCACATGGCAAAAAACCGATATGACCATCAAAAACAGCAAAAATGTGGTATTTGATCTTTATGCGGTTGATGTCAGCGCAGGGGAGTCCGTCACCATCGGTGGCAATGGGCAGAGCGCAAGCTGCGTGAATTATACAATTCTTGCAACAGAGCGCAGTGCAGCATCTGCTGTGAATTACGGTGATGTGAACTGTGATGGCAAAGTGACTGTAGGTGATGTGGTGCTGTTGGGGCGTTTCCTTTCAGAGGATGAAGCCGTGACGATTAGCATACAGGGGCTGCGCAATGCCGATTGCCTCTATGACGGTGTACAAAACGCCGAGGATTCTGTTATGATTCTGAAATACCTGGCAGCTATGATCCCTTATGAGGATTTGGGTGCGCAGAATTAAGCGAAGCCGTCCCCGATGATGCATCGGGGACGGCTTTTTGATTTATAAAGGAATATTAAAGGAAATTAGCCGAGGGTCACAACAATATCGTTGACATCAGTCAGCATATCAGGGGTGAGATAGTTGCCCTTTACAGCCTTGCCGTTTACGGTCATAGATTTCACGCCGCTTTGGACGTGGTTAGGATTCTCCACATTGATATGCAGCATTTTGCCGCGGAACAGCTTGTGTATCTTCATGCCATCCCATGCAGCAGGAATAGAGGGTGAAATCGTAAGACCATTGAAATCGGGACGCATACCGCAGATGCCCTCTACGCAGCCCACCATTACGGTAGAAGCGGTGCCGGTGAGCCAATGTACATGAGAGCGTCCTGCGAAAGGCGAGCGGGTACTTTCGGTGAACTGACCGTGAACATAAGGCTCCATCACGCGGATCTCTGCTTTATCGTTCATGGAAGCAGGGGAACTTTCGCAGAAGTACTGGAACGCACGATCGCCATGACCCATCAATGCCTCAGCAAGGATCAGCCAGCCCTGCGACTGGGAGAAAATACCGCCGTTTTCCTTGGTATCAGGGTTAAAGATATGCATCAATGCGCCATCAAAGTAATGATCGACATAGGGTGGCTCCAACAGCTTTGCGCCGTAGGGTGTGTTTAAGATATTGTAGACACTGTTCATTGCGGCTTCAGCTTGCTCTTCGGATGCAAACCCGGAGATCACGCTCCAGCTTTGTGGATTCAGCCACATATTTGCCTCAGGATCTTTCTTTGCACCCACAACAACGCCATCCTCGCGGATGCCGCGGATGAATCTGTCCTCATCCCAGCAGGCACGCAGTGAGGCAGCAAGTTTTTCTCTCACGGTTTCAATATATGCCTGATACTCGCTGTCACCTTTGGCAATTGCCATATCGCGGATGACATTCATTGCATAATAGAGTTGGAAAGCCACAAAGGTTGATTCTCCCTTTGCGCCCAGACGCAGGCAATCGTTCCAATCCGCGTGCAGACCAGCAGGCATATCATGTGCGCCCAAACGCTCCATTGAGAAGCGAATTGCGCGCTTCAGATGCTCGTAAACGGTATCTTCGCCGCCGTTGGCGTAAACGATCACTTCATCAAGAAACGCCTGATTGCCACTTTCACCGATGTACTTCACAATGGTAGGGAACAGCCACAGGGCATCATCTGCGCGATAAGAGGGATGTCCCGTTTCTTTTACATATTCGGGGTCATCAGGAGTATTCTCGTGACCTGCATTGTGGTTAAACTTCACCAACGGCAGACCGCCGCCGTTATCAACCTGTGCGGAAAGCATGAAGCGAATCTGATTGAGGGCGCGATCGGGATCCAGATGAATGATTCCCTGAATATCCTGCACGGTGTCACGGTAGCCATAGCCGTTACGCTCGCCGCAGTAGATCAGCGATGCAGCGCGGCTCCAGATGGAGGTGATGAAGCACTGGTAAGCATTCCACACATTGACCATGTTGTTGAATGCATCCGAGGGGGTTTCCACAGCAAAGTGCGAGAGCTTTTCGTGCCAGAAATCCTTCAGCTTGGCAACTTCCTGCTCAGCAACGGCGGCATCCTCATACTTTGCAAGGATCTCTGCTGCCTGCGCACTGTTGCGTTGACCGAACACATAGATCAAGGTACGGGTTTCTCCGGGTGCCAGAGTAATTTCGGTTTGCAAGGCACCGCAGCCGTTGGAATTATAGTTCATGGTGCCATCACACGCGCCGTTTTCCACTGCAATGGGATTTGCATAGGTACGGTATGCACCGATGAAGCTATCCAGATTGCCGTTTGCGGATTGCACAGGTGCGCCCACCATGCCGAAGAATCGCTCACGATAGTTGGAACCAGTTGCATCCTTCCCGCTGTTTTCGTTGATATGCTGCACGATTCGGTTGCCTTCAAAGCTTGTACGGGTGATGAACAGTGTATACTGCAAATTCACCTGGTCCTGATTATAGTTGCTGTCGTTTGTAAACTCTACAAAGCCGAACACGGAAAGGGTTCTGGGACGGTCGGAGTTGTTTGTTACCTTGCACTGCCACACTTCATAGGTATCTGGGACATAATAGGTGGTTTCCGTGCGGATGCCTGCGTATTCAGACTCCAAAACGGTATATGCGGTACCGTGGCGGCAAACAGATTTGTAAGCATCCAGGGGCTTTGCAACCGGCTGCCATGATGCCGACCAGTAGTCGCCGTTTTCTGCATCGCGCAGATAGATATAACGACCAGGCAGAGTCATCATTGTATTGAAGCGGAAGCGTGCAATACGACCGTTTGCACCGCTTTTCACAAAGCTGTAGCCAGCGGCATTGTTGGTGATGATCGCGCCGTACTCCGGGTCACCGAGGTAATTGGACCATGCAGCGGGGGTATCTGGGCGAGTAATGACATACTCTTTGTTGTTGAGATCAAAGTAACCGTAATTCATCGAAAAAATCCTCCTTGAAATAAAAAAAGCAGAGATGTGTTTATTCTATCATAGATCATAAAAAAAAGCAAGCCAAAAACCATCTGTTTTTTTGAAACTTTGCAAAATCTTAATCTGCGCTTTCGGCACTCTTTCGTGAGATGAACCATCCGAACACGCAGCCGCAGATACCGCCGATGATATGCCCCATCTGTGAGATATTATCCTTCTGGAACAAGCCGTCTACGATTTCGCCGCTGAGATAGATGATCGCTACCAAAATCAAAGTGATAGGAATGCGTCCCTTCTGGTAATTGGCAAAAGAACTAAGCAAAATCAGCATAAATGCAATGCCGCTTGCGCCCAGCAATGCCGTGCTGGGGAAGAACATCACTTGAATCAGCCCAGTGACAAATGCTGTTACTGTAATCATTTCCAGCAGTTGTTTGGAGCCGTATTTTTCCTCCAGCATAGGGCCTACTAAAAGAATTACGGTGAAATTGCCGATGAAATGATCGTAATCGGCATGGCCCAGAACATGGGTGAACATACGGATATACATCAATGGGTCAAGCAGTCGCGAGCGATACACGCAGAAAAAGGTATCCGTAGATGCACCATGGGTGATTCTGCCAAGCACCAGCGAAAGGAAAGAAAGCAGCGTAAAGGTGAGAATCACAGGAGCATTGTACTGAAAATGGGCGAAAAATGCGCCCAGCTTGCCGTTTGCCTTTGGGGATTGTTCTGACATGGTAAAAACCTCCTTTGTATTCATTATAGCATAGCTGTCACAGAAAAGCAAGCAAAAAAACTGCCCCCTGATTGGTTCTCATCAGGGGACGATGCTGCTTATCCAGGATTTTCTGGTTTCGCGCAAGTCTTTTCATCAAGGGCTTACAACCCGTTGAGAAACGCCTGTAGCTTTGCGCTGTCGTCATAGGTTTTCGTATCATGCTGCGTGATTTTGCCATCGGTATACAAAAAAGAGGTCACAGTACGCGTTTGTATGTTAACGATATGTTGTGCCATGCGCTGAACATCCTGCCCCACCCACTGGTAGATTTCATAGGTTGCGATCCATTCGCTGCCTTTTACACGGCTGTGTACTGTAGCATCCTCCGCTTGAAAGCGCGGATTGACCAGTTCCACGGGTGTTTCGCGATAGCGAAGGGTATCTTTTTCCCAGAGATAGAGGGCATAAGTCGTGTTGTTGCCCACCATCTGCACCGGCAGTAGAAGATCATAATCACCATCAAAATTGCAATCCTGAATGATGTAATGCTCCGCCAGATATGCCGCCGTGTCCCTGCTCATGGGGTAGTGCAGTGTTTGATAATTGCCACCCTCGATGCGCAGACCGATGCCTTCTGTGGTGAACATATAGGTAAAATTCAACGGGTGCGGTTCATCGGAGTTACCATATGCATCGCTTTCAGCTGGAAAACGCGCCGTGGTCGTCATGACGGTACTCTGCGTGACAGTATCCGTCAGATTTGCAGTTGTATCAGTGATATTTGTCGTATTTGCATCAGTAGTGCGTTCTTCCACGGGTTCAGTTGTAACAGGGTACAGAACCGTGTCTGTAGTGGATAATCCAGTGCTTTCAACAGTGTTGACCGGTTGCTCTTTGCTGTTTTCAATGCTTTGTGAGGTGGTATCCGTGCAGCCTGCAAGGATCAGTGCAAAGGCGGCAAGCAGATTCATACCAATTGCTTTTTTCATGGTACTCCTTTTACAGATACTTTTTTATCCATTATACATGATTGCGGCAGGTTTGTCAAGAGATAGCCTGTTTCAAACGCGAGAATCCGATTTCCCGCAATTACCCTCATAATCATCAGAGGAACCATAAGGCATTCAAACATGATATTTGAGATAGTGGTTTGTCCAGTGTTTGGCTGTTGTGCATCGTGCAGGGACTTTTTTGATGCAAAGCCCTGCCACCGTAAAAGAAAATGAAAAAAACGCGGTTCACAACCGTGTTCGACATTTTTTTTGCACATGACGCGTTACAATAGGCATAGCATACGGTATATCTGCAATGCGGACAAGCAGTGCAGCCGTGTCGTGGCTTATTTCATAGAGAGCAGAAAGGAACAAACGATTATGGTGGAGCTGAAACAGGAGCCGCAGGAATTGATTGCTTTTTTAAGCGGCGAATTAGACCATCATCATGTCAAAGAGATCAGAGAAACCGTGGATTATGCTGTTAGAGAACAGCTGCCCCCATTGTTGATCATGGATTTTGCCCGTGTTACATTCATGGATAGTTCGGGCATCGGGTTGATCATGGGTCGTTCGCGTTTAATGGAGGAGTGTGGTGGAGTGCTGGAAATCCATAACCCATCGGCACACATTCGCAAGGTGCTGCGTATTTCAGGCATTGATCGACTTGCCGTGATCCGCAGCAATCAAAAGACGCATAAAGGAGGTGTAGCAGCCAATGCGTACACTCAATGAATTGAAATGTACATTTCCTGCCCGTTCCGAAAACGAAAGCTTTGCCCGTACCATGGTTTGTGCCTTTGCTGCACAGTTGAATCCTACCGTAGAAGATCTTGCAGATCTGCGCACTGCTGTTTCTGAGGCGGTAACCAATTGTATTGTACATGGTTATCGCCATCGGGAAGGCACAATCGGTATTACTGTGCGTCTGTTGCCCGATGCTGTTATTTATGTGCGTATCACAGATAAGGGATGCGGCATAGAAGATATTCCCAAAGCCATGGAGCCGTTGTATTCCAGTGCCCCAGCCGAGGAACGAGCGGGGCTTGGCTTTACCGTAATGCAAAGCTTTACCGATCGGCTTTCCGTGCGCAGCACGCCGGGTAAGGGGACGACCGTTACCATGCGAAAGAAAATGTGTCATGCAGCAGACAAAACCGCAGATTAACGCCGAGGAACATTTGGGATTGGTGCATCTGTGTGCCAATCGGTTTCGTAACCGAGGTATGGAGTACGACGAGATGTATTCCGCAGGCTGTGTTGGCTTGGTAAAGGCTGCCAAAGCATTTGATATCGAGCGTGGAGTGTGTTTTTCTACATATGCAGTCCCTGTTATTATGGGTGAGATCAGACGGTTGTTCCGGGACAGCGGAACGGTAAAAATCAGCCGCCGACTCAAAGAGCTTTCTCTCAAGGCAGGACAAGTCTGTGAGCGAATCCGCACAGAGTACGGTACCGAGCCGACCGTATCCATGGTAGCAGAAGCACTTTCGATATCCGAAGCGGATGCGGCAGAAGCACTTTGTGCCATGCAGCCTGTGGTATCTCTGACTGCTTATACCGAGGATGGGGAACTGCAAATGGATCTACCTGTTGCAGCGCATGATACTGCGATACAGGATCGTATGGCACTGCATCAGGTGCTTGCACTTTTACCAGAAGCTGACCGTATGTTATTGGAGCTGCGCTATACCCATAATCTTACGCAGGCGGAAACTGCAAAGCGTCTGGGTATTTCGCAGGTGCAGGTTTCAAGAAAGGAAAAAAAAGTATTGCTTTCTCTGCGAGAGCAGCTTTTGCAATAAAAAAGCCATACTGCACAGAGTATGACTTCTGCCGTGTGATTGTTGATATGGGCTGTTGCTATTTGTGCTTTACTGCGTCACCTACATGGCGCACCACATTGCCCTGTTCGTCCACAATGGTGGTGTTGTCTAAGATGCCCGTCAAGCTTTTACGAAAATCCGCGCGATATGCAGCACGCAGCTGAGCTTGTTCCTGCCGTTCTGCTTCGGTCAGACCAACCGTTTTTGCTTTTCGAGCCAGCTCGTTAATGCGGTCAATGCGTTTTTGTTCCATAATCAGATTCCTTTCTGCTTGCAATTATTGCTTTCTCATGTTATAATGCGATTATAGCATATTCTTGCGAAAAAAGCAAGGGAAAGGGCGCGTGTTTTATGATCGCATTGGTGACAGGTGCTTCTCGTGGTATTGGTGCAGCGATTGCGCGGCAGTTAGCGGCGCAGGGTCATACTGTTTTGGTGCATTGTTGTCATAACCGTGAACGGGCGGAGCAGCTTGCGGCAGAAATCAAAGGTGCGGTATATGTTGCAGATTTGGGCAATACCATCGAAATTGATTGCATGGCAGAGGATATTCTACGAAAGTACGGCGGCGTGGATATTCTGGTGAATAATGCAGGTATTGCATTGGAAGGTTTATATCAGTCGGTTTCTGATGATGACGTGCGGCGGCTTTTTGCTGTTAATATTGAGGGTGCCATGCATTGCACTAAACGTCTGTTGCCTGCTATGATCGCAAAGCACTACGGCAGAATCGTCAACATTTCGTCTGTATGGGGAGAGGTGGGTGCTGCTTGCGAGGTGCATTATTCGGCAACGAAAGCGGCACTTATCGGCTTTACCAAAGCACTTGCCAAAGAGGTCGCACCTTCAGGCATTACGGTAAACTGTGTTGCTCCTGGCGTGATTGATACCGATATGAACCGTATTTATGATGCAGAAACGATGGCGCAGCTTGCGGAGGAAACACCTGTGGGACGGATCGGTACTCCCGAAGAGGTGTCTGATGCTGTTTGCTTTTTTACAGGAGAAAACGCTGGGTTCATTACAGCGCAAGTGTTGGGCGTGAATGGCGGTTTTGGCATCTGAATATACAGTTTGTATATTTTCTGAAGATGTTGACAACTCTGACATATTGTGCTATAATGATAGCATTATAAGAAAGAGGAGGCTTTCCTATGCGCATATCCCATAATAGTAAGCTGATTGCCGCATTGACCGCAGCGGCAATGGGAATTGTTTCGTTACCCGCGGTTATTTCTTCATCGGCTGCCGATGATGTGATCTATTCTACTGGCTTTGAAGCAGGAGAGGAGATTGTGTTTACTGGCAGAGGTGGCGTGGAGGTCATGGAATCCTCTACCGAGCAGGTACACGGCGGCGAAGCCGCTTTGTGTGTCAGTGGCAGAGAGAAATCATGGAACGGACCACAGCTGCTGTTGGACGATATCTGCGAGCCGGGTGTGGAGTATACTGTCAGTGCATGGGGCAAAAGTGAGCGGTACAGCACTTTTAGCCTGAGCATGGAGTATACCGACACGGAAGGCACACGTCACTACAGCAACCTGAAGTCTTTCCAGGGTGATGGCTGGAACGAGTTTTCGGACGTCAAGTTCAGCTTTTTGGCTGACCAGACCAATGTTTACATTTACTTTGAATGTTCTGATGCAACATGCAAGATGTACATTGACGATTTTGTCATTAAGGCCGCACCAGTGATCCCCATTCAGGAGGATATTCCTTCGCTGTCCGATTTGTACTCTCTGTATTTTAATATCGGTACCGCCGTTATGGCATCAAATCTTTCTTCGCCCTCCTTTATGGATCTTGTGGAGAAGCATTTTGATGACAGTATCACTTTCGGCAATGAGCTGAAGCCCGATTCTGTCTTGGACAAAGCCGCCTGTCAGGAGATGGCAGCTGCTGGTGATGATATCGATCCGCAGGTGACCTTGTCTGCCGCACGCAGCCTGCTGAACTACTGTCGTGACAACAATCTTCCCGTGCGTGGTCACACTTTGGTATGGCACAGCCAGACACCTGACTGGTTCTTTAAGGAGAACTACGCGGACGATGGTGCGTTTGTCAGTAAGGAGAAGATGCTCCAGCGTATGGAGAACTACATTAAGAACGTTTTTGCTGTGTTGGAGAAAGAATACCCCACTGTGGATATCTACGCATGGGATGTGGTGAACGAGGCATGGCAGGATGATGGTACGCCTCGTAATCCTGGTGAGCAGGGTTCTTCTGGTTCCAATAATTCCGCATGGGTGAAGGTGTTCGGCGACAACTCCTTCATCGAGTATGCGTTTACCTACGCAAGAAAATATGCGCCCGAGGGCACAAAGCTGTTCTACAACGATTACAATGAGTATATGCCTTCAAAGACCCAAGCTATCGTCGATATGGCAAACGAGCTTGCTGCAAAAGGTTTGATCGACGGCATTGGCTGCCAGTCTCATCTGGATGTATCGTTCCCCAGTGTTTCTGTATATGAAAAGGCAATCGCAGCATTTGCTGCAACGGGTCTGGAAGTGCAGATCACAGAATTGGATGTTACCACTTCCGATACCACGGAAGCAGGGCTTGCAACACAGGCGCAGTATTACAGCGATATCATGGATGTTTTGGTGAAGTATTCCGATAGCATTTCTACTGTTGTGTTCTGGGGCGTGACCGATGACCAGAGCTGGAGAGCTTCAAGGCTTCCGTTGCTGTTTGATGCAACGTTCCAGGCAAAGCCTGCATACGACGCTATTGTGGACGGTTTGGAAATGCCCGATATCACTACAACTACAACTACCGAAACAACAAGTACTACTGGTGCATATACGCTGCTGGGTGATGTCAATTGTGATGGTATGTTTAAAGTGAATGATGTCATTCTGTTGAACCGTTTTATTGCAGAGGATGACGGTGCTGTTATTTCGGATGTTGGACTTGCCAACGCGGACTTTGATCAAAATGGTGAGCCAAACAGCGAAGATGCAACGGCAATGCTCATGATGCTTGCCGGATTGAGTTTGGATTGATCCACGCAAAGCCATCTCTTTTTCAGGAGATGGCTTTTTGCTTTTTACCTGTTGTTGGCTGTGGCGGATCATGTTACCACAGCCGTAAACAAAATGACACGGAGAATGCTTTATGTTTGAAGAGCTATTTTTACGGAAAAAGATGCAGCCGCAGCGGTTGCTCGCATATGGATTTGTTGCAGAGAATGACGGCTTTCGCTACTGCACAGAGATCATGGGTGGCAGCTTTTTGTTGACGGTTTGTATCAACCAGCTTGGCGGAGTGGATACAGCACTGCTGGAAATGGATAGCAGGGAGGAGTATTTTCTTTACCGTACGGATGCAGAAGGCGTGTTTGTCGGCACTGTGCGTAATGCGATTACAGCAGTGCTTGTGGATATTGTAAAGCAGTGCTATGTGCCGTCTGTGTTTCATCAACAGCAAACCCTGCAATTGATTGACTATGTGCGTGCGACCTATAACGATGTACTGGAGTTTCTTTGGAAATCTTCTCCATGTAATGCGGTATGGCGTAGAGCAGATTCGCGAAAATGGTACGGCGTATTGCTGACGGTTTCAGGACGAAAGGTGGGGCTGGATTCTGATGCGCGAATCGAAATTGTTGATTTGCATATACAGCCTGAACGTATGGCGGAATTGCTTCGGCAGAAGGGAATCTGCCCTGGCTGGCATATGAACAAAAAAAGCTGGATATCTATCCCTCTTGACGGTACAGTGGAGAATCATACACTATTTACGCTGGTGGATGATAGCTACCATTTGGCTGCAAAACAGCAGAAAAAACTGTGCAGATGCTAGAATCGAATCGTGAAAAACGACTTTGATTGTCCATTTTTGCTCCTTTGGCAATTGTGCGGTGTTACCTTAAAATTACTTCAGTTGATTTTACCTTTTTCGTACCTCCAAAGAGAAAAGGACTACCCGAAAGTAGTCCCTGTTGACTGTATACATACACCCTGTTGTATATGTTTGCTGCAAAACTAAAGGCCTTGATTATCTTGCCACCAATCAAATTCGTCATATTGTTCGGCATATTGTTGGCGGGCTTTTTTCGTTTCCCAAATAACAGACCCTATAAAAGCAAAAGGTGCGCAAATAAGCCAAAGCCACGCCCCTTTTGCAGTGTAGAATGGGTTTTTTTCTTTCTTCTTTTTCGCCATAATGTGATACCTCCGAGGTTTCTATGCAGTACACTTCTAACCGATGGTCATTCAACCCTTAAAATGGGCTCGTGTACACCTTTGACCCACTCAGCATTTTTACCGTAGCGATAATAACCTTGATATACTTTCTTGTTTTCGTAGATGGTCTGAACCGTACTGATGGAAAAATTTGTCCCACTACGATTGGTCTTGCCCTCCGCGTTAAGATGTTCTACTACGGCCTTATAGGTTTGACCTTCGTCATCTCTCATGCGAAAAATAGTCCTTACGATTTCCGCTTCGCTGCACAGTACTCTATAATTTGTTCCCTCTGGGCTTCTAGACCAAATTTATCGTCTCCGAGTTGACCGTCCGTACTGACTCTTATATATGCGACAACATTTTTCATATCGAAGTCCTCCTTGATTACGATAACACTATATCATAATTACGGTTACTTGTCAAGAAGTTTCCGAAAAAAATTCTTTTTATTTTTCGCGTATGGTAGAACCACTCACCGCGTAAATGCACTGGAAAGCGATCCCCCGCGGGGTGTCTTTCTGAAATAATACGAAAAATCTTGATATAATGTTATCGTAATAGAAAGGGGCGAACCGCTCACCCCTACCACAGAGCAGCGGAACGCCCACACAACACACCCACGCCGAGCGGCTGCTACTCTATTATAGCAGATACCCGGCAGAAAATCAATACTATATATATGGAGGATCACAAAATGAAAACATTTGAAATCACATTTACACGCAACAACAGGGGCATCTATTCCGCTAACCTCTGCAAGGCAGAAACCGCAGAACAGGCGAAAGCCTATTATCAAACCCTCGGCAATTATGAAATTGTAGATGTAAGCGAGACCGACACCCGACCCAAACCGGGGCAGCCCGTTCATATCGTGCCGGAAAATTGGGGAGCACCCGAAGAACAGCACCCGAACATTAAAGAAGCGGCGAAGAAATAGAAGCGCTGCAAAGCTGGCGGTTTAATTGGGCGAGTGATGAATTGTCAGGTGCAGAGATCTATAAACTGTGTCTGGTAAACGATCCGACAATTCAGGGCCTTGTGGCAATCATCGATTTCAAGCGCGATCAGGCTGTGTATGTCAATCTGGCGGAGAGCGCACCCCATAACCTTGGAGAAAGCAAGCGTTTTCACGGTGTGGGAGGTCATCTGTTTGCCATTGCCGCGAGAATTTCCGTTGAGAAGCACTATGGCGGTTTTATTTTCATGGATGCCAAGAATACAGAACTGGTCAACCATTACAGGAAAATGCTGGGTGCTGTTCTTTTGGGCAGACCGCATCCGTATCGGATGTTTGTGGGTGAAGAAAACGCTATGAGATTACTGGATACATATACATTTGAGGAGGGTTAAGTATGTCGCAGGAAGATATCAAGAATATGCGCACTTTGGATGAAGTTGCAGAACGAGCCGGTGGCTTTACTTCCGGCATTTCGACTGGTGAGATCCACTATAATTATCGTGAGATCAGCCGTTATTGCAAGAGAAATTTGAAATGGCATTTGAGGATGAAGATGCCTATGACGAAGATTTATGAAAGGGTGATATCAAATGTATGATGCAGATGAACAGCTGCGCGACATAAAGGATATTGCGCAAACTACCGCCAATACGGTGAAAAACGGCATAGATCTGGCACAGCGTTTGCGGCAGATGATGCAAAGCGGTACTGTTGCAGAAATGGCGGTGAACGATCCGAGCTTTGTGTTTACCGGACAAAGCACCGATCTGCGTTCCTTTGCCGATCGGACAAACATCAATGTTTCCAAGCGATTCCTGGTGCTGGATATCTCCGAGATGGGCGATCAGCTGCGTTCCGTTGGTCTGCAAATCATTCTGGAATATGTATGGCAGCGCGTGATCCCCAATATGATGGGCAATGCCGAGTTTGTAGTAGAAGCCGGAGAACCTGAAGGAGCTTGTCCGTATCTTTGAATTGTCTGCATCACAGGCGGCATTTCTCAAAACTGGCGATAAGGGTACTGGTCTGATTATCTGTGGCAAAAAGATCATTCCTTTTGACCGCAGGATCAAACAGTCCGGCCGCATTTACAGCATGATTTCCACCAACTTCAAGGAATATCAGAAATCGAAAGGAATTGCAGTATGAACTTTTGGCTTGACAATCGGGCAGGAGCATGGTACAATAAAGAGGAAGAAGGTGATTCTCATGTGAAACGCCGCTGGGTAGGCTGATGCATGACTTTCATTGCCGTCATGCCGATGATATGCACTACGCCGTGCTTGCTGAGCGTGTCAAACACTTAAAAGAGGATGAAGGAGGTGTAACATCCATGTGCAAGATTATGGAGGATATGAGAAATGAGGCAGCAGCTGAAGCAGCAGCTGAAGCAACCATCGCGGCAAAGAAAGATGTTGCAGCCAAAATGATCCTTACCAGAAGTATGTCTTTGGAACAAATCGCTGAGATCACAGAGCTGCCCTTAGCAGAGATTGAGACACTGGCAGCAGAGCAGTCTGCATGATCCACTATTCTACAACCGAATATGACTGATAAAAGCATCTGATTTCTGATCAGGTGCTTTTTTCATGCCCGAAGGGAGGAAGCATGAATCCACAAAAGGAATGGCAGGTATTTCTGCGCCGTATTCAGGCCGAGTTTGCAATTCAGAAGTACAGCATCTATGCCGGTGACGGTGTGAAATACAGCGGCAAGCTGGATCCTGCCAAGGGCAATGTGATTACCGTTCCGAAGGAACACAAGGCCATGGTGGAGGAGATTCAGAAGCGCACGGCATCAACGTTCTCCGATCAGCCACGGCAGCAGTTCATGAAGGTTACGGAAGGACAACCGTTCTGACGGTGCCGTTTTGCATTCAGTCTAAATCCAGTTTCTTAAATACTTCCTCTAAAGGATAAGAAACAGGATTCGCTTTGTATTCTTCCAGTGCGTCATTGCATGCTTTCAGATCCAGCTCGTCCTCGATTTGTTCTAGGATGCAATGACGCATATATTCGGACACAGAAATACCATGTATTGCTGCAAATTGTTTTACAAGATCAAAATCAGTATCACTCAACTCAATCGAAATATTCACAGAATCGCCCCTTCCTTTAGCTTCATTGTAACGTATTCTAATCTGTTTGTCAATCATTTTTCAAATGATACGGAGGTCATATGAAAATCACAGACGAAATGATAAAGCAAGCGCAATCGGTGGATCTGGTAGACTACCTGACTTCCATCGGTTATACGCTGCAAAAAGCCGGCAACTGCTACAAGCTGAAACTGCCGCAGAAGTTCCCCGGAGATCTTTCCAGTCTTTCTGTCTTTTCGGATCGCAAAGGCTGGAAACGCTGGTCAAACGATACCAGCGGTCACGATGCAATTTCTTTTATCCAGAAGGTGTTGGGTAAAACCTTCCAAGAGGCTGTCTGTGCGCTTTGTCACGATACGCCGCATATCACACCGGAGGTTGCACCTTCCTATTCAGATTACGGTGCTGACAAGCAGATGCAGATGCCAGATCCTACGGACGGCAAATACAGCAGAGTCTTTGCATATCTGACCCAGACCAGAGGCATTGATCCAGATATCGTTTCTGCTATGATGAGGGAAAAGAAGATGTATCAGGATGGCAGGGGCAATGTGGTGTTTGTTGGCAAGGATGAAAAGGATCAGCCAAAGTACGCAGCGTTCCGCAGCACGGTGCAAGGTAAGCAGTATTGTCATGCAACACTGCATTGCTACCACCAAATGATGAAATCAAAGGAGCGTGAACAGCCATGAATATGAGCGATGATGTTACAAGTGCAACCATACAAGTAACAACGAAAGTAGTTACAGAAGCTGCACACGCTGCTGCATCAGTAATTGACACGATTGGAAAACTACTGAAAGAATTATCAATCATGGCTCGGAACTCGCAACAGCGCAAAGACATGTTCCACCTTACAGCGGACGTCTGTTGATCAGGTACTTGATATTCTTCCCATTTTTGTTTTTCTTGATTGCTTCCGGTCTCTTGTTTGCTCCAATATATCCGCTGTCACCATATGGTTTATTGCCAAGTTCTCCTTTGTAATAACTCGGCTGTATCAGTTCAAGAAATATTTCCCATGGTACGATCGCTTCAAGTTTCCCTAAAAATTCTTTTTTATTGGTTCTGGCTGCACCAAGTTCATCATTGATTTCTGCCAGCGTCATTTGTCTTTCCATGTCTTTATTATATCACATTTTGGCTCGTTTGGCAATTGTGCGGTGGTGCCTCTAATATATCCTCCATGCTGCGGCTGCATTTTGGTGCAGTCGCTTTTACATATTGATAAGACGAATGCACAACTCTACTTCATGGATGCTATGGGTGTGGAATACCTTGGTTTTATTATGTCCTTGTGTAAGGAAATGGGTATCGCCGCAAAAGTAAGGGTGTGTAGAAGTGAACTTCCCTCTTTGACATGTGAAAACAAGGAGTTTTTATCCGCTTTTGAAAACGGTGATCATTCCATTGTTTCCGTAAAAGAGTTGGATGAAATTAAGCATCATGGTAAGGGTGATTATGACTATCAACAGACGAAGCTCCCAATTTACCTTGCAAAAGAACTGGAAATAATTAGAGATGTAATTCAAAAAATCAGAGGAAAACTTATTGATGGTACAATAACCAAAGCGGTTATGATTGCAGATCACGGTGCAAGTCGCCTTGCAGTCCTAAATGAAAGTGAAAACATTTGGGAAATGACTGAAAAGGGGGAACACTCTGGACGCTGTTGCCCCAAGAGTGATGTAGATCAACAACCGGCATATGCTACGGATGCTGGTTGCTATTGGGCATTAGCAAATTATGATCGCTTTAAGGGTGGCCGTAAGGCAAATGTTGAGGTTCATGGAGGTGCCACTCTTGAGGAAATAACCGTTCCAATTATTGAGCTGTCATATAAGGATTCAAACATTGAAGTGTTCATTATGGCAGCAGACGACATCAATGCAACTTTAGATACAAAAGCTATAATTACTGTTAGCTTTAGGAAAAAGGCTAAAATTAAGATATTCTCAACCGAACCTATGAGTAATGTATATGTTGAAATCAACGGGAAACAGTATGATGCTACAGATGACGGCGACAATTATTATTCAGTTGAGATGCCGGATATTAAGAAACCCGGCACATATTTGCTCGATGTATATTCAAACGATACTCCTGTTGCATCTGACCTAACCTTGATAGTCAAGAGTGAAGGTATGGGTAGTAGCAACAAAGGAATTCTGTAAAGGAGGCGACATGCATGGAAGAAAAGCTCAAAGAATGTTTTAGCGAAATGGTCGTGTATAAAGACCTTAAAAAGAGTAATTTTTTCTCTTTGATAAGCCTTCCTTCGTTTTTGCGAGATTGGCTCCTAAAAAGATTCAGCGATGATAATGGAAATTTCGATGTGGAAGAAGTCGCAGAATTTGTCCGAACCTATCTCCCAAGAAAAGAAGAATGGATCAGCATAAAGAATCGGATCGTTCACGAAAATGAGCGAGTACAGATTCTTACAAAAGTATCTGTCGATATTGATATTAAAACAAGCGAAATAACCTTCTCGTTACCCGATTTTGGCTTGACATCTAAAGAAACCATTATTGAGCCTCATATTTGGGAGCAGTATAAGGATGAACTTGTAAACGGTCAGGAAACATGGGGCGTAATAGAGCTTGGTTATAGATTTCCCGATGATACTGTAAAACCCAAGATATCGGGTAAAGTCAAAATGACCGGGTTTACTAATTTCTGCCCATACACAGTAGACCTTGAATACTACAAGGACGCTCGTGCCGAATTTACCGTTTCAGAGTGGATCGATGTTCTTTTAGGTGCAATCGACTACAATGCTGCAGGTTATAAGGATGAAGACGAGAAGCTCTCGATGTTACTCGGCTGCTTCCCTTTGTCGAGAAAAGGCTCAATCTAATCGAGTTAGCACCCAAGGGGACAGGCAAATCCTATGTTTTTGGTAATGTTAGCAAGTATGGTATGCTGACAGACGGCGGAAAAATAACTCGTGCGAAGATGTTTTATGATACAGGGAGAAGAACCCCCGGATTTATATGTGGTAATGACTATGTTGCCATTGATGAAGTCAAACTTGTTACATTCAATGATGTTAACGAGATGCGCTCAATCATGCAAGGTTATATGGAAAAAGGCACATTTAACATTGGGGGTTATGAGGGCAAATCTGATGCTGGTGTTATCTTCCTTGGAAACATCGCACAGGAAAATATGGATGAGTATGTTAGCATGTTCTCTGAGTTGCCAAGTTTATTCCAAGAAAGCGCACTCGTAGATCGTATTCACGGTTTCGTTAAGGGCTGGGATATCCCCCGTATGAATGATGATCTTAAAATTTCTGGATGGGCATTGAACTCTGAGTATTTCTGTTCAATTATGCATCTTTTACGAGATGGTTGTCGTGGCACTATGATATGGTAGCAGAGTAGTCTTTCGTCTTGTACCATATGTAGATGGTGCGGAACAGGAAGCAGAATTGCATGGAGTAAAAATTTCAGATGGCAAGGCAAACTATACGATTCCTGCTGGGTTCAAGGGACAAATCTATGTTCAGGCGTATGACAAGGTTGGCAATATTTCCGATGAAAAAACACCTCATGGTTTTGTAATTGATGATGTTGCTCCTGTTATCACGATCGAACCATTACCAGATAGTACCAGAACAGACGAAAATGGAATAAACTCTATACAGGAACAGTACAATTCAGAGTAACCGTTTCTGATCCTAAATCCAGTCTGAAGGAAATTTCTTATTCCAAATCTTCTGAACAGGATAGCTTTGATGCTGTTGTGAGTGCAATCAGTAATACAGACGGTTATTCTGAAAATATACTTCTCGCAAATGGATGGGAAATTACTAAAACGGATGTGAATCTGATTACAGAAGTTTCACAGGTGTTTACATTTAATAGCGATGATAACAATATTGTTATGACGTTCAATGCCACAGATCGTGCAGCTAATGCATGTGAGTCGATAAGCAATGAGGCGTTTTCAATTGATACCATCGCACCTGTGGTTGCAATTTCTAATAATGCTGACTTGATTAATGGCATGTATTATCCCGGAAGTACCACATTTACAATAACTGTAACGGAAAGAAATTTTGATCCGGGGTTAATGATTGCGACAATCACAAATGGATTTACTGGAACAATACCTTCAGTGAACTTCCAATCAAATGGTTCAACTCATACAGCAACAGTATCGTTATCTGAAGGTGACTTTGAATTTTCATTTTCAGAAACATTCCGCGATGACAGCCTTGATACAAGAATGTATTTGTCAGTAAGTATTCGTGCATTTATTTTTGCTAAAACCACGCATTTTCGGGAAAAAAGGGTGCATTTGTTCATATGGTGTTCATCAGCAGTGAAAAGTACGCAAAATAGGGGTTATCAACTCACTGTAAGCTAATCTTCAGCATATATTATACAAAGGTGATATGATGGAGAGAATTATTCGAAATTACAATCCTGCGGACTGTGAGCATCCATTCCATGCTCTGAATGCTTTAACACTTGCTTTCCCATTGCAGATACTGATGGTTGCTGTGGGTATCGGAACAGGAGTCGGTGCAAATGTGCTTGTCGCCAAAAGCCTTGGTGCAGGCGGTCACGAGCGTGCCAACAAAGCTGCCGGAAATGCAGCGTTTCTTGGTGCAGTGATATTCCTTGTGTTTTTGCTTTTCGGAATCTTTGGTGCAGAGCTTTATATCAATTCCCAGACCTCAAATCCTGTAATTGCCGAAATGGGAACGGACTATTTGAGGATATGCTGTGTATTTTCATTCGGTATGTCAATGTTTGCGGTATACGAAAAACTATTGCAGGCAACAGGTCATTCCGTCTGTTCCACAATTGCACAGATTGCAGGTGCAGTCACCAATATCATCCTCGACCCGATCATGATTTACGGCTGGCTTGGCTGTCCGGAAATGGGAGTAAAAGGAGCAGCATATGCAACAGTCATCGGTCAGATCGTATCCTTTGTTGTTGCGTTGGTGTTCCATCTCAAGGTGAATAAGGTCATTTCAAACAAGCTGTGTTATTTCAAGCCTTCTGCAAATGTTATTGGTCAGATCTATGCAATCGGTCTTCCTGCCATTATCTCACAGGCATTGATTTCTGTTATGACATACGGACTGAATCTGATTCTCGGCAGCATCAGTGAGGCGATGGTGACAGCCTACGGTCTGTACTATAAGATTCAGCAGTTCCTGTTGTTTGCTGCATTCGGTATGCGTGACGCAATTATGCCCATCACCGCTTTCAGCTTTGGTATGGGCGATAAAAATCGTGTCCGTGACTGCGTGAAATACGGTCAGCTTTATACAGGTGTGATCATGCTTGCTGGTTTTATTGCACTTGAAATATTTGCCGTGCCATTTGCACAGCTTTTCGGACTTTCCGGCGAAACACAGGCTCTCTGCGTAAGTGCAATGCACATCATTTCCATTTGCTTTGTATTTGTAGGTGTGAATATTGCATTTCAGGGTGTTTTTCAGGCTCTCGGCGGTGGTATGGAGTCGCTGATTGTTTCTGTGTGCCGACAGCTTCTGTTTGTGTTTCCCTTTGCGTGGTTTTTGGCAGGAATCGTAAAAGCAGACAGTACGCTGAACTGGACAATGTGGACAGTGTTTCCCATTGCCGAAATACTGACAGCTGTAGTTACATTTGTCTTATTCAGGCGGATTTACAAAAAGAAAGTAATCATAATGCAAGCTGCAAAATAAATAACACCCCACAAGGCAAGCAGACAAAATCGGTCTGTCAGCTCTGTGGGGTGTCATCATATATCTATTCTACAATTACCTCCATCCCATTTCGGAATCGGAGCACCATTTCACCATCAAGTCCTATGATTGCATTCTCAACCAAGATACGCTACAGCTTTTCATCAAACGGTGTAAGGGCAAATCTCAAGCTGAAATGTTCCTGCTGCGGATTTGTCATATTTTATCCTAACTTCTTTCCATCAGAAAATGCATTTCCGACCTTTTCACCCAGTACTAGATAAGCAGAATTGATCGGGTCAAATGCGATTGCGCCGAGCTTTTCGATGTCAACTCCGCCGTTTTCGTTCAGCACACGCTCATCAATGCTGACATTCATGATCTCACCGACAATGCCGTAGGGGGTGCACTCGACAAGTTTGCATTCCAGCGCAATGGGCAGCTCGTCGATGATGGGCGCATTCACATACGCGCTCTTTGTGGTGTGGAAACCGCATTTTGCAAGCTTATCGGGTATATCATTTGCGGAAACCATTCCCACATAATCGACCTGGATAGTATGCTTTGCGTCAGCCACACAAACAGTGAAAGCCTGATTCAGATTGATGTTATCCGTGGTTTTATGTGCACCAAGGCAAACGAGCACCTTGTTCGGACCGCAGATACCGCCCCATGCGGCATTCATTGCATTCGGTGTACCGTCCTCGCTGTATGTGCCGATGATCATAACGGGCTGCGGATACAGCAGCGGCTTTGCTCCAAAATCTTTTCTCATAATGATTCCTCCTAAATTTTTTATTACCAGCTTTTTTTCTCCTTCTTGCAGTCATGCTGCTTCTTTCGTTCCTCCACCATCTTTACAAACCACTCCACCATGTTCGGATCGGTATGGGAGAAGAAAACGCTTTCACCACGGTCAAGTGTGGCGATTGCAGTCATATCCTCATCGGAAAGCGTAAAGTCAAACACATCGAAATTTTCCGCCATTCTTTCATAATGCGTGGACTTTGGAATGACAACCACACCACGCTGCATATGCCAGCGGAGCATCACCTGGGCAGTGGTCTTGCCGTATTTTTCGCCGATGGCGTTCAGGATTTTGTTCTCAAACAATCCCTCTCTGCCTTCGCCGAACGGTGCCCATGCTTCCACCTGTAAACCGTACCTCTCGTTCCACTTTTTCGCCTCAATTTGCTGATTGAAAGGATGTATCTCGATCTGATTCACCATGGGCTTGATACGGGAAAAAGATGCAAGGTCGATCATTCTGTCGGGGTAGAAGTTGGAAATACCGATGGCACGGAGCTTGCCTTCCTCGTACAAATCCTCCAATGCTCTCCACGCACCATAATAATCTCCGAACGGCTGGTGCAGAAGCATCAGATCGATGTAGTCAGTCTGCAACTTACGCATTGATTCCAGCACAGACGCTCTGCACTCGTCATAGCCGTAATGCTCAATCCACACCTTTGTGGTGAGGAAGAGTTCCTCCCGCGGAACACCGCTTTTCGCGATGGCAGAACCGACTTCCTCCTCGTTGAAATAGGACTGTGCCGTGTCAATGGAGCGATAGCCTGCCTTCAGTGCGTCCAACACACAGCGTTCGCATTCGTCTTTTGTGACCTGATACACACCATAGCCCAGAATCGGCATTTTCGCGCCGTTTGTAAGTGTGACAAATTCCATGTTATACACCCTTTCCCATCTCATAGGCTTCACTCATAGCCTTTTTGTCCTTGATTTCGCCCTTTTCGTAAACCCCTGTGCCATAGATTACGCCCATTTCCTTTGCACCCTCAACGCAATCGGCATAGCCTCAGAAGCAGGCAAGTGTCGTTTCCATGGACTCCATTCCGCTGTCAGCGGCAGTCATGATGTAGTAGAACGCCTTATCCTTGACCTCCGTCCAGCGACAGACTGTGCGGTCGATGAGAGCCTTGAGCTGTGCATCAATGGAGTAGAAATACACAGGGCTTGCCAGCACCAGCACATCAGCGTCGATGATCTTCTGCATCACTTCCGCCATATCGTCCTTGATGGCACAAATACCCGTATCACGGCAGGCATAGCAGGCTCTGCAGTAACCGATCTTCTTTTCAGAAACACGGATCTTTTCCACCTCGTTGCCGGACTCTACCGCACCACGCATGAATGCATTGCAGAGCATATCGGAGTTGCCGTTCTTGCGGGGACTGCCTGATAAAATCAAAACTTTCTTGCTCATGAAAAAACCTCCTCTTACTGTATTGACGAATCCATTTCAATACAGTATAATATAAGTGCATTATACAACTGAAACCCGACTTTAAGTCAAGTCCTTTTTTCAGAATCGGAGGAATTTTATGCTATACACAGTGGGAGAAATGGCAAAGCGGATGGGTGTTGCAGCGTCCACGCTTCGATATTATGACAAGGAAGGACTTCTGCCCTTTGTGGAGCGTTCCGAGAGCGGCATCCGAGTGTTCAAGGAGTCGGATTATGAGTGGCTTCAGGTCATTGAATGTCTGAAAAAGACGGGTATGCAGCTGAAAGATATCCGCACATTTATTTTGATGGTAATGGAGGGGGACAACACAATTGACGCGCGGTTGCAGCTGATCATCAGACAGCGTGAAGCGGTGGAGCAGCAGATTGCTGATTTACAGGAAACGCTTGCGATACTTGATTTCAAAAAATGGTACTACGAAATGGCAAAGGCGCATGGTACAACGGATGTGCCGAGAAATATGACGCCTGAGGAACTCCCTGAGGCGTTTCGCGAGGTAAGGAGAAAACTTCGGGGAAAATGAAAACGGTTTCTTTTTTTCATGCCATTTCAGGATAAAAAGACTCGTACGCATCACACCAAACCGAACGCAATAATCTGTGCGTTTTGGGAAAAGTATGATATGTACGAGTCTTTTGTGCTATTATTCAGTTGTCAAAGATCACACGGCTGCGGTTTCCGTTGCCGTGACTAAATTGTAGTATTTTTCGCCTTTGCTTTTTAATTGACCGATGGTGACACATTCAGCGGAAGTCATTACGACCGCTTCGGCACCGGCTTCCTTGATACCGTCCGCAACGGCGGATGCCATTGCCTCCGTATTGCCAGTGCCGCTCCAATAAACAACTGCTATTTTGTCCATTACTGTTAACCAACCTTTCTTGTTTTTAATATATATCAACCAGCTACTATGAGCCGTTCGATAGACTTTCCATTTGCGTACTGAGAACAATAAACTTCGGTACATTTTTTGTATTTTGCGAAGGTCTTTTGTGCCGTTTCTGCATCACCGTAGACTTTCCAACATCCGCAGCACTTGCAGTTACAGGCTTTATTTTCGATAAAACCGCACACATCATCCGCGGGATAACCGAGGAACAGACCAATCTCATGGGGAAATTCCTCGTTTTCCGCCATCCGCTTGACAAGTCGGACGATACACTGTTCCGGCATTTTCGTAACATATCCAAGCTCCTGCAAAATGTGACAAGCGGTTTCGTCCGCAAGGTCTTGTTTCAATTTTGAAGGGCGGTAAATATAGATCAAAGCCGACTTTTCATGAAAACGAAGTGGCAGAACACGCAGTCCCTTTACGGATAATATCCTGTTCCATTGCCTTACGGAGTTTCGCATTTCGTTTACACTGTCGTATCGGCAGACAAACATACTGCCGGTTTTCATTCCCGCAAGCGTGGGCGAACAATGTTTTACAAGCATTTCTTCCGACAATTCGACGCCTCCTTCACACGAGTTAGCGTTCGCTAACCTATATCCGAATTATATGAGGTGTGCCGCCACACCTCACGCACATATATCATACCAAAAATCAAAGCCTTTTTCCGCTCTTAAAAGGCAGAAAAAGGCTCCATTTTGGTAGTCTTTGATTTTATATGTACCTCGTTGCGATACTGTGCAGGGTTCACACCTTTGACCGAACGAAAGGCTGCCGCAAATTTACTTCCGTTATCGTAGCCGTGATCCATGGCGATTTCAAGAATCGTCTTGTCTGTGTACTCCAGCATATAGGCGGCAGACTCCATCTTGATGGTTCGCACATAAGCTCCAACCGGAACATCGTAAACGCTCTTGAAGGTGTTTTTGATATGATATGCCCTTTCCATATGCTCTGTTCCCGGGAGCCGGAGGCGCTTGATATTCGCAAACAGAACCCAATCCAGAAAGAAGGTGTCCCAGGCAAACACGCTGAGCATATACACCCACGTCAGCCCCACCCCCTGCCAGAAGGTTTTCGCCCCAGCCAGATGCAGCATCCAGGCAAATACGAACAGGAACACCACCACGGCGATCAGCTTTTTTACAAGCATCAGCTTGGTCAGTTTTTCTTTCGCCGCTTCCTTGTGCTGGGAGCGGTAGTATGCCGCCTGAATCTCCGGGGGATAGTCGCTGATAAAGGTCAGGGGATTGATGAGTAGCATCCCGAATACCAGTACGGTGAAGCCAAGGAGCATAACGGCAATTTCGATTAGAATTACGGAAATATTCATGATGTGTTTCTCCTTCTACAGTGACACCGGCCGTGCCTTTTTCAGCTGGACGCTTTTCGCCTGTTCTTTCGTGTCCTCGCTTTCGTCATAGGCATCGTAGGGGGCGTTTGGATCATGAGGCTTTTGCTTTTTGGAGGCACGGCAGACGGTGTCGGTATGGGCGAACACAAAGTCCAAATCGTCCGACCAGCCGGTATGTCCGGTAATGACAATGGGGCTTATTCCACGACCTCTCAGCAGCCTTTCCAGTGCCGCCAGAGATCGTATGGACATGGCGTTGTCCTCTGCCAGATCGTCAAGAAAGCTGCA
>CAYXBP010000016.1:0-41312 GCA_964463355.1 uncultured Ruminococcus sp. | reverse complement strand
GCTTTTCCTTTGTGATTGTTCTTTCTGCATTTGCTGTTCAGTTTTCAGGGTATCTTTTCAAAAAAGTGCTTGACAAATCTTGTATCCTGTGATATAATATTTGAGTCGAGGATGTGCACCATTAGCTCAGATGGTAGAGCAACTGACTCTTAATCAGTGGGTCCCGGGTTCGAGTCCCTGATGGTGCACCAAGTGGCCCGTTGGTCAAGAGGCTAAGACGCCGCCCTCTCACGGCGGAATCATGGGTTCGATTCCCGTACGGGTCACCATTGAATTTCGGAAGCGTTGCTTCGGAAATAAGCAGAGCTGGTGTTAATGGCGACGAGGTTCCACCCGTTCCCATTCCGAACACGGAAGTTAAGCTCGTTTGCGTCGAAGATACTTGGATGGAAGCGTCCTGGGAAAATAGAACGATGCCAGCACCTGCAATATTCCTCCATAGCTCAGTCGGTAGAGCACCTGACTGTTAATCAGGGTGTCACTGGTTCAAGTCCAGTTGGGGGAGCCACATTAGTACCGCAATTTTGATATAATCAAAGTTGCGGTATTTTTATAACAACACGGATTATGCAGTATAATTATATTATAATATAATGAAAAGATAAATCAACCATGAAGAAACTCAAATTTTTGCCTACAGGATTGAATGCGTACTTGAAAAAAATTGATTGCCGCTACGAAAGCGGTTTGGAGTTTGCTGAATTGCTCAACTTGGAGGGTGACCGTCAGGTGAAACCTGGAGATGTCATTCAAATTGCTAACGGATCGATTAATTATGGGCATTCAATCTTTGTGAACCATGTAGTTATAGTAGACGGTAAAGTTAGGGATATTCTTTATTCAGGACATACAAATGACGCATTTTACGAGAGCCTGTCGTCCAAATTTAATGGCAAGAGCTCTGAGAAGTTTACCGTTTTTCATACAAGCGATTATGGCGAAAATTAAGGAAAGGGAAATGCAACAAGGTATGGCTTCTCGTAAACTGAAACCGAAATTCATTGTTTTTGTTTTCATTGTCGCTATCATTGTGTTGGGGTCATTGTTGGCATATTGTATAGCTATTCCAGTTTCACTGCAATGCTCGCGCATTGAGTGGGGGGGTATTTCGGACTACGCTCTGGATCTTTTTTTCAATGAATATCAGCAGTTGAAGGCAAGTGGACAGTCGGGTGATAACCAGGTGTTTGGTGAATTGCCCGATGTTCAGGAAGCAGCTGCTGAAGAATACATTCGTATTTGGTATTATGTAGATTTGTCTTCCCATAAACTAGGCAGTTTAGTGGACTGCAGCTTGGTATTTTCGGAGGTTGATAACTCCGAACACCGGTTTTTGTTTTCTCCTAGTCCTGCGTTCCCTGATACTGTTTATCCTCTCGGAAAACAAATTCTTTCAAGATCGGTTTATGTTTATCGTGGAGGAATGACCGATGAAGAACTGTCAGAATTGTTGCAAAGTCAACTGTTTATCCAAATAAATGTTGCCAGATGTAGGAACATCCAAGAGCGCCATTAGGTTCAACAACGTGCTTTTACCCGCACCGGAAGGACCTGTGATACACACAATCTTTCGATCTGGGATTTCTAACGTTACATCATGCAGCACTTCATTAGAGATATTCTTTGATTAATGGTTTTGATACGGTCACGGTTATTTCAATTGTATTTTTGGGAGTGGTGTATGCATTCTATCATGCGTTGCTTGCTGTGAATTACAGTAAGGCTGTGTATGGACACCAGCATATTACGGCATATGGCGTTACGAAAGAGCAACTGCAAGTCATACAATCGAATGGCTGTGTTGACAGCTCAGTGCCCTTTTACCGTACCGAATTCAAGGCGAGTCTGGACGCTACATATAACGAACTGATTTCAGGCGCATTAGATGTTACGGTAACGTATGTGATAGACCAGATACCAGTGGATTACTTTGATCTGACTGAGTATGAGCTGACTGTAGGAAGAATGCCTGTATCTGATACGGAGATTCTCTGTACCTCCGGGGATTTAATACAGTATGGTTTGCTATATGATAATATGATTGGCTCTAAAATTACAATTATGGGCAAAGAATACACGGTTGTAGGCCTTTATACAGTGCATCGCCTATATTTTTACCCCGAGAGTACAGAATATCACTGTTTTACAGGCAATCCGTCAGAGAGTAATGCTATAGCTTTAAAAGCCAACGATTACGATGCTGCCATGACGCTGCTGGAGCAATCACCATTTTCCGGTTTGGAATGCGAATTGAATGAGAATCTATCAGTGATCCGGTCAAATGTCAGTAGCATAAATCGTGATTGCTATTATGTATTTGCAATCATTGTTGTAACAGTACTGACAATAATTACCCATTGCATGAAGATGCTGCTTGATCAACATAAAAAAACATTGGGATATATCGTCTGATTGGTATTTCAACGGTTCGGTTGAGCACCGCTGTGTGGTACCGTATTTGTTTTGCGCTGCTTCCTTTGTTGCCAGTGATACAGGGGTGCTTATATTTAGCGGTTAAGGGTGTAATCGGTTTCTATAACCGATTGTTTGCCAGCAGGGATTTTACCAAAGAATTCTATACTGTTCAATTTGATAAAATTTTTTGATTCCGATTGTGATGATTGCTTTGTATTTGGGCATAGGATGGGTAGCGGTATACATTCAGGTACGAACAGCCGGACTCAATAGTATTCGCAAAGCGCATCGTCTGAAGTGGAGAAAAAAGAATAAACGTGTAGGTGTTACGCCCCATGCAATTGCAAAGCGTCATTTGAAGATAGCGAAGATTGCAGGCGTGCTTACCACAGGCTGCATTTGTTTTGCCTGTATTTCCTTTACGACAGCCAATATAGCAGATGCACGGCAAATAGGAAATCGTGCTTTCTATCAGAAGTACGATTATTTTGCTGAGTTAGATTATAATATGCTACTGTGTAACCCGGAAGCTTTGGTTGTACAGACCATGGATAAGTTGACAATACCGCAGATGGATGGTGTTGTTGCAGAACCGTACTTTTATTCGGTTTTGACAATTTCTGTTCCGAAATCCTGTGTAAACTCTGAGTACATCAATGTGTTGGCACAGACCAATGGAAATATTGATGGAATTATAGATCCATATCAACAGAATCTAGAGGTACCCGTTTATATCTGTGGCTTTACTGATGCTATGTAGGAGAACGTGAATCGTGCAATGGGTGGAGATCAGTACTGCTTGCAGGATGGTTGTGCCACCGCTTTTCAATATCTCGTAAATCATCCATCGGATGTTCTGACTTTGGATTTTGAGCAGGTTACTACAATTACCCAGGAGCATAACTTTACTCAACCATATCAGGTTTTAATCAATAGAGTGGAAACACGGTTCCCGCTAGAGGTTGCATTTCAGGAGAGCGGACTTGTCATAGCAGTCAATATACCGACATATGAACGGCTTACGGGCATGAAAACACCATGGTGTATTGGGTATTATGTGGAGGAATATCGAGATGATGCATTCACTTCATTGTTTGCGGGCTGCAATTTTGTAAATCTTATCAATGTGAATGAATCAAAGAGTTATCGCCAGTGTCAGCATGCTGAGGCAGTTTTGCAAAGAATTGTTTTTGTTTTTATGATGCTGTTTGCGTTTTCCGTCCTCTGTATGATTACGACACTCCGGATGCGTTACTATTCTCATGAGTATCGAATCATGTCTGTGCTGGGTATCCCGTCCTCACAAATTGCAAAGGCTGTTCGCTTGGAGGTGCTGTATACCATGTTGCCTTCCATCGTTCTATCAAACATTATAAATGCTTTGGCCGTTTTTGCGGATAGCATATATCATGTTGAACAGTATAACTCCATGGTAGCGTTAGTTAGCATAGGTGCGTTCAATCTAATTCTGATTGTGCTTCTGCTTGGGTTGATGGCAACTTCGAAACGAATGATTGAAGTGTTATAGTGAAACTTTCCCATCCCGATAAAACAGACAGAAAAAAGCGTTTTAACCGAATGAATCTTCGGATTACTGCCGGATGCTCATGGAACATTCTGACGTTTCAGCTTCTGCGCCTGGCTGCCTGTGGCGTAGCTTTTCAAAGGTATACTAACACGAATAGCACAAAAAAAGGGGACTGCGACAGCCGTGTGTTAACCAATCATCACACGGCTGTCGCAGTCTCTACTTTTATACTTCTGTTCCGTTCCGGAGTGTGAATGTCAGTTTGCCGTCTATTCCCACAGTGACCTTCTCCACCATCAGCCGCCAGAGATTTTCGTCAAAGCCGTGACAATCTCGTCGCTTTCCTCCATGCTGCGAATCAGTCCGTCAAGCAGCTCTTTGCGTGAGAGCCTTAGCAGGAGCAGACGATTCTTGCCGAGAAAATGTTGCTGCTGCTGTAGGCTCTGCCGATGCCTTTTCGCCGTTCAATTTCCGCCTGCACCAGTTCAAATCCCTCTGGGTCAATGATCGGCGGGTGGCTGTGTTCCACAAAATACTGCGGCACTTCGCCCTCATTGACTTTTTGAATTTGTCAAGCATCTATTATATCACAACAAAATTGGATTTTACACTTGACGAACACGCGAAAATGTGTTATAATATATGAGTTTCATGGGCGCCGCTCGTCTGGTAGCGCGACGGGCTCCGAATCTGTGTGCCGAGGGCTTGATTTCTTCTGCTGCCGCTAAGTTTAAACGTTGTGTTTTTACTTTTATACTAATTACAAAAGGGTGTCTGATGTGAATATGAGAGGCTGGTTTATCATCATGCTTACTGCAACCGCTTTATTGCCTCGCAATGTATGTGCTACAGTCAGTGCGGCAGGTATGGCTGCTGTTGTTTACGCAAACCGTTATGCTGAAAACTATAATGCAAGTTATCCTACTTTCGATGGTGATTGTACAAACTTTGTATCGCAATGTGTTTATGCTGGCGGTGAAGCTATGGTTGGCAGTGGAACCAGTGTTCCTTCGGTTACAAAAAAAAGTTTATGTTGAATCCTATAGTTCCAGCAATCCTGAATGGTATGTTTCCGAGAAGATTGAGCGAACTGTTGGGTTTGATTACTGGAGGTGTTCGTCTTCTTGGTCTCAAATCTCTGATTTTAGATATTATTTTACGCAGGATGATGATGCGAGCGTAACCACTTTTTCGGTGAACACTACTGCCCAATGGAATACCGTTTTATCCCAGTTGCAATTGGGTGATGTTGTGCAGGCAGGCATTACAGGAAATGGACATTCTATTATTATCACCAGTGTATACAATTCTGCGAATGGGGTTCGGTATTGCGGACATACAAATGATGTAACCGCTGAACCAATTAGTTCGTTTAAAAGTTGGATGGAGACAAAAGGATTTACAACTATTACTGTCATCCGCACTTGATTCAAGGTGATTTAGGCTGTGTAGCGCTTGTTTTGGGCACTGCACAGCCTGTGCCTTTCGTGCAGAAATGCATATTGAATTTGAAAGGAGTATGATTATGAAGTTCAAAACAAAGAGGCAAATGATAAAGCTCGTTCTTGCTTTGACAGTTTCGATTACTCTGGCTGCAGTTTTTATGCGCATGATTCTGTATCCCATTTCGGTGCAGGATATCTCACTGCGCACCATACCCAATCTGACGCTGACCCTGGAAGAATACAAGCAATCCTTTGCCGCATCTGGAAAAGTATTTGCAGAAGATCCTTTTGCACAAAGTGACGATCTTTCGGATTACTGTAAGATTTCCTTGGAGCCGGAGTTAATGAATTACGGTTTTTTCTCTGTAAATTCTATTTCTTTTTCCATCAAAAACGATACAGCCCATCCTGCTATTGTTGCTGTGGAATACTTTGCAGGCGAGCCACTCACTGCTTTTGAGCGTAAATGCTACAACGCCAATGCGGTGTTGTTTATCCATCGCGGAGATTACACTGATCAAGAGATACAGTCTGCCATTTCAGATCTGACGTTGGTTCTGCAATATAAGGGTCCACTTCGCACCGTGTATCGTGAAATCCCGCTTGCCGATTTGTTTACATAAAGGAGGAAGATCATGCTGCTGGAGGCAACCAAGCTGACGAAAACCTTTGTGGTGGGTGAAAGTCGGATTACTGTTTTCAAGGATATGAATTTTCATGTTTCTCCGGGCGAAAAGGTCGCCATTATCGGGCCATCGGGCAGCGGAAAAAGCACCCTGCTCAATCTGTTGAGCGGATTGGATACCCCAGATGCAGGTACCATCCGATACTGTGGCAAGGCGTATGATACATATACCAAGTCAGCGTTTTCACGTTTGCGCCTGACAGAGTTTGGATATATTTTTCAGGCTTTTCATCTGCTTTCGGCATTAAATGTATTCGATAATATTCTGCTCCCTTTATCTGCGCGTCAAGAACGATCAAAAGACGCAGCGAATGCAGTCAAAAGCATATGTGGTGCTCTTGGTCTCTCAGAGCGTCTGTATCATTATCCCCATCAGCTTTCTGGCGGTGAGCAGCAGCGTGTAGCAATCGCCCGTGCACTGATCGGCAAACCCAGCATTCTCTTTTCCGATGAAGCCACAGGCAATCTGGATGCAGATAACAGCCGACAGGTCATGGAACTTCTGACCCAATGTTGTGCGGATCAGAAGGTGGCACTGGTGTTCGTTACCCATGATATGTCGTTGGTTCCTTTTGCCGATCGCGTAGTAGATCTGGGTGGCTCCATATGAAACAGCTACAATGTGCTTCTCTTTTTCGCCTATCCTTGCGAGTTGTATATGGACGGTGGCGGCATAAGAGGCTGCTTTTTCTATTAATGACGGTCTGTATTGCTGCTGTGTTGTTTCCAACGGCAGTTTTTTTGCTGTTTCAGTCGGTATCCTTTGCATCCGCGCAAGAGACATATGGTATCTATGATTTTCTGGTCACCGATCTGAGTCAAATGGAAACGGGACAAATCAAGGCGGAGCAGGATGTAGCACAATCTGCCCTTATGTATATGGAAAGCTACCGTGACCCGATACATCAATTTGATGCTTCGGTTGTATATGGTGATGAGTCGCTGTTTTCGGGGTTGCTCAGCTATTGCCTAGCCGAGGGAAGGATGCCCCGGACATCTACTGAAGTTTTATGTGACACCGCATTTTCCCAAGCTTATCCAGATGCAATACAGAATCAGCAGGTACAGATTGGTGGTGCCTATTATGAAATTGTAGGCACATTTTATCTGAAAGAAGAAACGAATCACAGCACTGTCTATCAGCCTGCATTCTTTCTGCTTTTTTCCGCTTGTCCTGCAGAGGCCTTTCCCATTTCCCTGCTGATGGAAAGTCATACTGAATCTCAAAAGGAAATCTGTCGGCAGGCAAAGCAACTGCAAGATCAGTATCTGTTGGATGATACACAAATTAGTCTGAACACCCTTGCTTTGGATACTGCGTTCATGGCAGGGGATGGCGGTATAGCACAGCCCTATAACCGCATTTTACAGACCGCTGTGGGTGTGTTTGCCTCACTTGCCGCAGCATTGTTGCTGTTTTTGCTGCGCCTGTCCGTCAAACCGATTCAGCAAGATGCTGCTGTGTATGCAGCCGTCGGTATTTCCGTTGCCACCTTATGGCAAGGACTGATGCTCTGTACTGTCTGTATGCTTTCGGGTGGGTTGATCGTATCTGCACTCGCTATGGTTTCTCTGTTTGCAGTTTACCTGTTTGCTAATGATCTACCTGTGGGAGTACATATTATCCATAGCCTGCCGGCACTGTGGTATGCCGCTGGCTTTACCATCATGGTGACAATGGCGGCTGCCATTGTGTTCTGGCTGATCCCCCAACGGCGCATTGCAGTCGCACTCAAAAATGCGGCAAGCGTTCGCATCGGTAAAAGCAGACAGCAGGCGTACAGCTGTCTGGATGACGTAAAACTGCCGTGGCTGGCTCTTGCAAAGCAGACGCGGAGTGTGCATCCATGTCTGCACTGCTTATCCGTGACTGTTTTGGTCATTGCTTTTGGAATGTTTTCGATGGGAATTTATCTGACAGGTTTTCTGCATCTTTCGGTTCCTACAGTCAGATATGATTACCAAATTACATACCAATACCGCAATTGGATGAGTGCGCTGACCGGCTCGAAATCCATTGCTGCATCCTATCAACGGCTTCTGTGTCAAGATGGTCTGGAGATCTACTCTTATTATGTTACGTCCTATCCCGTGCAGCTATATACCCATCAGATATCCGAAGAATACCGCAGTTTCAGAAGTGAGCAATCCACAGAATATGCGGAGATATTTCGTTCGGGAGCCAATCGTCTGTATTCCGATGATTTTCTGATCATCGGTGCCACTGCGCAAGATCTGCAAAAACTTTATGGTATTACTTGCGATGGCATCCCCAGTGGCACCTGTATAGCTGTTGAAAATACCATGCCCATCCAACAACAGGAGATTCCTGTAGATATGCCCATCGGTACTCAGCTTTATGTTCAATGCAATTATGGTATGAATGCGGACAGCTTAACATTGACCGTGACGGAAACGGCAGAATCCATTGCTTATCAGGATAATACATTTGCGAATCTTCCAATGATCGTTATCAACGAAAAGGATTTTCGTCAGCTTGTGCCCATTGACTATCCTCAGCAGCTGTTTGTGAATACAGAGGATTCCGCTTTGTTGCAGCAGATCGTTCGCGAGGATGCGGAGCTGCGTCTGGTGGATTTGTCTGAGAAGCGGCAGGAAACAAAGCGCATCAAGTGGAGCGTCATCCTCTTCAGCTGTCAGCTTTTTGTTATGCTTCTACTGGTTATTGCCATCAGCTGCTTTTTGATGCTTCAGCATCACACGGAACGCTCCAAGGGGCAATATGCCATGCTCAAGGCCATTGGATTCCAAGATCAAACCATCTGCTTTATGAGTATATATGATCTGCTGCACCTCTGGCGGCAGGGAATCGTGTTTGGCAGTATGTTTGCAGCGGCAGGCTGCTTTATACTATGGCTGGTGATCCATCAGGATAACAGCGTGTATATTCCTTTTGATTTTTCTCTCAGGGAATGGATACTGCCTGCCGTTGCTCTGACACTCGCCATGGCTGCTGCGGCTGTGCCCATTCTGCAAACGGTGCGCAAGCTGCCCGTACCAGAAACTTTAAATCGCGAACAAACATAAAGAACACATTGGCCTACATTCGTTTTAGTTTTTAAGTAGATAAGTGAAAAAACACATCAATGTATCTATACGAGTATCATTGCTCATGTATTTCATTGTGTGTTGATTAGGCGATGTTGCCAAATATCCATAGCCTTCAATCTAATTCAAGAAACTGAAATAGATTGGAGCCCTACGGTAAAATGTCAATAGGCAAAAAGTAGAAAAATGAAGGCATAAACCGTACAATCTGCCTAAAAAGAGACAAAAAGGGTATCTCCAACTAAAGCCTGCGCCGAAAAAATTTTTTCGACAGGATGGAGGTGCCTGATCAATACTCCTCCGGCGGGATATACAGGCGGTTAGTCTTCAGCAGTGTATAGACTAACCTGACCAACTTTCTGGCAGTGAGAGCGAGTGCGCGTTTGCGGCTTCGCACAAATAATATTTCAGATGATGATTCTGAACCTTGGACTGATCGGCGATGAATGGCAGTTAAATGAGGCATCAGGTGAAAAGGCTGTCTATTCCAGTGGTAATCACATGATTGCATTTGGATATGAGTATGGAACGCAGAAGATGCCAAAGGTAACGCTCTTACAATTTCCGATATTGAAAACAATATCCGCACTGTGACGGATTCCACTAATAGAACATATAAGATCGCCTATGATAACGATCTGGTTGTGGAGATTGAGGACACAGCAACCGGACGCAAGGTTTCTTATAGTTACACCAACGGCAGACTGGCATCCTTCACCAATGTAATGGGTGGTGTTGAAACTTATTCCTACGATGCAGATGGTAAGCTGAATCGTATTACCAATTGCTATGGTCAGGTTACAGAATCCGTTGTTTATCTGGATGAGGGTAAAGTAGATACACTGACCAATGCAGCCGGATTAAAGCAGGAATATACCTATAATCCGGAATGTCAACAGACCGGTATCAAGGAATATGATGACGGTGTACTGGTGAAAACCTATGAGTACAACTACGATGAGAAATACTCCATCACATCTAAGACCGTCATTACTGACGGTAAAACCTACGAAGTAGATAAAGTAACATATCATTTGGTGAATGACGAGAACAAGTACAATGAGGTTGCCAGCAGCACAGATATTCAAGGAAATACAACCTATTATGAATACGACAGCAACGGTAATGTAACCAAGACAACATCACAGGGCGGCGGTACCACATATGCGAAGTACAACGATAAAAATAGCCTCATTATGCAAATGGATGAGATGGGTTATCCGACCATCAATGTATATGATAAGGATGGTAAAGCAGACTGTCAATGAGCAGTCCACAGCTACTGCATTTTGATGGAATATGCTCGTGCCCTGATCAATACACCCACCTAAACGCAGTGTATCCTGTTGATAATACGTTATTTGACTTGAAAAACGGCGGAGAATATAGTATAATTATGGTAAATACTAATTGGGCGGTGTGACTATGATCAGAATTGCAATTGTAGATGATGAGAACATTATTTGTTCCAGTATAGAACGTATTATCTGCGAGTATTGCAGTGCGATGCACTTGAAAGCAGATGTTGATATATTTAATTCCGGCGAATCCATCTTGAAGCATTTGCACAATCATACTCAATATCATCTGATTTTTCTGGACATTGAACTTGTGCAGTGCAATGGGATATATGTCGCTCACGAAATCCGTGATGTGATACAGGATGAAACAACACAGATTGTTTTTGTATCAGGGAAGGATGGGTATGACCGACAATTGTTTGCATTTCGTCCGTTCTCATTTATTGCTAAGCCTTTCACTGCAGAACAAATTAACTCTGTTGTTGAGAAATATCTTCGTATTTATGGGAAGAAGAATGAACTATTTCATTACAAATACGGTCACGATACATTTTGGGTAAAACGAAGTGAAATCTTGTACTTCAAAAGTGATGACCGCAAAGTAATTATTCAAAAACAGGATGGACAGGAAAGCTTTTATGCTGCTCTGGAAAAGATTCATGCAGAACTGAAGGGACAGGGGTTGTTTTCACCGCATAAATCATATCTTGTAAACTATCGATTTATTAAAGCATTCCGCATCGACTGTATTATTATGACTAATGGTGATGAAATACCTGTTGCCAAAGGTAAAAGAACAGAGGTTGCAAAAATACAGATTGCATTTGAGAAAGGAAGTGTAATTTGATGCCAACTGAATGATACACGATAGCATACCTGATTACCAGTCCATTTAATACCATATTCCTGCATAGATTTATGCAAATTTTCTTTAAGGAAAGAAAAACAAATACAGCCCTATGTGTAATAAGTTATGTCATATATACTGCACTGGTCATTTCTGCGTACTTGTTTATTGATATCCCAATCTTTTTGCTTGTAATGAATTATGTGCTGATGTTCTGTATCACTTTTAATTATAAGTCAAACATACAAAAGAAGTTTTTGAGTGCACTGTATATTCTGGTTTTTATGCTGATACCGGAATTTATCGTTGCAGCTTGCACAGGATATCTGAAATTTTCATTTTTTACAGAAGGTGCTTACGGGGATACATTGGGATTAGTGGCAATGCGCTTACTCACATATATGATGGCATTGCTTGTAGAACGATTCAAGGCTGTAAGAAACAATCAGCAAGTCAGCGTGTTTTCGTGGATGGCAGCGATTTTGATTCCTCTTATTACCTTGATTATGGAAATTATGCTTCTTGAAGCTAAAAGTGTATCACAAGTACAAGCAATCATATCAATTGTTCTTATGTTTGTATTGAATATTACAGCATTTTACCTGTATGATTCACTTGCAGAGAGCTATGCACAGAAATCAAGATTTGCTTTGATTGAAAAAGAAAATGAATTATACTGCAAACAGTGTGAACTGATGCAGACATCAACGCAGGAATTACAGGCTTTTCGTCACGACCTTAATAATCAATTTGTTGCCATGAATGAACTTTTGATCAAAGGGAAATATGATGATTTGAAAGTGCATTTACAGACCTTGTCTAAATTGACAGGTGAAAGATCTGTTTATAGTACCACAGGTAATGTGGCAGTGGATGGCATTATTAATTACAAACTGCAAAATGCGATGATAAATCATATTAGAGTAACTGCGGATATTGCTGTTCCTTCTGAGCTTTCAATTGAGATTGCGGATATTATTACAATACTTGGGAACCTGTTTGATAATGCACTTTCTGCTATTATGCAGTTGCCCGAAGAAGAACGATCACTATCTTTAAAATTGGTATATGGTCAGGAACGATTGATTATCAGTATGTCAAATCCGTATAAAACGGATGTGCGTTATGAGCATAGTGACTGGATATTCACAGAATGCTGTGATATGATTGTTGCTGACAACCTGTACATACAGGGAAAAAGGGGTGAAGAAAGATGGCAAAGAACCGAAAGATTCCATTCGGGTACATGATGCAAAACGGAGAAATCACAACCAATCTCAAGGAAGTACTGGCGGTAGTAACAATCTTCCGCAGTTATCTGAACGGTGAAAGCCTTGTAGACATTGCAAAGGTGATGGAAGTTCCATACAACGAAGGAGTAACGTAGATGACAAAAAGAAACTGCTGAAATGCAGCGGTGACCTTCCTGAAAAATGCGTAGAGTGCATTATGTAAGAAACAGAGTTTCAGCAGGATCTGATTACAATGCTCACTGTGGTGACCTTCGACCGCTTCGGAGTAATCCGTGATTATCTCTACGAAAGAGATGAGAATGGTGAATACTTCTTTGGCGTCCTCAAGGGCAACAAGATTGAGATTTATCTCCTGACTTCGGCAGAGGATCTGTACGAATACCTTGCTGAGGAAAGTGAGGGATTCAGTTTGATTGCAAGAAAAGAACTCCAGATCAACTGAGGTTGGGGGTTCGGAAGTCGTTACCGTTAAGCAAAAAAATAAGCTCTGCAAGCAATGAAACGCTTGAAAAACCTCGTAGAATCGTGATTTGCGGCGGAGATCAATTCCGTCACGTATTGACATTTATATGTGACGAAATAGATCACGTAGCGAAAAACCACGCAGTTGCGTGGTTTTTTATGCTCTGACGTCGAAATTTTTTATACTAAAACCATAGATGACATTTTGCCTTTTCAGCCTCAAAAGAGGATTTGAACGGGCGTTTTTTGATTTTCAAGAGAACCCGGAGCAGATTTGGAAGAAAAATTCCGAAGTCTGCTCTTTTTTGCTGCGAAAATCATTCGCAAAGTTTCAGACGGTTTCTTGTTCGTTATGCCGAATTAATTGAGAAGCAAATTCTCGATTGATTCGGCATTTTTTGGTTTCTTCCTATACTATAAAAAGAAAGCGAGTTGATGCATGGTATCGGAGCAATTCACTACATTTTTCTGCTGTTTTCCGTACTGGTGATATTTGTATATGCACCAGTAGAAAATGAAAACAAGCCCATCAGTGAAAAGCGGAAAGTCCTATTTCATAAAATCAGCAGAGGTGCCGTTGTGATAATCGCATTGGTTTCCTGCTTGGTTTATATCCACACGCTAACTATCCCGATCAAGCACAGTATCAGTTTACCAAAATTACTGCTTCATGTAACTTCGATCGTAGCGATTCAAGCATTCCGTTTTCATTTACCAAAACTGCTTCTGGAAAAACTAAGTTGACTGCTCAAACATCAGGGGATATTTATGGTTCATATGCTGAAACAGATGGCACACATACTGTAACGCTTTACAGAACAGGCTATTCATCGGCTAACGGAACAATCACAACAAATCCCAACGGCTGTCAACTTTTTTAGTATAGTACCAACCGATTAATAATCAATTTGCAACTACATAGAATAAATGCAGCAGAGGACAAACACAGAATTGTACAACTCGCTGCTTTTTTGCTTATGGTTGCACTGAATGCTGTTTTCATGATGGTTCTGGCTTTCACACTTTCACGTAGTATTCACACTCAGCACTTGCATTGGTCACTTCTGTATTGTATGATAATGAACAATTCAATATCAAACGAAGGGGGCGAGCAAATGATCACGATTCAGGAAATGAACGGATATGCCAAAAAACTTGGGTTAGCTTATGAGCAGGCGTTGTTGCCGTTAAGCAAGGGAACTGGTATTCCACTGACTGCAATCGGCATTCTTTTGTTTTTTGCGAATAATCCCGATATGGCAACCGCAAGGGATGTGTGCGCGCTGAGAGGTTTGAAACGAGCGAATGTATCTGCTCATGTGGAGCGATTGGTCGGGGAAGGACTGTTGGAACGCAAAGCATATCCTGGTGATAGGAGAAAGGATACTCTTGTATGCACCCCAAAAGCACAGCAGATCATTGATGCTGGCAGGAAGGCACAGGGACAATTTACAAAAACAATCGTTTGTGGATTGACTGATGAAGAATTTACTGTTCTGGAACATTGTTTTCAGGTTATGAACGAGAATATTGATAAGTTGATTAGACACTGTTAACGAGAAAGGAGCAAACTTGAAATGATAAAGTTACTGAAGAATATGCAAAAAAGAGAGCGCGTTATGGTTCTTATTGCGGTTGTACTGATCATTGGGCAGGTGTTTTTTGAGCTGACGATGCCAGATTATATGAGTGAGCTGACCTTACTCATCAATACAGAAGGGCAAATGTCGGATATCTTCACGATTGGCGCGAAAATGCTGGGATGCACCCTTGCAAGCGCAGTTCTTGCCATTGCCTGTGGATTTTTGACTTCCAAAATTGCCTCTGGATATAGTTTTGCGGTGCGTGATAAGCTGTTTACCCATGTTATGACTTTGGGTAAGGCAGAAACTGAGAAGTTTTCTATTCCCAGCTTGATAACTCGTACTACCAATGATATCACACAGCTGCAAATGATTGTATCCATGGGATTACAATCTTTGGTCAAGGCACCAATTATGGCAGTATGGGCAATCGTTAAGATTCTTGGTAAAAGCTGGGAGCTTTCTGCTGTTACCGCATCCGCTGTTGTTGTTATCTGTGTTACAGTTCTGTCGATCATGGGCGTTTGTATGCCTCGTTTCCGTAAAGTACAAAAGCTCACAGATATCCAGAATCGAATCGCTAGAGAAAACTTAACTGGCATCAATGTGGTTCATGCATTTAACGCGGAGGATTATCAGACTGAAAAGTTTGACATTCCAAACAACGAGATGATGAACATACAGCTGAAAAACCAGCGATTATTCTCTTTGATGATGCCTGTTATGAGTACTTGCATGAATGGGCTTTCTCTTGCGATTTTTTGGTTTGGTGCAGCATTGATCAATCAAATTGCACTGAGCGATGTCGTATCGAGGATTACCCTGTTCAGTGATGTGGTTGTTTTCAGCACCTATGCAACCTATGTGGTCATGTCCTTTATGATGCTGATTATGGTATTTATGCTGCTGCCTGCGGCACAGGTTTCTGCGGAGCGTATCAATGAAGTACTGGATAAGACTGCCACGATAGAAGAAGGAGAGACTGTTTCTGGCAAAGAGATTGGCACTGTGGAATTCAAAAATGTGTCCTTCACTTATCCGGAAGCAGGTGAAGAGGCATTGAGCAATCTTTCTTTCCGGGTGGAACAAGGACAGACTCTTGCGATTATTGGCGCAACGGGTTGCGGAAAAACGACACTTGTATCGCTTATGGCAAGATTTTACGATGCCAGCAGTGGCGAAGTGCTGATTGATGGCGTGAATGTAAAGAATTATTCTTTTGAAGGGCTTTATAATAAGTTGGGATATATCACACAGAAGGCAGTTCTATTTGCGGGAAGCATTCGGGAAAATATTACCTTTGGACAGTCGCAAAACGGATTTGACGAGGATGACGTAGATATGGCACTTGCAATTTCGCAATCCGAAGAATTTGTAAGTAAAATGCAGGGTGGAAAGGCTCACAAGCTTCTGCAATTGGGAAAAAATGTATCGGGAGGGCAGAAACAGCGTCTTTCCATTGCGCGTGCCCTTGCCCGTAAGCCAGAAATACTGATTTTCGATGACTCTTTTTCCGCACTGGATTATAAAACGGATGCGATGCTTCGTCAGGGCTTGAGAAAGAACTTAAAGAACACAACGAAAGTAATCGTTGCCCAAAGAATCAGTACGATCAAGGATGCAGATCAGATTGTTGTTCTGGAGCGTGGTGAAGCGGTAGGCATTGGCACGCATGAGGAATTGATGAAGCGTTGCTCCGTTTACCGTGAGATTGCCCAGTCGCAGCTTACTGCGGCAGAATTGGCATAAGGAGGGCGGCAACATGAAAAAGACATTGTCGAAAATATTTCAGTATATGGGGAACTTCCCATTTGTGATTGTAGCGCTGATCCTTGCGGCAGGTTCCGCAGTTATGAACATTATTGCACCAGATAAAATCGGCGAAATTACCAACATTATCTCTGATGGACTTGTTGGCGGAATTGATATGCCGGCGATTGCCAAGGTCGGCTTTTTGCTGATTGCATTTTATCTGGTTGGTGCTGTGGCGAGCTTTATTCAGCATTATATTATGGCAACAGTTACGCTGAAAGCATCCAAAAGAATGCGTCACGATCTATCGGTAAAGATCAACAAGGTACCCCAAAAGCAATTTGGTGAAACTTCCACTGGTGATATTCTCAGCCGTATCACAAATGATGTTTCTACCTTGCAGCAGGGCATGACCAATAGCCTGCCGACTATCATCAGTGCCGCAACACAGTTTGTAGGCTGTTTGATTATGATGTTCGTTACCGAATGGCGGTTGGCGTTGACTTCCGTTTTGATTACCTTAGTCGGCATGATACTGATCGTACTCATTATGAGTCGTTCACAAAAATATTTCACTGCAAGGCAGGCATCTCTCGGTGCGCTGAACGGCTACATTGAGGAAATGTACTCTGGACATGATGTTGTTCGTATTTCTCGCGCGGAAGAAACCGTGCTGTTTGATTTTGAAAAACTGAACAAAAAGGTTTATGAAGCAAACTGGAAGTCACAGTTCCTTTCTGGCATGATGCAGCCCTTGATGAATGTGATCGGCAACCTTGCTTATGTTGCGGTCTGTGTGATCGGTGCGGCACTTGCAGTAAATGGCACGATCAAATTTGGTGTGATTGTTTCTTTTATTCTTTATGTACGGCTGTTTACTTCGCCATTAATGCAGATTGCACAGGGTATGACCAATCTGCAAACGGCAATGGCAGGCGCAAACCGTATCTTTGATTTTTTGGAAGCGGAAGAATTTGAAGATGAAAGCAATAAACCAGCGCACAAAACGGAAGCTACGGTTGGTTCAGTAGAATTTGAACATGTTCGTTTTGCATATCCGGAAAATCCAGACAAGATAATTATCAAGGATTTCTCCGCAAAGGTAAAACCAGGGCAGAAGGTCGCGATTGTTGGGCCAACGGGCGCAGGTAAAACCACTATGGTGAATCTTTTGATGCGGTTCTTTGAGATCAACAGTGGAAGTATTACTGTGGATGGAACGCCGATTCATGACATTCGTCGTGAGGATGTGCATGATATGTTCGGTATGGTTTTGCAAGACACATGGCTCTTTGAAGGTACCGTGCGTGAAAACCTCGCCTATAATCTGGAAAACATTTCTGATGCGGATATTATGCGCGTTGCAAAAGTGTGCGGTATTGATAAATTCATCCGTTCGTTACCACATGGACTGGATACCGTGCTTTCTGAAAGCACGACCATTTCGGCAGGGCAGAAGCAACTGCTTACCATTGCCCGTGCCATGCTTCAGGATGCACCAATGTTGATCTTGGATGAAGCCACTTCTTCCGTGGACACAAGAACAGAGGTCATTATTCAAAAGGCAATGAATGAATTGACGCGCGGCAGAACCAGCTTTGTGATCGCACACCGACTATCCACCATCCGTAATTCTGATCTGATCCTTGTTATGAAAGATGGCGATGTGATCGAAAGTGGCACTCACGAGGAACTCATGGCGCAAGGCGGCTTTTACAAGGATCTTTATAACAGCCAATTTGAACAAACAGCATAAGGTGTGCGCAATTACAAAAGTCTATTATGCGGCAATTGTACGGAAGGATTCCGATCAAAAACAGATGATGTGCTGAAAATGCACCATCACAAAAAACTGTAAACCCCTTGACAAAGTGCGTGATCCGTGATATAATCCAAACAAAGGCGATGACGAAGCAGGCGTGTAAGCGTACAGCGCAGAGAGTCGGTGGATGGTGTAAACCGATGTGTGCGATTGCAAAGTGCCCCTCCCTTCCGAGCCGGAGACCTGAACATCGCAGCGCGAAAAAGTAGGGCTCCCGTGATTGCTGCGTGAATGCATATGAGGTTGTTTGACTTCGATGAGGGGCGTACGCTTTGCTGCCGCAACGTGCGCAATTTGAGTGGTACCGCGAGTGTATGTGATCTGCACCCGTCTCAAAGTCCGTTTGCTTTGAGATGGGTGTTTTCTGTATCCGATCTCGAAAGCGCAAAAAGAAAATGAAAAGGAGAGATCGTGATGTTTACACAAGTGAAAACGGATCAAGCACCTGCTGCCATTGGGCCATATGCACAGGCGGTGATTTGTGGGGATTTGGTGTTTACCTCAGGGCAGATTCCCATTGACCCTGTAAGCGGCAATGTGGTAGACCAAGGCATTGCGGCACAGACAGAACAAGTGTGCAAGAATCTTGCGGCGGTGTTAAAGGCGGCCCAGAGCGACCTGACTATGGCGGTTAAGACAACTTGCTTCTTGCAGGATATGGCGGATTTTGCCGCGTTCAATACCGTTTACGGTAGGTATTTTTCCGAGAAACCAGCACGTTCCTGCGTGGCTGTGAAGGCGTTGCCGAAGAATGTGTTGGTGGAGATCGAAGTGATTGCGCGGCGAAAGGCAGGGGATCCCGTATGATGAACGCTGCTAAATATCGTGCGGAATATTATCCTGCGCCTCAGTGCTGCAATGACTGGACGAAGAAGGAATGCATCGAACGCGCCCCCATTTGGTGCAGTGTGGATATGCGTGACGGTAATCAGAGCCTTGTCATCCCCATGAGCCTGGAACAGAAGCTGGAATACTACCAAATGCTGTTGCAAGTGGGCTTCAAAGAGATTGAAGTGGGATTTCCTGCTGCTTCCGATACTGAATATGAGTTTTTACGTACACTCATTGCACGCGATATGATTCCTGAAGATGTGACGGTGCAGGTGTTAACCCAGTGCCGTGAGCATATCATACGCAAAACGTTTGAAGCCTGTCAGGGTGCGCATAACGCTATCATCCATTTTTACAATTCAGTGAGTGTCGCGCAGCGTGAGCAGGTATTCTGTAAATCCAAAGCGGAGATCAAGGAGATCGCTGTGGAGGGCGCAAGACTCGTTAAGCAGCTTGCAGAAGAATACGAGGGCAATTTCCGGTTTGAGTATTCTCCCGAAAGCTTTACCGGCACTGAGCCAGATTATGCGCTGGAAGTCTGCAATGCTGTGCTGGATGTGTTGCAACCCTCTTTGGAAAATAATGTGATCATTAATCTGCCCGTTACCGTTGAAATGAGCCTGCCCCATGTGTATGCCTCGCAGGTGGAATACATGAGCAAGCATTTGAAATACCGTGAATTTGTGACGCTTTCGCTGCATCCTCATAATGATCGTGGAACTGGTGTGGCAGATGCGGAATTGGGCTTGCTTGCAGGTGCCGACCGCGTAGAGGGTACCTTGTTCGGCAATGGAGAGCGTACGGGCAATGTGGATATTGTCACATTGGCGATGAATCTCTATTCCCACGGTGTAGAGCCTAAGCTGGATTTTTCCGATATGCCAGCCATAACCGAGATCTATGAACGCTGCACGGGCATGCACGTTTATGAGCGCACGCCTTATGCAGGAGCATTGGTTTTTGTGGCATTTTCTGGCAGCCATCAGGATGCTATTGCGAAAGGCATGAAATATCGGGAGGAAGAACATCTCCCCTACTGGAATGTGCCGTATATTCCCATTGATCCCAGCGATATCAACCGCACCTATGATGCAGATGTCATTCGCGTTAATTCGCAAAGTGGCAAAGGTGGCATAGGATATCTGCTGGAACGGACATATGGATATATTCTGCCACCTGGTATGCGTGAGCATCTCAGTTATGTGTGCAAGGGCATCTCAGATAAGGAACACAGAGAGCTGAAAGCTCCTGAAGTGCTGGATATCTTCACACAGCAGTATCTGAATTTGAAAGGCGGCGTGACCGTCAGTGAGTTTGATTTCCGACGAGAACGGGATACAGTGCATATTGATGTGACCTTCCTGCAAAACGGTGAACAGACCCGTGTGCAGGCAGAGGGGAATGGTTCTTTGAATGCTATGAACAATGCGCTGCAAGCTTACAGCGGCAGAGAGTATACTTTACAGGTCTTTACACAGCATAGTATGCAGGGCAAAGGCTCACAGAGTGTGGCAGCATCGTATATTGGGTTGGAAACGGAAGATGGTACGATCTACTGGGGTGCCGGTACCCATACTGATATTATGAAGGCAAATACCAACGCGCTGCTTAGTGCGTTTTCAAATATGGTTCGAGGAGGAGCGTGCTGATATGGGCATGACAATGACGCAAAAGATTCTTGCGGCACACGCTGGCTTGCCTGAAGTGATACCAGGGCAGCTGATTCATGCAAAGCTGGATGTGATTCTTGGCAATGATATCACCACTCCGGTTGCGATTAACGAGTATAAAAAGGCAGGATTCGGCACTGTTAACGATAAAGACCGCATTGCCATTGTGCTGGATCACTTTGTTCCCAATAAGGATATCAAAGCTGCCGAGCAGAGCAAGCAGTGCCGCGATTTTGCTTGTGAACAGTGCATCAGCCATTTTTATGATGTGGGCAAAATGGGCATTGAACATGCGCTGCTTCCCGAACAAGGCGTTGTGACCGCAGGGGATTGTATCATCGGCGCAGACAGCCACACCTGTACTTATGGCGCATTGGGTGCGTTTTCTACAGGTGTTGGCAGCACCGATATGGCAGCTGGTATGGCAACGAGTACAGCATGGTTCAAAGTGCCAGCCGCCATTCGTGTGGTACTGAATGGTAAACTGCCTGCCGGTTGCAGCGGGAAAGATGTCATTCTTTCGCTCATCGGGCAGATCGGTGTAGATGGTGCCTTATACCGCAGCCTGGAGTTTGCAGGAGAGGGTGTCGCAACACTTTCTATGGATGACCGCTTGTGCATCTGCAATATGGTGATTGAGGCGGGCGCGAAGAATGGAATCTTCCCTGTGGATGATACGGCATTCTCTTATATGCAGGGCAGATGTGAGCGTACACCGCAGATCTTTACCGCCGATGCGGACGCTGAATACGAACAGACCATCACCATTGACCTTTGCAGCATCGTTCCAACGGTTGCTTGTCCTCATCTACCAGAGAACACCAAACCTGCAAGCACCTTGCACAGTATCACGATTGATCAGGTGGTCATCGGTAGCTGCACCAACGGCAGAATGGACGATATGGAAGCTGCTTACCGTGTGCTGCGAGGCAAAAAAATCGCAGAGGGCGTGCGTTGTATTATCATTCCAGCTACGATGCAGATTCTGCGAGAGTGCGTGGAACGAGGCTATGTGACCGCATGGATTGATGCCGGAGCAGTGGTATCCACGCCAACCTGCGGCCCTTGCCTGGGTGGATATATGGGCATTCTGGCGGCTGGGGAACGTTGCATTGCCACCACCAACCGTAATTTTATCGGTAGAATGGGACATGTGGAGAGCGAAGTGTATCTTGCATCGCCCTTTACTGCTGCTGCCAGTGCGCTGACAGGCTATATCACGGAGTATAGGGAGGATTGATTCATGAATACCAGGGGAACAGCATTTCGATACGGCGATAATGTAGATACTGATGTGATCATCCCTGCTCGATACCTCAATACACCGAATGCCAATGAACTCGCGTTGCATTGTATGGAGGATATCGACAAGGAATTTGTCAGCCGTGTAAAGGTTGGGGATATCATTGTTGCAGGATGGAATTTTGGCTGCGGATCATCCCGTGAACACGCGCCCCTTTGCATCAAAACCTGTGGCGTGGGCTGCGTTATCGCCAAAAGCTTTGCAAGGATTTTCTATCGCAATGCAATTAATATCGGGCTGCCCATTCTGGAATGTGAACAAGCGGCTGAGGAGATTGCCGCCGAGGATACCGTGTCCGTCAATTTTGATACGGGAATCATCACCGATGAAACCACGGGCAAGGTCTATCAGGCTCAGCCTTTTCCACCTTTTATTCAGGATATCATCCGTAAGGGTGGGTTGCTTGCATCCCTGAAGGAGGCGGCGCATGAATAAGCATATTGCAGTGATTCGCGGTGACGGCATCGGCCCTGAAATTGTTGCGCAGGCACTTGCTGTGATGAACAGAGTCGCTGTGCTATACGGGCATACCTTTACCTATACTTCAGTGGATATGGGCGGCTGCGCCATCGACAAGTATGGTGACCCTTTGCCCGACCACGAACTGAAAAAATGTCTTGCTTCTGACAGCGTTTTGCTGGGTGCTGTAGGTGGTGACAAATGGAATAGTGTTCCGGGGAATTTGCGCCCTGAAAAGGGTTTGCTGCGTTTGCGCGAAGGTATGGGAGTGTATTCCAACAATCGTCCTGCAAAGATTTGGCAGCAGTTGGCAGATGTTTCGCCTTTGAAAGCGTCTATTGTGGCACAAGGTATTGATTTTATCATTGTTCGTGAGCTGATCGGTGGCATCTATTTCGGCAAGCACCAGACCGATAACGGCGTTGCTACGGATATTTTACAATACAGCGAGGCAGAGATCGAGCGTATTGGCAGAATCGGGTTTGAAACGGCAAGAAAACGTCGTGGCAGGCTCTGCTCGGTGGAAAAAAGCAATGTGTTGGATTCCAGCCGTTTGTGGAAAGCTGTAATGCATCGTCTGGCGGCGGAATACCCCGATGTACTCTTGACCGATATGCTGGTGGATAATTGCGCTATGCAAATTGTGAAGAATCCCGCACAGTTCGATGTGATCGTCACTGAGAATATGTTTGGCGACATCCTTTCTGATGAGGCATCCATGATCACAGGCTCTATCGGCATGATTCCCTCTTTTAGTCTGGGGCAGAGCAGCTGCGGTCTGTATGAGCCAGTTCACGGCTCTGCGCCTGATATTGCAGGAAAAGATATCGCAAACCCGATTGGTACGATTCTTTCCGCTGCCATGATGCTGCGCTATAGCTTCGATCAGCCCAAGGAGGCGGATGCCATTGAGAATGCCGTATCTGCCTTGCTGGATGCGGGTTACCGAACAGCCGATATTATGTCAGAGGGAATGAAGCTGATTGGCTGCAAAGAATGCGGCGAACGGATTTGCAAATTCTTGCAGTAAGAATGGGTGAAGCAGAAAGGAGTGAGTGTATGCTGTTATCAGGTGCAGAAATCGTGATACAAGTGCTGCTGGAGCAGCAATGCGATACCGTGTTCGGCTATCCTGGCGGTCAGATTCTTCATGTGTACGACAGCCTTTACCGCCATCAGCAGGAGATACGGCATATTCTCACTGCCCATGAGCAGGGTGCTGCACATGCCGCCGATGGCTATGCAAGAGCAACAGGAAAGGTCGGTGTGGTATTTGCAACATCAGGTCCAGGTGCGACCAATCTGGTGACAGGCATTGCTACGGCGCATTTGGATTCTGTCCCACTGGTGGCAATTTGCGGCAATGTTGCAAGCACACAGATCGGTACGGATAGCTTTCAGGAGATTGATATCACGGGTATTACATTGCCCATTACAAAGCACAATTACTTTGTGGGTGATGTGAAACATCTTGCTGATACACTGCGTGAGGCGTTTGTGTTGGCACAATCCGGCAGACCTGGCCCGGTGCTGATTGATATCCCTAAAGATGTGCAGATGGCGATGTGTGAGTATACACCGAAGCCCGCCGTGAGCCGAATAGAACCCTTTGCCGCAAAAGAGATCCGTATTGCACAGGCGGCGGCGTATATCAATGCCGCCCGCAGACCTTATATCTACTTTGGCGGAGGCGTAGTATCGGGGGGCGCGCAAGGAGAAATGCTTGCCCTTGCTGATAAGATCGATGCCCCTATCGGCTGTTCGATGATGGGACTTTCTGCCATTCCTACGGATCATCCGCGCTTTCTGGGTATGCAGGGGATGCATGGGCATTATGCATCTTCTTTGGCGATGTACCACGCCGATTGTATTATTGCACTGGGGGTGCGGTTTAACGATAGAGTTACTGGCGACCGCAGCAAATTCAAAGCAGCGGATACGATTGTACACATTGATGTGGATGGCTCGGAGCTTTGTAAAACTGTGCAGACCAATTGCGGAATGCGCGGTGATGTACAATGTACACTGCAAAAACTGTTGCCACTGCTGAAAGAGAAAAAGCATCCTGCGTGGAAGAAACAAATCATGGCACTGCGTGCAGCCGAGGTGGCGCAGCGCGATCGACGAGAGGGATTGACCCCCTACAATGTGATTTCTGCGCTTAACGAATACCTGGGGGAGAACACCCCCATTGCCACCGATGTGGGGCAGCATCAGATGTGGGCGGCGCAAAACCTGCGATTTCATGCCCCACGGCGATTCATTTCCAGTGGCGGTCTGGGCACCATGGGCTTCGGCTTGGGCGCGGCGATGGGTGCAGCACTTGGCACTGGAGAACGCAGTGTTCTTATTACAGGGGATGGCAGCTTTGGCATGTCTTTGCATGAACTTTCCACCGCAGTACGATATCATGTGCCAGTTGTAATTCTCATCATGGACAACGGCGTGCTGGGTATGGTGCGCCAGTGGCAGACGCTTTTTTTTGATGGACGGTATTCGCAGACGAAGCTTGAACGCCAAACCGATTTTTGTGCAGTGGCGCGTGCTTTTGGTGCGGCTGGGGAAGCAGTGGCTTCTCTTGCGGAGCTGCATTGCGCATTGCAGCACGCCTTTGCAAGTGACCTTCCCTATGTTATTGATTGCCCCATTGCACAGGATGAGTTTGTGTTACCCATGCTGCCACCTGGGGGCACCATGGAAGATCTCATCGTGAAAAAGGAGGATATCTGAAATGAATCGTTATACTATGGCTGTGCTGGTGCGTAACCAATCGGGTGTGCTAAACCGCGTGACCAGTATGTTTCGCCGCCGACAGTTCAATATCAGCAACCTGACCGTCAGCGAAACCGAATCCAATGATTATTCTCGTATCACGGTGACCTTTGACGGTGAAGAAGATAGCAAGCAACAGCTGATCAATCAGCTGTACAAGCTGCCCGATGTCTGCTTTCTGCGTGAGCTAAGCGAAGATAATGCCGTCAGCCGTGAATTGCTTCTCATCAAGATGCAAAATGATGCCAAGTGCCGTGATGAGATCCGTGCTGCGGCAGAGGCGTTCGGCGCAAAGACAATCGACTATTCCAAAGATTCCATCATGTATCAGCTGACGGGGAAAACACGCAAAATTGACGACTTTATCGATTTGATGCGCGATTTTACCATTCTAGAGATCTGCCGCACGGGTGTGGTATCTTTGGAACGCGGCAGCACTACCCTGCGGAAGGTGACCAATCTCTGAATTAAGGAAATCTTCATGAAATCTTAAAGCGTTACCTCCTTGTGGTCGGTTTGCATTTATGCTATCATAAATGTAGAGAAACGGCACAGGGAGGTATTTTTATGGTGTTCCTCGGCGTGGCAGCACATGGCAAAGAGGATTGATACCGATTCACTGTGCTGGCTGGGTATCTATATTCGATACTGAAAGGAGTATCCTGTGGAAAGAGCAAAAAAAGCGGTGAAACAATTCTGTGAAATGGTGAAAAAGATTCGGCTGCCAAAGCTGAAAATGCCTCGCTTTCTGCGAGAAAAGCGCATTCGAAGGCGACTGTTCGTCATCATGGGTTGCTGTACGATGGCAGGCGGGCTAACGGTCATGGGCATTAACGGCTGGGTGAAACACAGCGCAAAGGCGTGTATTCTTGCACCAGAGCAGGTGGTGGCAGGGGATAATGCTGATAGCGATTACGATTGCATTATTGTGCTAGGGTGTTTGGTAAAGGCAGATGGTACTCCCTGCGATATGCTGCGCGACCGTTTGGATCGTGGCATTGCGCTGTATCAACAGAATGCTGCGCCAAAGATTTTGATGAGTGGCGACCATGGACAGCCACAGTATGACGAAGTCAATGCAATGAAGCAGTATGCCATGAATGCTGGTGTGCCGTCAGAGGATATTTTTATGGATCATGCGGGATTTTCGACCTATGAAACCATGTATCGCGCCAAAGAGATCTTTGGAGCGGAACGTGTGTTGATCGTTACGCAGGAGTATCATCTCTACCGTGCGGTATACATTGCGCAACAGCTAGGAATGCAGGCAGAGGGCGTGAATGCAGATTACCATAGTTACTGGGGGCAGGGCACGCGTGATCTCCGTGAGGTGCTTGCACGCTGCAAAGATTTTGTCATGTGCATGGTGCAGCCCGAACCTACCTATCTGGGCGAAGCAATTTCTTTGACGGGCAGCGGCGATATTACGAATGACAAAACCATTTCTGCTGAGGTAGATACCTGCTTGAAAAAAAGCTTCCTTGATATGTTACAATAAGAGTAATGGTGTACTTTGCGTTTGAAATTTGGATACACTTTTTTGAGCAATAAAAAAAACGCTCCACCCTGTGCCGTAATTGCGGTATAGGGTGGATTCTTTGTATTATGTTACAGCTTTTTGTGGTAGATTTCCCACAGCAAAATGGGTACAAAACCAATGCAGTAGCTGAGGACATCGCCCCACGCAAAAGATGTGCCAATGAGGATGCGCAACAGTTCATTGGTAATACCCATGCGGTCTGCAAAGCCCCATGCTTGTAAGCCTTCAACCATTTGGCAGAAAAGCAGCAGCAGAGTGGGCAGTAATCCGCAGCAGCGAATTGTTGGCAGCACTGAGCGCATCAGCGTGTATAGCAAAATGATTACCAGCACATCGCCAAAATAACTGCGTAGCCAGCCACCGGCAAATATTCCAATGAGAATCTCAATGCCAAGCAGCAGCATACTTGTGATGATATATAGCAGACGTTTATTCATGATTTAGCTCCCATTCGTGCAGCAAGTATTGTGTGGAGAAGTTCCATGTGGTTTCTGGAACACTTTCGTAGCGGTGATTGTTGTATGTGGCAATGACATACTCCTGCTGCGCTTCGGGCAGTTCATCCCAATGGTGGCAGATTACAGTGTATGCATCATCGGAAAGCGAACAGATCAGTCCCCAGTCGGGATCTTCCAGGGTGCCGTTTTGCCAGCGTGTGATGTTATATTCCGCCACCAATGCATCCGGGCGAGAGAATACCAACAGGGTGAACATCACGGTAAAAGTTGTGATCAGGATGCGTGCAGGGTGCAGACGCTTTGTAAACTGCACGGCAAGAATCACTGCGAATACGATGGCAAGCAGTACCATAAACCAGGTGGTGTACAGGCGCAAACGAGTGAGACCGTAGGCATCAATATACAGTATCATTTTGGCAACTGCCGTGGCGATGATGAATAACGTAAATAGACAAAGCACACAGCCGTAGATTTTTGCAGCTGTAGGTTGTTTTCCTTCGGTGCGCTTGCAGCAGCCAGTAGTCACAAGAATTACGATAAGGTTGAGTACGGCAATGGCACAAAGCTCAAAAAAACCGCGGCGAGCGTATCCAGCATAACTCATGGCATCGGGCAGCTTGCCGAAAAATGCCGAACAGAAATAGCTGATTTGTGAAATGACGTATACTGTATACAGCAGGCAAATGGGTGTGACCGATGCGCAGAGCCCCAGTGTTGGAATAATACGTTTATTCTCCAGCTTTTGCTCAAATACCGTGTCAAAAATCTCAGGGTAACGAGTATTATTGGTGGCACAGTACATTGCTGCAAACATCCATGCGCCCACCAAAAGACCAATCAAGATCTCCCAGATAAGCTCAAAGAAATCTTCGGTAAATAGCCTGGCGATGCGCTTCAGCACCGCGTCAACCCCTGCGTCGGCGGAGGAAAGCAGTGCAGCAACAATCAAGGTCAGTGGCAGACCGATGAACAAGCCAACGGCAATCATGCGCAACTTGCTGCCCACTTTGCTGTTTTTGACGTGCTTACCGATGACCTCATATCCCGCACCAAATTCGTTCATGGGATGCAGACCTGTGAGATAGAAGAAAAAGAATCGAGGGATGTGGTTGTGACCGTGGGCAACAGCGTAGTGATACCAACACATTGCAATAATCAGAAAAACGGCAGTGAGCGTGTGCAGCAGGGGGCTTGCCGTGATCGAAAAACTGCACGCGAACAAACAAATCACGCCACCTGATATCTTGTGCCCAGCCTGCGTTTTGTAGCCACATTTGCGGTGATACCACAGGGTGCAGAAAAACATCAGTAGGAACACGGCAGAGGTTACAAAGCCATCGGTCTGAAACAGCAGATAGCGTACAAAGAGAAAGCCCAGCACCATACAGCCTGTGGCAGACAGTGCATCATGGGATTGGAAAACTCTTTTTGGTTTGGCATCAACAGCTGCATTTGCTTGTTCTTTCAACAGATCATCGTACATAATGGTTACTCCTTATTGATCAGCATCTTCATCGGTGTAGGCGAGTACATCGCCTGGTTGGCAATCCAGTGCTTTACAAATTGCTTCCAGCGTGGAAAAACGGATCGCTTTTGCCTTGTTGTTTTTGAGGATGGAAAGATTTGCAGGTGTGATTTCAATGCGTTCTGCCAGTTCTCCCGCAGAGATCTTGCGTTTTGCCATCATCACATCCAGATTTACAATAATTGGCATAATTGCTTACTCCTTTTGGCTCAAATGGTGTAGTCGTTTTCTTGCCGCATTTCCACAGCAAGCTCGAATACATTTTTCAGTACGCGCAGTATCAAACCGAAAAAGGCAGCAGCAAATGTGATCATCCATGCCAGCGAACGCCAAAAGCCCAGCACGGCAAAAACTATAGCAATGCCGAAGCAGCACCACGAGATTACGCGCAAGCAGGTGACATTGTCCTCCACAAAGATATTCTGCCGACGAATGTTGTTGAGCAGACGGTTGAGATACCATATCGCCACAAAGCCGATGGCATCCGAGCAGTACAGCACGATGTTCAGTAGGGTGGCAATGGGTGCTTGCCCTGATACTGCATCATACCATTCAGTCATAATGGGGATGCAAAACGGCAGGGCAATTAGCGCGATGAATACAGCGAGGGTCAGGGCACGGCTCAAAAAAACGGAATGGGACGGTTTCCACTGTTTTGTCATATGTGTAGCACTCCTTAGGAATTTGTTGGTATCAGTATAGCACACAATTTCTCGTTTGTCAATAGAAAATTATCGAAAAACGATAAATTTTTCTTGGCATTCGATAATTCTGTGATTGGTGCTGTATTTGCTGTGCGAAGGGGATGATGATATCCAAAAAAAGCGGTATCTCCCAAAACATATGGAGATACCGCTGTATGTGATTTGTGACTCTGCTTTTGCAAATCTTACTTGACTTGATTGGAGAGGGGAATGCCCATTGCTTTGATGCCATCTGCGATGATTTTTGCAGTAGCATTTGCGCCATCTTCGGTAAGGTGGGTGAAATCTGTGCCGCCTGTTGCGCCCCCGAGATAATAGTTGTACACGGTATTATACTCGATGTTGTTGAAATGATCGACCATTGCCTGCCCCAGATCAAAGTAGGGAATGTTGTATTTTGCAGCCAGCGCACGACAGGCGGTATCAATATTTCGGTAGCCTGCGGTGAAGGGTTGCTGCTGGTTCTTGATGGAGAGGGTGGGGCTCATGAGAATGGGTGTGCCGCCCTTATCCAGTGCGCCTTGAATGTAGAAAGTGATGTAATACTCAAAAGAGCCTTCAGTGGGATGATCCACATTACCGCAAACAGGCGCGTAACGCTCAGGATTAGAAGATGCACCATCATTGATGCCGAAATCTACCAGCAAATAATCGCCAGGCTTCATGGAATCGAGAATAGAGGTCAGTCTACCGTTATCGTAAAAGCTTTTGGAGCTACGACCTGCAATGGCACGGTTATCCACAGTTACATCGCTGTTGAAATAGTTGCCAAGAAAGTATCCCCAACCCTGCTGCGGCGCATAGCTTGCCCTGTAGGTCTGCGCTGTGGAATCACTTGCAATGTAAATTACGGGCTTATCGCTGACGATTGGATCCTCCTCAGTGACGGGCACATAAGGTTCTGCAATTGGTTCATCGGTCAGCTCTACGCGTAAATAATCTATGTTGGGGCCACCCTCTGCGGTATTTGAAACCAGTGTAATGGTGTTGATGCCTGCGGCAAGAGGCAGCACAATGGCGCGCTCCTGCCATGTTGTCCATGCACCAGTGGAAAGGAAACTTTGCAGCCATGTATCGGTCTGTCCGCTGACGGAGATCATCATTTTGCGATCAGCTTCCGAGCCATTTGCAATGTGGAATGTACACAGATAATTGCCAGCCTGCGGAACTTTCACGTTCATGGAGAGAGAACTGCCCACGGCATTATCCAGATTGACATAAGATGCCGCAGTAAAGCCTGCATTACTCTGTTCCAGTACGCCACTGTTGATGTTACCGTTCATGGCATAGTACTTGCGCGCACTGAAATCGCATACACCTGTGGTGAGATATTTTGCAAACAGCACGGCATCTGCCACGGAGATCCTGTCATCGCTGTTAAGGTCAGCAGCTTGTTGTGCAGCTTCATTGGCAAAGCCTGCGGTAATACCGTGCTTGAGAATGCTCAGATCGACAGCGTTCAGTATATTGTCGCCGTTCATATCGCCGTGAAGATAGATACTGCTGGGTGATGCCGCACTGCTTACGATAAACCGCCAGTTCTGGTTTGCAGTGTTGTCGATCGTCCACTCAATGACATTTGCGCCTTCTTCGGTGGAATTGCTTGCTACACCCACAACACTCGCGTCATTTGTGACTTTTGTATGGATGCGAAAGCTACCATCGCCGTTGTCGCTGATCTTGAAAAGTTGTGCATCGTGGTTGGTGTTACTGAAGATACCGATGTTTGTCCCGTTTCCTGTTCCCGCGGCTGCAACATCCAGCAGATAGGTATTGCCACCGTTTAGCATCGAGTAGAGATAATAGTAGCCATCTTGTGCAGAAGGCATCATTTTCCACTGATTCGCCTCGTTTGGTGCAGCATTGGCACTTTGACAAACATTGCTATTATCGGCAGCTACGCCGCCTTCTACCGTCAGGAACTGTCCGCTGTTGACATTCTGGATCATGTAGACGCTGCCTTCAGTAAAGTGTACGCCTTCGTAGGAAGTTCCCACTTCGTTGAAATCCACCGCCTGTGCCATTAGTTCTGCCAGAACCGTTGCGCCTGCACGGTTAGGATGAAGTGTATCGCCACTCATGTAGAGATTGGTGGTTTCGGTTTCGCCAATGGAAATGCAGTGATTTTGCCAAAGGGTAAAGAGATCTACCACTTGCAGCCCCAGTTCAGAGCCGATCTGATCCAACTGTGTGCCGAACCAACGTCCCGTCAGCAGAGGGTTACGAGTCGCATCACCGTTTCTGCCCTGCTGCTTCACCAGAATAACTTCCATGCCTTTTGCCATGGCACGCTTGGACATATCGGTGACCACATTGTAGTATTCTTCGGCGTTGGAGTAGTTGGTATCGTTGATGCCGATGGATATGATGAATTTATCACCCGCCTTGCCATATGTTTCAATAGCGGTAAACTGCCCAGCGTTTAGGAATCCAGCTGCATACTGACCGCTAGCCGCCATGTTGCGAACCTGCCATTTGGAATCACTGCCCAGCACGGAAGGGAGCATCTGTCCCCAACCTGCTTGTGTGGAACCTTCCAGCGGATAGTAATTGCACACGGTAGAATCGCCACAAATCCAAATAGTGGGATTTGTGGTGGGGTCGGTCGAAATCTGAGTGATTTCCAGAGCAGATATGGTGTACGCATAACCTGCTTTACCAGCACAGGCGCAGATGTTCAGCTGTCCGTCCGTTACGGGAATTTGGAAGGTATCATAGGCATTGTTGCCCGTCATGTTGATGATTTGATACATACCCTCAGCTGCGATAGAGGTGCGGTTGGTGTTGCCCAGCCATACCGAAACCTGATACAGACCGTTTGGCACATCGGCACAGAAGCCGTAACTGCCAGTATTGGATGAATTGGTAAACTGCACCGCATCACTGAACGCGCCGCTGCCAGCTGCTGTAACATCTTTTACGGTGGTGCCAGCACTAAAGCCGTAGCCGCGTGATGCATCATAGTTGGTAGAGGCTGTTACACCGATGTAGCCACTTGCTGTTCCGCTGTTACCGAAATCGAATTTCCAGTTGGCAGAGGCTGCGGATGCTCTTGGAACAGCCACAGGCATCGTTTGTGCCATGACTGCGGTGATAGCGACGGCGGTCGTCATACGCAGCAATTTTTGTGCTATGTTTTTCATAAAATGAAATCCCCCTGTTTCTATTACTGTACCCAAATCATAGCATAACGCAGACTGTGATGTCAACAAAAATGTCTGAAAACAGCACAAAACAGCATAAACATGATACGATTGCACAACCGAATTGAAGCTGTTTGTTCATAGTTTCCCTGTAATTTGTTCGGGGAAATTTCAATTTCACTTCAGATGATATTAAGATTCGTGCGGTATACTGAAAATAAGGTTGAGGAAACCTTGTTTCAAATCCCCCAATCCCCCTGTTTGAGTTCATTTTATTTACGAGAGCTATGCTTTGCGCATGGCTTTTTTATTTGTCTGCATGAGAGTGTGCAGTGTTGCTTGCTGTGAAGAAAACACAGCCTTTTATAAAGTTTCAGATTATTTTAAACTTTGGGGTGTATGATTCCATTATCAGGCAAGGGAAAACCGTTTCCCTGCCCGTACCGATCCCCCATTTCCCTGTTTAATTTCCCTATTCCCATCTCATTTGATATTGCCTTATATGCATGCCGCATCTGTGTTTTTAGATGCGGCTATTTCTTTGCAATAAAAAGGCGCACCTCTGATAAGAAATCAGGGGTGCGCATGTTTTTTGAGGCTATTTCAGGGTGGTTAATCCTGCAAGATATGAGAGGATTTTTACAGCATCCGCAGGATTCACCGCATCGTCTTGTGTGACATCAGCGTTTTTCATGCCCTGTTCTGTCACCTTTGCAGTACCATCTTCTGCAAGTAGGCGGTTCAGCAGAATGACATCAGCTACTTCTACACTGCCGTTGCAGTTAACATCACCGAGTGTGACATCTGTGGAAGGTGTGGTGGTATCGTTCAACTGACCATAAATGATGCCACAGCCGACAGTGGACATAAATACCGTACCGTAGGTATTCATATCGCCCACGAGAAAGTTGCCATTACCTGTTCCACCGTACAGATTTGAAGTATTGATACAGACCCAGCTTTTGCCGCCATCATCGGAACGGTAAATACCTTCCTTGTCCTCTTCTGTAGGACGGCCGTACATATACAGCGCGTTGACATCGCCCTTATTTTTTGGTGCGCCGTAGCCGACAGTTTTGCAGTAGTAAACGTTGTCAAGTTTTTCCACTGTTACGCTGCCGCTTGTGGTAATGCTGGCATGATACATACCATGCCAACCGCCACCGAGGATCAGTTCGCCTTCACTGAGATATGCGATTCTGCCTGCGGAATCGCATTGATCATACATACAGATATCGGTTACGGAGAATGTTTTGCCGTAGTCGGTGCTGACGCAGAGTTTGTATTGTGCATCATCGGCAGTAAGCTCTGGCTTGGAATAATACCATGAAGAATTGAAATATGTTACATAGGCGTACACAATCTCCGGATGTTCAGGTTCTACGAATAAGAATGTAGGCTTTGATCCGTAGAGGTCGGGAATGCCCTCGCAGGTGTTCCATGTTGCACCGAAATCATCAGAATAGGAAACGATGGTGCTATCAGAGCCTTTGCTTTGGAAGATGCGGTATTTGCCTTCAGAAAGCTCCGTGATGGCAGCCTTTCCATTGTATGAACAATCCATTTTTGTCCATGTAGCACCGCCATCCAGCGTATAGAAGCCACTTGCAACTTCGTTTTGTTTTTCGGCAATGCGCACCATCACATCTGGATTCTGTGGGCAGTAAGCAATTGCTGCGGTTGAACCCATATTTGGCTGATGCTGTGTAGGGATTTCTGTAGGGTCGATGTGTACAAATCCGTCGTAGTCGCCAATAGCGGAGTAATTATAGCCGCCGGGTACGCTGGTGAAATCCAGCGCAACGACTTCTTCAATGCCATCGGGATGGAAGTAGAATTGGGGCACATCGTCCCAGGTGTTATCGCAGGAGAACACACCATTACCCGAAGCGGAATGAATGCGGTTGGGGTTTTGCGGATCAATAACTACCGCACCGACCCAGTGAATTGCCTTGTCGCGAATCCAGGGATAGCCGCCGTCATCGAGGTATTCAGAAACCAGGGGCTGATTCCAACCTGCGTCCTTACCAGGAGTGATCTCCGTCCATGTTGTGCCGCCGTCCACGGATTTATAGAACCGATCACCCCATGCAGGGCTGTGCTTGTCGTCCCATTCCTGCCAAAGCTGTGGGTCCCACAGACCGCAGGTGGAGGTGACTAAACGTTCAGGATTGGTAGGGTCGATGCCAACGCAGCTGAAGCCACCTGTTTGTGGAGAAATATCAGTAATATCGCCAGTTGCCGTATCATATTTGAAAATACCGCCTGCGGAACCGCCAGTACCGACGATCAGCGTGCCCTGATAGGTGAAATAAAGGTTGCCATTGCGGTCGCTCTGGATTCTTGCGGGATAATGAGCGGGATCAACAGAGAGCGGGGTGAAGGATTCTTCTTCGCCTACATGGGCAACCACCAGGTTGTTAACTCCTGTGGTAGATGTGCCGACATATACCAACCCATCTTCCACAAGGATGGTGCTGATGCCGTTTTGCTCTGAATACTCATCGGCAGTCAGGGCACGTACTACGTGGTTTGTCCACAGGGGCCATTTCAACTCCTGTGTGAATAGTCCTAGTTCGTCATAGCCCATCACAGGTTTCCATGTTTTGCCGCCATCGGTGGATTTGATCAGTGCAGATTTTCCTGCGGTCACGTCACCGCCACAGTAAATAGTATCAGGATTATCGGGGTCAACGGCAATGGATTCTCCAGTTTGTCTGCCGCCACCGTTTGCGTGTACCTGAATTAAGTCTGTGACATCTGTGAAGGTAAAAGTTTTTCCACCATCCGTGGTTTTGTAGATTCTGGTGCCTGCATCGCTGTAATACGCACAGCCACAAAGGAAATACACAGTGTCTTCATCGGTGGGGTCAATGCACATGGCATCAATGCTGAGATAGCCGCGTTCGGAATCGTTCAGATCGGCAAATAGCTGATCCCACGAATCGGTTTCATAGTTGAATTTGTACACGCCGCCCACATCGGTACGAGCGTACATGGATTCTTTTCCCGTGATGATGCCCGATACAAAGCCGCCACCGCCGATGTGGACAGCACCCCATGTCATGGTATCGGAAACATCTTTTGTGGCAGCAGATGCCGCTATGGGCGTTGTGGTGAGCAGCGTACTCAGAGAGAGAGCTGCTGCGGTGCATACGGCAAGCAAGCCTTTGCGTGTTTTGTGTTTCATGATTTTTCCACCTTTTTTCTATTTATTGATACGAACCTCTTTCATACTGCATAATGCAATACGATACGATTATATCATACTTCCTCATATTTTTCAAGCAGTTGATGCAAATTTGTTGAAAGTTCCTAATGGGGCTGAAAAATCACGCTGTTCGACAAATAATTACGAAAAATCGGTGAAAATCTCAAAAAAACCTTTCTTTTTTGATGCGTTTGTGCTATAATAATCTACGTATAGCCGTTTGCGTTGTGCTTTGGCATAACGATTGTAAGGAGGTTCTTGTGACGAATCAGCCTGTTTATTCACTGGGCATTGATGTTGGTTCTACAACAGTAAAAACCGTTGTACTGGACGAACACGATGCAATTTTATTTCACCGCTATCAGCGCCACCTTTCACGGGTGAGAGAAACCGTAGCGGAGCAGCTTGCAGAGTTGCAGACTCAGTTTAATGATGCGGTGTTTTCCGTGTGCATTACTGGATCTGCTGGTCTGGGGCTTGCACAAAGTGCGGATATCCCCTTTGTGCAGGAGGTACACGCAGCATTTCTTGCCGTAAAACATGATTATCCCGATGCCGACGCTGTGATAGAGCTTGGCGGTGAGGATGCAAAGATCATGTTCCTGACTGGTGGCACGGAGCAGCGCATGAATGGCTCCTGTGCAGGGGGGACAGGTGCCTTTGTGGATCAAATGGCATCCCTGCTGGGTGTAACCGCCGATGAACTGGATGAGCTTTCCTTGAAAGCCGAAAAGCGGTATCCTATTGCATCGCGCTGCGGTGTGTTTGCCAAATCCGATATTCAGCCACTGCTGAATCAGGGTGCGCGAAAGGAGGACATCGCTGCAAGTATTTTTCAGGCGGTGGTTGACCAGACTGTTTCGGGTCTGGCACAGGGGCGCACCATTGAAGGAAAGGTGCTGTTTTTAGGCGGCCCACTATCTTTTCTAAAGGGGCTGCGGCAGGCGTTTGTGCGCACACTTGCACTGGATGAGAAACACGCGGTGTTTCCTGAAAAAGCACCCGTATTTGTGGCGTATGGCTGCGCAATGTATGCAAAGCAATCGGGGGAGAACATGACCCTTGCCGAAACGCTGGAGAACATTCAGAAGGCGGTATCAGTCACTGCCACTGTAACCGGTGAACCGCTGTTTGCATCCCGTGCCGATTATGAAGCCTTTGTCGCACGGCATAAGCAGCACGATCTGCCCTTTGGAGATATCCGCACGGTGACAGGCAACGCTTATCTCGGCATTGATGCAGGCTCTACCACCACCAAAATGGTATTGATCTCGGAGGACGGCAGATTGCTGTACTCCCACTATGCTGCCAATCAGGGGGAGCCGCTGGAGCGTGTGGTAAAGCATCTGAAAACCATTTACGAGCGCAAGCATCCTGATCTGCATATCTGTGCTTCTGCCGTTACGGGCTATGGCGAGGATCTGATCCGCGCAGGTCTGGGTATTGATCACGGCATCGTTGAAACGGTGGCGCATTTTAAGGCGGCATCGTATTTCTGCCCCGATGTGGATTTCATTATGGATATCGGTGGACAGGATATCAAGTGCTTTAAGATCCGTAATCACAGCATCGATAGCATCATGCTTAACGAGGCTTGTTCTTCGGGCTGTGGCTCGTTTATTCAGAGCTTTGCGCAGGCACTGGGCTATGAGATCGGAGAATTTTCGCAGTTGGGGCTGTTTGCAAAGCATCCTGTTGATCTCGGATCGCGCTGCACCGTGTTTATGAACAGCTCGGTGAAGCAGGCGCAGAAAGAGGGTGCAACTGTGGAGGATATCTCCGCAGGACTTTCGGCATCTATCATCAAAAATGCTGTGTACAAGGTCATCCGTGCAAAGTCTGTGGATGAGCTGGGCAAGAACATCGTGGTGCAGGGTGGCACCTTCCTAAACGATGCCGTGCTGCGTTCCTTTGAAATGGAATTGGGCAGACCGGTGATTCGTCCAGCTGTGTCAGGTCTGATGGGTGCGTTCGGAGCGGCATTGTATGCCAAAGAGCATATCCCTGAAAAAACTACGCTGATCTCTGCCGAAAAGCTTGCCGATTTTTCTTACACCTCTACCGGAGCCAAATGTAATGGCTGCACCGCACACTGCGCATTGAATATCGTTAAGTTTTCAGATGGTGGACGCTTTATTTCGGGCAATCGTTGCGAAAAAGGTGCCGGGCAGAAGAGTACCAACAGCATTCCATCGCTGTATGATTACAAATACCAAAGCATCCTGCAGTGTGTGCCCAAAGCACCAGATGCGCCCATCGGTACGGTAGGGCTGCCGTTGGCACTGAGTTTTTATGAGCAGATGCCGTTGTGGGCAACACTGTTTACGCAGCTGGGCTTCCGGGTTGTGATCTCTAGCGAGAGCGACCGCAATATGTACTATCGTGGGCAGCACACCATCCCATCGGATACGGTCTGCTATCCTGCAAAGCTTGCTCACGGGCATATTGAGGATCTGCTGGATCAAAATGTCGATTTCATCTTTTGGCCGTGCATGAGCTATAATGTCGATGAGGGTAACAACGATAATCACTACAACTGCCCTGTGGTGGCGTATTATCCTGAACTGTTGCGTGCCAACAACGCAAGGCTTACCCCGAAAAACTTTATTACACCTTACATGGATCTGAACTATCCCAAGGGCGTTGCCAAGGCACTGAAGCGCAGCTTGAAGGGCTATGACCTGAAAGCCAATCTTAACCTTGCGCTGAATGCTGCCTACGCTGCACAGCAGCAGTATCGGGACGCAGTTGTGACACAGGGACAGGAGATTATACGGCAGGCAAGGGCAGAGGGCAGAAAGATCATCGTGCTGGCAGGTCGCCCATACCATATTGATAAGGAAATTAACCACGGTATTCATAAATTGATTACGAGCCTTGGCATGGCTGTGGTGACCGAGGATGCCGTTGCGCCCCTTGCCATGGCAGATGAAAAACTGGGCGTGTTGAATCAGTGGGTATACCATGCCAGAATGTACCGCGCGGCGTATTATGTGGCAGCACAGCCTGACATGCAGCTGGTACAGCTTGTATCCTTTGGCTGCGGCATTGATGCCGTGACCAGTGACGAGATCCGCTCCATTTTAGAGCGTAAGGGTAAGCTGTATACGCAGCTGAAAATCGATGAGATCAACAATCTGGGTGCGGCACGCATCCGTTTGCGCAGCCTTGTGGCTGCCATGGAAGAATAAAGGCGAATCCTGAAAGGTGGCAATGTCATGTCTGCACGGTTTACACCAGAAATGAAGCAAACCCATACCATTCTAGTACCCGATATGCTGCCGATGCATTTTCAGTTGCTTATCAGCATCCTGAAAAAATACGGCTACCACTGTGAGCTGCTGCGTACTGCAAGCCGCGCCGTGGTGGATGAGGGGCTGAAGAATGTCCATAACGATACCTGCTATCCTGCGCTGCTGGTCATCGGGCAGTTTATGGAAGCGTTGAAATCAGGACGGTACAACCCTGATCGCACCGCACTGCTGATTACCCAAACGGGTGGCGGCTGCCGTGCCTCCAATTATATTCATCTGCTGCGTAAAGCTTTGGAGCAGCAATTCCCACAGGTGCCCGTGATTTCGCTGAACTTTTCGGGTCTGGAAAAAGACCCTAAGTTGGGCTTTCGGTTGACGGCACCCATTTTCCTGAAATTTCTTTACGCTGTGCTGTATGGCGATCTTTTGATGTCGGTTTCGAATCAGTGCCGCCCATATGAACTGGAAAAAGGACGTACTGATAAGCTGCTTGACTGTTGGCAGCATCGTCTGGAAGCAGCGTTTCAGACGAGTGAATATCTGAAAACCAAGAAAATTTACCGTGAGATTCTTGACGACTTTGCGAAGATTGAGCGCACCAAACGCAACAAGATTCGTGTGGGCATTGTTGGCGAAATCTATGTAAAATATTCGCCACTTGCCAACAATCATCTGGAAGATTTCCTGCTCTCTGAGGGCTGTGAACCTGTGATTCCTTCGCTGTTGGAATTTGTCATGTATTGCGCAGTCAGCACGAATGTAGATGGCAAGCTGTACGGTTACCGCAACAAGAAAACCATCGTTAACGGGATTGGCTATAAGGCGATTTACGCCATGCAAAAGCAGCAAATTCATGCAGTGCGAGCGCACGGTGTGTTTGATCCGCCCCATGATTTTGAAGAGCTGCGCCATCTGGCAGATCGCTATATCAGTCAGGGCGTTAGCATGGGCGAGGGCTGGCTCATCACCGCAGAGATGGCTGCGCTGGCAGAATCTGGCACCGAGAATATTATTTGTACGCAACCTTTCGGTTGTCTGCCCAACCACATTGTGGCAAAAGGCATGATGCGTGTCATCAAAAATGCGTACCCCAACGCAAACATTACCGCCATAGATTACGACCCTGGCGCGACAAAGGTCAATCAGGAAAACCGCGTGAAGCTGATGCTTGCCAACGCACGTAAACCCGAATAATTCCATTTGAGGATCACTGCATGAACGAACAACTTACGATTTTTGACAGTCATACCCACTATACGGATGAGGCGTTTGACGCAGACAGGGATGCGTTGCTGATATCTTTGCCGCAGCAAGGTGTGATACGCTGTATGGCTGCCGCCTGCGATATGAAATCCTCAGCGGAAAGTGTGGCGTTGGCTGAACGTTATCCGCATTTTTATGCTGCGGTGGGTGTCCATCCGGAATGTGTGGATGTGCCTGCGGATTATTTGCTACAGCTTCGCAGAATGGCAAATCATCCCAAGGTCAGGGCAATTGGCGAGATCGGGCTGGATTACCATTACGATGGCTATGATGCGGAATTCCAGAAAAAGATCTTTTGTGAGCAGCTACAGCTTGCAAACGAGCTGCATCTGCCGGTAATCATACACTGCCGTGACGCTATGGGCGATATGCTGGATATACTGCGGCAATATCGCCCCGAACAAGGTGTGATGCATTGCTTTTCTGGCTCGGCAGAAACGGCAAAAGAACTGCTGCGGCTGGGATTGTATATCGGGTTTACAGGGGTTGTGACCTTTAAAAATGCACGCAAATCGTTGGAAACACTGGCAGTAGTGCCTTTGGACAGAATGCTGATTGAAACGGATTGTCCCTATCTTGCGCCTGTACCTTATCGAGGCAAACGCTGCGACAGTACCATGCTTACCGAGGTAATCGCTGTACTTGCAAGAGAAAAGGGGATTGCTCCTGCGGAAATTGGTAGATTGACCGCCGAAAACGCCGCAAGACTCTTTCAATGCCCCTTGAATTGAATGTATCGTGATAAGTGCTGCATCGCACACAAGGCTTATGTAAAAATAAAACGGGAGCGCAGCCTTCGGGTGATCCAAGAAGCTGCGCTCCCACTCTTTTGGGGTAGTAAACGTATGCAAACCGATTGCATCGACAGACATTTATTCTGCTTCTGCACCGGAAACAACACCGCAGAGAGAAATACAAAAAGCTGCTGCAATCCAATGTACAACGGATTACAGCAACTTGAGTGGCACCCCAGAGAGGACTCTAACCTCCGACCTATCGCTTAGGAGGCGATCGCTC
>CAYXBP010000015.1:30765-42045 GCA_964463355.1 uncultured Ruminococcus sp. | reverse complement strand
TTTCGAATCGTATTGACGAACTCGAACGAGAAATTGCAGCCTTGCCACCGGGTAGCGTATCCGTCAAGAAGGTCAAGGGCAAGGAATACTATTATCACCGTTTCACCGTTGCCGGTAAGCGTAGTGATAACTATATTGACTTTGATTCTGTGGATGAGCTACGCTCTCAAATCGAGAAGCGAAAAGCACTTGAGGCTGAGTTGAAGGTATTGAAGAAGTCTATCCCTGCGCCGAAAGCCACTCGTAAAAAGAAGGAGTCCCACGAGTTTAAGACTTATGTCCGTATTGGCGATCAGCTTTGCAACTGGGCTGCTCCCGTGAAGAAGTTCAATCGCCGTGAATGTTACAGTGCCTTGCACGATTTCGTCTTTGGCGAACAGCAGGACAAAGTGTTCATTCTTTACGGTCTTCGCAGAACCGGCAAGACAACTCTTATTCGCCAGGTTGTTTTGGATATGCCTTCTGAGCTGCTTGATCAAACCGCTTTTATTCAAGTCAAAGCCAAGGATTCCTTGTCGGCCATTAACTCCGACCTAAAGTATTTGGAAGCCAACGGCTACAAGTATGTGTTCATTGATGAAGTCACCTTGATGGAGGACTTTATTGAGGGTGCCGCTTTGTTCTCGGACATTTACGCCAGCAGCGGCATGAAAATTGTGCTTTCGGGTACGGACTCCCTCGGATTCATCTTCACCGAGTACGAGCAACTTTATGATCGGTGCATTCTGCTGCACACCACTTTTATTCCGTATCGTGAATTCGAGAATGTTCTCGGCATTCATGGTGTGGATGAATTCATTCGTTACGGTGGTACGATGAGTATGGGTGGTGTGAACTACAACGAGAAATCTTCCTTTGCAACGAAGAAGAGTGCAGGAGAATACATCGATAGTGCTATCGCTCGAAACATTCAGCATTCGCTGAAATACTACCAGGACGGCGGTCACTTCCGTCATCTGTATGAGCTTTACCAAAAAGGCGAATTGACCAGTGCCATTAACCGTGTGGTCGAAGATATGAACCATCGGTTCACCAAAGAAACGCTGACCAAAACCTTTATCTCCAACGATCTGTCGGTTACCGCAAGAAATCTTTTGAAAGACCGTTCCGAGCCTTTTGATCTGAACGAAAACATCGACCGGGACTTCGTTGTTGGTTCTATCAAGACCATGCTTGACATCCTTGATAAAGAAGAACAATCTGTTGAAGTGGATGATACTCACGCTTATCAGATCAAGGAATATCTTTCCTTGCTGGATCTGATCATGGATGTGGATGTACTCCACTTCCCCGATGTCAACAATCGGGAGAAGAAGGTTGTAATCAGTCAGCCGGGTCTGCGATATGCCCAAGCCGATGCGCTGGTCAATTCTTTGCTGCTTGATGAGCAGTTCAAGGAACTTTCCGTAGTTGAGCGCAACCGTGTCCTGGAGCGAGCTTTGGGTGCAATCAAGGGCAGAATGATCGAAGATCTGATTCTGCTTGAAACCAAGATTGCAAAGCCTCACAAGGAAGTGTTCCAGCTTCAGTTTGCTGTCGGCGAATTTGACATGGTCATTTACGACCCCGAATCGCTGACTTGCGAGATCTACGAGATCAAACTCAGCCGAGAAGTTGTTCCGGCACAGTACCAGCATCTTGTCAATGCCGAGAAGTGTGCCGAAACAGAACACCGCTTTGGCAAGATCACCGGGAAGTTTGTCATCTATCGTGGTGAACCCACCGAGTCAGAGGGCATCCGCTATCTGAATGTTGAGGATTATCTCAAGTCCCTTGCTTGATGGCGATGGCATAAACTCTCGCTAAAACCATTCGATTCACTTCCTCTTTAGCACCTGCTTCGGCAGGTGCTTTTTCTTTTCCGAGGAATGCTTCAAGGAGGGGCAGGTTCTCGGGGATCACGCAGAACTTGATAAAGGGCTCAGTCATAATCTCGACGGTTGTTCCGAGTTGTTTGCAGACTTCGGATGCCTGATCGTACACATCCTGATCAATCTCAAAGGTCATGGTTACGAGGTTATCGCTCATCATGCAATATGAAAACGAAAAAGTTATTACTCGCATGCGGAAGGCAATCTCGTCATCAATCTGGAACAGGCGGAAATTGTCAAGCGAATCTTCCGTGAGTACCTTGAGGGAGCAAGCTGCAAGAAGATCGGCAGAGGGCTGGAACGTGACGGCATTCTGACCGTCCGTGGCAGCAGCCGATGGCATGACAGTACGATACGAAAAATCCTTGAAAATGAAAAATACATGGGTGATGTGCTGCTGCAAAAGACCTACACTGTGGACTTTCTCCGAAAAAAGCGTGTAGTCAATAACGGCGTGATGCCGCAGTACTACATTGAGGAACACCATGAGCCGATCATTCCGAAAGAGCTGTTTCTGAAAGTGCAGGAAGAAATTGCAAGGCGTGGTTCGGAGCGTGATTGTCTGGGCAAGAAGCGTGGATTCAGTTCCAACCATTGCTTTTCACAGATGGTGTATTGTGCCGAGTGCGGCGAGCAGTACCGCCGGATTCACTGGAACAATCGTGGCAAGAAATCCATCGTGTGGCGATGCACCACCCGACTGCATGACAAAGAAAAGTGCCGTGCGAGGACAGTCAGTGAGACACTATTGCAGGAAGCCTTTCTGGATGCGGTCAATGAGATGCTTGGGGACAGTCAGGTTTATCTGAAACGGCTGAAAGAGAATCTCGAAACCGCCATTCATCTGACAAATCCCGATTCGGCAGAAGCCGTTGCCGCAAGGATGGCAGCTTTGCAGCAGGAACTGATTGACCGCACCAGCCGCCGTGAGAATTATGACGACCTTGCAGAAGAAATCCTCCACCTGCGAGAGGTACAGGCGCAGACGGTGATGGACGATGCCGCCAAAGCCGAACACAAGAAACGCATTCGGGAGCTTCGGGCGTTTATCCGTTCCCAGCCGCACGGCATTACGGAGTTTGATGAAACGCTGGTGAAGCATCTGGTGGAGAGGGTGACGGTGTTCGGGGATTATCTGGTGTTTCGGTTTAAGTCGGGGGTGGAGGTTGTGGTGGAGAAGTGAATGAGTAGAGGACAGCCCCTCATCATCGGTGATTCGATGGTGGGGGCTTGTTTTTACTTCTTGGTCTTTGTCAATTTGTATATACCATTGTTTCCTTTTTCGATTTTAAATCCTTTTTCTTGTAACCCTAGTATCATTTTCAGTATTCCTTCTGATGGCTGTACTTTATGGACTACCATGAAATTGATAGTTTCAAGAAAAGTATGGACATCAGGTGTGCTAAACTCGGTACTTCCGCTATAACACATAAATAATCGTCTTTCTGCTTCAGCATAGTTTTTCATCAAAATATAATAATCAGCGGCAAGAAGATGAGCTGCTGGAATTCCAGCATCGGATGCTCTAACAAAAAATTCAAAACATTTTTGTGAGTCCTTTTCAAGTTTCCAATAGCGATCCATATATATCTTCTCGACCTTAATCCATGTCTTTTGTGGATCAGTACTCTCTAAAATTCTTCGAATGTCTTGAGTTATCGATTTGTTCCATTGAATCGACTCTATTCTTTCTTCATCAAGTTTTGCCTTGAGTTGCTCAATTTTAGGCATATATTTTTGTCGAAATGAGAGTCGACAGCTATCTTCTATCGATAATTCATACCTATCAACGGTTCTAATGAAATTTCTTAGATTACATAGTGCTAAAAGTCCGCATAAATACAATTCTTCTTGTTCTTCATTTTCATCAGAATGAGCACGATCACATCTATCTTCTCGTATTAGTTTCAATGCCTTGCGAGTAATAGATTTCACTCTCACAGTATCCTCAAATTTTGCAATGACAAGTTCGCAAATAAAAGTGATGTCCATTTGACTGATCTGAAAGTTATCAATACCACAGTCACGCATTTTCTCATATGTAGCAATATACTTGTCCCGACGTTTTCCACTCTGAACTTCAGATTGTGCTTTAGCATACAGTTTATGCTGCCAGCCATCCGTCAAATACATTTTCAAAAAATCCTGACAGACATTACAACGCAATTTATTAACATCTGTCATACGATTGCGAACATTCATATTATCGCCTCCTCTAAATATAGAAAAGGGCATATGCTCCGAAGAACACATGCCCTGACGCAAGAACATCAGTATACTTCAGAACAAGTTACTGTATGCTCTTTGGCAGAATCAACCACATGGGTTAATACGTTTTCAGCTGCTGTTTTTTCCACCTTCGTTGAAACGATGATGAGAGCAGCCGCTCCACCAAGGGCGAGAACGAACTTCCAGTCGATAAAGACCTGAACGCTCATGCAACTACCTCCTTTCCAGAGCTCATGCTCAAGATAATAATTGGAGTTGCTATCATCCTAACGTCAGTTACTATTATAGCACATTTAAAAGACATTTTCAAGTAATTGGCATAGATCTAAAATCGAAATTTCCAATCAATTACTCTTTTTAGCATGACATCCAAACCCCACACTCTCACAACCGTGTTATCCAATCCCCACACAAATATGCGTGTGCGTGTATTTGTTGTCAGAGTTCATTTTTCCATGCTTTCTTCTCACGCACAACAAAAACACCTGTACCGAGGAAGAAATCAGCGGGTGCAAATTTGTAAAACAGCGTAAATTCGGGGTTTTATCCTTTATCCCTCGACATCAATACCACGCTCTCGACGTGGCACGAGTTGACTTTATGAATGTCAAAAACCACTTTTTAGCCTTTCCCTGTTCGACCAAACATATCAAAGGCATTTTTCTCGTTTGTGGGAACATATCACTCCCACACAAATTGGAAGTTATCGGATTATTTAGAACCAAAAATTTAATCCAAAAAGTTCTTTATTTCGCTACTTATCTCTTCATACATATAATCGTGTACATAATGAGGGCAATCCAATTCAATGTATATGGCATTATCTGATTTTGAAATGTATTCTTCAGCAATACTTCTCCATGTTTTCTCATCAAAGCCTGTGCCACCTGAACCATTGGAAATAAACAATAACATTGGTACTTGTGGAACACCATATGCTTTTACAACACCGGCACTTTCTTTTATTTCTTTTGCTTCATTAATCATCGTTACCGTTGCTGTTCTGTTATAAAAAACAGCCCTGTATATTTCTTTTTCATTATCAGTTAATGTTCCATATTTAATAGCATCACTCTCCGAAATACCCGAAATCCATCTTGTAACTCCTAACGTTGCAGCATATTGTCCCAATTTCATCACCGGAATGCTATTTTTCATTTCGTCATAATATTCTGGAACTGCCATATCTAACCCGACAATAGCTTCTACTTCTTCTGGATACTGCTGTGCCCAATATAGAGCTTCTATTCCTGACATTGAATGTGGGCAAAGGACATACGGACCATTTATTCCGGCTTTATCAAGTGCTGTTCTAGTTTGTCCTAAAACTGTATCTATATCTCTGTCACTATCTACAATATCACTGAACCCATATCCAAATTTTTCTACTACAACAATTCTATAATCATCACTCAATAAAGAATATAACGACTTAAAATCCAAAATTGGTGAGCACGTTCCGCTACCTGATAAAAACACAAGTGTGTGATCACCTTCACCTTCAATATATATACTCATATCGCAACCATCAACTTCTACTAATTCTCCTAAAGGAGTCAATAAGTCCTTCTCATTTGACAAACAAATTTTATGACGAATAAATGAGATAGTCAAAAACAACATTAAAATCACTATGATAATGACGATTACTTTAATACACCTCTTTAATACTATCTTCATGAGTGCTCCTTCCTACAAGAAAAATTTGTACCTATCAAATTCCGATTTATCGTTTACTCTAATCCTATTTTATTCAACTATTCTATCAACTCAACAATAGGCAAAATCATATTGTCAACTCAACCCTATGAGAATTTAACCGTTGATATGTTTCCTAACACTCAAAGAAGTGGAATTTTGAGGATCCGTTAATTTATCCCGAAGCACTCAAAATCCCTTTATTTTCAAGCCTTTTTCGGTATTCAGTTCTGTACTTTTGACAACAATACTACGCACTCGACATGAGAATCATCGTCCAGACAAACACTTATATCTTCCTCAATTATCGGAAGCTTAAATTTGATGGACTTAATCCACTGTCCATTGGGCTGGCGTTCCTCATAAATCTGTACCTCTGCCACAAGTGACTCAATCAGCTTTCGTCTTTCGATTTCACTCATAACAGCATACAGCTTCTCAAAGTAAACCAGCACTTTGTAGATATTGTCACTTGTCATCTTCTCCGCCTCAATAGCCTGTTTCTTGGCTCTTGCATCAATCTGCATTTTTTCAATATCCTCTATCTTGCCATACATGCTGTAAAGGCGGTCATCAAGGTCTGCCTTGCGTTTGATGTAATGCCTGTCATCGGGGTCGAGGGAGTCAATTTCTTCCGCCAGCTTCTTTTTTGTCGCATATGCCTGACGCAGCTGCTTTTCGTAATTGGCAAGTTCCTGTTCAATCGCCGTTGTATCCACCTGCATATTGATTTTATCCTGCATCATAGCGGCGAACTTCGGATTGCTTACAAGTTTCGTGATGATTTCTGCAACGGAATCGTCCAGCAGTTCCTCGTTAATTTGGCGTTTGTAGTCACACTTGTGACCTCGCTGCATATCACGATGTTTGCATCCGTAATAAAAGAAATCCTTGTATTTCGTGCCATCGGGCTTACGCTTACTGCATTTGTTACCATACATTCCAGCACCGCATACAGGGCATTTCACGATGCCTGACAGCAAATGAACTCTGGTGTCTTTTCCACGATTGACATGCTCATATTTTTTCGCCATAGCGAGCAGCTTCACCTGTGCTGCCTGCCACAGTTCTTCAGAAACAATGGGCTGATGCACACCATTTGCAAGCAGGAAGTTCTCCTGTTCTACAAGATGATAATCGTTTCTTGTGCCTTGTTTCTTTTCTGTTTTTCTGCGACCGTATGCAATCTTTCCGCAGTACACCGGATTTTTGATAATCTTTCGGATAAGCGCAGCATCAAACAGCGGATTCTTTCCGTTCTGTCGCTGGATTTTTTGGATTCCGTGATTTTCCAGATACTTTGCAAGACCGTTTGCTCCCATGTCGGTATGCACATACTGGTCAAATATCAATCGGATTGCCTCTGCTTCCTCCTCGTTGATTTCAAGACATCCGTCTACAAGCATATAGCCATATGGTGCAAAACCACCGTTCCACTTACCCTCACGAGCCTTCTGGATGCGTCCTTCCATTGTTTGTACACGGATATTCTCTCGTTCAATTTCCGCTACAGCAGACAAAACTGAAATCATCAGCTTGCCAGCATCCTTTGAAGAATCAATACCATCTTCAACGCAGATCAGGTTCACGCCAAAGTCCTGCATAATCTGCAATGTAGACAACACATCCGCAGCATTTCTTCCGAAGCGGGAAAGCTTGAATACAAGCACAAAAGATACGCCATCCTTGCCAGATTTAATGTCTTCCATCATCTGATTAAACTGTACTCTGCCTTCAATGGATTTTCCTGATTTACCTGCATCCTCGTACTCGCCGACAATCTCATAATCGTAACACTCTGCATAAGTTTTCAGTTTTGATTTTTGTGCATCTAAAGAGTAGCCTTCCACCTGCATTGCGGTGGATACTCTTGTATAGGTGTAAACCTTTTTCCTGCCGCCCATCTCTTTTCTCCCAAAAATAAAATATCGTGAGAAGCGTGTCTCTGAAAAGTTTGGACACTACCTCTCACGACTATTATACCATGTTGTTTCGCTTCTGTCAATCACTATGCGGCTTTTTCATCTTTTCTGTATGTAATTTTGCATCAGGTTCTTCTCTCGGCAGCGGCATATCATCAAAATCAAGTTCAGATGCATGTTTCTCGATCAACTCTGCCAACAAATTTGCCAATCCGCTCCATTCATCGTGCATGAAACATGCACCTCCTTTCAAACCATGGGATTACTTTGCCGTATGCGGTGTCGCTTCATCATAATAGAATTCGGGATACTTCATATCTACAAGCAGAGATCCATCTGGCTTCGATGAAACTACATGGAAGGAAGAATCCGACCACAAATCAACACTATTATGTACCAGCGGAACATAATTGCGCCCAACATATTGGTTAGCTTTGGATTTCTCAATCATTACAAACTTGATATGATAGCTGCCTGTGACTTCGTTATACAGCTTTTCAAATCCGATATCATAATTCAAAAGCTGATAATCCCCAAAAAGCTTTTCTACAATTTTTTTCAAATCAGCCGGACAGGTAGACTCACAAATTTTTTGATAGTCTTTGATACTGACCAGATTATCATCAATAGATTCTACGGGGCGTTCTAAGTTGCGACTACCGCTCCACTTCCGTTTGTAAGGAACAGCAGTTTTCCACTGTTTCTCCAAGTAGTAGCTGAGTGCAATTAAACCATGCTCATCAATTTTCAGATTTTCAACATGAACATTGCCAAGTCCTTTCAGCTTGCGACTCTTTTTCCACAATTTCTGTATTTCATCAAATTTCAGTGCACCGTTCACGATGATGTGGAAGTGTAACTTTCCTTCCTCTTCTCCATATTCAGAAACATACACATAGCGCAGTTCCAAACCGTTCTTGGTGTAGCGGTTACGCAACCTTCTGATAAAACAATTCAGTTCATCCATGCGTTCCTTCTCCGTCAGATCGCATGGAAAAGTAAGCGTCATCATCAAATCTCGAGCAAAAAAATTATTGGTTACAACAAGTTCAAATGCTTCCCGGCTATGCTTATCGTTCAGTGCTTTCATAGCAGGCACAGTCATCTCAGTTTTCTTTGCTCGTGAACCTTTAGGATTTTTGTCAGTTTGAAAATATACCTTCGCTACTTGCACTCCTGCTTTTGGACACTCAGTTGTTTTACATCTGATATTACTCCTCATAGAAATCACCTCGTTTGAATTATTCCTAAAATGGTCGTAAAGATATTATTAAACTCCTTCTTTCAAACGGCATCCCAGCCGTTGACTTTTTGAAACAGTATTACTGTTTTGATTCTGATATTTCCTTAATTGCAGACAAGAACCGCTTACGATCTTCTTCTGAAAGTTCGCTTCGAAGTTTCTGGTTGAAGCTGCTCTCGCTGATCCGCAGATGTTGTGCAATCTGGTAGAGGCGAATGCCGTGACGCATTGCCTCTGATTTGATTTCATAGTTCGTTTCTGTCATAAAATCGCTCCTTTTTGATAAAAAATGTTTTGTGAAAGCCTTCACCTGTACATGTAACGAGAAGTGTTGGATGAGCTGGAAATAAAAATAAAAGCCACCAAACCAGACCCATTATCAGGTCTAATTCAGCGACTTTTTAGTATAAGTTGCATAATTTCAGTTCAATCTTACTCACTTTATTTCGTTCAAAACGGAGAAAGCAAAAGATTTTCAGAAATAAAAAAAGAGATGCCGTGATGACATCTCTTATGGTATGTATTTAGATTTTTTTAAGCAGTTCCGCTTTCTTGGTGTTATACTCTTCCTCGGTGATTGCTCCCTCTGCCTTGAGCTTGTTCAGATTGCTCAGCTTCTCAGCGGCACTCTCACTTCTGGCGGATTCGGCGGCTTCCATGTACATGGCAGCTTCCATTTCGTTCTGCACGGATTTCAGCATGAAGAAATGTTTGTGTTCAAATGCATATACGAGGGGTTTCTTTTTAATAAACAGAACCAAATCTACAATAATTACCGGCACTCCTATAAATGCTCCCAGAAAATACAAGCCCAGACAGCCGGCAAGAGCCAAAATCAGTGGAAGATTCTTGAAAAGCCATTTGAATGCAAACTCACAGTGTACGAGTCCATGTACAAGCCCTCCGATAGCACAGCCGCAGACAGCCGCTACAGGAATAGCTGAAATGAATCCCCAAAAATTCATTTCATCTCCAAATCCAATGATTACAGCAATGAAAACAATCACAATCAATGCGAGCGACAAAAACAGCGTTACTTTTCGGGCAGCATTCGTGGAACGATATGCCTTCTGCATGGCGGGGGTCATTTCATCGTAGGTAATATTCATTGGGTATGCCTCCTTACATTACTGCACCGTCGATTCATACTGATAGCTTACGGACTTCTTCGAGACGCAGTGATTGAACATGCTGTCCAGATCCTTGAATCCGTTGTACTGGTAGAACGATGCTCCCACCCAGAAATCATAATATCCGTAATCGCTCTTGATCCTGTTGCTGCACAGTTCGCCTGCGCTGAGATCAACGGAACATGTGCCATCCGGCAGCAGCATCAGATCGGAGAATCGGCAGTAGGTGTAATACGTCTCTTCCGCTGTTTCCATTGTCTCTCCATCACCGCCACGCTTCAGACCTGTCACATTCGCTGTGATCTCGTATACCAGATACAATTCATTCTGTGGCTTCACGGAAAAGCCCTCCTTAGCGGTCAGGAAATAATGCCCCAGAAGCTTTGCCTCCTTGATCGAATTTCCTTCTACCCAGGATGCAGTGGAAGCCTGTATGCTGTCCTCAGCCTGCTGCTTCAGTTTTGACATCATATCCTCCGGAATGCTGTCCAGTGCCTCTGCATAGGAAGACAGCCCTTCCACGGTATAGGTCATTTCCGTTGTGGAAAATGCCCTGCCATAGCGTTCCGCATAGGCATTCATACCGCCTTTGGGTTCGAGAGTGACTGTGATGACATCGCCGTTGGAAAGACCGCTTTTCTGGCTGACCTGATACTTGACATCGCCGCTGCTCTCACCCAACTGAACATTGACTTTTCCATTCGGAGCGATTCCCTCAAAGGAAACCGTCACATCCTCGAACGGATCAAACATTTCCACCTCTTCGAGTCCCTCGACGGTTACAGTGATTTCTTCACCCTCCAGCTGGAAAGCGAATTCATCGGCAGCCGAGCCGATATTTGCCTTGATGGTCACACTGTCACCGTTGGAAAGCCCCTCGGACGGCGTGATAACATAGGTTACGGTATCCATGAGTTTTGCTTCGTTTCCGGCACGCTGTGCATCATTGATTGCTTTGCCGTACCAGTCGTTGACATCGTCAACCCATGCGTATTCATTTTCAAGTACGCAGACGCCATAGCCGTTATAGCCATCGAAACGAACCTCCATCGTATCCGTCACATTGAACGATTTCTCACCGCAGCCGGTCAGAGCCATGCACATTGCGGCTGCTGTCATGCCAGCAGCGATCATTTTCAGGGATTTCATTTTCATAAGAATACTTCCTTTCAGATTTTGGTTGGAAT
>CAYXBP010000015.1:0-30665 GCA_964463355.1 uncultured Ruminococcus sp. | reverse complement strand
TTTCAGACTTTATTATTATAGCACACTTCAACGCAAAAGTCAACAGTCTGTGTGCAATAAATTCACCATCGTAAACATATAATCAGGGATTTCATTTTCATAAGAATACTTCCTTTCAGATTTTGGTTGGAATTTTCAGACTTTATTATTATAGCACACTTCAACGCAAAAGTCAACAGTCTGTGTGCGATAAATTCACCATCGTAAACATATAATATGTTACAATAGAAATAGTAACAGGGGGAGGAGCGTGTTTTTATGCAGGACTTTGGAAAACGTGTCAAGGAGCTTCGGCAGAGAGCGGGACTGACACAGCAGCAGCTTGCGGAACGCATTCTTGTATCCAAAGCAGCAATCAGTAATTATGAACTCTATGAACGGAATCCTTCGCCGGAAATTCTCATCAAGCTGGCAAGGGTATTCCATGTTTCCACGGATTACCTCCTCGGCATTGAGGAGAAAACACAGGTGCTTGATGTAAGCGACCTCACGGATGAGGATATTGAGGTTCTGGAACAGACCGCTGCATTGCTTCGCAAGAAGAATCTGGAACGTAAGCAGACACGCAGGAAAAAGCGGGAACAGGAATACGAGTAAGGCATGGGTTGCGTGGCAGCCCATTTTTCATTATGGACTCATTTCCTGAATATGATCCCTGAAATTCAGCAGCTTTGTGAATACAGGCTGTGCTCCCCTGCGAAATACCCAGCAGCTTCCAACAGGCATATTGAGCACTTGTCTGAGTGGTTTATTGCAGCGAACGCTGATAGCCTGTGCTGTTTCTACATCATTTCCGCCGAGATAGGCATAAGTATCACAATTGGAAATAATAGTTTTATCGTCAAAACCATATCCTTGCCGCAGCTGAGATTCTGCCTGAATGATCAGCATAACGGAAATACCACGTGAACGGATCGCAGAAATCATGCGTGGGAATCCATCAATTGTGCAGTTGGTTGCAAAATCGTCCAATATGAATCGAACAGGAGTCGGCAGACGGTTATGCTCACAATTATTGTCTGCATAATCACACAGCGATTGCATTGCTTGTGTGAAAAACAGATTCACAAGGCTGTCCATAGAACGATCGTTATCGCTGACCGTAACGAATACCGTAGTTTTCTCCCGACCGACAGCTGTAAAATCAATATCATTCCCATTCATCATATGCTGAATTTCCTGCGTATCAAAACTCGCAAATTTCGCTGCAAGAGTGGAACGTATGGTATCATAGGTTTTGTGGGGTGTTTGATTGACATTTTCAAACTGTGCACACGCCCAGCTGTCGGAATTCTGCTTCTTCAGTGCATCAAAACGATCTGAGAGTTTAGAGGTTTTACAGTCATCATTTATTCTTTCACCCTCCCGGACAAGCTTCAGAACGCTGCTGAAATTGCATGGCTGATAACCTGTCTCCAGCATATAGGCGATGATTGCAGAGAGCAGAATGATTGTCATGGAGTCCCAGTAGGGATCCACACCAGCAGAGATTTTCGCATTCACAAGCACCGAGGCAATTTTCAGAATATCCTGCGTACTGTGTATATTATGCATCGGATTGTAGTGTACGCTTTTTTCCGGATGTGTAAAATCTACAAGTACAACCTTATAACCCTTTGTCTGCAAGTATCCAGCATATTGCTTGTAAAGATAGCCTTTCGGATCAGAAACCAGATAACTGCCCGACGCTTCATGCAAGTTCGGCGTAACGATGGTACGTGTCTTGCCTGTACCGCTGCCGCCGACAACGAGGACATTGTTGTTCAGCTGTGTTTTAAAATCATCCAGACTATAGTGACAGCCTTCTGCAATGTGCATCGTACCATTTTTATACATGATGCCCCTCCTTTCTGTGGTCAATTCTCTTTGCAATCGCATCACAGATGCCGAAATCAACGGCTTCTTCCGCATTCATGAAATTATCAAAGGAAGTTGCCTGTTCAATCTCTTTGATGCTTTTTCCTGTGTGTTTTGCAAGGATGCCATTGAGCAGTTCCCTTGTTTCAAGGATCGAACCAGAGATTCTGGAAATGGAGGTTGCCGTGCCACTCACGCCGCCACTGAGGAGTACCTCGTGGATCATGACGCGGCTGTTGGGGAGGATGTAACGTCTGCCCTTCTGTCCGGCTGCAAGGAGGACGGCTGCCATGCTGCAAGCCTGTCCGATGCAGTACATGTAGATTTCATTCTGACAGCTCTGGAGGAGGTCGTAGATGGCAAGTCCTGCATTGACCTCGCCGCCTGTACAGCTGATGCAGATGGTGATGGGATCGGGGGAAGCCATGAGCAAGAGTATTGCTTGTGTGAAGCATACTGCCGTTTTTGCAGTGATCGGTTCATCGAGGAAAATAATTCTTTCCGAAAGTAATGAACTTTCGAGTGGAATGACCTGCATTCCCTGGGCAGTTTCTTCGAGGTAGGAACTGGTATTCATAAAATCATCCTTTCTGTTTGGGATGACCTAATTGTATCATATCTTGTTCGGAATTTCGTTGCATACCACGCAATACTTTTGCAAAATAAATGCAAACGCTGCCCAGCAGGACAGCGTTTGCATTATGGATTACGTTCTTGTTCTTTTTTTGTTATCTTATGTTCTGAATTGGGAAGTATATCTCCCTTTGATTTATGAATCAGAACCCATTCCGGATTTCTTTTTTCAAGCTCTATGTCAATATCCGTTAATTTTTTGTATCCCTGTGCAAGCAGTTGTTCCAGCACTTCGTCACGTTCATCAAAAGGATAGGGTGGATGTACACAGTTTACAAATTCATAACGTTCCTCTTTGGTAAGTCCGAGTGCGACCGCTAACTGAAGAATCGTGGATTTTTGCGGTACACCTTTGTATTCATGATTACGAATTCTAGTAACGGTGCTTGTACTGCATCCCATCAACTTTGCAATTTTTGATGCATTGTCAATTCGATTTATATAGGTTTTAAATTTCTCCAGCGGCGGGATTTCCGGATTGGGTGATGTGGTTTCTGAAACCTCTTGTGTACAGGAAATATGATCGCACAAATCTTCAACTTCTTCGATCACAGAGGGGTGAATCACCAGATATGCTGTCAATGCAAGATCATGTGCATGAATGTAGCCATTCAAGGCATCCCTAGCGATGATAAAGGCGGTTCTGGGAGGGACTCGATTTGTTCCCACACCAAGCAGGGGAAAAGCAATGCTTTGTATACCGTTCCCTGCAGCGATACGCAGGGCATTGCAGTAGCATTTTGACAAAGGTCTGTGCTCCTGTTCCAATCCGCCGAACCATTCCGGTACACGTGCGTGGAACACATAATCAGCAAACAGCCCAAACCCCTCTGTCATGCCACATTCACCATCGTTCATTTTTGGCAGTGCCTGTCGTGCCAGCAATAATTCTTCGCAGCCGGCTTGCTCATAGGTCATTCGGCTGTATTTGGATGATGGACCGGAAAAAGGGACAAGAGGGATGACAATGGCATCTGTTCTGTATGTGAGCAAATCACCAATAATGACTTTTAATGGCATATCGTTCTCCTTTTAGTACCACATAGCTGTAATTATCTGCGGTAATTCCTTACCTTTGTATCTGCGTAAGGCTGTCTTCGCCTGTCGCTCATATATCTTGAATTCTGATGGAATTTCGCTGTTTACCACAGAATACCATTCTGTTTTCATGTCCACAGACAGCTGGTATGCTCTATTTGCATCCCCCTCAATCAGAACTGTCATCGTCAAAATATGTCCATTTATAGATAAGTCAATTAGTTTCAGCATATTATCATCCTCAAATCATCTTGAAGTATCGCAAAGCCTCAACAATCGCTTCTTCCTTCTCCTTCGGACACCTCGGCTGTCTGGAGTCCTTTGATTTCGCCTTGTTGTAATTCTCACGCTTTTCCAGACCGTATTTCTGCTTTACCTGTGCGATATAGAGGGAGGATACCGACAATCCTGTATGTTCTTTGACTTAAGCCTTGATTTCATCATAGGTTGCTTTGCTTTCAGCAGAGGTCAAATCCAACTCGTCTGTATTCAATTCTACCTCGATATGGTGGTCAGCTTTTAGTTTGGACAATAAACATACCGCCTCGACGTGCCCTGTTCGTGGGAACAAGTCCACGGGACGCAGGGCATGAATAGCATAGCCGTGTTCGCAGAGGTACTTTGCGTCCCTTGCAGCAGTTGCAGGATTGCAAGAAACCATCACGATCGTACATGGAGCCATGGCAATGCAAGCATCCAGAGTCGCTTTGTCGCATCCCTTCCGTGGAGGATCCAGCGTAATAATATGCGGCGTAAGCTGTCCCCTTGCAAGCTGCCTTGCGATCTCGCCTGCATCCCCGACAAAAAAGTGCGCATTGCCTGCCCCAATCGCCATTGCATTCTGCTTTGCATTTTCCACTGCCTGTGCAACCACTTCAACGCCAATCAACTTGTCCACCGCATCTGCCATCGTTAAACCGATCACGCCCGTACCGCAATACAAATCCAGCAATAATTGATGCTTTTGTGGATTCACCATTCGCCGCACCTCTGCAAACAGTCGCTCTGCCTGCAATGTATTGATTTGGTAAAAGCTATGCGGATTCAACATTACGGGGATTCCGCAGAAAACATCTTCGATGCAGGATTTTCCCCACAAACAAAGTGTTTCGCCACCCAATATCACATTGGTTTTATGTGGATTCACATTCATCATTACGCTGGTTATGTTGTGGAACTCCTCCGCGAGCTGTTTGGCAATCGTGCAAAGCTGTTTGCTGATATTTTTTGTCACAACAAAACAGACCATCATCTCATGAGAATGATGCCCCTGCCGCAGATATAAATGGCGCAAAACGCCCTTTCCACTGCCTTCATCATAGGGTGTGATATGTGCAAGCAACTCAGCGCTGCGTTCGATCACAGGCTGAAAGCTTGGTGGTTGCAGCAAACAACCATGCTGAGGGATCAGGCGATGAGAACGAGGCGCATAAACGCCGAACACCACGCCGTTTCCGTTCGCAGCAACACCGCAAGGCAATTGCGCTTTATTACGATATCCGTTGATCTGTTCCGCGCGTAGAATGGGTAATAATTCAGGTTTCAAGCCCCCAATGCGCTGAAAAGCATCGGCGACAAACTGTTGCTTCATACGGCACTCTGCTTCATAGCTGATATGGCGAAACAGACAACCGCCGCATTGCTTATACACGGGGCAATCTGGCAAGATACGGTCGGGTGAGGGCACATACACCGTTTGGGAGATCCCATAGGCAAAATGCTTACACACCTTCACGATTTTCACATCCAACACGTCACCAACGGCAGTTTGCGGCACAAACACAGCCATTCCTTGATAATGCCCTACACCGTTGCCCTCGGCGGTCATACCGTCAATGGTGAGGGCAATGGTCTGATTCTTCTGTAAGAGCTGTTCCATGCTCATGGATGATCGGGCATTGCTGCACCGCAATCAGAGCAGTATGCGCCGCCATTACGATGATATCTGCCACATTTTTCGCAAGTCATACCGCTATTGGGGTGCAAGGATTTGCAAAGTGCAACATACTGGTCACGCAGTGTCTGAATCTCCAAAAGCAATGCCTGCACCTCCGCAGTGCGATCGGCTTCACCCATAGCGGTAATAAATTGTGCCTGCCCCAACTGACGGAACTTTTCATTGAGCGTATTACGAAGCCGGATGCGCTCCACTTGCCCTTTGGAGGACTCCAGCACCTCCCCTGTTTTCTGTGCAGCCTGATCTACCACGCCGCATAATTCTTCCATTGCCTGTTCAAACATAGACATAAAAAGCCTCACTTTCATTGTAATCAATATGGATTTTCAAAAACAGTATATGCCATTTTTGTATGCACTGTGCATGGAGAAACCGCGCACACTTTGTATCCATCGGCTACGGTACATTCATAAAATGGAAAGGGGCACTCTCCGACGATGCGATTCATCGAGAGCGCCCTGTACGGTGTGCAATTCGTGCAATTACTGTTCGTACTTCCAAGGCGAGCCCTTTCGATTCGTCTTGTTATCAGAACTGGTGGTCTTGGACATCATCACCATAAACAGTGCAGCATTATACACAGTCAAAATACCACAAACAGTGGCAACAATCCAGAATGCAGTGCCAAGAATAGACAAAACAACGAATGCAACCAAGGAAAGCACAGTCAGAATCGCGTGGATAAGCGTCATAATCTGCCAGCTTTTATAAGCCTGCTCGTACTTCTTCAGATGCTGCCCCACATAGTTCATTGTAAGCTTTGCCCAAAAGCCCTGCTCACTTTTGATTTTTGCAGCAGTTTTCTTGCTCTTGCTGCCAAGAAAGATCCCATAGATCAAATCGCGCAAAAGGGCATAATTGATGAGAAAAAAGATCATCACCAGAATAGCAAGCAGTATGGAACGGGTATCAATGGTCATAACAGAAATCCTCCTAATTATTTATGTTCTGAACTTGTATGATCCGACAGTATTTCGCACATACTGTTAGAAACGGTTTCAGCGGTGTAACGCATCATCTGCGCAGCAGCTTACGAGCGGTGATCAGCAGCGCATGGAAATTCACAACAACAAGAACGAGCAGGGCTGCAATCTGGAATGGAATGCGCCACGAAAACTCCTTGACAGCGACCAAACACATTGCGCACAGCACGCCCAGATTGATGGCAAAGCGCAGATAGGATACACGGAACGGAATGAATCTCCGGGTATCAAACAGGCGTATCACAAAACAGATAAAATAGCTGATAAAGGTTGCCACAATGGCACCGTGTACGCCATATTTCGGTATCATGATAAAGTTGCATAACAGATTGACCACTGCCGCTATCAGGCTGGTGTAAAAGCTGTTTGACGTATGCTTTGATACGGTATAAATGCTGGATAAAAACTGGTTCAGGCACATCAGCAGTACCGCAATGATCAGCATCGGCGTATACAGATACGCTGTACCAAAAGAAGCATCTGTAGCGGTGTTGTTAATCAGTGCAGACAAAGGCTTGACCAGTGCAATCAGCATCCCGGCTGCAAGCACCAACAGCGACTGGTAGGCATCGTACACGCGGGAATAAAATTTGGAACGCCCCGCGGAATCGTTTTCGGCGATGGCACTCATATTCCACGCCTGATAAAAGATGGTGGACACCATGGAGATGAGATTCGGCACCTTGGTTGCGGCACCGTAAACACCCGCTTCCGCCGCGCCGATCATATGGCGGATGAAAAGACGATCAGAAAACCCTGTAATGATCCACAGCAATGCCGTTGGGATCAGTGGCAGAGAAAACCGCAGCATGACCTGCAACAGCTCACGATCCACATATTTGCGTGAGAGGTAGCGGCTATGCCCTGCAATCAACCAAACCATTGTACCCGAACAGAAATCCGAAAGCATGACCGAAAGCATAAAGCCCGTCACACCCAATTTCAGCTTGGCAATAAACAGCAAATTAAACAGAAACAGCGTCAGCGTGCAGAAGATACCATCCAGCGCGTACAAACGCACCAGCCCCCTTGCACGAGCAAACTGCGTGGAAAGCTGCCGGTACGATGAGATACAGACATATCCCACTAACAGCAACAGGTATCCACGAACGTCGGGATAGAGCAGCAGTAGCGGTGAGAGCAGCAGAAAAATCGCCATGCCGCAAAGTTCCACGGTAACGGCATTGGAAAATACCGCGCGCTTTTGATAGTTGCGATCCAAACCATAGCGAATGACAGCATCGGTGATGGAAAAGGTCACAACCGGAATGAGAAAATTGGCACAAAGCTCTAACACATCCTTGGTATTGTACATCGAGGCATCCATATTGCCCGTGTACAAATAATTCAGGAAGAACGAAAGAATCTTTGAACCAAAGCTGCCGATGGCAAACACAACGGTATTGACAGCAAGAGTTTTATATTTATTCATGGATATGGTTCCTTATAAGAAGCAAAATGCAAGCATTACGCAGTGTTTCCTATATTATAGCAGGTTTTTTCGGTTTCGTCAACCACCGCGCCAAAAATTTTGTGGAATGCCGAAAAAGAAAGAAAAAGTCGGTGAATCGTTGACTTTTCTACCGTTTTGTGGTATACTGCAATTATTATGGCAACATAGCATAGAGTTTGTGCGGCAGATACTTCAGAACTTTTTTGGCAGATTGCTTAAAAGCGTTGCATGGATACTGACGTATCTGAAAGAGTTTCTGTGTGATATAACGGATCATTCAGTAAAAATGCCGTGCATAGCCAACAGGCATGCTTTTTGCGTTGTTTCCCTGAAAGGATTGCACATATCTTTAGTCTCTAGAATCTGAATGGAGGTTTTTATTATGCAAGATCCGAAATACCCTATTGTCGACAGCGTTGATGCGCTGCTTGCCTGCTTTGCGCGTGTGCGTGCGGCACAGCAGAAATTCGCGACCTATACACAGGAACAGGTCGATGCTATCTTCCGTGCGGCGGCAATCGCTGCCAATCAGGCGCGTATTCCTCTTGCAAAAATGGCAGTGGAAGAAACTGGCATGGGCATTGTGGAGGATAAAGTCATCAAGAATCATTATGCCTCCGAATATATCTATAACGCCTATAAAAACACACCAACTTGCGGCGTCATTGAAAATGATCCAGTTTTTGGTGTGCAGCGCATCGCCGAACCCATTGGCGTGATCGCAGCTGTCATCCCCACCACAAACCCCACCTCTACCGCGATTTTTAAAACGCTGATCACACTGAAAACCCGTAACGGTATCATCATCAGCCCCCACCCCCGTGCAAAGGCATCTACCATCGCAGCAGCAAAGCTGGTGGCGGAGGCTGCCGTCAAGGCAGGTGCCCCAGAAGGTCTCATCGGCTGGATTGATATACCTTCTCTGGAATTAACCAATACCGTCATGAAGGAAGCCGATATTATTCTGGCAACAGGTGGCCCGGGAATGGTAAAATCCGCTTACTCCAGCGGCAAACCTGCATTGGGTGTCGGCGCAGGCAATACGCCTGCTATCATCGACGAATCTGCCGATATTGTGCTTGCAGTCAATTCGATTATTCACTCCAAAACATTTGATAACGGCATGATCTGCGCATCCGAACAGTCCGTCATCGTACTCGACAGCATCTACGATAAGGTAAAAGCCGAATTTGCTGCAAGAGGCTGCTATTTCCTCACACCTGAGGAAACCGAAAAAGTCCGAAAGACCATTCTCATAAATGGTTCGCTGAATGCAAAAATCGTGGGTCAGTCGGCATTTCGCATCGCACAGCTTGCCGATGTAACCGTGCCCGAAACCGCCAAGGTTCTCATCGGTGAAGTCGACAGCGTGGATCTCTCTGAAGAATTTGCCCACGAAAAACTTTCCCCCGTGCTTGCCATGTATCACGCGGCAAGCTTTGATGAAGCACTGGATAAGGCGGAGCGTCTTGTGATGGATGGCGGCTACGGTCACACCTCCTCGATCTATCTAAACCCCGTTACGGCACGCGAAAAGCTTGATGTGTTCTCTGCCCGTATGAAAACCTGCCGTATCGTTGTAAATACACCTTCTTCCCACGGCGGTATCGGCGATTTGTACAACTTCCGCCTAGCACCTTCCCTGACATTGGGCTGCGGCTCATGGGGCGGTAACTCCGTCAGTGAAAACGTCGGCATCAAGCATCTGCTTAACATCAAGACTGTTGCCGAAAGGAGAGAGAATATGCTGTGGTTCCGTGCGCCTGAAAAGATCTACCTGAAAAAAGGCTGCCTGCCCGTCGCGCTGGATGAGCTTGGCTCCGTGCTTGGCAAAAAACGCGTGTTCATTGTTACCGACAGCTTCCTGTTCAACAATGGCTATACCAAACCCATCACAGATAAACTCGACGCACTGGGCATTGTTCACTCCACCTTCTTCGAAGTAGAGCCAGATCCAACCCTTGCTTCCGCCAAGACTGGTGCCGCTGCCATGACAGCATTCCGTCCCGATTGTATCATCGCAGTGGGCGGTGGATCAGCTATGGATGCCGCAAAGATCATGTGGGTGCTGTATGAGCATCCCGATGTGGACTTTATGGATATGGCAATGCGCTTCATTGACATTCGTAAGAGAGTATATGCATTCCCGAAAATGGGCGAAAAAGCCTGCTTTATCGCAATACCCACCTCCGCAGGCACTGGTTCCGAAGTGACCCCCTTTGCCGTCATCACCGACGAAACCACCGGTGTAAAGTATCCGTTGGCTGACTACGAACTGATGCCCACTATGGCGATTGTGGATGCCGACTTGATGATGAATGCGCCCAAAAGTCTGACCTCTGCGGCGGGCATTGATGTTGCCACCCACGCGCTGGAGGCTTATGCTTCCATGATGGCAACCGATTACACCGATGGTCTGGCACTGCGCTCACTGCAAATGGTATTCACTTACCTGCCACGTGCCTACAGCAACGGCCCGCAAGATCCCGTTGCACGCGAGAAAATGGCAAACGCTGCCACCATGGCAGGCATGGCGTTTGCAAACGCATTTCTCGGTGTGTGCCACTCTATGGCACATAAGTTGGGCGCGTTCCATCATCTGCCTCACGGCATCGCCAATGCATTGATGCTGGAACAGGTGCTGCGCTTCAATGCAGCGGAAATTCCTGCCAAAATGGGCACGTTTTCACAGTATGACCACCCCCACACCCTCGCACGATACGCAGAAGTTGCCGACGCGTTGGGATTGCAAGGCAATACCGATGCCGAAAAGCTGGAAGCACTCATCGCAAAGATTGAAGCCTTGAAGGCAGCCATCGGCATCAAGGAAAGCATTGCGGCTTATGGCATCGACGAAGCAGACTTCCTCGCACGTCTGGACGCCATGACTGAACAGGCTTTTGATGACCAGTGTACTGGTGCAAATCCCCGTTATCCGCTGATGTCCGAAATCAAGCAAATGTACCTGAATGCCTACTACGGCAAGCATGATGCCGTATAAAATTCAAGGAGGTGTTTTCTCATGGCAAAGCAATATGATGCTGTTCTGGCAGAGCGTCCCCAAAAAACCATTTACCGTGATGGCGATACCGTTCTGAAAGTATTTGAATCCACTTATTCCAAAGCAAATGTACTCGCAGAGGCACTCAATCAGGCAAGAGTGGAAGAAACTGGTCTGCGCATTCCCCGCCTGCTTGAGGTTATGATGATCGATGGCAAATGGGCAATACGCACCGAATATATCGCTGGCAAAACCCTACAGCAACTGATGACGGAACAGCCCGAGAATATGGATGCCTACCTTGCTCAGTTCGTTACACTGCAAATGGAAGTGCATTCCAAAGAATCGGCACTGCTGAATAAGCTGAAGGATAAAATGAACTACAAAATCAGCGAGAGCAGCTTTAACGCCACCACACGCTATGAACTGCATACTCGTCTGGAAAGTATGCCAAAACACAAAAAAGTATGCCACGGCGATTTTAACCCCTCAAATATCATCGTCTCTCCAGGCGGCGAGATGTATATTCTGGATTGGTCTCATGCAACACAGGGCAATGCCGCAGCTGATGCAGCAAGAACCTATCTGCTGTTTTGTCTGGCGGATGCGCAGGAGCTTGCCGACCAGTACCTCAACCTGTTTTGCAAAATGACTGATACCGCAAAGCAGTATATCCAATCATGGATGCCCATTGTCGCCGCTTCGCAATCGGTCAAGGGCAATGAAAACGAACGCGCAATGCTCAAACGCTGGGTCAATGTTGTTGATTACGAATAACTCGCACACACCGCAAAAATCCTTTTTGAAACAAAAATTCGCCGTCCCGATGCACTTTGGGGCGGCTTCCCCATAGGCTATCACAGAATCACAAGGAGCAATCCATTATGGCTGCAATTCTCGACTGGAATGTCTATCTGCAAACCGCCGCAGACGCGGTCGCGGAGGGCATTGTCATGCTCAAAAACGAGCATCAGGCACTCCCCCTGCCGAAAAATGAAGCAGTAGCTGTATTCGGCAGAATACAACTGCATTACTACAAAAGCGGTACAGGCTCAGGCGGAATGGTCAATGCGCCCGTAATCACTGGTATTTTGGAAGGTCTTGCTGAACAGGGCATTGCCGTAGATGAAACACTGCTGCAAATCTACAAAGAGTGGGACAACACCCACCCCTATGACTTCGGTGAAGGCTGGGGCGCAGAACCGTGGTCACAGCCTGAAATGCCCCTGACCGAAGAGATCGCTGCTGAAAGCGCAAAAACACATCGCAGAGCCATCGTTGTCATCGGGCGCACCGCCGGCGAAGAACAGGATCACCGCACCGAAGCAGGCTCCTATCTGCTCACCGAGGACGAGATCACTATGCTGCAAACCGTGCGCCGGCACTTTCAACATATGATCGTACTGCTGAATGTCGGCGGCATCATTGATATGCATGCCATCGAAGCAGCTTCACCTGATGCCATTTTGTACATCTGGCAAGGCGGCATGACCGGCGGAAGCGGCACGGCAGCCGTACTCAGCGGCGAGGTTTCCCCCTCTGGCAAACTGCCCGATACCATTGCCATAGATATCGCAGATTACCCCTCGCATCCGTATTTTGGCGACAAAAAACGCAATTTTCAAACCGAGGATATCTATGTCGGTTACCGCTATTTTGAAACCTTTGCCAAGGACAGAGTGCGGTATCCGTTTGGCTTTGGACTTTCCTATACACAGTTTGCCGTTTCCCTTACTGCGGTAACAGAAGATGATGATGCCATCACACTGACCGTCGCTGTGAAAAACATCGGTGCTTACTGCGGAAAAGAGGTGGTGCAGCTCTACGTGGAAGCACCCCAAGGGGCTCTTGGCAAGCCTACAAGAGCCTTGTGCGCCTTTGCCAAAACCGCCACACTCGCTCCCGATGAACAGGAAATGCTAACACTTCGTATTCGTATGCGTGATCTCGCCTCCTATGATGACAGCGGAGCTACGGGCAATCCGTATTGCTACGTATTGGAGGAAGGCGCATATCAGTTTTATCTTGGCACCGATGTGCGCACTGCTGAGAAGTGCTACACCTATCTGCAAAAAGATACCGAAGTGACCTCGCGCTGCGTGCAATGTATGGCTCCCGTCCTCCCATTTGAGCGTATGCGCCCCGAAGCGGATGACGAGGGCTACCATATCGTAATGGAGCCTGTGCCGCTTTCCAAGGTAGATGAGGCAGAACGATACCGCATGGGTCTGCCCTCCGAGATTCCGCATACTGGTGATATGGGCATTTCCTTGCAGGATGTGCAAAAAAGTACCGCAACGCTGCGTGCCTTCATCGCACAGCTTTCCAGGGAGGAGCTTTCCTCTCTGGTGCGCGGCGAAGGGATGGGCAGTCCAAGAGTCACAGCAGGCACGGCATCCGCATTTGGTGGCGTATCAAAAGCACTGGAACATTACGGGATTCCTGCGGTGTGCTGCTCCGATGGCCCTTCTGGTATGCGTCTGGATTGCGGCACGCCTGCATTCAGTTTGCCAAATGGCACATTGCTCGCCTCAACGTTTAACACAGAGCTGCTCACACAATTGTTCACTTTGGTGGGATTGGAAATGCGCGCAAATCGAGTGGATTGCCTGCTCGGCCCCGGTATGAATCTGCACCGTCACCCCCTGAACGGCAGAAACTTTGAGTATTTCTCCGAAGATCCTTATCTCACTGGCGTGATGGCGACAGCCCAGTTGGAGGGACTGCACAGCGTGGGCGTGACTGGTACTCTCAAGCATTTTTGCGCCAACGAGCAAGAAACGAATCGACATTTTCTGGATGCGGTCATCTCCGAACGCGCGCTCCGTGAAATCTACCTGAAAGGCTTTGAGATCGCGATTAAACAGGGAAAAGCCAAAAGTATTATGACAACCTACGGCTCTGTCAACGGTCTGTGGACAGCTGGAAATCCCGACCTGACAACACTGATTCTGCGCGAAGAATGGGGGTTTTCAGGCATCGCCATGACCGACTGGTGGGCGAATATCAACCGCCGCGGCGAAGAACCACGCAGAGATTTGTTCTCAGCGATGGTTGCCGCGCAAAATGATCTGTACATGGTATGTGCCGATACCGAAACACCCGATGCCGATATCATGCATGCACTGGAAAATGGCACACTGACCCTCGGCGAATTGCAACGCTGCGCTGCAAATATCTGCGATTTTATTCTGCACACCCCCGCTATGCGACGGCTTTGCGGTACTGCTGAAGAAGTGCAAATTCTCAATCGTCCCACAAATGGACAACCACAGGAAGGCGAGGTGCAGTTCTTTACACTGGCTACGGATTCCCTCACCATTCCGCTGGAAGATATCAGCACAGAACGTGGCACGGCATTTTGCTTTGCGCTGGATGTGCAAACACTGGGGTATTATCACATTACACTAACAGCAAGTTCTGAGGCAGGTACGTTGGCGCAAATGCCCGTTACGCTGTTCAGTATGGGTACTGTGCAGAATACCTTTACATGGAATGGCACGGAAGGCAAGCCCGTATCCTTTAGTACGGATATCCCTATGTTTTCTCGCTTTACGACCATGCGCCTGTATTTTGCACAAAGTGGCTTGAAGATGCACAGCATCTCCTTTGCACGCACAGCGGAAGATATCAACATTGCCGCACTGTGAACGCACACGAGAAAACCCTTGTGAAGAGAACTTCTTGCGGCTTTTCAATCATTCATCATTCCAGTTTCACGCAAACCTCCTCAAAGGTTTGCGTGAAATTTTAATATTATTTTCCGAAAGGCTTCTCTTTTTCTGATTCTTTTTCGTGCAATGCGCGCTTATGGCTTGCATTTTGACTGAAAAAATGGTATACTGAATAAAGAAAGAATCGCAATTGGGAGGTGCATGCATACTGATGCAAAAACAATGGAAGATCGGGCAGCCCGATATAGCGGCAGCCACTCGTTTGAGCGAAACACTGGGCATAACGCAGATTTGTGCGGAGGTGCTGCTTTCCCGTGGCATGGCGTCGCCACAGCTGGCAAAGGATTTTCTGGAGGCAACGCCACTCTCTGACCCCTTTCTGTTGATGGATATGGACAAAGCTGTGACTCGCATCATGCAGGCAATCGAAACGGGCGAATCCATTTGCGTTTACGGCGATTACGACTGCGACGGCGTAACAGCGACTGTCATGCTGACCGACTGGCTCACCTATGCAGGTGCGGATGTGCGCTGGTATATCCCCACACGAAAAGAGGGCTATGGCATCCGCAAAGAACAGATTGATATGTTAAAAACGCAAGGCACCTCGCTGATCATTACGGTGGATAACGGCATTTCTGCTGTGGAAGAGGCAAACTATATCCGGCAATGCGGCATGGAACTGATCATCACTGACCACCACCGCCCCGGCGATGTTCTTCCTGATGCAGTTGCTGTGGTAGATCCCCACCGTGCTGATTGTCCCTCGCCCTTTAAGCCTCTTTGCGGCGCAGGCGTTGTACTAAAGCTGCTTGCTGCACTGGAAGGCGGCGATTACGATTCTGTCGTTGAACAATTCGGTGACCTTGCCGCACTTGCCACCGTTGCTGATGTGGTTGAATTAAGCGGCGAAAACCGTTATCTGGTAAAACGTGGCATGGAACTGCTGCGCAATACCGAACGCATGGGTCTGCTTTCTTTGATGGCAGTTTGTGCCATTGATGTACATAAACCGATCACCTCTATCATGGCTGCATTCCAGCTGGCACCCCGTATCAATGCAGCAGGCAGATTTGCTTCTGCTTCCATTGCGGCGCGTTTGCTGCTGACCGATGACCCGGAGGAAGCGACCCTCCTCGCGGCACAGATTCAGACGCTGAACGATGAACGCCGTGCCACCGAAAAAATCATCGCCGAACAAATCTTAGCCGAGATCCGTCAGAATCCCAAAGCGCTGCATCGCCGTGTGCTGGTATTTGTAGGTGAAAACTGGCATCATGGCGTGGTGGGCATTGTTGCCGCGCGGCTGATGGAACGCTTCGGCAAGCCCTGTTTTCTGCTTTCCCGTGAGGACGACGAAGGCTACCGCGGTTCTGCACGCAGCTTTGGTGCTTTCTCTGTATTCGATTGTCTGCACGCCTGCGCACCGCATTTGGTGCGCTATGGCGGACATCCTGGTGCTGGCGGTTTTACCGTCGCAAAAGAATCGCTTACTGCATTTTGTGAGGCAATCGAAGCTTATGCGGCAGCCAATCACGCAGCCATGCCTGCCATGACCGTACACGCAGAGCGTGCTGTTTCTGCCGCAGATCTCAATATCCACAACATTGATGGTCTGCAAATCCTGGAACCATATGGCGCAGGCAACCCACAGCCGATGTTTGCATTGCTACAGGTACTCGTGCAGGAGCGTATCCCAATTGGAGGCGGCAAGTATATCAAGTTGAAGGGTTTACAGGGCAATGTACCCGTAGAACTGCTGATCTTCCGCTGTACTGCTGAAGAATCGGGCATCCGCACGGGTATGCTGTATGATTTTCTTGTCACGCCCGAAGTCAAGCCTTTTCAAGGGCGAGCGCAGTTGGGCATCCGCGCTGAAGAATGGCGGGTTTCTGGTTTGCAGCAGGCGCAGATTATCGCCGCAGAGCAGGCATATGAAGCATACCGTCGCAAAGAATCGCTGCCATGTGCCTACTATGCAAAAATGTGCCCCGATCGTAATGCACTGGTTGCCTTTTATCAGGCAACGGAACGCGACCCACAGCCCATGGAACTGATTTGCCGTCGGTTGAGGGATACCAATATGAACTACTGCCGCGCACGTCTTTGCACCGATATCCTCTGCGAACTGCAACTGGTTGAACACGATGTTGTTGCAGATACCGTTCGCTTACTGCCCGTCAAACAAAAGCGTGACCTCTCAGAATCCATGATACTGCATGAGATTCACGCACTCGTCAATCAATAGAATGATCCACGGAAAGGAGGGCTCCTCATTGCTCAGTCCATATGATGACCGCACTTGCTCAATCGATGCTATGATCTCCAAAATATTAATGGAGGATAAACAGTATGATATCAGCAAGCTGATCACCGCCTACGAGTTTGCCCAAAAATGTCACGAGGGTCAGACCCGTTCTTCCGGTGAGCCATATATCAAACACCCCGTAGCAGTCGCCTACGAATTGCTGGAGCTGGGCATGGATACCGATACCCTGTGTGCAGCCTTCCTCCATGATGTAGTAGAGGATACCCCCGTTACACTGGATGATGTGCGCAAACGCTTCGGACAGGATGTAGCACTGTTGGTGGACGGCGTTACAAAACTCGAAAAGATCCCTACCTTTAGTCAGGAGCAGCAGGTTGCCGAGAATGTCATGAAAATCCTGCTTGCCATGTCACAGGATATTCGCGTCATGATCATCAAACTGTGCGACCGTCTGCATAATATGCGCACACTGCAATATCGTCCGCCCCACAAGCAGAAGCGCACTGCACTGGAAACCATGAATATCTATGCCCCCATTGCGCATCGGCTGGGCATTACGCCAGTGCAAGAGGAACTGGAGGATCTTGCGTTCTACTATCTCGACCACTACGCTTATGCCGAGATTGAACAGATGCTGAACACAAAAAAAGAAGAACGCGAAGCATTCATTGCTGCCATCAAAGAACGCATTGCCACACGGTTCAAAGCCGAGGATTTCATCACACCGCCGCAGATTGAGGGTAGAGTAAAAAGCATATACGGCATTTACAAAAAGCTGTATATCGGTGGCAAGAACTTTGAGGAGATATATGATAAGTACGCGGTGCGTGTCATTGTCACCACCGTTTCCGAGTGTTACAATGTCCTGGGGCTTATCCACGATATGTTCCACCCCATCCCCAATCGCTTCAAGGATTACATCGCAAATCCCAAACAGAATATGTATCAATCCCTGCACACTACCGTGCTGGGAAGAGAGAAGATCCCCTTCGAGGTGCAAATCCGTACCTGGGAGATGCACGCCAACGCCGAATACGGCATTGCCGCCCACTGGAAATACAAGGAGGGCATTCAGGGCAAAGACCGCATGGAGCAGCGTCTTGCATGGATCCGTCAGGTGATCGAAACCCAGCAGAACAGCGATGATCCGGAAGAGTTGGTAAATACAATTAAAAATGACATTGCCCCCGATGAGATCGTTGTTATGACCCCTAAGGGCGATTCCATCAGCCTGCCTGTGGGGGCAACTGTCATTGATTTTGCTTACCATATCCACACCCAGATCGGCCACCGAACCGTAGGCGCAAAAGTCAATGAAAAACTCGTGCCGCTGAACACTGTGCTGCAAACAGGCAATATCTGTGAAATCATCACCAGCAAAGACGAAAGCAAAGGCCCAAACCGCAACTGGCTGGAAATCGTAAAAACAAATGAAGCACGCGCAAAGATCCGCACATGGTTTAAGAAAGAACGTCGCGAGGAGAATATTGTGGCAGGAAAAGCTATGCTGGAAGGCGAAATTCGGCGCAGCCGCCTGCCCTTGAGCGTGGAACAGTGCTTTGATTTGCTGGCAGAAGAAATTCTGCAAAAGAACCACTGTGAAACCTGTGATGACCTCTGCGCCGCCTTGGGCTACGGCGGTATCTCGCTGACAAAACTCATGCCACGCATCCGTGAGCATTATCAGAAACGCTACGGCAAGCAGATGCAGCCAAAGGAAGAAACTCCCGATGCGCTATTGGCAGAGCAGCTTCGCCGCAACAAGGCAAGCGATGGCATCATACTCGACGAGATTGAGAACTGCGCCCTCAAATTTGCACAGTGTTGCAGCCCCATGCCTGGCGATGATATCGTAGGATTCATCACGCGCGGTCACGGACTTTCCGTGCATACCAAGACCTGTAAAAACTATGAATCTGCCATGCGGCGCGGCGACCCCGAAGATTTACAACGATGGGTCGCGGTGCGATGGTCGGGCAAGCTCGCCCCCAAGGAACGTCAGGCAGCCATTGAGGTGCTTGCCACCTCCCGCGTGGGATTGGTATACGATATCTGTGGCGTGCTGCATGATGCCAGAGTGCCGATCATTCATTCGGCATCGCGTACGCTGAAAAACGGCAATACCGTTTTTGAAGCCACCATTACCGTTACCACCTCGGAACAGCTACAGAATCTGTTAACCAAGCTGCGCCATGTGCGCGATGTGATCTCGGCTGACCGAGCCATCTACGGCTGAAAGGAGCATTTGTTACCGTGAGTATTGAAGTAATTACCCTTCCGCTGGGCGAACTGGAAGCAAATTGCCACATCGTTGCTGATGAGAAGGGCAACGCGGTGGTTATTGACCCCGGTGCTGAGAAAGACCGCCTGTTGACATTTCTCAAGGAGAAGCAGTTTCAGGTGCAAGCGGTGCTGCTGACCCACGCCCATTTCGACCACTTCGGCGCAGCATCGGCGGTCATGGATACCTATCAGGTGCCGCTGTATCTACATCAGCTGGATGAGCCGCTATTGCATTCCGTGCAGCTGAGCCTTGCTGATTATCTTGGCAGAATACCAGAATACCAGAATATCGTAATCTGCAACACCGTGCAGGAAGGCGATGCGCTTATATTCAGCGATGAACTGCAATTCACTGTGCTGCATACCCCAGGGCATTCTCCTGGCAGTGTGTGTTATATGCTGGGCGATAAACTCTTTACGGGTGATACGCTGTTCCGTGATGCTGTTGGAAGAGTGGATTTTCACGGCGGCAATCTCAAAGATATGCGTGCATCTTTGCACCGTCTGGGCGAAATCAAGGGTGACTACACCATCTATTGCGGACATTATGCGAATACCACTCTTGCCCGTGAGAAAGCATACAGCCCCTATTTGCAGCCCGCTAAGCCAAAAAGATGACCATTCACACCTACGGGCACACCCGTACCTATGAAATGGAAGCACTGCTCAAGCTGTTTGTACCTGCACAAAAGTTTGCCTTTTCCACTGCGGCAAATCTACCTGCGGAAGATCACATCTCCGCAGTAATGACCCCAAATGCAGATGGCACCATGCATCTTGTATGCCACACACAAATCGGCTCACAACAGCGCATGAGTGAAGCAGACTGCCTTGCCGTGCAGGGGAATGCTCTGGATAAGGAGCTGAGCATTTTGCTGTATCCGCAGCTTTGCGATATCACCGGGTTGCGTCCTCCATGGGGGATGCTTACAGGCATTCGCCCTGTAAACCTGCTGCGTCGCTCGGCAAATCGCATGGGCAGCCTTGCAAAGGCAAAAGAGTATTTTCGTAACGTATGGCAGGTCAGCAAAGAAAAAATCGCACTTGCCGAACAGATTCTAACTGTGCAGCAGCCTGTTTTTCAACAAACCCCCAAAAAGGCAGTGGGTATCTATGTTTCCATCCCATTCTGTCCCACACGTTGCCGCTACTGTTCGTTTGTCAGCCATTCTGTTTCGCAGATGCGCAAGCTGCTACCACAATATATGAATGCGCTGCTGCAAGAGATCAATATTGTTGCAGAGCTATTGCAGCAAACACATCTTGCCGTGGATACACTGTATATCGGGGGCGGTACGCCTACTGTACTGGAACCAGCTGATCTGCGACGCTTGCTGTATGCCTTGCAGGAAAAGCTAATCGCGGTTAATACAGTGCCTTTGCGCGAACTGACTGTAGAAGCTGGGCGTCCCGATACCATTACGCGCGAAAAACTACAGGTACTGCGGGATTATAATGTCACACGTATTTCAGTCAATCCGCAAAGCTTCAACGATGGCGTTTTGCAGGCAGCAGGCAGACCTCACTCCGCACAGGATACCATGAACGCCTATCTGCTGGCAACGGAAATGGGCTTTTCCAATATCAACATGGATCTGATCGCGGGACTGCCCTGTGATACCTTGGTGGCTTTCCGTGCAAGTGTAGATCAGGCGATATCACTTCACCCTGCAAGTATAACCGTGCATTGCCTTTCCCTGAAAAAAGCCGCTGATTTCTATCGAACGCTGCCTATGCCCGATGCGAAATCTGTCGGCGAAATGGTAGCATATGCGCAAAACAGTCTTTGCAGCGCGCAATACCGCCCCTATTACCTCTACCGTCAAAAGAACATGGCTGCGAATCTGGAAAATGTAGGGTATGCCAAAGCTGGATTTGAAAGCCCCTATAACATCATGATGATGGACGATTCGCAAACCATTCTTGGCATCGGTTCGGGAGCATCTACCAAACTCGTTGGCGGCGCACGAGGCATTGAACGGTTGACCGAATGCAAATATCCCTATGAATATCTTGACCGCTTTGATGCACTCATGGCGCAGAAACGCCAACTGGTGCAGCAGCTTTCACAGATCAAAGAGCAATCTGGCCTTAGCGTATTTTGAAAAATCGTACGTAAATCATGCGTGGATTTATGCGAATAGCCAATTTTCAAAAAAATGTGGAAATCGCTTGCAATGTGCGTGCGGTTTGTGCTATAATATATGTTTAGAAGTGAGGTGTTTGCGCTATGCCAAAAAGAAATGATATTCACAAAATCATGATCATCGGTTCTGGTCCGATCATTATCGGACAAGCGTGCGAATTCGACTATTCCGGTACGCAAGCCTGTAAAGCACTGCGTAATCTGGGATATGAAATCGTACTGGTGAACTCGAACCCCGCAACCATCATGACAGACCCCGATGTGGCAGATGTCACTTACATTGAGCCGCTGAACTGCGAGCGTCTGACCCAGATCATCAAGCAGGAGCGTCCCGATGCACTGCTACCAAATCTGGGCGGTCAGTCGGGTCTGAATCTCTGTTCCGAGCTGGAGCAGGCAGGCGTACTGAAAGAGTACAATGTTGAGGTCATCGGCGTGCAGGTGGATGCCATCGAGCGCGGCGAGGATCGTATCGAATTTAAGAAAACCATGGAATCCATCGGCGTGGAAATGGCAAAAAGCCAAGTGGCTTATACCGTTGAGGAAGCACTTGCCATCGCTGACGAGTTGGGTTACCCCGTGGTACTGCGCCCCGCATATACTATGGGCGGTGCAGGTGGCGGCATGGTATACAATGTCGAGGAGCTGAAGGTTGTCTGCGCGAGAGGCTTGCAAGCAAGCCTTGTGGGTCAGGTGCTGGTCGAGGAATGCATTACCGGCTGGGAAGAGCTGGAGCTTGAGGTCGTTCGTGATGCAAAGAACAACATGATCACTGTGTGCTTCATCGAAAATATCGACCCGTTGGGCGTACATACTGGTGACTCGTTCTGCTCTGCCCCTATGCTCACCATCTCCGAGGAGTTGCAGAAGCGTTTGCAGGAGCAGGCATACCGTATCGTTGAAACCATCGAGGTTATCGGCGGCTGCAACTGTCAGTTTGCACATGATCCCGTGACCGATCGCGTAGTCGTCATTGAGATTAACCCCCGCACTTCCCGTTCCTCCGCGTTGGCTTCCAAGGCAACCGGCTTCCCTATCGCGCTGATTTCCGCGATGCTCGCAACGGGACTCACTCTGGATGAGATTGAATGTGGCAAGTATGGCACCTTGGATAAATATGTTCCTAGCGGCGATTATGTTGTCATTAAGTTTGCACGCTGGGCATTTGAAAAGTTCAAGGGTGCAGAGGATAAGCTGGGTACGCAGATGCGTGCCGTCGGCGAGGTCATGAGCATCGGCAAAACCTATAAAGAAGCATTCCAGAAAGCAATTCGCAGTTTGGAAACTGGTCGCTATGGTCTTGGCTTTGTTGGCAAGTATCATGATATGACAAAAGACGAACTGTTGGCACAACTGGTGTATCCCACCAGCAACCGCCAGTTTATCATGTATGAAGCTCTGCGCAAGGGCGCAACCGTTGAAGAACTTTACAAGCTGACCAAAATCAAGCACTGGTTCTTGGAGCAAATGCTGGAACTGGTGGAGGAAGAAGAAGATCTGCTGCGCTTTAAGGGTAGAGTGCCCAGTGCCACTTCCCTGCGTCAGGCAAAGCTGGATGGCTTCTCTGACCGTTACCTCAGCCAGATTTTGGAAGTGCCTGAGCAGGATATCCGTCAGGCTCGCTATGATGCAGGAATTCGCGAAGCGTGGGAGGGCATTCATGTCAGCAGCACCAAAGATGCCGCTTACTATTACTCCTCCTACCATATCGCCAAGGATGAAAGCCCCTGCAATAACGATCGCCCCAAGATCATGATTTTGGGCGGCGGTCCCAACCGTATCGGTCAGGGCATTGAGTTTGATTATTGCTGTGTGCATGCGGCACTTGCTCTGAAAGAGATGGGCTTTGAAACGATTATCGTCAACTGCAACCCCGAAACCGTTTCTACTGATTACGATACCTCCGATAAGCTGTACTTTGAACCGCTGACCATGGAAGATGTGCTGGCGATTTATGAAAAAGAAAAGCCCGTAGGCGTAATCGCACAGTTTGGCGGTCAAACACCGCTGAATCTCGCTGCCGACCTCAAAAAGAACGGCGTGACCATTCTGGGTACTTCCCCTGAAACAATCGACCTTGCTGAAGATCGTGACCACTTCCGCGCGATGATGGAGCGTTTGGGCATCCCGATGCCGGAATCTGGCATGGCGGTTACCATTGATGACGCACTGGATATCGCAAACCGTATCGGTTACCCCGTTATGGTGCGCCCCTCCTATGTGCTGGGCGGCAGAGGAATGGAGATTGTACACAACGACGAAATGATGCGCGTGTATATGGCTGCCGCTGTTGGTGTTACCCCCGACAGACCTATCCTGATCGACCGTTTCCTCGGGCATGCCACTGAGTGTGAGGCAGATGCCATTTCCGATGGCACCAACTGCTTTGTGCCAGCCGTCATGGAGCATATCGAGCTGGCGGGCGTCCACTCTGGTGACTCCGCTTGCATACTGCCTTCCCTGAACCTGACCGAAAAGCAGGTCAGTACCATTAAAGAGTACACCCGCAAAATCGCCGTTGAAATGGGCGTTTGCGGTCTGATGAATATGCAGTACGCCATTGAGGACGATGTGGTGTTTGTGCTGGAGGCAAACCCGCGCGCATCCCGTACCGTGCCACTGGTATCCAAAGTTTGCGGCATTAATATGGTGCGAATTGCTACCGAAATCATGACCTCCCACTTGACCGGGAAGCCCTCCCCAGTGCCTGCACTGCACGATCGCAAAATCCCCCACCACGGTGTCAAAGAGGCTGTGTTCCCCTTCAATATGTTCCAAGAGGTTGACCCCGTTCTTGGCCCGGAAATGCGTTCCACTGGCGAAGTGCTTGGTCTTTCTGCCGATTTTGGCGAAGCCTACTATAAGGCGCAGGAGGCCACCCAGACCCGTCTTCCCGTGGGCGGCACTGTGCTGCTTTCTGTTTGCGACAGAGATAAGGGCGAGCTGGTCGATATCGCAAGACAGTTCTACGAGCTGGGCTTCCAAATCGTTGCAACTGGCAATACCTATGCAATGCTCAGTGAAAACGGCATTCCCGCTGAGAAAATTAACAAGCTGTATGAAGGTCGCCCCAACATCACGGATGCCATGACCAACGGCAAATTGGATCTGATCATCAACACCCCTGCTGGCATGAACAGCATCCACGACGACAGCTATATCCGTAAGGCTGCCATTAAATATCGTATTCCCTACATTACCACAATGGCTGCCGCAAAGGCAAGCGCAGAGGGCATTCGTGCCATTCGTTCCCAGTCATCCGCGCTCAGCGTGAAGTCCTTGCAGGCATTCCACCGCGAAATCACCGATTGATTTCACATACATTACGCGAAACGGAGGATTTTTCCCATGGCGCATGAGCATATGGAGCAAATGTCGCAAGCGCATTACGAAGCGCTGCAAAAAGAATTGGCTTATCTGGTCGGAACACGCCGTCAGGAGATCGCAGATCAATTGGCAGAAGCCAGAAGCTACGGTGACCTTTCCGAAAACACTGAGTACGACGAGGCAAGAAACGAACAGGCTCGTTTGGAAACAGAAATTGCTGAATTGGAGTACACCCTCGCGCATGCACAGATTATCCAGAGTGTTTCGGTCGATGAGGTCGGTAACGGCTCGATCGTTACCCTGAAGCGCGAGGCATTCGGCAATGCACCCGAAAAAATCGAGCGTCTGAAAATCGTCAGCCGTTCGGAATCTGACTACGCTTTGGGGAAAATCTCCGATGAATCGCCCATTGGCAAAGCAGCCATGAAAAAACGCGTCGGTGACCGATTTATGGTCGAAGCCCCCGCAGGAATGCTGACCTTTACCGTTTTGGAAATTTCAGAGGGCGAAATCAGCTGATTACGCCTTACCATGAAAGGAGAATCCCCCCTGTTATGGAACAGCCGTTGCAAAATCAGAATGAACAACAGGGTATTGACCCTTCCGAGTTTCGCAGAATTCGTCTGGAAAAGCTCTGCGAGATGCAGCAGGATGGTCGTGACCCGTTTCAAATCACACGCTTTGATGTAACAGACTCCACCGCAGGTGCGCGTGCAAAATTTGAAGAGGCAGAAGCCGCACTCAATGCACAGTACGGCGAGGATGCCGAAAATGAAGCAAGAAAAATCGCCTTGGAAGCATTGCAGCAGCAGTTTACAGTTACCCTCGCTGGCAGAATTATGAGTTGGCGTAAAATGGGTAAGGCAAACTTTCTTGATCTGCGTGACCGCGAGGGCAGAATACAGGTCTATGTCCGCATGAACGATATCGGTGAGGAAAACTTCGCGCACTTCCGCAAGTGGGATCTCGGCGATATCATCGGCGTTACAGGTCGCTTGTTCCGCACGCGCACCGGTGAGCTTTCCATTCATGCCACCGATGTGACCCTACTTTCCAAGTCCCTAAAGCCTCTGCCTGAAAAATTCCATGGTCTAACCGACCGTGATGCGCGCTACCGTCAGCGTTATCTTGACCTCATCATGAACGAGGACGTGCGCAACACCTTTATTAGCCGCAGTAAAATTCTGGCTACCATTCGTAGTTTCCTCGATGCGCAGGGCTTCTTGGAGGTTGAAACGCCCATGCTCGTTTCCAACGCAGGTGGCGCAGCAGCAAGACCCTTTGAAACCCACTACAACGCACTCAACGAGGATGTGAAGCTTCGTATTTCTCTGGAGTTATACCTCAAGCGACTGATCGTTGGCGGTTTGGAAAAGGTCTATGAAATCGGCAGGGTGTTCCGTAATGAAGGTGTTGATACCAGACACAACCCGGAGTTTACGCTTATGGAGTTGTATCAGGCATACACCGATTACCACGGCATGATGGATCTCACCGAGAATATGTTCCGCCATGTCGCGCAGACCGTTTGCGGCACCACTTGCGTCCCATACGGCGATGTGATGGTTGATCTGGGCAAACCGTTCGCGCGTATCACGATGGTTGACGCTGTGAAGCAGTACGCGGACGTGGATTTCAACGAAATACCCGATACGGCAGCTGCCAAAAAGCTCGCAGATGAGCGCGGAATCCACTACGAAGCACGCCACGAGAAGGGCGATATCCTCAACCTGTTCTTTGAAGAGTATGTGGAGGAACATTTGATTCAGCCTACCTTTGTCATGGATCACCCCGTGGAAATTTCACCGCTGACCAAGCGCAAGCCCGATATGCCCGATTATGTAGAACGCTTCGAGTTGTTCATCACTGGGCGCGAAATGTGCAACGCTTACTCCGAGTTGAATGACCCCATTGATCAGCGCAAGCGTTTTGAGGCGCAGGAAGCACTGATCAAGCAGGGCGATGAGGAAGCAAATCACATTGATGAGGACTTTATGAATGCGCTGGAAATCGGTATGCCCCCTACGGGCGGTATTGGCTACGGCATTGACCGTTTGGTTATGTTACTCACAAACAGCCAGTCCATCCGTGATGTGCTGCTGTTTCCCACAATGAAAAGCATTGATAAATAAAATGCAACAAAACAATCAACCGATTTGCCCATTGTGCCACGCAGTGGGCAAATCACATATGTTTTGCTTACATGATTCGCATCCGAATATACCCCGCCGCCATCAATGATGCGAATCACTGCCATAATACGAGCGATGTTCAGTATGCAATTTGGATGAAACGCATTTGCTATACCCGCTCATCGAACAACACAACTGGATGTAGGAGAAGCTGCTTCTTGAAAGGCGAAATGTTGTACAAAATCCTAAGACCGGTTTTTACAGCCGTTTTTCGACTGTATTTTAACCCCTCTGTAGAACACAACGAGTATATCCCGAAAAATGGTTCGGCTGTGATCGCTGGAAACCATAAGCACGCGCTCGACCCCATTCTTGTGGATATCTGTACCAGGCGCGTGGTGCATACCCTTGCCAAAAAAGAACTGCATGAAGGACTGTTCGGCGGTTTCTTTAAGGCAGTCGGAACCATTCCCGTTGATTTGAACGCCCCAAAAAACAAAGCGGCTCTCAATGCCGCCATACACTGTCTCCGTGAGGGGAAATTGGTCAATGTTTCTCCCGAAGCAAAGCGAAATTACACCCAAGAACTCCTGCTGCCATTTAAGTTTGGTGCTGTCGTGATGGCAAAACAAACCGATTCAGTGATCGTACCCTATGCGATCACTGGTGACTATACGTTCAGAAGCAAAAATTTGAAGATCACGTTTGGTGCGCCCCTTGATCTGCGTGCATACGATGTCGAACAAGCAAATGTCATGCTGTTTGATAAAGTCAAAAGTCTTCTGGAAAACGGAAACGAGTGATTGTATGAGCAGTCAGATAAGCAGCAGCGGCGGTTCCTTCAAAACAGCACCGCAGAAACATCTCGCATATCCTGATGTATCCGTATATGCAATGTTTGAATCGACCGCAAAGCGGCACCCTGCGTATATCAGCTGTAACTACTTTGGTAAGCGATTTTCATACGCTGAGATGGACAAACTGATTCGGCAATGTGCAGACGCATTCCAAAAAATAGGCGTGCAGTATCAGGAACGCGTCAGTATCTGTATGCCGAATACACCCGAAGCCGTCATCAGCTTTTACGCGTTGAATCGCATCGGGGCAGTTGTAAATATGATTCATCCGCTTTCTTCGGCAGATGAGATCAAGTATTACCTGAATATTTCGCAAAGCAAATTCTGTGTTGCCGCTGATTTTTCGTTATGTAAGCTCCTTGGTGTTGCGGAAGAAACCGCCCTGAAAAAATGCGTCATCGTGTCCGTCAAGGATTCAATGCCCCTGCATCTGAAAAATGGCTACCAGATTACGCAAGGCAGAAAGATTTCCGCTCCGCAAAGCAGTATTACGCTTCCCTGGAAAAGATTCCTCGCATTGGGCAAATCCAACAGCGAAAATAGCACTCTGTCCCTGCACGGTACGGATACTGCGGCAATCCTTTACAGCGGTGGCACAAGTGGCTACCCAAAAGGAATCGAACTGACAAACCTGAATTTCAATGCGCTTGCCATGCAAAGCTTTGATGCCTGCGGCTGCCTGACGGAAAAGGATACCGTACTTGCCATCATGCCGATATTTCATGGATTTGGACTTGGAATCTGCATCCATACCGTTCAGTATTTCGGTGGTGAATCGATTCTTTTGCCGCGATTTCACGCAAAAACATTTGATCGCCTGCTGAAAAAGTACAAGCCAAATATCATCGCCGGTGTTCCAACTCTATTTGAGGCGATGCTTCAGAACAAGCATCTTGAGAAGACCGACCTTTCCTTCCTGAAATGTGTTATCTCTGGCGGGGATACCCTGACGGTGCAGCTGAAAAAACGAATGGATCAGTTTCTTAAGATGCATGGTGCGCAAATACAGGTTCGAGAGGGTTACGGTTTGACAGAATGTGTAACAGGCAGCTGCCTTACCCCAGAACATACTTACAAAGAAGGCAGCATTGGCGTACCGTATCCTGATACCTACTACAAAATTGTAAAGCCCGGCACGAAGGAAGAACTTCCCTGCGGCGAGGTCGGAGAAATCCTCATAAGCGGGCCAAGCGTCATGAAGGGCTACATCAATAACGATGCGGAAAACCAGAAAACACTCGTAAAGCACAGCGATGGACGAGTGTGGCTGTATACGGGAGATGCCGGTTGCGTGGATGCCGATGGATTCGTTTACTTCAAGCAGCGGCTGAAGCGTATAATTGTATCTTCAGGCTATAATCTCAATCCAGTGTATATTGAAAACGTCATTAACGCACACCCCGATGTGCTAATATCCTGTGTGGTAGGCATTCCACATCCATATAAAGGCGAAGCGGTAAAAGCATGCATCGTGCTAAACCGCAAAGTAGCCAAAAGTGATGCGGTTCGCTTGTCTATTCAAAAGCATTGTGAAGAAAAACTTGCAAGATATTCGTGGATATATGAATACGAGTTCTTGGATGAACTGCCCAAAACGCTCGTGGGAAAAGTCGCTTTTACAAAACTAATGGAGAAAGCAAACAATGAATAACGCTGATAAAACGATATTGTTGGTGCATCCTGAAATCTCACGGACAAAGTATAATTTTAAGGGCATTATCGAAAACGAATGCCTGGAGCTGGAATACATCTCTGCGTTGCTGAAAGCACAGGGCTATACCGTCTATATGTGGGATGGGCAAGTGGAAAAAATGAATTTTCAAGATGCACTTGTAAAGTATCAGCCCGATGCAGTGTATGTGTGCGGAAGAACTCGACAGGAAAACTTTATGCTCGAGTATTGCCGCGATGCCAAAATTCGCCGCCAGCAAACCGTTACCATCATCGGTGGGCTGCACGCTCAGCTTTCGTATCGGCGTATGCAAAAAGAGAATGTGGATTTCATTTTGACCTCTTTCGATATCTTTAACGTTCTCAGTATGCTCCATTACGCATTCAACACAGCTGCGGTGACGCTGCAAAGCATCAATGGCATATGTTACAAAACCGAAAACGGCTGGGTTCATCAGCAGGCGATGCCCTTTGATATCAAGCGTCTGCCGCTGCCTGACAGAACGTATTTTGACAGCCATACGGAAAATTACCAGTATCTGGAATTACCACATGCCGCTTGGGTACGAACTGCCTACTGCTGCCCGTACCGATGCAGCTTTTGCCACAGAAATCAGATGAACTGCGGGCAATATGTTTGCCGTGATATCGCTGATGTGGTGGAGGAAATTGCCCATGTGCAATCTGACAATATCTATATCTGCGATGATGATTTTTTGTACGATAAAGACCGCCTGACGCTGTTTGTAAAGCTTGTGCGTGAAAAACAAATCAAAAAGAAATACATCGTGTATGGTCGTACCGATTTCATCGCCGAAAACGAAGCACTGATGCAGGAACTGAAAGATATCGGGCTTTATTATGTGCTTGCAGGGCTGGAATCCATTGAAGATACTGCACTGCGCTCCTACCATAAAATGAATGATATCGATCATAACCTCAAAAGCATTGCCATATGCAAGAAAATCGGCATCCACCTTATGGGAATGTTCATCATCGGATGCGATTTTACACCCAAAGATTTTAGAAGGCTATACCGCTGGATATCAGAGCATGATCTGAGGAATACAGCGGTTTCAATATATACGCCTGAAATGGGAACAGCGGATTATCTGCTGCATGAGGAGCGTCTTATCACTACCAATCCATCCCATTGGGACTACCTCCACCTGACGGTAAAGCCTGAAAAAATGAGCGTGAGGCGATTCTATCTTCACTATTACCTGCTTCTGATCAAGCTCTTTCTGAAGGCGAAAAAAGAGGGCGTATACGATTTTATTGATTATACTGACTATATCCGTTCCTTTTTCGAAAACATTTTCAGAGCAAAGAGTCCTACGGTGAAATGTCAATAGGCAAAAAAGAGAAAAAGCAATGATTTTTT
>CAYXBP010000014.1:0-47868 GCA_964463355.1 uncultured Ruminococcus sp. | reverse complement strand
CCATGTCTTTATTATATCACATTTTGGCTCGTTTGGCAATTGTGCGGTGTTGCCTATCCTTCTTATCCACCCAACCAGTCACCTACCGACCAATGGGATTTTTACCGTTTTCGACACTGTGAGGGTAGGCACGGGGGATTTGACGGGCACATCTCATCACCCCGAATCTCTGTAAATGCAATGCTGTACCAGATAGAAAAACGGATACCGCACAAGGCAGTACCCGTATCAAAATCGAGATGACAGGATTCGAACCTGCGGCCTCTGCGTCCCGAACGCAGCGCTCTACCAAACTGAGCCACATCTCGTCATATATGCCGCCACACCGAAGGCGTTCCCTCCTTGCGACTTAAACATTATACCACAAACTGTCACACTTGTAAAGAGGAAATTTTGCAATTTCGAAAAAATTATCAGAAATCACAACTTTCCTCTTGAAATTTCAAATCGAATGTGGTATAATGATTACAGTTGGGGGTAACACTGCACAGAGTCGGTGTTGCTTTCATCCGTATCAACATTCGGTCTAATTCCGGATTATAGGTGTGCGGGCCCTGTGCAGCAAAGCACCGTGAACCATGTCAGGCGGGGAACCGAGCAGCATTAAGCGGAACGCTAGGCGTGCCGCAGTCAGCCTGCACACCTATGCTCCGGAATTTTTTTGTATTGCAGCAGGGAAAGGGGCATGGATATGGGCGAGCGCATTCGACGTATCGCGCGGTATTGTTTTGCGATTTTTTATCGGGCTGCTGCCCCAGCCATGCTCATTGCCTGTTTGGTTTTCGGTCTTGGTCTGGTGTTTCCTGATCTTTTGCCTGAGCCGTTGCTGATTGTGCTTGTAAGTTGGAATACTTGTGCCAGCATTGTAGTTGCGGATTATAAACAAGAACCGCCAAAGGGCACAACGGAGTATGCCGCGACTGTTATGATTTTTGGCGGGCTCGGCAAGCGGGATCGGCTTTTTTGCAAGGCAATGCAGGCATTCTGCGAAGAGAATACCTCCTACGCACTGGAACTGTTTTTGCAAGTGCATGAATTGCGCTGCAATCCTATGCAGAAAAGTGTCTGCTGCCACTATATCGGCAGATGCTATTTCCTGATGGGCTGCGCCGCCAACGCAAGACTGTTTTTTGAAGAAGCGCAATCAGAAGAATTTGCACCGCAGGTCAACCTGATCTTCCTTGCCAGGGCCTGCGGGCATACAGGGGATGTGGAAGCTTCTGCTGCATCGTATCGGAAGCTGCTCGCTATGAATTCTCCACGGCTTGAGATCGCGGAGGCAGATATGGGCATGATGTATCTGCATAACGACCGCTCGGCCGAAGCACTCGAATGCTTTAAGCATTCTCTTGCCGAAGGCAAAGCACAATGCGATTGTTTGGGCGGTATTGCAGTTGCACAGCTGTATCTTGGCAATGCCGAGGAGAGCGAGCGGTATTATCATAAGGCAATGCGCGCCATGGATGCTGCCAGTGTGGAGGGCTTCAAAGCGTTTTATGAGGCGGCAAAACAGGAGATGGCACACAAGAGAGAGGAGTGAGCTGATATGGCAGTGTATGAGGCTTTGTATCGTAAGTGGCGCCCACGTACCTTTGATGATATTGTGGCACAGCCCCATATCACTACAACACTGCGTAACCAGATCCTCCGTGACAAAACTGCCCATGCGTATCTGTTTACAGGCTCTCGCGGTACGGGTAAAACGACCAGTGCCAGAATCTTTGCAAAGGCAGTCAATTGTCTGCATCCGCAAAACGGCAATCCTTGTTTGGAGTGTGAGCTTTGCAAAGAGGCGGAAAACGGTACCCTGACCGATATCATTGAAATTGACGGCGCATCCAACAATGGCGTGGATGAGGTGCGAAATCTACGCGATAGTGCTGCATTTATGCCCGTGCGCTGCAAATATAAGATCTATATCATTGACGAGGTGCATATGATGACCCCTGCGGCGTTCAATGCGCTGCTGAAGATCATTGAAGAACCACCTGCCTATGTCAAGTTTTTGTTTGCTACCACTGAGATTCACAAGATACCCTCTACGATCCTGTCGCGCTGTCAGCGGTTTGATTTCCGCCGCATTTTGCCTGCGGATATTGCCGCAAGATTGCAATATGTGGCATCTCATGAGGATTTTACCATTACCGATGCTGCTGCTGCCAGAATTGCGCAGCTTTCTGATGGCGGTATGCGTGATGCACTCAGCCTGCTTGACCAGTGTGCCGCAGTATCCAATACGGTGGATACCGACACCGTGGAACTTGCTGTGGGCATTGCAGGTACAGAATCCGTGTTTGCGGTTATGCGCCATATTGCAGCGCATGATACCGCAGCCGCATTGCAGATAATCGATGGGTTGTACCGGCAGTCTAAGGATATGACGCGTTTTGCAGACGAGTTATCCCAGCATCTGCGCGGTGTGATGCTGCTGAAATCTGCACCTGATGCAAAGGCTTTGGTGCAGTGTATGCCTGATGATCTAGTGCAGTTGCAAGAAATCGCGCAGTTGTATACCATGCAGGATGTGTTAAATGCGTTGGACGCCGTTCGGCAGTGCTGTGATCGTATGGCGCGATCCGCAAACCGCCGTATGGAGCTGGAAATGACGCTGATTCGTTTGTGCGGCGATATGCGCCGATCGCAAGGCGATGTGCAGGCATTGACTGAGCGTGTGGCAGCACTGGAAACGCAGCTTGCTGAGATGATGCGCAACGGAGTGCGCCAGACACCACCCAGACAGACCCAGACTGGATCTTCCCGTAATGATGCCCCCGCGCAGCATTTGCAGGTAGAATCTGTTCCAAGCGGCGATACATTTGTGCTGCTGAAAAGTTGGCCCTCTGTGCTGGAACGCTTTGATCAAGTGAATCCGTCGGTTTCGGGGTTGCTGCAAGGCTCCTACGCCTATGTCAGCGATGAAAAGGGCGTGTTGGTGATGTACGTCTTTAATCGCTTGTTCCGTCGACTGTTTACCAACGATGATGCAAAGGCATTGGGGAAAGCGGCAGCCGAGATTACTGGTAAGACCTACGCTATCCGCTATAAGTGTGCGGAATCCGATGAGGGGCAGCCCTCTGCGGTGGAAAGCCTGTTGGAACGCGCAAAAAGCAGCGGCGTTGAGGTGACAGATGTGGCGCAGATGCCTATCTAATTAGCCATACTGCCGTGATAGTTGTCACGGTTTGTATATACCGCGGTTTGTCCGCGGAGTGAAAATCAAAAATGTAAGGAGAAATTCATATGAAATCCAGAATCCCGAAGCAGTTTCAGGGCGGTGGGCAGGATATGCAGTCCATGATCCACCAGGCAAAGAAGATGCAGGATCAGATCGCGACCTTGCAGGAGGACATTGAGCAGCGCAGCTTTACCGCAACCGCAGGGGGCGGCGCAGTCAGCGTGACCGTGAACGGTAAGAAGCTCATCGAGTCTATTGAGCTGAAGCCCGAAGTCGTTGACCCCTCCGATATCGAAATGTTGCAGGATCTCATCATGAGCGCTGTTAACGAGGCGATCACCAGCGTGGAAGAAACAACCGAAAAGGAAATGAGCAAGATTACTGGCGGCGTTGCACTGCCTGGCTTGTTCTGATCTATGGAGCAATTTGGCGCACTGCCGCTGGTCGTTTTATCTGAGCAATTCGCCGCGCTGCCCGGTATCGGCATGAAAACCGCGCAGCGTCTGGCGTATGCCGTGATGGAGATGCCAGAGGAGCAGGCGGAAACATTTGCCGCTGCCATTCTCAACGCACGCAAAACGGTGCATGAATGCAACGTCTGCTGTAATCTCACCGAGCAGGAAACCTGCTCGGTCTGCGCCGATTCCAAGCGCGATGCGTCTGTTATCTGCGTGGTGGAAGGGCCAAAGGATGTGACAGCGATTGAGCGTGTGGGCGAGTATCATGGGCTGTATCATGTGTTGCACGGCTTGATCTCACCGTTGGATGGCGTTTCACCTGATCAGCTGCGCATTGATGCTCTGTTGGCAAGAGTGCGTGGCGGTGGGGTCAGGGAGCTGATCATGGCAACCAATCCCAGCGTGGAGGGTGAAGCCACTGCGATGTATCTGTCACGGTTGTTTAAACCGTTGGAGATCAAGGTCACGCGACTTGCATTTGGCTTGCCCGTGGGCGGCGTGATTGAGTATACCGATGAAGTTACGCTGTTTCGTGCCCTTTCTAATCGGAGCGAGATGTGATGAAACGCGGCGTGATTTTTGATTTTGACGGTACTTTGCTTGATTCGATGGGGATGTGGACGGGTATTGACCACGTTTTTTTGCGCGAAAACGGCATAGATCCGCCATCGGGTATTTCGGATATCGTTAAGAAGATGACCATTCACCAATCGGCAGCCTATTTTGTGGAACGTTTTTCGCTGAATATGACTCCCGAACAGGTGCAGGATCGGATTGAGGCACTCGCTGATACCCAGTATCGCTATCATCTGCCCCTGAAAGAGGGCGCGGCGGAGCTGCTGCGCGGGCTGCACCAAAGAGGCATTCCATGCTGCATTGCAAGTGTAACATACCCTAAGCTGATCGAAGCAGCACTGGAGCGTTTGCAGATTGGGCAGTTTATTGACTTTTATGTGACACCCACCCATGAGGGCGAGGGTAAGCATACGCCGTTTTTGTATCATAAGGCGGCGGCGCGCATGGGCATTTCAGCGGCACAAACCGTTGTGCTGGAAGATTCACTGCATGCAGCCACCACCGCAAAACACGCGGGATATTATACCATTGGCGTTTATGATTCCGTAGCAGATGGAGATTGGCAGGCTCTTTGTGCCCTTTGTGACCGCACGGAGCGTAGCCTGACTGCTCTGTGTGACCCATCATTTTACAGTGTGTTTGCGTAAATGCCGCCGTTGTTGCGGCGTTTATTTTTTTAGGAGGCGTTCTGACAATGCTGATTGATTTTCATACGCATATTTTTCCCGATGCCATTGCATCCCGTACCATTGACGCACTCGTCGGAGGCATCATCAGGGAACAGGGCGAAGCATATGTGCAGGGCAAAACGCTGCATTTCACTGATGCGACGTTGCAGGGCTTGCTGGATTCTATGGAGGAGCAAAATGTTACGCAGAGCATCTGCTTGCCCATTGTGACAAAACCTTCTCAGACGGTAAGTATCAACCGCTTTGCAGAGGGCGTGCGAAATGCAAAAACGCTCTCCTTTGGCAGTCTGCATCCTATGCAGGAAGATTGGGCGGAGGTGTTGGAATCTCTTGCTGATCGTGGATTCCGCGGGATCAAGTTGCATCCGCAGTTTCAGCACAGCGACATTGACAGCCCCGAAAGTATCCGCATCATCCAAAAGGCAGAAAAACTGGGCCTGCTGGTGGTTTTTCACGCAGGTGTGGATATCGGCTTGCCACCCCCCGTGTATGCAACGCCCGCAAAAATCGCGCATGTGCTGGAGTATACCGAGGGTAGCCATCTGATTGCGGCACATCTGGGTGGTTGGCGGCAATGGGATGACGTGGAGCGTTATCTGGTGGGCACAAAAATCTACCTTGACACTGCGTTTATTAAAGATCACATTGCACCCGAACAGGCAAAACGCATCATCGTGCAGCACGGTGCAGCACGCATTCTTTTTGGGTCAGATTCTCCGTGGGAGCGTCCTGCTGATACGCTTGCATTTTTGCAAGGGCTGGGCTTAACACAGCACCAAATGGATCAGATCACCCACGAGAACGCGCTGCGCCTTTTGCAGGAGGATTGCCCATGCGTACCGTGACCATTGCAGGGATTACTGTGCCACAGACTGCCGCTCTTGCACCCATGGCATCGGTGGCAGATACTGCCTACCGCAAACTGAATATGCAGCATGGTGCCTGTATGTGTACTGGTGAATTGATTTCTGCAAAGGGTCTGTGCTACGGTAGCAGGGGAAGCGCTGCGTTATGCCGCATTACCGAGGCAGAACGCCCCATGGGCTTGCAGCTGTTCGGCAGCGAGCCAGAATGGATCGGGCAGGCAACTGCAATGCTGCTGCAATATGCTCCTGATTGGATTGACTTGAACATGGGTTGCCCCGTACCGAAGGTCGTTGGCGGCGGTGCAGGCTCTGCGCTGATGCGCAACCCAAAACTTGCCGCAGAATTGGTCAAAGCGGCGGTTGCCAATGCCGGGGATGTGCCCGTTACGGTGAAAATGCGCATCGGTTGGGACGAACATACCATCAATGCCGTGGAATTTGCAAAAATGATAGAAGCCGCAGGAGCATCCGCTGTTTGTGTGCATGGCAGAACGCGCGCACAGTTTTACAATGGTACTGCCGATTGGTCACAGATTGCAGCCGTAAAGCAAGCCGTTTCGGTGCCCGTTATCGGCAATGGCGATGTGAAAAGCGGTGCCGATTGTTTGCGTATGTACGAGCAGACAGGCTGCGATCTGGTGATGGTGGGCAGAGCAACCTATGGCAATCCGTGGATCTTCGAGGAGATGAACGCGATTCTGGAAGGTAAAATCTATACGCCCCCCACTACGGAGATGCGTTTGCAGGAGATGTTGCGGCATATCCGCATGATGCTTGCGGAAAGTGACAAATCAGAGGCACTGGCAATGCGCGAGGTGCGAAAGCACGCACTGTGGTATTTGCACGGAAAACCTGGTTCGGCGGCGTTTCGTGCAGCGTGTTGTGACTTGCAAAGCTATGCCGATGCCGAAGCACTTGTTGCACGTTATCTGGAAGGCTTGCCACCGCGATAGCATATGCATATTATTGCGAAGAAGCTTCTATTCCATGTGGATTGATATACTGCGTGTATTTCAGCGATCCATCACAGTCGCCACTTGACTTTTTCATGGCGATGTGATATACTCTCATTGAAGTATTGAGGTCATATTTCAAGTGAAAGGAATACTGTGTGATGTGTGCAGCCATGCTTCTGATCGAAAACGCAGTGTTTCGTCAAGGGTTGATTGCATTTGTGGTCATTTTTACGGATTTTTGCGCGCTGATGATCTTACTGGCGGCTCTGCGCGAACGAAAATACGGTGATCGTTTATGGGCAAATGAGAGCCGCGGTTTGATGTTGACCGATGGAACGCAGGTGTATCCGTTGGGTGCGGCGGAGATTCTCATTGGCAGGCATCATTCTGCTGATATTTATCTCGATGACCACGCTGTGTCACGATTTCATGCGTTGCTTGTGCTGCGTGACGGAAGCTGGCGTATCGAGGATCTACAATCCGCAGACGGTACCTATGTCAATGGCAAGCGTATACGTGCGCCGCATATTCTTCATCGGAATGACGTAATCTGCATCGGCGGGAATACTTTTACCGTCATTCGTGGCAGTGAAAGGGGGTTGCGCTGATGAAAGTTGCACTGAATCCCCGAACCTCAAGATCCCATCCGCTGCTGATGCTGCTGACCCTTGCGGCACATATCGCGATGCTGTTTGCTGTGGCGTTTACCACTGGTATCAGCACGGAATTTTTGAAACTTGCATGTGCAGTGCTTGCCGCCGATTTTGTCGGCAGTATCGTGCTTTCTCTGGTGCAGCGGCAGGCTTGTACCGTGGATTTCGTCTTTTTGCTGACCATTGGCATCAGCACGATCTACCAGTCTTGCTTTGGCGGCGTGACCTTTGCCATAAAGCATTATTTCTTTGGGCTGATAGCCTTTGTTTGCTGCCAGCTTTCATATCTGCTGACGCGTAACCCTTACCGCGCCGAAAAGCTTAAGCCTTTTTGGTATATACTGTTTGCAGCTTTAGTGCTGTCGATTTTGCTGTTTACGGGCAGTCGCGGCATCTGGATTGATTTGGGCTTTATTACGGTGCAACCATCGGAATTTGTAAAGCCAGTGTTCATTCTGATTTGTGCAACTTCTATGCAGACGTTGCTGAAAAAGAAAACTTTCTGCGGGATTCATTTTGTCCCCGATAATCTTGGGATGCTTGGCTGTACTGTCGTGATCATTGTGCTGCAATGGTGGTGCAGAGATTTGGGCTCTCTGCCAACTTTTCTTGCAATTGCCGCCTTTGGCATCCTGCTGCGAATGTACTATCTGCGTGAAAAGTGGTCTATGCGTCTGATTCTTTTTGTGGGGATCTGCTGCGTTGGCTTAGGCATCGTTGCCTTGCAGTTTGCCCCTGCCTATGTGCAGGATCGTCTGAATGTGGATATCTGGGCGGATATGTCAGGCAATGGTTACCAGCAGGTGCGTGCGCTTGTTGCCATCTCCGAAGGCGGATGGTTTGGCAAAGGCGCAGGTAACGGCGCGTTGCATAGCGTTGCAGCAGCAAATACTGATATTGTCTTTGCGACCATTAGTGAGGAATGGGGGCTGTTTTCTGCGCTGATGACAGCTGTGCTTGTGCTGTTTTTGCCAGCAGCTGTGCTGACTGTGCCCCCAAGAAGCTATTATCATGCAGGGCTTGCTGTGGGCGTTGCCGCAGTGTTTATGGTGCAGATGACGCTGAATATTTTCGGATCTTGCAATCTCATTCCGTTTACGGGCGTGACCATTCCGCTGATATCCCAAGGCGGCAGTTCCATGCTTTCCGCAGGGATTATGGCGGGATTCCTGAAAGCGGCGCAGGCACCAGTGCTGTCCGCCGCCACAGCAAAGCGGGGGAGGCGTTCAATATGAAAAAGACCCGTAAGCCCATGCAGCAATCAGAGACAAAGCTTTCTGTGGCAGTTCCGGCAAGTGTGCTGCGTGCAGGCAGAATGACGTGGTGTCTGCTGCTGCTGTTTATTATGGCACTGTGTTACCTCACCTATACCCTTGTGACTGAATCACCCTATTATATGGCAATGTCAGGGAAAGCAGGCTACGGCATTGTGTATGATCGCAAGGGTGATGTGCTTTTTGATGGCACTCGTGCCCTTTCTGAGTATCCGAAAGGGCATTTTGCTGATGTGGGTAATCTGATTGGCGATGCCAGCGGTCAGATGAGCAATACATTGGTGGCGCGCAACAGTACAGATCTGGTAGATTATAGTTTCATGGATGGTGCCGCACGGAGTACGGCAAATATCGAAACCACATTGCTGCATTCCGCCAATCAAAAGGTATTCAATGCGCTAGGAAACAAAAACGGCACCGTCATTGCCTGTAACTGGAAAACAGGTGAGATCTTGGTGTGTTTCAGCAAACCTTGCGTGGATATTGCAGAAGGATATGCAAATATCGCAACGATGCCAAAGGGTAGTTTGCTGTGCAAGGCGTTTTATCCAACTGTACCTGGTTCTACGCAAAAGGTTTCTACGCTGATTGCTGCCTACGAAACCTGCGGCGTGGAAGAGATTAACAGCTTGCAGTATGCTTGCAGCGGCGCATGGCGAAACGAAAACGGGCAGAGAATTAACTGTCATAAGGCATCAGGGCACGGTACGCAAACCACTTATGACGCGTTTCGCAACAGCTGCAACCCATTTTTTGCGCAGCTGGTGCAGTCCAAGCAGCTGCCCCTGAGCCGCATTGTGCGCGTGTTTACCGATATGGGCTACGGTGTGAACGGTGAAAAAGCCGATGCCCTCAGCGTGAACGGTATTACAGCATCTGCCGCAAGCCTTACTCTTACCGATGATGGCGATTTTGATACTCAGTGGGCCTGTCTGGGGCAGGGTGATACGCTCATCAGTCCCTTGCAGCTGATGCTGTGGGAGGCTGCCATCGCAAACGGTACTGGCTCTGCCATGCAGCCTTACCTGATCGCGAATACAACCTTGGCAAACGGCAAAACCATTGCAGGTGGTTCGGAGGGCAAAACAAAGCAGATGTTTTCGGCTGAAACCGCTGTTGCTGTGCGCACGATCATGATGGCGAATGCGCAGGCACAGTACAGCAATCATTTGGGGGATTATCACTGTGGCGCAAAAAGTGGCACTGCGCAGGTTACTGAAGACGGCAAAGAGTACGAAAACTCGCTGTTGGCAGGATTTTGTACCGATGACGATTTGCCGATTGCTTTTTGTATCGTGATCGAAAACCGAAAATCTGGTGAGCTGACCACCGCGCAGTTGGCAGGTACGCTGCTTAGGGCACTGGATGGTTCCATTGCATAAGTAGACGCGCCTGATATCGTTGGAAAAAGGAAGGGGAAACTTTAGATGATAATTTGGATGAAAGCACAGTGGCGACACTTGAAACAACGATTCGACCACGAAACCGCAGGCTTTTGTATGCTGGGCGTGCTGGTGCTGACGGCTGGTATTCTGGCAGTGATGGGAGCAAAAGAGGCTTTTTCCGTTCCTGTAACGCCTGTTGCAGCTGAGGCTATGCGCCCCACCACACAGGAGGCGGGAACCACCATGCCTGTGAACATTGAGGCGCAAACTACTACGACTGTCACTTCCTATCTGTATGAGTCCATTCCCGTGGAGTCGTTCACTGTGGCAAATCTGGTCAAGAATGTAAGTTCTTCGCTGGATTATACCGAGTGGTTCTATGCACAGCATGATGAATGCCGATATCTTTGTTTGCCATCGACTGCTGACCGTACGGCTTTGCAGATTACCTATCGCACAACGGCAGGGCAATTGTATTTGAACGATACTCCAGTCGTTTCGGGCGCAACCACCGATCTGCTCAGCACTGCTGATGAGTTTACCGTTCGTGTGGGCAATGCCGATTGTGGTACACTGAAGGTGTTGCAGTCGGATATCGGCGTGATCTTTCTTTCTACCAGCACTGGCGGGCTGGACTACGTTGATGCAAAAAAAAGTAACAAGGACACTGGCACGGCATTGATGATCAACGCCGATGGCGCGGTGGAGTATCTTGGCGAATTTGATAAAATCAATGGTCGCGGCAACAGTTCATGGGATTACAGTAAGAAAAAACCCTATAATCTCAAGTTGCCGCAAAAATCTGATCTTTTTGGTCTGGGAAAGGCAAAAAAATGGGCCCTGGTTTCCAATTATCTTGACCATCCCATGATCCGCAACAGCGTCGCCATGGCACTCAGCGAGGGCGCAGGCTTGGATTTTACGCTGGACTACGTCTATGTGGATCTCTATGCGGATGGTGATTACCGCGGCACCTATCAGCTTTTTGAGCGTGTGCAGATTCAAAAGCAGCGTGTCAATATCACCGATTTGGAGGAAGAAACGGAAAAAGCCAACAGCACTATGGATATCTCCGAGGCGACATTTGTTTCTTCTAACGGGAAACTGAAAACCTGTGAAAAGGGGAGTTATCGGTATTGCGGTATTCCCAATGACCCTGCCGATATCACTGGCGGATATCTTTTGGAGTTCCAGACCTATAACCGTTATACCCACCAGGTTGATACCTGCGGCTTTGTAACCACACGCGGACAGTGCGTGCAGTTGAAAGATCCTGAATATGCCACCGAAGCACAGGTGCTGTATGCTAGAAAGTTTGTACAAGAGCTGGAGGATGCTATTTATTCTGAAACAGGCTACAATGCGTTGGGCAAGCACTATTCCGAGTATGTGGATGTGGATTCCTTGATCAAGGCGTATCTGATACAGGAAATCACCGCCAATGCGGATGGTTCGTACACCAGCTTTTATTTCTGGAAGGAATCAGATACCAAGGGCGATGGTAAGCTGCACGCAGGCCCTGTTTGGGATTTTGACCTTGCTTTTGCCAATTTCGGCAGAGCCGTAAATGGGCACGCCTGCGGCAATGCCAATTCGTTTTACACGATTTATCTGCCCATTCACCGCGACTACGTCAGCGAAAATGCCGAGGAGCAGACGCTGGGGTGGCTGGGCACGTTGTTCGCCAAAGAGGAATACTACGAGCAGGTTGTTTCCTGCTATTATGAGGTCTTTGCGCCTGTGATTGCCACACTCTGCGACGATACTTCTCCCGACAGTATCTATGCTATGGGGGAGTACCTTTCCAAATCTGCTGCAATGAATAACGCCAAGTGGAATATGCTCGGCAAGAACAAGCCCTTAGGCCCTGTCAACGGCTATACCTATGCGGATTGTGTTGCCTATGTAAAAAAATTTGTAGAGAAAAAAACCACATTCCTTGCGGGGGCGTTTCTGGAATCGGGCAGGGCGCAGTTGCAGGCATCGTTGCAGGCGGCATACGATGCGCTGCCCTTTGAACGCTACGATGCCGAAGCGTTATCAACCCTTGAAACGCTTCTTGCTGATGGTACAGCCGCCATTGAGAATGCCGAAACCTACGAAGAAGCACAGCAGTTCTGTGAGCAAGCCATTCGCGATTTGCAGGCGGTGTGTACCATATATTGCTATGGCGATTTCAACAACGATGGAGAAGTAACAGTGGTTGATGTGGTGCGGATGTTGCAGCATTATGCCATTGTGATCGGGAATCCCTCTCATCAGCCCACCGCGCAGCAGTTGCAAAACTGCGATATCAACGGTGACGGTGCAATTGATACCATTGATGCCGTTGATGTTTTGCGTTATATCGCGACGCATATTGGTGAATAGCACTCGAACAATAAAAGAATACAGTACCGTAGCGAGTGGCGTATGCTTATCCACAAACAATGCCGCTGAACAGTTTTTGTTCAGCGGCAATTTTTGTATCTTGCGGATCTGTTATTTTTTCCATGTAGAGGGCGTAAACAACAGCATCATAGGGAGCAGTTCCAGACGACCTGCCAGCATATCAAAGATCATGACAAGCTTGGAAAAGCCCGAGAAGAATGCATAGTTTTGTGTTGGCCCAACCATTTCCAGCCCTGGCCCGATGTTGTTAAGCGTTGCCGTTACCGCAGAAAAGGTTGTGATCAAATCGGTATCGTCAAAGGTCAGCAGCAAGCAAGAAACCACAAAAATAAAGGTATAGCATACCATGTAGGAATGCACTGAGGACACAGTCGCCTGATCAACGATGTGACCATCGATGGAAATGGGCTTAACCTGCTTGGGATGTAAAGCGTTTTTCGTTTCACGCAACCAGCTTTTGACCAGTATCAAAATGCGCGATACTTTTAATCCACCGCCGGTACTGCCTGCACAGGCACCCATAAACATCATAAGTAGCAGCAGTATTTTGGAAATTTCATGCCACTGATCGTAATCGGTGGTGGCAAAGCCCGTGCTGGAAACCAGAGCGGCAACGGTAAATGCCACATGGCGCAATGCTTCACCTACTGTTGGAAACAAATCGTGAACATTCCAGGTGATGATGCCGATCACCACGATCACCGCGCCGAAGAACATCTTCACCTCCGCCGTCAGTGAATCTTTCCATTTGCCGCGCAGAAGCAGGTAGTAGGAGTTGAAATTCACTGAAAACAACAGCATAAACACTGTGGTTACGATCTGGATATATGGCGAAAAGCTTGCAAAGCTGTCGTTGTAAAAGCTGAATCCGCCAGTGCCAGCTGTTGCAAAGGCGGTGTTGATCGCGTCAAAGAGGGTGATATCGCCGAACAGCAGCAGTACCAGTTGTAGCACGGTCATGGCAAAGTAGATGGCGTACAGCAAAAAAGCGGTTGTGCGAACGCGCGGTACCAGCTTGCTGACAGAGGGCCCTGGGCTTTCCGCTTTCATGATGTGCATATTCTGGGCACCCGAAAGTGGGAGAAACGCCATAATGAATACTAGCACGCCCATACCGCCGATCCAATGGGTAAAGCTGCGCCAGATGAGCGTTGCGTGAGAGAGGCTTTCCACATCGGTGAGAATGCTTGCACCAGTTGTGGTGTAGCCTGATACTGCTTCAAAGAGGGCATCCACAAAGTGGGGGATCTCACCAGTTAAGAGAAAGGGCAGCGCGCCAGTGACGCTTAGCAATATCCAGCTTAGCGAAACGATGATAAATCCGTCGCGGGCGTAGAGATTTTTTTTCTTAGGCTTCCATCTTGTTATAAGGAATCCACAGAGTAGACAACCCGCTGCTACGGCAAGATATGCCCACAGTGCCGATTCGCCGAAGATAGCAGCAGTCAGGCTTGGTATCATAAGAAATGCCGCTTGAAACATCAGCAGCATTCCAAGAATATAAACGATCATTCTGTAATTCATAATTCCACGCTCTCAGCATCAAGCTTGCAAAATATCGGTAATATCGTTCAGCAGGATATCCTTGGAAACTACGATCACGGCATCGCCGACCTGAATGGTATCCTGCCCCTTGGGAGTGATGACCAAGTTCTCGCGTAGAATACCAGCAATCAGCACATTGTTGCGAATAGGCAGCTGACACAGGGGCTTGTTTGTAACAGCGTTGCTGTCGCGAATGACAAACTCTGCCGCTTCAACCTTGCCCTTGATGATGTGGTACAGCGTTTCAATATTGCTGTTGCGGGAGTTTTTCATGGCCCGTACATAGCGAACGATGCTCTCGCAGGTGATACTCTTGGGATAGATGATGGTATCCAGCGGCAGCGTTTTAATGACCTCATCGAAATCAATACGAGTGATTTTTGTGATGAGCTTTGCCTTGCTGCGGCTGTTCGCATACAAAGAGAGCAGAATATTTTCCTCATCGAGGTTGGTTAATGCAGCAAAAGCGTCCACATTTTCCAGCCCTTCTTCCAGCAAGATCTCTTTGTCGGCGGCATCTCCATGAATTACGGTGGTGTTTTCCAGAAGCTCCGCGAGTTCATTGCAGCGTGTCTGATTCTTTTCTATGATGGTTGTGCGGATACCGACTTTTTCCAGCATTTTGCACAGATAGTAGCTAATCTCTCCGCCGCCGACGATCAGCACATCTTTGACGGAGTTCATTGCAAAGTTGATTTTGCGGAAAAACTGCGTGACATTCTGCGGCGATGCAATGAGGGAAACCACATCGCGCTCCCGAAAGAGAAAATCGCCGTTTGCGATGAATACCTCGTCACCGCGCTCAATGGTGCAGATCAGAACATCGCAGTGCAGCTTGGTGGTGATCTCCTTGACAGTATGCCCTACCAGCGGAGAATGATCCGGCAGAATAAATTTCAGCAGTTCGATCTTACCGCGCGCGAAGGTTTCAATCTTGATTGCAGAGGGAAATCGCAAAACACGGGTCATTTCGGCGGCGGCAGCCAGTTCAGGATTAATGACCATGGCAAGCTCCAGCTCACGCTTCAGATACGATGCTTCCGAGCTGTACTCGGGGTTGCGCACTCGGGCAATGACCTGACATTTGACTGCTTTCTGTGCGATCAGACAACACAGCAGGTTCAGTTCATCGGAGCCTGTCACAGCAATCAGAAGATCTGCGTCCTCAAAGCCTGCTTCATCCAGTGTGGCATGGGTTGCACCGTTGCCCACCACGGTCATGACATCAAGTTTTGCTGCAACATGATTGAGTCTGTCTGCATTGATATCCACAACAGTGATGTTATTGCCCTTTTCATTTAGGTGTTCGGCAAGTGCTTCTCCGACTTTACCGCAACCCACAATGATTATGTTCATATAGCCTCCTTTTATGATGTTTCGCTATCATATGCGTTTTACGCAGACGCACACACATAATATACACCATCTTTGCAGGAAAGTCAATCATTTTTGCACAATTTAGCATCATGGCAGAAATATCGCGAAAATACACGAAAACCGTGTGCGGGATGATTGCAAATTTCGACAGAGTATGATATAATCATATTCTACGACGATTACCGAATTACCGCATGGAGGCAGTTATGATTCTTTATTTTTCTGGCACTGGCAATAGCCGCTATGTTGCCGAGGCACTGGGGCATCACCTGAATGATACAGTTTGTTCGCTTGTGCCCTATTTGCGTGAGGATGCTGCACCTTTTTTCACATCAGAGCAGCCCTTTGTGGTTGTTGCGCCGGTTTATGCATGGCGTTTTCCGCGCAGAATTGAGGAGTTGTTGCGTGCAGCTACTTTTGAAGGCAGTGACCGCATCTATTTTGTGGGTACCATGGGTGCCAACAGTGGCAGCTGTGACAGCTTCTGCGAAAGCATTGCCATTGAAAAAGACATGGAATTTCGCGGCTTTCAGGGGGTACGAATGCCAAATAATTATGTGCCGGGCGGTCATATCCCAGATGTAACCGAAGCTTCTCGTATCGTGCAGGCAGCCGCACCCATTATTCAGGATATTGCTGTGACTGTTCGTAATGATGATATGCTGCACAAGGATGATTTTACTTTATTCAGCGACCTGATGTCCAAGGTGGCCAACGCAGGGTTTACTCGTTTTCCGCAGAAGCTTTCCGCAACAGATGCCTGCATCGCTTGTGGTGTTTGTGCAGATTTTTGTCCGATGGGGAATATTACGCTGGATGGCGACAAACCGCATTTTGGGAAGAATTGTATGCAGTGCTTCGGATGCGTTCATCGGTGTACGACTGCTGCCATTTCTGTGGGCAAGCATAGTGCATTGGGCAATCAATATGTTTGCGTAGAGTATTCTACAGAGCGATAAGCGATAGCACAAAATGTACTTTAATACTTACAAAATGTTCGATGCCCTTGACAACGTAAAAAATATGTGATATTATACTTTTGGTACAATATAGTTGTGCCGTGTGAAACAGATAGATAGAAAGAATTGTCCAGGGAGGAAACCAGATTGAATATCAGAAACAAGGTCTTGTCCTGCCTTGCTGCATTGCAGCTTGCAGTGACCGCAGCTGCTGTGCCAACGCAGGCAGCCACCGAGTGGGTTCGTGTTGGATGGCGTGGCGATCTCAACGGTGATGATACCATTACCATTGCCGATGTGGTAATGCTGCAAAAGCATATTTCTTTGCAGGAATCCATCCGCACCGAGATTGCGTACAAGGCAGATATCGATGACAGTGCAACCATTGATGCCGTCGATCTTACACTCATCAAACGCTGCCTGATGCAGCAGATGGAGTGGGTGGGCATTTACGAGGAAGTAGAAATCCCCGATGTGACCGAAGAATTCCTTACACCGCCTATTGCGCAGGTGGGAAGTTCTCTGCCATCATCTACACTTGGGAATCTCGTGATTTTTTATATTGATTTCCCCGATTGCAGCTTTAGTAACAAAATGACAGCCGAACAAGTTGATCAAGTGGCGTTCGGGGCAGCGAATCCTGATTCGCCCAATTATCCTTTTGAGAGTATGAACGCATTCTATGCGCGCGCCTCAAAGGGCAGCTTCCAACTCAGCGGAAAGACCTTTGCCTACACCGCCCAGAATAGCATCTCCGTCTATAATGATGATAAGGTGCGCATCGTGGAGGAGTGCTATGAGGCGTTTAAGGATAGCGAGGATTTTACCAAATACGATGCCAACAATGACGGCAAGATTGATGCAACGTTGATCTGTGTGCCTGAAAGCGCAAGCTTTGATTACTGGTGGCCATGCTCTGGTGGATTCGGAGATCCCAGCTACCGTGTGGACGGTATGGCAGTGGGCAATATCATTACAGGCTATGCAGTGCCTTCCGACCCTGTGAATTTTAACTCTACCTATATCCATGAGATGGGTCATTGCATGGGTCTGCCTGATTACTACCTCTACTATTCCGACAGCGACAGCGAAGGACTGCATGGCTCGGCCGGAACCGAAATGATGGATACCGATGCACAGTCCGATTTTAGCGCGTTTTCTAAGTTGATGCTGGGCTGGTATCGAAAAGATCAGGTGCAGGTGTACGATGCGTCAAAAGGTACGCAGACATTCACCTTGCACAACGCGCAAACCGATGACGGAAACTGCCTGATTATCCCTTATGGTACTCTGAACGAGAACTATTTTTCTGAGTATATGATTCTTGAATATGGTACAGATGGTGGCAATAACCAGATGATTCAATCGACCTGGTGGCAGACCATTGATAACGGCATCTGCGCATTTCATATCAATGCCGAGTTGTATTCCGATTACGGTGGCAGCTACCTGAAGTACCAGAACGGCTCCTACTACACCGATTATAATGATGAGGGTATTCGCCTGATTCGTCTGGTCAACGATGGCGGCGGTGTGTTCAAAAGCGGCTCCGTAATTGATAACAGTGTTTCTGGCTTTGGGTGGTATGACAGCAACGGCAATGAATCCATCGACCCTGGTGTAACAATCACCATTGGCGATGTGACCAATGATTCCTACACTGTGACCGTTTCGCCCAAATGATGTTATAATAGATCGCTGTGATGTGAAAGCGTCACAGCGATTTTTATTGTTCTGAAAGGGTTTGCTCTTGCATAGAATATACAGAAATGAGAAAAGGGGGGTGTACAGCACGCAATGAGCGAAACGATTCGCGCAGGGGTACACCATGCCATTCTGGAAAACCGCAATCAGTTGCTGCTAACGGGTGTCACGGAGATCGACAGCTTTGATGAACGGGCGGTAGTGGTGTATACACAGCTGGGAGAACTGACGATTCTAGGCAAAAATCTGCATATGAACCGTATGAGCATCGAATCTGGTGAAGTATCTGTGGAGGGAGAGATCATGGCACTGCGCTATGGTGATAAGGACAGGCAGGCACCGCTGAATTTACTGGGGAGGTTGTTCCGCTGATGGAGATCCCAGAGCAGTTTTTCACTGTCTATCAGGAAACATGGCTCTTCCTTGGCAGTTGCCTGCTGGGGATTCCGCTGGGACTTTTGTGGGATGCCATGCGATTGTTGCGTTGCTTGCTGCCGCATCATGCCGTGGCTGTGTTTCTGGAGGATATGTTGCTGGTGTTTGCAGCAGCAGTCATCGTGCAGTGTTATGCCATCGTTTTTGCACGCAGTGTGCTGCGTTGCTACGATGCTTTTGGTTGCGTGTGCGGATTTGTCATCTATTGCTGTACAGTGGGGGCGGTTACGGGACGCATGTTTGGCAAAATTCGGCACGGCAGAAGCATTCTGACTCATCAAATGAAACATATGTGTTGTTTGATTTGGAAAAAAATCGGGGGTGTTTTTGTAGGATGTCCCGAAAAATGCAGAAAAAGACGCAAAATGTCAAAAAATGCTTGACCTGCGTAGAAAATTGCGCTATAATAGTTTGGGTAGGAGCGGTGGAAAATTGCTCCATGATGAAAGAGATTACATAGCAAAGTGAGTGTGTTGCAGAACATGGAACGGAACAAGGGGATGCGTCGCCGAAATGCCAAAGAGCGTCGGCGTGCATTCGTGAAATCAGTGGTTGGTATTGTGGCGGGCGGTGCTTTTGCCGTAGTCTGCTTGATTTCCATGATCAGCAGCTTTTCTACGCTACAGCAAAAAAACAGGGAACTGGCGGAGGTCAAGGAGGCAACCGCTCTGGAAGAAGCAGAGAATGCCGAATTGCTGCGCATCCTTGAGGATGACGACATGAAAGCCTATATGGAAAAGGTTGCCATCGAAGAACTGAACTATGCGTATCCCAATGAGCGTCGGTTCTATGATGCTTCCAGAGATTGAGCCAATCGGCAGATATACATTGAAACAGTGAGGTAGCAAGGCTATGCAGCTTGAAGTAGGGCAGATTTATGAGGGATGCGTCAAAAGCATCACACCGTATGGTGCATTTGTTGAGGTGAAAGTGGAGGGCGATTCCAAAGCGGCGACTGGTATGGTGCATATCTCCGAAATCACCAATTCCTTTGTAAGGGATATCCACGACCATCTGTCCGAAAACGATACCGTAAAAGTCAAGGTCATCGGCGTGAACCCCCAAGGAAAGATCAGTATGTCCATCAAGCAGGCGATGGCAGGGGAGCATTCCGCCGAACAGGAGCAGCGTCACGGTAAACGCCGAGAATCATCCAAGCCCCGTGTGTGGGAACCAAAACGCCCTGTGCCGCAATCTGAGATGACTTTTGAAGATATGTTGTTGCGATTCAAGCAGCACAGTGAGGAAAACATCTGTGATTTAAAGCGTGGCAGCGAACGCAAGGGCGGCTCGCGCAGCAGAAAATAATAACAAATCGCACGGCAGCCCGAAAGGGTGTGCCGTGTTTTTGGTCAAAGGGGAGTGCTGCAAATGTTGCAGCAGCTTCTTTATTATGCGTTGGAAGGATACGGTGCTGTCAGGCGATGTACCAAAAACGCCTCATCAAATTGAAACTGGTGGTTGACAATCGATGCACTTTCAGTGTATAATGATATGGTAAATGTTCTGACTGTCAAACGGAAAGGATGGCAACATATGGAAAAAACTGGACAGAAAAAGCGGTGGATCATCTACCTGTACCGCATTCTGCAAAAATATACTGACGAGAATCACCCACTGACGCAAAAAGAGATCAGTGATATTCTGTATCGGGATTATGGCATTCGCCCTGATCGTAAGGCCATCAGCCGCAATTTGGAAGAGCTGCTTGCAATGGGAATGCCCCTTGCTTGCCACGAAACCACTAGACTGCGGCAGGACGGCACCAATGAGAAATTGCACACCGATTGGTATATCGAGCATGAATTTACCAGCAGCGAACTGCGGCTGCTCATAGATGGCGTGGTGTTTTCCAAGCATATACCTTTCGCACAGCGCGAAGAACTGATCCAGAAGCTGGAAGGGCTTGCATCGGTGCATTTTCATTCGCGGATGCATCATATTCGAAATATTGCCCCCAAAGAGGCGGAGCGGTCGCAGTTGTTTTATACGATAGAAGTGCTGGATGAAGCCATATCGCACGGAAAGCAAGTAGAATTTGAATATTGCAGTTACGATATTGACAAGCAGTTAAAGCCTCGTCTGCGCGAGGATGGTACCGTGCGTAAGTATCAGATCAGTCCCTATCAGCTGGTGACAAAGCACGGCAGATATTATCTTATTTGTAATTATGCAAAGTATGAGGGCGTTGCCCATTACCGCGTTGACCGGATCCGTGAGATTCGGATTCTGGATATTCCTGTAATGCCCTGTCCGATTGCCGTCGATGAGGAGCTTGCGCAGCATATGCAGGAGCATATTTATATGTTTACTGGTGAAAGCATTCCTGTTACCTTGCGGGTCGATCGCAGTATTCTGAATGACGTGATCGACTATTTCGGATTTGATGTAGATTTTTCGAACGCTACTGATTCAGATGTGATTGTCAATGTCCGCGTGAATGAGGAAGATGTTTTTCGCTGGGCGGTGCAGTATTGCACGCAAGCCGAGGTTATCTGCCCCCATACGTTGCGGCAGCGCATTGCGGATACGCTTGCAACGGCACTGCATCAATACAAGGCGTAGCGGCATAATCAATTGCTGGTGCCGCATATGATACAGCAGATGCTTTTTGGGGGAGGCATATGCCATGGCTGTATCATCGTATCCAACATATACGCGTAGAAAAACCGTTCTGACCTTGCGGGATTATATGGCAACGCAGGGGATTCTGGTGGTTTCTGTGGCATTGATTTTTTGTATGCTGCAATTCTTTGCACCGCAGTACGCCCACGAAGTTTTGTTGCAATGGCAGCGGCTTATACAGATTTTGCCTACTGTGCAGCAGCTTTTTCAGATGATTATCGTATGGTTTGTGTAAATCTTTGTGGTATGCAGCTGCGCGTGGATTTTACCGCGCCCGCACTGGGGGCATTGCTGTGCATGATGCTGCCCGTTTCGGAAGTGATGCAGATGTGCTTTGCCTGTTTGTTGCATGAGAGCGCGCATTTTTTGGCGTTTTGCTGTTACGGCTGCAAGCCGCAGATGCTGCATATCTCGGCAATGGGCTGCAATTTGTGCGGTGAACATTTGACGGTTTATCCCATTAAGCAGCAGTCAGTGATCCTGCTTTCGGGGGTGGCAGCGAATCTGTTGGCGGCACTGATTTGTGTGCAGGCGGGCTTTGATAGTGCGGCACAGTGGCAAATCGCAACTGCAACTTGCAATCTGATGCCGTACCGCAGCACCGATGGCGGAACACTTTTGTATCTGCTGCTGGAGCAGTTGCTGAAGAACGTAGATTCGCGTCGTGTGCGATTTGTTTGGCACTGCTGGATCATATGCGTTACTGTGGTTTTTGCTTGCCTGATTCTGTGTCACTCGCAAAGTACCGTGGCAATATGGGCAATGCTGATCTTTTTATTTGCAGCTGAATGGCTGCGTTCGTGAAGTATCAACGGAAGAAGAAATGAGGGAATCCAATGAAGCTACATCTGGTTATTGGCGGGGCAGGTTCAGGGAAATCTACCATGGTGATGCAGCAATTACAGGCTGCCTTGCAGGCAGGAAAAACCGTGCGCACGCTGGTGCCCGAACAGTTTGCATTCACTTATGATAAAAAACTTTACGGAATGCTTGGTGCAGCGGCGTTTAATCGTGTGTTGACAAGCAGCTTTCGGGGCATTACTGCCGAAATATTAGAAGCAGCAGCGAACGGTACCAGAGATGCCGCAGATGATGTGACAAAAACGATTGTGCTGCATCGTGTATTGCATCGGTTGGGCGATAATCATGTGCTGCGGTTTTATGATACACAGGCGTTGCGACCTGGCTTTTTGCAGGAGATGCAAAAACAACTCACAGAGCTGATGCAATCAGGCAATACACCCGAACAGCTGACGGAAGCTGCCGTTGCAACAGAGGGCGTTCTTTCTGAAAAAACACTGGATTTGGCGCGTATCTACGCGGATTATTTGGAAGAACTTGCAAGGCATGGGCTTCGCGATACGATGTGTGATCTTGCCATGGCGGCTGCTTATGCGGATGGTACAGGCTTTTTGCGCGGAACAACATTGTTTCTTGATGAGTTTGAATCTTTTACGGGTGACCAGTATGCCATGTTAGAGGTTATGCTGCGTGATGCAGACGCTCTTTGGATCGCTTTGCGTACAGATAACCCCGATGCACCCGATTATTCTCGCTTTGATGCCGTGAATGTAACCTGCCGACACTTAAAGCGTCTTGCAGCCGATATGGTATGCCCTGTGGAAACACATCTTTTGACTGAGCAGCACCGATTTGTAAGCCCATCTCTTGCTCATCTCAGTCGCTATGTTTTTACCGACAGCCGCCCTTCTTATGATGAAAGTGCTGCTGTGACAGTGACCGAAGCAAGGGATGTCACACTGGAGGCAGAATATACCGCTGCACAAATTTGGGATCTATTGTATCGTGGTGTGGCGCAGTGCCGTGATATCATGGTGGTGACGCATGACTTGGAGCGATACGGTTTTCTATTGGAGGCAGCTTTTGCACGCTATGAGATTCCCTTTTTTATGGATCTGCGACGCAGTGTGCTGCATACAGCCGTGATGAAGCTTCCCATTGCATTGTTGCAGCTTGCCGAGAAAACCTCTACGGAGCATATTTTGCTGTATCTGAAAACGCAGCTTTCGCCTTTGCACCCTGCCGCTGCCGCCGATCTTGAAAACTATGCCTACACATGGGATATCGAAGGGGCGCAGTGGGAGCAGCCTTTTGTTGCGGAAACAGACCCAAGTGGTATCATGGAGCAAATGCGACAGCAAATTATGAAGCCCGTGCTGCAATTGCGTCGCGCGGCAGCATCAGCAGATGGTGCAGCCCTTTGTGCGGCGTTGTATCAGTGCATGGATGAAGCGGGGATTCCCATGCGTGTGGGCGGGCTTGCAGCCCATCTGCACGAACAGGGCGATATCAGTAATGCGCGTGCCCTGCGTAAGCTGTGGAATCGTTTTACGGAATTGCTGGATACCATGTACACCGCACTACAAGGGGATGCCATCACATTTTTGCAGCTTAGCGATTTGCTTTCAACCGTTTTACGACAGAATCAGATACCGATTCCACCCCAGACGCTGGATGCCGTAACAGTGCAAACTGCCGCTGCCGCCCGATACGATGCCCCGAAAATCGTGTTTGTGCTTGGTGTAATTGAGGGCGAGTTTCCTGCAAATATCCAAACGGGAGGCTTATTCAGCGAAAGCGAACGCAACTTATTAGAACAGCAAGGCGTGCATCTTGCCCGTTCTGTGCGTGATTTGTGTGCCGATGAACGTCTGATTGTGTATAAAACGCTTTCTGCGCCATCCCATTGGCTGTATTTATCTTATCCCTTGGCGGAGGAAAATGGCAAGCGTTTGTTACCCGCTGCTGTGCTGGGGCAGATCAAGCAGCTTTTGCCCAAACGCACCATGCAGTTTGCCGATCGCATGGGCGCTGCGTTTTATGTTACCACAAAGAGTGCTGCATATTATAGCTTTGTGCAGGATTACCTTCTGGATCGTACGGAATCGGAAACCGTAAAAGTCATGCTTGCACAAAGCCCTGAGGACAAGCTGCGCTTGGAGCGGCTGCGGCGTACTGCCGACCCTGCTCGGTTGCGCGTCAGCGACCCGAAAAAAATGCTGGAACTGACAGGCAGTGCCATGCGGCTTTCTGCTACTCGAATCGAAAACTTGGTAGAATGCCCCTTCAAAGGATTTTGTGCAAATGGTCTGCGATTGTATGTACGCCGCAAAAACGATTTCAATTCACTGTCGGTGGGCAATCTGGTGCATTATTGCATGGAGCGTCTGTTTACCGCTTACCCTACCCGCACAGAATTTTTGGCACTTTCCGCCGATGCGCTTCGTTGCCATGCTGAAGGCTGTGCTGCGGATTTTCTGCGCAAAGAGATGGGCGGTGCTGCCAATCGCAGTGCAAGATTTATGCAAAACTACCGCGCCGTTACCGAAAAGATGCTCGCACTGTTGCAGCATACGCAGGCAGAGATGGCACAATCAGCGTTTTCACCAGATGCCTGCGAACTTGTTATTGGCAAGCTGGGTGAAGAACAGGGCACATCGCCTTTTACATTGCAGCTTTCAAACGGCATGATGATCTATCTGAATGGTAAAGTTGATCGTGTGGATCTCTGTGAAGAGAATGGGCAAACCTATCTGCGTGTGGTTGATTACAAAACGGGGAGTAAGCAGTATCATCCAGCGGATTTGTACTATGGTTTGAATCTGCAAATGCTGCTGTATCTGTTTGCACTGCTGGATGATACCGCTTATTATCCGCAAGTGCAGCCTGCTGGTGTGTTGTATATGCCATCGGGCGCGCCCACTGCCGACCGCAGCCGTGATGATATGCAATCAGTGGCGGCATATTTCAACAGTCATTTCCGCATGAGTGGTACTGTGCTTTGTGACCGTGGCGTTCTTAGTGCCATGGAGCAGAATGTGGCAGGAGTGTATATCCCTGCCAAGCTTGCCGCAGAGGATACAGGCAGCGGTGAACCATTGCTGACGGAAGATTCGCAGGTATTTACGCAAGCGCAGCTGCATAATCTGCGAAAGTACATTGAAGATATCATTAAGGCTGCTACAGAAAGCTATTTGCAGGGCGAGGTGGCACCTTCTCCCATGCTGCGAAAAAGCAGCAGTTCGTTTTATACCGATGCCTGCCGTTATTGTGATTATTCTGGTATCTGCGGGGCAGGCATCACCGATGCGATCGTACCGCGCTATCCCGAAAGTGAAAAGGATGTGGTTGCCGCCATGGAAAGAATTATGAATGGCACAGCCGATGATGGAGAGGAGGACGCAACATGAGCTGGACACCCCAACAGGAAGCTGCGATTTATGCCAGAGGTGCATCTCTGGTGGTTAGCGCAGCCGCAGGTAGTGGTAAGACCTCTGTGTTGGTTGAACGTCTCATTCGTCTGCTTGCCGATGAAGAACATCCTACCCCTGCCGAGCGCGTAGTGGTGGTGACATTTACTACCGATGCAGCCGCAGAGGTGCGGCAGCGTCTGGATTTGGCATTATCGGAAAAATTGGCATCTGCTATGGATAATGTGTGGTTGCGCCGTCAGCAGACCATGCTGCAAAGCGCAAAAATATCCACTATTCACAGTTTTTGTTTTGATCTGATTCGAGAACATTTCTCTCAGCTTGGCATCGCGCCGGGTTTCCGTATCATAGAGCAAAGCGAGGAGGATGGTTTGCGCGCCGATTGCATGAACGCCGCCATTGAACAGTTTTACGCCGATGCAGAAAGCGACACAGCTTTAGCAGAGGACAAGGCACTGTTACTGGATGCGTTCTGCGATAAGAATGATCAGGAGCTGGATGGGCTACTGCTTGCCATTTACCGCGATGTGGAATCCGTACCATTTGGCATTACGCTGTTGATTGATGCTGCACAAAAGATTCAGCACGGACAGTATCAGCAGGTAGCATTGGCGTTCATTCGCAGCGATTTGATGGATATTCGTGGTATGTATCAAAAGGCATTGCGCGCCGCTGAGGTTTTGGAGAATGCAAAACTTACTGCCCTGCTGCAAACAGAAGCGCGCTATACTGAAGACGCATTATCTGCGTTGGAGCGCAAAGATTTGATTGCACTTGCCGATGCCCTGTGTAAAATTCCCTTTGCGCATATGGTGGCTGTCAGAAAAAAGGGGATTGGCATTGACGAAGCCAAAGCGGTGGTATCTGCCATGCGCAGTACCGCAAAGCAGAAGCTTGAAAATCTGGAAAAATGGTCGCTGCCGTTGCGCTTTGCCGCAGAGGATCTGCCGCGACATAGCGTACTGCTGATGGCAATATATCGGTTGCTGTGCCGTTTTGATGCGATTCTGTGGGAGGAAAAAGTTGCACGCAGTGTGGTGGGTTTTACCGATGCCATGAAGCTTGCGCTACAGCTGCTTGCAGTACAGCAGGAGGATGGAATGCTTACAAAAACACCGCTTGCAGAAACACTTTCGCAGCAGTATGACATCATTATGATCGACGAATTTCAGGATGCTGACAACCAGCAGGATCTGATCTTCCGTATGCTTTCCAAAGGCGGTGACGCGGCGCATTATGGCAGCAATTTGTTTGTGGTGGGCGATAGCAAACAGTGTATTTATCGCTTTCGTGCGGCAAATCCCGCGAATTTTATGCGCGCAATGGAGGAATCTGTGCCATATAGCACGCGTGTACTTACAGAGAACACCTGTGTTTATCTTAACCGCAATTTTCGCAGTGATACTGCCGTGATTCATTGCGTGAACCATGTGTTTTCTACGTTGATGACCAAAACGGTTGGTGAGATTGCTTATACTGATGCGGAAGCATTGGTGCAGGGCGCAGAGTATCCGCCTGCGGAACGCCCTATAGAGTTACTGATGCTGAAAATTGTGAATCGACAGTGCCGCGAAGAAGAAGCCGTTGCCAAACGGATACGGCAGCATTTGGAGCAGGGGACACGCGTGAAAGATCGAGATGGTACCCTGCGCCCCTGTCAGCCCAAAGATTTTCTGATATTGCTGCGCAACAATACTCGTATGAGCCGTTTTGCGGATGCGCTGGCAGCGGAGCAGGTGCCCGTTAGTGCAGTGGAATCGAAAAGCTATCTGCAATCTCCTGAAATAACGCTTCTGCTGGAGATTCTGCGTGCGGTGGATAATCCCTTGCTGGATGTTTCCATGGCAGCGGCAATGCTTTCGCCTATGATGGGCTTTACGACCGATGATCTCATCACTGTGCGCCTGGCTGACCGTAAAAACAGTTTATTTCAGGGCTTGCGCAGAATTGTAGATGCACCCCAAAGCTATGACGCGGCATTTGTGCAGCGATGTAGTGATTATCTGGCATTTTTGGAATCTATGCGTTTGTATTCTGCGGTGGAAACGCCTGAACAGTTAATCCGTCGCTTGTATCACCGAACCGATTTTCTTGGCATGATGCAGCTGAGTGGCGATGGTGCCAAAAAGAAAGCCAATTTGCGTGCGTTGCTTTCCCATGCACGTGCATTTGAATCCAATCGCGGTGGCGGCTTAGCTGCATTTTTGCGCTATCTGGAAAACATTCTTCTCCGCAAAAGTGATCTGGAGGGCGGCGGCGTGTTGGCAGGCACTGCCAATGTAGTCAGCATCAAAACCATTCATAAGTCCAAGGGTCTGGAAGCACCCTTTGTTATTCTTGCGCACACCGATACTTCGTTCGCGAATCGCAATGAGAATGAAGCACCGTACCGTTATCATGGCGATATGGGCTTTGGTTTCCGCCTGCGTGACCAGAAGCAGTACACCATTGGCGAAACGCTGCCCTATGAAGCCATTGCCGCGCAGAATCAAAAGGAATCCATCAGTGAGGAAATGCGCCTACTGTATGTAGCACTTACTCGTGCAAGAGAGCACCTTATTCTGCCAATTGCCTACGGAAAAACCGTTTGCGACCGTGCTGCGATCTTTGCGGTGATGCAAGAATCTTTTGGTGGGCAGACTGATATGCTTACTGCCTTTGCAAGTAATATGCGTGATTGGCTGCTGATGGCGTTGATTCGTCACCCAAACTGTGAAGAGCTGCGTGATATACTGGGTGTGGATTGTTCTGTTGACTCTACCATGTCGCCGCTGTCTGTTCGCGTGATAGATGGTGATATTGTGCTTGCCGATACCGTTGCAATCGCAGAGGAGAAAGTTGAGCAATACGATGAGATGTTGCTTGCGGAACTGCAAAAGCGTTGCGCATGGCATTATGATTCTCCAACGGTGGGGTTGACGGCAAAATACGGCGTTTCGGAACTGGTAAAAGCTGAAGAATTTTCTGCGCCTTTACGCCGCCCGTTGTTTGCGCGTGATCGTCACGGGTTAAGCGGTGCGGAGCGCGGTACGGCATTGCATACTTTTATGGAGTATGCCGATTTTTCTTCTGCTGCCAGTGATTTGGAAAGAGAGATTACTGCATTGCAACAGCGCGGCAAGCTGACTGCTCAACAGGCAAAGGCAGTGCGTGATTCGGATATTGCTGCATTTTTTACATCGGATTTGTACAAACGCATTGCAGCTTCAGCATCTGTGCAGCGTGAACGTAAGTTTACCGTGGCACTTGCTGATCTGCAACTGCATGATCGTCTTGCATCCATCGGTGCGCAATACGCAGGTACAGATGGTTTGCTGATTGGCATCATGGATCTGGTGTTTGTGGAGGATGACGGCTATGTGCTTGTGGATTACAAAACAGACCGCAATGTGACTGCCGAAGTGCTACAGGAGCGTTACAGTGAGCAGCTTCGCTTGTATGCCGCGGCGTTGGCAGTGTTGACGGGAAAGCCTGTGAAGGATTGTTGCATTTATTCCCTGAGCCTGCAACAAACCGTTCCCATACAAGCGACGTAACAGAATCATTGCACGATTTTGACAAGCTGCGGTACTGCTGTTTGATAGCATCCTTCTATCAGTTGTTTACAATCTTGTCACTCAAAGCGATGATTTGGGGTGCAAACCGTTTGCGGCGGCGATTCATAATCCCCTTATAAATAGAACCGTTTGCAATCGCCATAATCATACCTGCAATACCGATTAGCAACCCAGGGATTTTGGGGTCTGCAAGCCCGATTGTTTGACCGATATCGGTCATAATCAAGCTCATGCCGCTTCCCATAATCAGTGCTGACAGCGTACCGAAGGTGTAAGCAAAGCACTTGGCAGGTGCCTTTACTCTTTTATCCAAGTCCTTCAGTGCATCCAACTCAGTATGTTCCTGTTCTGTGTACTGTGTACGAATTTTCTGTACCAGATACGCTTGTTCGTGTTTGTTCATAATAGGTTCTCCCTTCAAAGTTGATGTGCTTATGATATCATACAGATGTTTATGTGTTTTTTCTGAAATGTTTGTGTTTTGTTAAGGCGGCACTGTGGTCAGCGGAACATCCTGCATCTTTTTGCCAAACGCAAACATTTCTTTAACATTTGCGTGGTATACTTATCATGAAGAATACGCGCAGGAGGAATATCAATGTTCAAAATACTGGTTTTAGAGGACGACAAGGAGCTGAATCGTACCGTTTGTTCTTTTTTGAATAACAATGGATACGAAGCTATCGGCTGCCAAAATGCCAATGAAGCCTATGATGCCTTGTATGAAAACACCATTGATTTAATTATTTCCGATATTATGATGCCAGTGGTTGATGGCTTTACATTTGCCCAAACTGTGCGAGATACAAATGTAGATATTCCCATTCTTTTTATGACCGCACGAGATGATATTGCATCGAAGCAGCGTGGTTTTCGTATTGGCGTGGATGATTATATGGTCAAGCCGATTGATCTGGATGAGTTGATTTTACGGATCGGTGCAATTTTGCGGCGTGCCAGGATTGCATCTTCCCGAAAAATTGTAATCGGATGCTTTGTTATGGATGCCGATGAACATACTGCCTATCTCGGGGATGATGAAATCTGCCTGACGAACCGAGAGTTTTCCATTCTTTATAAGCTGCTCAGTTATCCCAAAAAGACGTTTACCCGTATTCAACTCATGGATGAGTTCTGGGAAGCGGACACAGAAACCGCGCCCAGAGCAGTGGATGTTTATATGACAAAGCTGCGTGCAAAGCTTTCCGGCTGCGACGAATTTGAGATAAAAACGGTTCACGGTCTTGGATACAAGGCGGTGATAAAATGAAGAATAAACCCTCTTCTTCTTCGTTTGTTCGTTTCTTATATCAATACATGATCTTCCTCTCGCTGGTTGCTTTTATGACAAGCTGTGTGGTGTCACTTTTTGTCAGTACGCTCGCAAGGGATATCGGAATAGCACTGACTGCCGAAATTCTGAATCGTCCGGCGAAGCTGACATTTCTTAGTGTGCTGCTGCTTAGTTTGGTATTTTGGGGCTTTGATCTACTGCGCAGAAAAATGACCACTGAAAAAATAACAAAGCAAATCACCGATGCTGCAAAAGAAGTGGTACAAGGAAAGTTTAACACGCGCATCGCCCCAGTTGCACAAATTGCTGTGGATGATAATTATCAGGTGATTATAGAATGCTTTAATAAAATGGCAGCGGAATTGGGCAGTCTGGAAACGCTACGAACGGATTTTATTGCCAATGTATCCCATGAAATGAAAACACCTTTGTCTATCATGCAAAACTACGGCACGCTTCTGCAAGCACCGAATTTGACAGAGGACAAGCGAATCGAATATGCCAAGGGGGTCAGTTACGGAGCAAAACGAATGTCGGATATGATGACAAATATTCTCAAACTCAACCGTTTGGAGAATCAGCAGATTTACCCAAAGCAGGAAGAATTTGACCTTGGAGAACAGCTTTGCGCGTGCTTGCTGCAATATGAAAATGTGTGGGAACAATCCGAAATTGAGATAGAAACGGAAATCGAAGAAAATGTAACGATCAGGGCAGACAGTGAGCTTTTGCGCCTTGTTTGGAGCAATTTATTCTCCAATGCATTCAAGTTCACACCCGCAGGAGGCATTGTCACAATCACGCTGCATACAGAGAAAGACCTTGCAATCGTAACCGTGCAAGATACCGGATGCGGGATCAGCAGTGAAGTGGGAAATCATATTTTTGAGAAATTCTATCAGGGAGATACCTCCCATGCCACACAAGGAAATGGTCTGGGGCTTGCTTTGGTAAAACGTGTAGTGGATATTCTCAAAGGAGAAATCTCTGTGGAAAGCACACTTGGAATTGGTACGGCATTTACCATCAAAATACGGAGATCTTGATATGAAATGGAAAAAATATGGAAAGGCGTTGTTGTTTCCACCGTTTTTTGTTATGCTGATTTGCGTCTTGCTTGCAGCGGGCACGTTAACATATGCGATGCTGTATTTGGAAGAAACCAATCCCTTGCGCATTGCTGCATATGTGCTTTCTTTCTATGCTCTCATCGTCTTGTGTTTACGTTTTCCCGATTTCGTAAAGTGGAGTAAAAGTTTCAAAAAGAATAATAAATACTTGCAGCTATGGGCAGGTGATGTTCGTCTGCGTATGAAAATTACATTGGCTGGTAGTTTTCTTTGGAACTGTGGTTATGCCGTTTTGCAGCTGGGATTGGGTATTTATCATCACGCAGCGTGGTTTTATGCATTTGCGGGCTACTATCTTTCCATGGCGGCGATGCGGCTTTTTCTGGCGTACCATACGTTTCATTTTCAGCCGCGGGAAAACATGAAGAAAGAATTAAAAAAATATCGGCTTTGCGGCAGACTGTTTTTGCTGATGAACTTGGCATTATCTGCAATGATGCTTTCCATGATCCGTGGGGAACGCGCTGTAAAACATAATGAAATCACAACAATTGCAATGGCAACCTATACGTTTGCAACTTTTGCAACGGCAATTACCAATGTAGTGCGTTATCGAAAGTATAATAGTCCAGTATATTCTGCAACAAAAGCGATTTCGTTGGCATCGGCAAGTGTATCAGTTATGACACTGGAAGATACTATGCTTTCCACTTTTCAGGATGGACGCATAACCATGCAAACGAAAAAACTATTTTTGACTTTGACTGGTGCAGCAATTGCAGCATTGATCGTTGTAATGGCAGTTTATATGATTGTAAAAGCAAATCGCGAGATTAAGTATTTGGAGGAAACCGATGAAGAATCATGAAACATTCAAAATGAACTATTCCGCTCAGCAGCAAGAGGAGATCGATCAAATTCGAAAAAAATACATTTCGCAGGAGCCAGATAAGATGGCACAGCTTCGGACATTGGATGCAAATGCAGAAAAAAAAGCAACAGCAATATCTATCGCTGTTGGTGTTGTGGGTTCTATCATCATGGGTGTCGGCATGAGTCTGATTCTATCTGAATTGGGCACGCCGCTTGGGCTGGCAGCCTATCCAATCGGCATTGTGCTTGGAATCATAGGTATAGCCGTTGTGTGCGGTGCTTACCCACTCTATAAGCATAAGCTGAAAAAAGAACGGGAAAGAATCGCGCCAGAAATTCTAAAACTGATTGATGAGCTGACAAGGACATAATCGTGTTATTGTGTGTAGTGTTACAATCAATTGATGGGCAAAAACGCTATGAAAAGCATGAACTCGAAACGTTCAGTAAGGATAACAATGATTCAAAAATCCAACGATATAAGGAAATCGCCACTGCGGAGCAGGATCCGTGGTGGCGATTTTTCGATGTGCTGGGGGTGCGATGTGCGTGAAAAGGCAATTCAAATGACATAAATCCAGTAAAAACAATAAGCACGATTATTCTATCAAAATAACCGTGCTTATTTGGTCTGAGTGACACGACTTGAACGTGCGGCCTCTACCACCCCAAGGTAGCGCGCTACCAACTGCGCCACACCCAGACAACATATAAATTATAGCACATCTTGCCATAAAAGTCAAGCATTTTTTGCGAAAAAACGAAAAATAGCAGTTTGCACAAAAGTGACTTTGAGAGGGACATCACAGAAGAACAAACTGCTAATGCGCAAAGTGGAACCCAAAGAGAATGATGGCAGTGATGGCATTGATGAAATAAACCACTGGAAGGCACAGATTCATCGTAAGCCTGATCACGCTGTCATCATCGGTGGTGGCACTGCCTTGTTTTTGGCATATAACCACATTGCAGGCAGGCATCGGCATTGGGATTGACAGGTGAGCCGCAGCAGGGTCAATATTGTATCACAAAATCCTCCAAATAAAAAGGACACCGCCTCTTCGGGCGGCATCCTTTGCGATGTATAAAATCAGATGAACTTCTCAGGATCAGCCTCGTACTTGTCGGTGCAGATCTTGATGAGGTCGATGAGAGCAAGAATGCTGCCCAGACCGAAGCACAGGCTCAGCACAATCTTCAGAATGCCCTTCTTGGTTTCACCCATCATGAAGTTATGGATGCCAAGACCGCCGAGGAACAGACAAACGATGATCATCGTAGTCTTATCCTTGCCTGCCAGACCGCCTACGCCAGATTTCTTCACAGCGACACCGCAGTTCAGGCAAACATCAGAGCCTGCTGCAACGGGTTGACCGCAGTTCTCGCAGAATGTGGAACCCTCACCCTTCTTTACCCCACAGCTCAGGCAGATTGCCTGATTCTCGTTAATCTCTTTACCACAATTTTTGCAATACATACTTACATCCTCCTATTATGTCGCGTCGTTGCGACGCCTCAGTACACCCAGTATAACACAGAACGACAGACTTGTCAATAGATATGTCGCAAAAAGTTGTATTCTGTAGGAATAGACAGTTTTATCATGCAATGGCAAGATGAATGATCCAGTTTACTCCAAATCCAGCCGCGATGCTCCACAGGATCACTTTGTCAATGATTGGTTTCCGAAACAGCCTGCCGTTTAACAAAAAGTAGATGTACAGCAACGGCATCGTCCAAAACATCAGATGATGTCGGAATGCCGCTGTAAAATCGAAGTGCAAAGCTGCAAGAATGGCGCGGGTCATACCGCAGCCAGGGCAGGGGATATGCAGCGCATATTGCCAGACGCAAGGCAGATCCATCCACCGCCATATCACCAGCACGAAAAAATACCCTGCCGTTAGCAGCAGCTTTGGCTTCCATTCTTTGATTTTGGAAATCCCTACCATGTGGCTTAGCCATCAATGGGTTTGATGTGCCAGCATTCAGTTGCGTATTGACGAATGGTGCGGTCAGAACTGAACGGCCCTGCTGCACAAATATTGCGCCATTGTTTTGCCGTGAATGCTTTGCGGTTGGCGTAATCTCGGATGGCACGCAGCTTCGTTTCGACATAGGAGGGCAAGTCGCCGAGCAGATAGTAGTGGTCTGCCTGGTGCCAACTTGCGCCGTCCAGAAGAGAAAAATACAGTTCACGGAATTCGCCTGTGCCGCCATCGGATACGGTGCCGTCAATGAGTGTCCGCACCACGCGGGCAATCCGTTCATCCTTAGCAAATACTGCACGGCTGCAATATGCGGGCATGATTTTCTCGATTTCTTCTACCGTTGCACCAAAGATATAGTTGTTTTCCTTACCAGCCGCAGCAACGATCTCGATATTTGCACCATCCAGTGTGCCAAGTGTTACAGCACCATTGAGCATCATCTTCATATTGCCCGTGCCAGAGGCCTCTGTACCTGCGGTAGAAATTTGTTCAGAGATATCGCAAGCGGTCACCAGTTTTTCGGCATAGGAAACATTGTAGTTGGAAACAAACACCACTTTAATCATTCCCTTGACGGCAGAGTCGTTATCAATGAGATTTGCAATTTCGTTGATGAACTTGATAATTGCTTTTGCTCTGCGGTAGCCAGGTGCCGATTTAGCACCGAACAGGAAAGTCGTTGGCTGCATATCGGTAATGCTGCCTTCTTTGATGCCGAAGTAGATCCAGAGAATCGAGAATGCATTGAGGAGTTGCCGTTTATATTCATGCAAACGCTTGATTTGTACATCGTAGCAGGTATCGGGATCAATCGTAACGCCCTCGTGGCTCTGAATGAACTGTGCAAGCTGTTTCTTTTTGGTCTGCTTAACCGCCATAAACTTCTCCAGGACCGTTTGGTTTTCCGCGAGGTCGCTGCACTTTGAAAGCTGTGTGAGATCGGTGAGAAAATCGCGGCTGCCGAGGCATTCTGCCAACAGATCACACAGCTCCGGATTGCAAACGCCAAGCCATCTGCGTTGGGTGATACCGTTTGTCTTATTCTGAAATTTTTCGGGTGCCAATGCATACCAGTCAGCCAGTACGGTGGTTTTCAGCAACTCTGTGTGGATTTCCGCCACGCCGTTGACATATGCTCCTGCATACATAGCAAGATTCGCCATATGCACCTGATTATTCTTCACAATGCGCATACTTTCAATTGTGGCAAGGGGCAGTTCCTTGGCGTAGAGTTCCTGCAAAAACGCCTCAGATATTTGCAGCACGATAGCATATACCTCAGGCAGCAGTTCATCCATCAGATCGCAATCCCACTTTTCCAACGCTTCCTGCATTATTGTATGATTGGTATACGAGAAGATATGCTTTGCCATATCCAAAGCAGTGAAGAAATCGTACTTTTCCGCCATCAGCAAGCGGATCAATTCGGGAATAGCGATCACGGGGTGGGTATCGTTGAGTTGTACTGCCAGCTGATCGGGAAGGTTATCCAGCGTGCCGTATTGTGCCTTATGCTTTTTCAGCGCATCTGCCAGAGATGCAGCACAGAAGAAATACTGCTGCTTCAAGCGAAGTGCCTTGCCCTCTCTGGTATCATCATTGGGATACAAGCAGCGGGAAAGATCTTCTGCTGCAACGGTTTCGGCGGCAGCCTGTAAATAGTGCTGATCATTGAAGGTATGAAAATCGAACGCATTGAGAGGTTCTGCCTGCCACAGGCGCAGGGTACCAATATGCGGCTCACAGCCTTTTTGTGGATATCCAAAAATTGGCATATCATAGGGTACAGCGCGCACAGTCTGATTGGCATAATGCACTTCAACTGCTTCGTCATCACGGCGAATGCTCCAGCAATCGCCAAAGCGTGTCCAGTCATCAGCGGATTCTATCTGTCTGCCATCCGCAAAGGATTGCTTAAACAGTCCGTAGCGGTAGCGGATGCCGTATCCGTCCAGTGGAAGAGCGCAGGTGGCAGCACTATCCAGAAAACAAGCAGCCAATCTGCCCAGACCGCCATTGCCCAATGCCGCGTCCTCAATATCCTCAAACACGGAAAGCGATACGCCTTCTTTTTCAAATTCGGCTGCCACATCTTCCAGGATCCCAAGGCAGTACAGATTGTTGTACACGGCTCTGCCCATCAAAAACTCCATGGAAAAATAGCAGGCGCGGCGTGTTGCAATATGTGCTTTGCGGCATTCTTGCCAGCGGGGCTGCATTGCTTGCATGACCGCTTCGCCCAATGCATTGTGTAGCATTTGGGCATCTGTTTGCGCGAGGGGAGTTTGCAATTTCTGTTTGCAGGAATCAAAAATGGTTTTTGCAAGGGTCTTATGATTGGTCATTGGTGGATTCTCCTTTATCATGGTTTTCCTTGATGGATGCAGTTGCGGCAGAACATCTACCATAGGTTTCATTCATTTTGCGGATTTTTTTGCACAGCTTTTCGGTGTAGTCGCCCTCCTGGGTGCGGTAGATCCAGTTGCCGCCAAGTGTGGAAGGCGTATTGATTCTTGCCGATGCAGGGGCGTTGAGGAAATCCTGTATGGGTGCAATGGCGATTCGCGCAATACTTGCCCATGCAGCGCGTAGCATGGCTTTGGGCAGCTGTGATTCTTTTTTCACATTGAGATAGCGCATAGCATATTCATTGCATTCTGGCGCATTTGCTTTTACCCAGCCGCGCAGTGTGTGATTATCGTGCGTGCCAGTATAGCACACACAATTGGTAGTGGTAAAAGCGTGTGGCAGATAAGGATTATTTGCATCACTGTCAAATCCAAACTGCATCACTTTCATGCCAGGAAATCCAGTGCGATTGAGCAGGCGAATGACCGCCGGGGTGATATTGCCCAGGTCTTCTGCAATCACATTCATCTCCCCGAATTTTGCTTTTGCAGCTTTCCACAGTCCATAGCCAGGGCCTTTTTTCCATTTGCCATGTTCCGCCGTTTCGGCACCGTAGGGGATGGCATAGTAGCCCTCAAAGCCACGAAAATGGTCAATGCGCACTACATCATACATAGAAAGGGTGAATGCCAGACGTGCAAGCCACCAACTATAATGATTGTTCTTCATGCTCTCCCAATTCCAAATGGGATTGCCCCATAGCTGACCTTTCTCGGCAAAGGGATCGGGAGGACATCCTGCGACTACCGTGGGCTTTTTATCTTGGTCGAGTTGGAACAATTCCGGTTCTGCCCAAACCTCAACGCTGTCATAAGCTGCATAAATGGGAATATCTCCCACGATTTGTACGCCCTTGCTGTTGGCGTACTGTTTCAGCGCATACCACTGTTGAAAGAAGCAATACTGTACAAAGCGATAAAACGCAATCTCATCGTCATAGGCAGTTCTTGCCGCAGCCACCGCCTCTTTCTGGTACATTGCAAGGGGAGTATCCCATTCGTTCCACGCTTTGCCGTTGTTGGCGGTTTTCAGTGCCATGAACAGCCCGTAGTCATCCAGCCAATGCTTGTGCTGCTTGCAGAATTTTTTGTAATCCGCAGATTCTTTTTTAGCAAATGCAGCATAAGCTGTTCGCAGCACAGGCATGACCTGCTCGTACAGCAGAGCATAGTCAACGGCATCGGGAGTGCTGTCCCATTGAATGCCATCGTAATCCGCAGGGCAAAGCAGCCCCTGCTCTGCCAGCAAGTCAAAATCAATGAGATAAGGGTTGCCAGCAAAAACGGAGCAGGACTGGTAGGGAGAATCACCATAACTTGTAGGAGAAAGTGGCAGCACCTGCCAGTAACGGCAGCCACTTTCTGCAAGAAAATCTACAAATCGGTAAGCTGCCTTGCCCAACTTGCCGATGCCATGTCGGGATGGTAATGAAGATACAGGCAGTAGAATACCGCTTTCACGCATAAACAAAACCTCTTTTCTGAAAACACCAGATCGCCGCAAATGCAAGAAGGATAACTGCGGCAAATCATGATATACTATACACCAAAACCATGCAAAAGATACGGAAAGGAGCAATGAGATTGAAAAACTTTACAGGTTATGGCATCGCTTTTTTATTTGGGTTTTTCCTGTATGCAATGCTGGAGATTGCATTTCGTGGGTATACCCACTGGACGATGTGTTTGACAGGGGGCATTGCGCTGGTGGTGCTGTATGATATGGAACTACGGCTGGATGCACATTATTTGTGGCGGGCATTTTTGGGGGCGTTGTTCATTACTGCTTTTGAATTTTCAGTGGGTGTAGCAGATAATCTGCTGATGGGGTGGCACGTCTGGGATTATTCCGATATGCCCATGAATATTCTGGGGCAGGTTTGCCTGCCGTTTTCTGTGCTATGGTTCGCGCTGAGCCTGATTGCAGGCTTTTTTTGCCGTAAAATGTGGCAACGGCTTGCTTATCTTTCTGAAGCCCAGAGCGAATGACCCATTGAGAGGAGATACTCGCTTAGCTCGCACGCCATTTCGCACTGCTCCTGTCTGCGCGGATGCCCTGGTGTTGCAATGCCCGTGCGGGTAAAGCGGAATCGCTTGACTCTGGGGCTTTGCAATCGTTCGCAGACCTCGTCCATCATGCCTTCCCAGAAGGGGTCGTGCTGTAAAACAGTCAACAGAAGCACAAAGATCGCGTTGGGGTATTGTGCCATCAGATCGCGTATGATGTTGCAATACGTTTCCAGCCACAGTTCTTTTTTCTCATCATCGGGGATGCAATTATCCTGATCGTTTACATGATGGTCGTTCTGCCCAACCGCAAAGAGTACGACATCGGGCGTGTAGCGTGTAAAATCCCATTCTGAGCAGCCACAGAAGGGTAGGTATCCCATTTTGTTGTAAGCTGTTTCCAACCCGAAGTTGCCGTTATCAAAATACCCAGTGTGATCAAGCAATGCAATACCGCCCTGTGCATTCAGATGAATCTGCGCGCCGACCAGTCGAGCAGTTTGCATGGCATAGCTGTACCAAGCATTATCCATGGAAGCATCATACTCAGGGGGATCACAAGCGGCTACATGGTCGTAAGCCTCTACCACCGAGCCTGCACTGACGCTGTCACCGTAGCATTCTATGCGACGTTGCGGCAGAGGTGATGCAGCAAAGAGATTGCCTGCATCCTCCAGCTGGATCTCTGTGAGGGTAAAGCAGTGGGTGGCATCCTGCCTCTTATAAATGATGCATTCATGGTTGCCGTTATGCTCTACGGGAAGTTGAACCGTCTGTGGAATATCATTGCAATTTGCCGAGAGCATCAGCTTCCCCACAACGCCATCCAGTACATAGCCAATGGCGGGTTCCCCATAGCATCTGTGATCTTTTATGGTGATTGCAAGATATTTTCCGCTGAAGCGAAATCTGACCAGAGAACCAGCCCAGTGAAAGACCGGGGCATCGGGGTCATTGATATCAATGCGACCCATATATTGCAGCGCGTGATGTGAGGGTGAAATGATTTGCATGGCTGTAACCTCCATGATGGTTTGTTTGTATACGGATCATGCCATAAAGATTCTGATTCTATGGTATGATCGTACAGTATGCACAAAGTAAATCTGTGATTTGCATATACGCAAGGAGAATCATTCTTGCATTTATTATATCATATAGTGCAGATTTCGTCAATGCGATTGTATGAATTATGGCGTTCAGCATTGAAAAAATAACACTGCCCGAATCATCATAGAGCAGTATTGCGCGATATTGCACGCTATCAAGCAAAAGGCGGTTCATACATAAGGGGGTGCTTTTTTGACTTACGACAGTGCAGAAGGACAAAATGAATCCGAAAAAAACGCCAGTATTTCGGATTGCAACGCTGATTTTTCATTGGGTGACAGCTGCTGCACGTTTCCGATATGATACAATGCCGCGCCGCTGCTTTCCGCTGATGTCAGTACATCGGCAGTTTGTTTCGCGAGCAATGCGGATTCCTCCTGCCATTCTGCGCTGCCATCTCCTGCAAAGGCATCTATTGCACCGACTTTATATGCAGCAAGCCCTATGATCACTTGCACAGATGAATTGCGAGGTAGTGTAAGCCATTTCGCAAGGGTTTCCGAAAAGGGCATTGTCTGGTTACGGTAGCCGTAGTAGAGCTGCGGGATCAGCCAGTCACAATAGCCTGATTTCTCGCACCACAGCGCACAATCGGCATATTGGGTTTGCAGATTGGATTGCAAATTGCCGCATGGGCTGACCGAAAAGACAGCATCAGTACGAACCGAATGCACCGTTTGATACATTTTCTGCAAAATGCGGTTAATATTCCCGCTGCGCCATTGAGCAAGCTCTGCTGCACCTGAATCGGCAAAAGCATCGGCATCAAACGCAGTCGCAGTGGTGGGGTAAAAATAATCATCGATGTGTATGCCATCAATGGGGTAATGGGTGAGCAATTCTTCGGCTGCTGCACAAAGCAAAAAATATGTGGAATCATTGGCGGGCTGCAAATAGTAGCGTTCTCCCACTTGTATCATATTGGCAGCGCGCTTTGCCGAATCATGATACCAGTCAGCAACCACGGTACCTGATCGCCATGCAGCCATTTCATTGGGAGTTTGCAGGCGCAGGGGGTTAATCCATGCGTGTAGCGAGATGCCAAGTCCATTGCATTCCTCTGCAAGGATTTGCAAGTAGTCGAGCTGTCTGGTTTCGGATGCCTTTGGGTAGTATGTGGAATCGTAATATGCCTCGCCAAAGGCACAAGCATGGGCAAAAATCGTGTTGATGCCGATGTCTTTCGCAGATTCCAGCAGATTCCTGACTGTTTGATGTGCTTCAGCCTCTGTTTTGCCACCAAAAAGATCGGGGTAGAGAAAATACGGCAACCATGTTGCCACAACGGGGGGTTCATGCTTTGGCAGGTGCAGATGGTTTGGTTTTTGTTCCTGGTAGGGTAAAGCCGCCCCAGTGACAAAGCTGCTGTTATTCTGTGCTGATGGCAGCATACCGCATCCCATACACACAATGGCACAGAGCAGCGCAAGCAGCAAGGGCGTAATGCGTTTCCAGTATTGTTTCCACATAAAAACAGTCCTCCCTTTGATGGTGCCATTATAGCACATCATCAAAGCGAGAACTGTCGAAACACATCACTGTTTTGCCGTTTTTTGAAAAAAACCTTTCACGAGTTTACATGATTACTGTACGGTGATTTTGCCGCCGATCACAGTTACCGCGTGATTTTCGCCCTCCAGCGGACGGAAATCGACTACTTCAGCAGAAAAGTCATACACGGTTCCCGATGCGGCATCTGCGGGGATATCAAAATAGCAAGTAATCATCACACCGTCGGAGCGGCAATCTGCACTGCCGAACGCTGCCAGACCAATCAGGTGCTGATCTGTACTGTTCATGCAGGAAGACATGAAGCCATTCATGCCATCTCCCGTCACGATTTCCATTTCGTCCACGCCGCGTTCTTCATCCATATACGGTTGCAGCTTGGTGTCATAGAACACACGCATACCCACGAAGCCGTAGCCAGGATTGTTATACAGCATTACGCGGTAGGGCACCTTTGTTGTACCCGCTGCAACTACGATATCATCGCAGACAATGGTTGCACCATCGTAGGTGTTTTCGGGCAGAACGGTCAGGTCGGTAAGTGGTTGCTTCTTGTCTGACGATGTTGCGGAGTCGTTGCCACTACTGTCGCTGACGCTGCTGGCATTGGCACTGCTGTCGGTAATGCTGCTATCATGATTGCTATTATCGTTGCGGCAGGCACTGAAAGCCAACAGGCAGAACGCAGAAAGCATCGCAGCAGTGATTCGTTTGATATAAGATATCTTCATGGAAAATACTCCTTTTCTTCCGCGGCAAAAGCCTCTGCGGCTGAATGCAGGTTGGCTCTTTGGGCGGTATTATGCAAATTACGCACGGTAATGATTTGCAGCCGAGGTTCGTTTTCGGCAAGGCGCAGTAGATCGTCATCAATATGCGCAGTTACAACCCACAGCAGTGCTGTAGGTTCGCGGTGGCACGCACGGCTGACCAGATTGGAAAACCGTTCATCTATGGTATCGGGTACAGCAGCCAGCAGCTGCAACAAGTGATGCATATGCACATCGCCCGATGCAGCAGGAGTATCCAGCAGTTGACCATTGATACGAGTATTGGCGCACAGCCGCACAGGAATCCGCAGTTCTCTGAGCTGCAACAGCAGAGTGGCACACAGTTTGATTTCTTTTTCGAGTGCAGTGGTGTCGGTGACCCGATCGCGGTCGTATTCCCTTGTGGTCATATTCAGCAAAAGCGTTACCGTGGGCTGAATGGTATCACAAAAACGGTACACCATTGGCTCCAAACTTCGTGCCGAAGCACTATGGCAGATATCGCGCACAGGGTCACCATCGGCATAAGCACGCAGGCCGTCCATTGCGATGCGGTCAGGCATCAGATAGCGACGCAGCTGCATATCGCCGAACAAGCTTTGTGGAGCATCTGCCGCAAAGGGATAATTCACCGCCTTAGGCAGAACGGTCAGCGTCGCCGATATATCAGGCAATGCTTGTGATTGTTCAATGGTGCCGAACAGATCGGAGGTCACTAATATCACATGAGATACGGAAAACACGCCGCGCTTTGTACAATGCACCTGCCAGCGTCGCTCGATGCGGTGATAGGGACGCAATGAGAAAAAGCTGGAGATGAATCTTGTGCTGCCACTGACCGCTGACTGCATTCTTGCGAATTCGAGTGCTGCATCGGTAGTCATTTCGACTTTAAGCCATGTCACAGGCAATGCTTTGCGACTGCACACGGTTTCAATCAGCGTAACGATATCGCCTTCTGTTACTTCATTTTCCGAAAAACGAAGGCTGTATTCCAGATGATCAAAGCCGTACCGTTTCACCAAAAAATGCATCAGCAGAAATGCCACCGCAATGAGCATCAGCAGCAGGACATAAAGCATTATTTGGGCACCTCAACGGTTGCCAGTAATTCTGCTACGATTTTTTCGGCAGCTTTTGCATCGGAAAGCGAATGGCTGCTTGCGTGAAGGCGATGACAGCAAACTGTCGGGAACACGCTTTTGATATCGTCGGGCAACAGATAAGCTCTGCCTTCCATGGCTGCCACCGCCTGTGCCGCATGACGCACAGCAAGAACACCACGTGTACTCAAGCCAAAGCGGATCGCCTTGTGAGTGCGTGTTGCTTCGGCGAGGGCAAGCAGATAATGCAATACCGCAGGGGAAGCTTCAACTGTGCGCACAATCTTCTGCGCGGCGCAGATTTCATCGGCATTGGTCACTGCCTGCATATGCTCCAAGGGATCGGTAATTTGCCGTGCCGTCAGAATGGAAAGTTCCTGTTCACGCGTTGGTGTTCCCATAGAAAGCTGCATAAAAAAGCGGTCAAGCTGAGCCTCGGGCAGGGGAAAAGTACCTTGCAGTTCCACAGGATTCTGGGTAGCAATCACAAGAAACGGCTTTGGCAGCCCATAAGTTACACCATTGCAGGAGATTTGCCTTTCTGCCATACACTCCAACAAACCAGATTGCGTGCGCGGTGCCATGCGGTTGATCTCATCGGCAAGCAACACATTGGTAAACACAACACCCTTGCGAAATACCATTTCACGCGTACCATTTGCGTTGTTTTGCAGCATCTCAAAGCCAGTGATATCCGCAGGCATCAGATCGGGGGTACATTGCACGCGCCGCATATCGCAGCCCGATGCCTTTGCAAAGGCTTTGGCGAGCGTTGTTTTGCCAGAGCCAGGCAGATCCTCCAGCAGAATATGACCGCCGCAAAACGCCGCTGCAACTAACATTTGTACGGTTTGTTCTGCTCCGGAAACTGCCGTTTGTATTTGTTTGATTAACGAATTGCCGATTTTTTGCACATCGTTGACAGTTTGTACAGCCATTGCTTTTCCTCCATGGCGACATGATTTCATAAAATTATACCACGTTTGCTGCATTTTGTCAACAAAAGCAAACTTCTTTTCATGACTGGAATGAAATCGTTACGGCATATGAAAAAAGTTGTGATTAAAGCTTTCCGCTGTTCGCGGGCAACAGGAGGATTTCATGGGGTTTCTCAAAAGGTAGAAAAGAGCAGTACCGAAACGATACTGCTCTTTTTTTGCGCTGTGCGCAGATGCGAAACGCATTAACCGCGGTTGTAACGCTTGTTGAAACGATCCACACGACCGCCAGTATCCACCAGCTTCTGCTTGCCGGTGAAGAAGGGGTGGCACTTGGAGCAGATTTCAACCTTGATGTCCTTCTTAGTGGACAGAACCTCAATCACATTGCCACAGTGGCAGGTGATTGTGGTTTTTTCGCACTGAGGATGAATGCCTTCTTTCATTGCTGTTTCACTCCTTTTTGTTGGAATTATAGCAAATTCACATAACAGCCCATCCTATATCATCGTTCAGACAGTAGTGCTATGATATTATCGCAGGGCTATTATATCATATCTGGTGAAAAAATGCAATACAATCCGCAAAAAAGCGCAATTTGACAAAAATCCGCAAAAAATTATCGCAATTATTGTTCAATCAGCGAACGCATATCCTTGCGCAGGCTGGCTTCCAGTGCCGCAGCATCATCCATATTGGCGGCGGTGGTGGTGTAGTATGCCTTGATTTTCGGCTCAGTACCAGAGGGACGCACAATGACACTTGCATGGTTTGGCAGGAAGAACGAAACAACATCCGATTTGGGCAAGCCCAGATCGCGTGTGGAACCATTTTTGGCATTGGTGGCAACGCCTGTCAGGTAATCGGCTGATTCGATCACTTCCATGCCGCCGATCACGGTAGGGGCCTCGGTGCGCAGTTTTTTCATGATTTCCTGCATTTTGTACATTCCGCTGACGCCTTCAAAGGTAAAACTCTCCTGCGTATGACGGAACACGCCGTATTTCTTGTACAGATTCTCTCTTGCCTGCATCAGTGAAATGCCTTTGGTACGGTAGAAAGCTGCCATTTCCACGATCAGCATGGAAGCAACCACCGCGTCCTTATCCCGCACATAGGAACCTGCCAGATAGCCGTAGCTTTCCTCAAAGCCGAAGAGATAGCGTTCAACCTCGCCCTTCTGCTCCAGCAGACCGATCTGTTCGCCAATGAACTTAAAGCCAGTGAGTACATCAATGAGCTGCACACCGTACTCTGCTGCAATCGCCTTGACGATATCGGTCGTAACGATCGTCTTGACCGCAACAGGATTCTTTGGCATAGTGCCCATTGCGGTACGCTCTGCACAGATATATTCAAACAGGAGTGCGCCGACTTCATTGCCTGTAAACAGCGCGTAGCCGCCTTTGCCATCGGGCACAGCAATGCCGACTCGATCTGCATCTGGGTCAGTAGCAAGCAGCAGATCAGGCTGCACCTTATCGCAAAGGCGCAAACCGTATTCCAGTGCTTCGCGAATCTCGGGATTCGGGTAAGGGCAGGTTGTGAAGTTGCCATCGGGCATTTCCTGCTCGGGGACAACGGTTATATCGGTAATGCCGATGCTGCGCAGCACCTCACGAACGGGCTTATTACCAGTACCGTTCAGGGGAGTGTAAACCAACTTTAAGCCACTGGTTTTACACACATCAGTATGAATGCCCTGCTTGCGAACCTCGGCATAATAAGAATCAATCAGGCTCTGTGGGATGGCTTGGATCAGACCTGCGGCGACCGCCTCATCGTATGCCATATGCTTGACATCGTGAAACAGGTCTACCGAGTTGATACGGTTGATGATGGCTTCGGCAACGGTAAGGGTAATCTGGCAGCCATCCTCGCCATAGACTTTGTAGCCGTTGTACTTCGAGGGATTATGGCTTGCAGTGACTACCACGCCGCCGTTGCATCCCAGTGCGCGCACCGCGTAGGAGCAGCAGGGGGTGGGCATCAGTTCGGCGTAAATATGAACCTTGACACCATTTGCAGCAAAAACCTCAGCGGCTGCTTTAGAAAACACATCGGATTTGATGCGGCTGTCATAAGCAATGGCAACAGAAGGATTCTTGCAGTTAGCATTGAGATAGTCGCAAAAGCCTTGTGTTGCGCGGCGTACTGTATAAATGTTCATGCGGGCGGTACCTGCTCCAATTACGCCACGCAGACCGCCGGTACCGAAGGCGAGATCTTGATAAAAACGCTCACAGATTGCTTCATCGTTGCCTGCAATGGATTCGAGTTCGGCAACCAAATCGGCATCATCGCGTGCGTTTTTGCACCAGAGTTCATAAAGATTCTGTTCCTTGTTCGGCATAAGGTAACCCTCCATATATTCAATAATGACCACACATCCAATATGCACTCAACGTATTTCGCATACACAAAATTATTATACCACAAATTACGGATTTTGAAAAGGGACATAATACCGAAATTTGCATCTTTTTTTGTGCGAATATGGTGGAAAAAGATGAAATTCAACAAAAGGACTTCCTTCACGGCGAAAAAACGTATATAATAGTATAGCACAGTTTATTGAAGATGCGATTGGATTGGGGCGATATGGATAGCATGGCAAAGAAATTGAGATTGCGCTTTCTACTCATTACATGGGGGCTGCTTTTGTTACTGTTTGCGACACTATGCGCGGGCGTGTGGGCATATTATCAGGGCAGGAATGTCGATTCCGCAGCAGCATTGCGACAGACAATTACGCAATTTGATACAGCAGAAACAACAGGTAAATTGTTTGATCCGACGATAGGCATGGCTGCGATTCGCGCGACGGAAGATGGCGCAGTGACAGAGCTGCGGTTGGGAAGGATTGCCCTTTCCAACGAAACAGCAAGTAAAATCGCAATTGCAGTAAGGGAATCGCCTCCCGATTGCGTGGATACCATCACAGTAGATGAAATGGAGTTTTGCTATCTTTTAAACGTTACGGAAACGGGAGAACGGCAGATTGCGATTACGGAAAGTGAAGATGATTCGCTTCGGCAAAGCTTGCACAGATATATTATACTGTTCATTGCGTTTGCTGCTGTACTTTCATTTGCAGTCAGCGCGATGCTTTCGCATATCATGTCCAAGCCGATTGTTGAGGCGTGGCAAAAGCAAAACGATTTTGTATCAGACGCTACACACGAGCTGAAAACGCCTCTTACAGTTATTGGAACCAACACTGATGCCGTGCTGTCGAATCCTGAAGCAACAGTGAACAGCCAGAGCAAATGGCTGTCAAGCATCAGCGGAGAAACAAAGCGAATGGCGGGCTTGGTTGCCGATTTACTGTTTCTAGCGAAGAACGATGCGGGAGAGATCAAACCAGATTTGCAATCACTGCGTATCAGCGACGAAATGAAAGGCTTGTGTATGGAGTGGGAGAGCGTTTTTTTTGAAAAAGGCGAACGGTTTGAGTACGCAGTCACAGAAAACATGGTGTATCGGGGCGACTGGGCAAAGATACGCCGTATGACTGAAGTGCTTCTGGATAATGCGATGCGTTACACATCAAAGGGCGGCAGCGTGCATCTTGTGATGAACCGCACAAGCAAAATGCAATTGCAGATTATTGTCTCCAATACTGGTGAGATGCTGACTGCCGACCAGCAAAAAAAGATTTTTGATCGTTTCTACCGCGTAGACGCATCACGTACCAGGGAATCTGGAGGGTATGGCTTGGGCTTATGCATTGCTTTGGCGATTGCACGCCTTCATAACGGCAGATTGCGCGTATCCTGTGAGGGAGGAATCAACACATTCACCGCGATTTTAGGCGATACAGATGCTTTGATGTCAAAATAGCCAAAAATATGCAGAAAAAATGGAATTTGCTTGGAATGCGAAACCCTTGACAAAACGCGGAAGATGTGGTAAACTAAACGAGTCGCCCGCGAGGG